>CAZELM010000053.1:4439-27217 GCA_964512995.1 uncultured bacterium
ATCACATCTGACACGGGTGTCAATCACCTCCGACACTCCGTAAATCATCTCTGACGCTCTGACAATCACATCTGACACGGGCGTCAATCACCTCCGACACTCCGTAAATCATCTCTGACACTCTGACAATCACATCTGACACGGGCGTCAATCACCTCCGACACTCGTGTCAATCACCATCGACAAAATGTAAAACGAGTGTGATAGAGTGAAGTTATCTGAAAATCCAGGTTTCCCCCAAAAAAACATCCTGAGAAATCCGAATGAATCTCTCAGGATGCCTGCTTACCTATCCATCGCTTCAATGGTCAGTTATTGTGATCTTTCACGTGTTTGCCCGATGCCATGAGTTTTACAGCAGGGGCATTGGATCTGAACAGCTTGCCATTCCGAGCGCGGCATAGAATATCGTTTGCGCATCACCCGCACTGACTTCGATATCGCCATTGCAGTTAGCCCGGCAGAATTGTTCGGGACTCTCAGGAGCAATGATCTCCAATGCGATATAGAATGCCATTTGCGCGTCACCGGCTGATAATTCTCCGTCGTTGTTGACATCGCCACTATGAATGCAAACCGGTGCGGGTGTGGGAGTTGGCGTTGGTGGTTCGTTGAATTCAATGACAAACGGTGTGCTCTGCGCCTCAGACTCGAGGTCGGTGGTCTGGCTCTGATCATAGATGTAGGTTGTTGTAAATCCGGCTTCTGTTACTTTGATATAATATTGGATACTCTGACCCAACTCCGCAACGTCCGCCGGAATCGCTTCTCCCCAGTAATCATTAAAGATATAGTTGCATTCCCACACTGATTCGCTGCTCAGCCATGTTCCGGATGACGATTCTCTATAATATATCGTAACGGTATCGGCTCCGGTAATCGGATACACACCGGTATGAATCCAGATCGCCTGCGATGGATCATCGGGGTTTTCTGGAACGCGCATGGTTGTCGTGCTGGTGCATGCTTCGGCCGAACTGGGGATATGCCAGCAATTGATCAGAGGCTCCGGAATCAATGTAAAGGTGAATTGATACGGAGATGCCTGTGCAACGGATTCCTGAGTCGTTCGCTGATTATCATGGCAGATATAGGTATCTGCCGATCCTGCTTTCGTTACTTTGAGGTAATACTGAATGGTCTGATCCCAGGCTGCTGCATCTGCCGGAATCGCTTCTCCCCAGTAATCATTCGAGTTGTAATCGCATTCATCCCCCTGTGCCACCATGTGCCACTCGGATTCGGTTGATTCCCGATAGTAGAGGCTGACACTGTCTGCTCCACCGATCGGATACACACCGGTATGAATCCACACTGGCTCCTCCGGATCGGTTGGCGTGAGCGGGACTCTCATCGTTGTATCCGTATTGCATGCTTCATTTCGATCGGGAATATGCCAGCAGTTGATGGTTGGGATTGGCGTCGGTGAACCGGTTGGAGTCGGAGTGACCTCTTCGGGAAAATCGAATGAGTATGGATTTGCTTCGGCTTCCGCTTGGATGATGGTCAACTGATTACCGGAATAAATGAACGTATCCAGCACATCGGTTTGAGTGATTTTAATGTAATACTGGATCGTTTCATCCCAAACGGCAGTATCTGCGGGGATCGGTCCACCCCAATAATCATTGGAGATATAATTGCATTCCCAATTCGCTTCAAATTCGGACCATGAAACGTCTGTCGATTCGCGATAGTAAACTGTCACCGTTTCAGCGCCACCGATGGGATACACGCCGATGTGCAGCCACACTGCCTGGGTTGGATCAGACGGAGCAACCGGTACACGCATGCTGGTAAACGCATTACACGCTTCATTGCTGTCCGGGATATGCCATGCATTGACTGTCGGAACACTGGTCGGTGTTGCGGTTGGAGTTGCCGTTGGGGCTGCAGCGAATGTGAACGAAAATGGATCGGCAATCGCTTCCGCTTCGATCGATGTTTTCATATTGCCGTTAAAGATATAAGTATCCTCAGAACCTTCTTTCATGGCTTTGAGGTAATAGTGAATCGTTTCTCCCCATTCAGCCGTTTCCGCTGGAATATTTCTTCCCCAATAGTCGTTGCTGATATAGTTGCATTCCCAAACCTGACCCACACTGATCCATTCTGTATCTGTGGATACTTTGTAATACAGGGTCACTGAGTCCGCTCCCGTGATCGGGTAAATACCAATGTGAATAGCGACTGCCATGGCGGGATCGGTTGGATTTTCTGGATTGCGCATCGTTGTTACCTCATCGCAGGCTTCGTTGCGATCCGGAATATGCCAGGCATTAATTGTTGGAATCGCGGTGGGTGATCCCGTTGGGGTGGGTGTCGCATTCGATGGAAACGTAATCGAAAACGGATCGGCAATGGCCTCTGATTCCGATGTTGTCAGTGTATTTCCATCGGAGATAAAGGTATCGATGAATCCCGGGTTCATCACCTTGAGATAATAATGAATGGTTCCTTCCCATTCAGCCGTGTCGGCCGGAATGGCTGCTCCCCAGTAATCGTTGGAGAGATAATTGCATTCCCAACCTTCCTCCACGGTTGTCCAGGTCGATTCGGTGGAATGTTTATAGATAAGAGATACCGATTCAGCGCCTTCAATCGGATAAACTCCAACATGGATCCAGATATCCTGAGCGGGATCGGCGGGAATCATCGGAACACGCATGGATGTGTATGCATTGCATGCTTCATAACTGTCATAGATATGCCAGGTATTGATGGTCGGAATGGCGGTCGGTGTCGGTTCCTGCGGATAAGTGAATACAAACGGATCAGCCTGAGCTTCAGATTCGCTGCTCGCCATCAGTTCATTATGCAGATATGTCGTTGTGAGTCCCGTTTTCTGGACTTTGATATAGTATTCTATGGTCCCTCCCCATACTGCAGTATCTTCTGGAATCGATACATTCCAGTAATCATTGTTGATATAGTTGCATTCCCATCCGGATGCCAGTTCCAGCCATGTTGGTTCAGTGGAGACTTTATAAAACAGGGAGACGGAATCTGCACCGGTGATGGGGTAAACGCCGGTATAGATCGTCACCGCTTGAGCGGGATCCGATGGTGTTTCTGGTTCCCGCATGGCGGTCTCCGCATCGCATGCTTCTTCATTTGCAGGGAAATGCCAGCAGTTGATCGTCGGAACAGGAGCGGGGGGATTCGTGGGAGCAGATGTATTTGTGGGTGCGGGTGTGTTTGTCGGAGTTGGTGTATTTAATGATGGAAATGTGAATGAGAATGGATCAGCCTGAGCATTGGCTTCGACGGATGTTTTTTGATTATTGTTATAAATATAAGTGGTTTCAAATCCGCTTTTTGTAATCTTGATATAATACTGCACGGTTTCACCGTCCGCGGCCAGACCTCCCGGGATGCCTCTTCCCCAAAAATCATTGTTGTTGTAGTTACATTCCCAGTTTGATGATTGATTGGTCCATGTCTCAAGCGTGCTCAATCTGTAATACAGCGTCACCGATTCAGCTCCGCCAATGGGGTAAATACCGGTATGAATCCAAACAGCTTCTGTTGGGTTCGAAGGAGTGACCGGAACCCGCATGGGTGTATCCGGATTACAGGCTTCCTGGCTGGCTGGAATATGCCAGCAGTTAATCAATTCCCGGCTTGGTTCCGGTCGATCACCGGCCAATGCCGGTAACTGAACAGCGCTGATCAATGCAGCAATGATCCAGAGACCATACCACCATTTCGAATCAATAAATCGTATCATATTGACCTCCAAACAGTAATGATGATGATTGTAGTCGACAAACCCCCTTCCCGAGGTCTGCCACCCGTTGATTATCGTGAAAAACAAGCTCATTTTCACGAGTGCATTATAATGAAAGCTCGCTCTTAACAACAAATATAAATATGTCTCTTTCATAACTCGGATTCGATTTCTCGAAGGATACTCAGGATTCATTCATACACGTATGTTATTCCGGATAACCCGTGTCGATTATAAGCCGGTGGCTGCGCGATTAGTAACTAGTCTTCGTGTGGCAGTGTTTCGGTGAATGGACCGAAGTATCGATATTTCTGGAAGCGTTTATTCATGAGCTGATCCGTATTCAATGCGTAAAGTTCCTGCAAATGGCGGCGGACCACTCGTTTGAGTATTCCGGCGGCGCGCATGGGATTTCGATGGGCTCCTCCGATCGGTTCCCGGACAATCTCATCGACAAAATGGTGCTCAAACAAACGGGGAGCTGTAATTTTCAGGGCTTCGGCTGCTTCAGGCGCTTTGGCTGCATCGCGCCAGAGGATTGCTGCGCATCCTTCCGGAGAAATGACGGAATACACCGCATATTCCTGGATCAGCACGACATCCCCGACGCCAACACCCAAAGCTCCGCCACTACCTCCTTCACCGATTACGGAAATGATAATGGGAGTTTTCAATAATGACATTTCGCGGACATTCCGAGCGATGGCTTCAGCCTGACCCCGTTCCTCAGCTCCCACTCCAGGGTATGCTCCGGGAGTATCAACAAAGACGAGAACCGGCATTCCAAATCGTTCGGCCAGACGCATGGCACGCAGGGCTTTCCGATACCCTTCCGGGTGCATCATGCCGAAGTTGCGTTTGACTTTTGCCGACATATCCCGGCCCTTCTGTTGACCGACCACGACGACAGGAACGCCATCAAATCGCGCCAGACCCGTAACGACCGCAAGATCATCCCGGAACAACCGATCGCCATGTATCTCGGTGAACTCCGTCGTAATGGCATTGATATAATCCAACGAATGAGGGCGATAGGGATGGCGGGAGAGCAAAACGCGCTCCCAGGTATTGAGTCTATCAAAAATGCGCTTGGTGATCTGCAATAACCGGCGCTCCAACTGACGAATCTGAGAGCTTAAACTGCCATCTCCTTTCGCATCCAGTTCCTTGAGCTTTTCGATCTGGTCCTGTAGCTCTATAATGGGTTTTTCGAACTGCAATCCTTCCATTTTTACCATGCTGACCTCTGTTTCTCATTTTCACTCCATCCCGAGTGAATATTTTATCATTATCATCCTAAGGAATCGTTATTTCAATATAAATGACACAACCATCCTGCGTTCCGCATCATACTCGAAGAGCCGGAAAATCGCTACCAATACCCATTGATCCGGAGTCCTGGAATATTGTTCAGATCCCGGATGCATTGATCGGTGGGATCTATTTTATATCCATTTCCCAGATCCATTATGACTCTTTCCAGTTCTGCATGCTGCTGAAACTCGACGACGAGTTGGATTGCTGCCTGCCCGTTATGATGGTTGATTGTTTCCTTCAGCTCATCGATCCATCGATCAATGCCATTGGAATTTCTTACAAAAAGAATGACGCCCCGCGTATATTTCCGACGCGCTTCCTCCAACGTCATTATTTCATCCGCCACCAGTCGGATCTGTGTTTCATTCTGGCTGGATTGCCCTTCAACCAGGATAATGCCATCGCTTTCAAGCAATTCGCGCTTCGATGCCCACAAGGGTGGTCTGACAATCACTTCGCAGATACCTGACATGTCTTCCAGAGATATAAACGCCATCTGCTCATTTTTCTTGGTATTGATCTTTTTTATATGCGACACGATCCCCCCGATGACAATCCGGATACCATCGTCGGCATCATCCAGCAGGTGAGTATCATGAGTACAGAAACGGACCAATTCTTTTTTCACAGCCATCATCGGATGCCCTGTGACATAAAATCCCAGCGTCTCTTTTTCGTATCCCAGGCGTTCCTGAGAAGACCATTCCGGGATTTCCGGCAAAGCCGGCTCAGACAAGCTGTTGCCTTCCCCTCCAGAAAACATATCGAACAAGGAAAACTGGCCGATCATTCGATCCCGTTGTGATTTTTGACCCAGATCCAGAGCGGTATCCAACGATGCCATGAACTGACTTCTGTGACCATTCAACCGATCAAAAGCGCCGCATTTGATCAAGCTTTCCATGACACGTCGATTGACTGAATGGGAGTCCACCCGGCGGCAGAAATCAAAAATATTCCGGAATGGACCTTCTGATTGGCGAGCGGCAATGACTGCTTCCACAGCCGGACCACCCACATTTTTCACCGCAGCCAATCCGAAACGAATTCCTTCCTCCACGACAGTAAATCCCTTATTGGCCGAGTTGACATCCGGTGGCAGTACATCGATTCCCATTTTTCGGCATTCATTGATTGATTTGACGACTTTATCCATCTTATCACTGTCACATGTCATCAATGCAGCCATAAATTCTTTGGGATGATACCGTTTCAGAAAAGCAGTCTGATATGAGAGCAGTGCATAACCTGCCGCATGGGACTTGTTGAATCCATATCCAGCGAATTTTTCCATCAGATCAAAAACAGTACCAGCCAGTCCGGAATCATAACCCAGAGCAATCGCTCCAGGGATACCACTTCCCGCATCGCCATGGATGAATGTATTTCTCAATCGGATCATCTCTTCGGGTTTCTTTTTCCCCATGGCGCGACGCAGCAAATCTGCATGCCCCAATGAAAATCCCGCCATGATCCGGGAGATTTGCATGACCTGTTCCTGATAAACAACCAAACCATATGTATCTTTCAATGCTGCTTCCAGATCGGCATGGGGATAGGTTATCTTCTGGTGACCATGCTTGCGGGCATTGAAATCCGGGATCTGTTCCATTGGACCTGGACGGTATAATGCCACTGCTGCGATGATATCTCCAAAACAGGATGGCTTCATCCGTTTGATCATCTCCTGAAACCCCGAACTTTCCATTTGGAATATACCAAATGTATCACCGGAAGAAATCAACTCATAAACTCCCGGATCGTCCAGCGGCAACATGTTGATACAGAGTGGTTTTTCGTCGGTTTTCCTGGATTGATTCACCAGTTTTTCAGCGATGTCGATTACCGTGAGTGTCTTCAGTCCGAGAAAATCGAATTTGACCAGACCGGCTTTCTCTACATCGTCTTTGGCATATTGGGTGACGATAACGTCATCGCCTTCCCGCTTGACCGGTACACTCTCCCAAAGCGGCTGATCGGAAATGACAATTCCGGCAGCATGAACGCCCGCGTGACGGTTCAATCCTTCCAGCTTTCGGGCGATATCAAACAGTTCTTTATATTTTGGGTTACTGGAAACGGTTTCCTGGAGTTTTTCGTCCATGTCCAGCGCTTTATCCAAAGTAATATTCAGATCATTGGGTACGAGTTTGGCCAGTTTATCCACCTCTGAAAGAGGAATTTCAAGAGCTCGACCGACATCCCGGATCACTGCCTTTGCCTTCATGCAATTGAAAGTGACAATCTGGCCGACACACTCTTTCCCGTATTTCTCCGAAACATACTGGATCACTTCGTCCCGGCGATTCATGCAGAAATCGATATCAAAATCCGGCATGGATACGCGTTCGGGATTCAAAAACCGCTCAAAGATCAAATCATACGGGATAGGATCGAGATCCGTTATCCGCAGAGCATACGCAACCAGAGAGCCTGCGCCGGAGCCTCTGCCGGGACCGACCGGTATCCCATGATCATGAGCAAATTTAATAAAATCCCAAACGATCAGGAAATAACCGGAGAATCCCATCTGGCGGATAATCGTCAGTTCCTCTTCCAATCGAGCCAGATATGCTCCCCGATCGACCGGATACGGAAGATGATCCATGCGGTCGATCAGCGACTCACGGGCAATGTTTTCCAGATATCCATCCAGGGTCCAGCCGTCCGGTGGTTGATAGCATGGCAGGGTTGGATGTGAAAAATCCAGTTCCACCTGGCATCGATCTGCAATCCGCCGTGTATTTTCGATGGCTTCAGGGTATTCTTTGAATAACTGGGTCATTTCTTCACCGGAGCGGAAATACAGGGCATCGGTTTCATAGGAAAACCGAGTGGGATCACCAATCCCGGCACCTGTCTGAATACAAAGAAGCACTTCGTGCGCCTTTTTATCATCCCGATCGAGATAATGACAGTCATTGGTGGCGACGATGGGAATACCGAGTGTTCGTGAAATCTGAACAACCTCCTGATTCACCCGATCCTGGTCTTTCAGACCATTCCGCTGGACTTCGAGAAAAAAATTATCCGCGCCGAAAATGTCACGATATCTTGTTGCGATATTCAGGGCTTTTTCCGGTTGATCCTCCAGAATCGCTGCCGGAATTTCTCCACCCAGGCATGCTGATAGAGCAATCAGACCAGAATGGTACTTTTCCAATACTTCATAATCAATCCGGGGATGGTAATAGAATCCTTCCAGATAGGCGGAACTGACCAGCCGGACTAAATTACGATACCCATCCAGATTCTCCGCAAGCAGAATCAGATGATAAGCGGATCGTTTGGAATGGTCCCGACGGTCACCGGGGGTAATATAAACTTCGCATCCTATAATGGGTTTGATGCCTGCTTTCTTCATCGTCGCATAAAAGTCGATGATTCCATACATATTGCCATGATCCGTAATAGCAATAGATGACATCCCATACTCTTTGGCTTTTTCGGCGAGATCTTTGAGCCGGATGGCACCATCCAGTAAGGAATATGCCGTATGCAAATGGAGATGAGTAAAATCTGATTTCGCCATCATGTCACCTGTTTGCTTTCCCGATTATTTCAGTTTTGTTACCCCGTTTGGATTCTTCCGAATATTCTATGTAATTCGTTTACACGGAAATAACAACTCCGATGGGAGTATATCCGCTCAAAAGAAACAAGGTGAGGTCGGCTGCAAACTGATCGATGGAATCTATTGTTCAAATGATAGAAATGTTATAATACAGGGCTGGTGCCGAGCTGAGCGTGCTTTTCGGAGAATTGTACTGAACGTGCCTATTCACAATTTGATTGAGAAGCATTGTTTTGCTCATTTGTGAATTTTAAAGGAGGCTGGAATGAATATTTATGTAGGAAATTTGCCGTATCGGATTAGTGAAGATGATTTACGCCAGGCGTTTGAAGAGTTTGGCCAAGTATCAGGAGTCACTATAATCAAGGACAAATTCAGCGGCAAATCACGCGGATTTGGATTTGTTGAGATGCCAGATGATTCTGATGCACGCAGTGCGATTACAGGAATGAACGGAAAAGAACTCCAGGGCAGAACGCTCAGTGTCAATGAAGCACGTCCAAAATCCGAGGATGGAGAACGAGGAGAACGTGGTGACCGCAGAGATCGCGGGGATCGCGGGGATCGCGGTGACAGAGGCGATCGCGGTGACAGAGATCGTCGAGGAGGCGGAGGAGGAGGACGGAGAAGACCACCATCTTTCTAATTCAGGTTTTATCCGAACTACAGCTCGGGAATGAGTCTTAGGCACAGAGAGTTTCGCAAATTTTTGTAGAGCTGGCTCATCCGAAAGCAACAGAACCTCGACCATCGATCGAAATTAAGTCATTGTTCAAACAGACATTGTTCGATGGATTTTTAATCGGAAAATACAGGACATACAACGTCCGAAGTGATACAGGTTTCCGGACAGATTATAAAAATTTGTTCGGAAATTTTTTTATCCATCGGATTCCGGATCGGCGATTCGCAGAAAATCCAGGCACCAGCCTCTGCATCCATATCTCGTCTCGCGAGGAACAGCGATTGGGTTATCCATCAGCGTTCTGCTGAATGCTGGTTCAGGTGCGCCATCTCTTTGACATTCCGATACTCAGAGAAGCCAGAAGAAATAACAGACCCATCCATCCCATCGCCGGAACATCCACCCGCCCCTGATACGCTTTCAGATCCGACGGATCACCAAATGTGATCGTACTGTAATTCACGTATAACACCGCATCGGATAATCCCGGACGAAACGTTCCACCACCATCAAATGCAATCGTGCCTGACCATCCGATCGAACCTGTCAGATCATCGAACTCCGTTACAAGAGGTGGATTTCCTTGACCAATCTCAACCAGTTTATGACCGACTCCATATTCAGAGGCCGTCACGAACAACTCCCCATCCGGATCCGTCTTGATATCAAATCCACCGGATATCGGAAGTGTAACATAAACAATTCCCTCTTCTGTATCCAGGCAGTCAGCGTCTCCGTTCAGATCCTCCAGCCGATAAACTCTTCCACCTGAATCCACCGTGAAGATCACACTGAAATCGGATCCGTTGAACGTCAGCTTCCCCGTAAATGCATCTCCCGGATTCCGGAAGTACACTGTAATCTCTTCCGGGTCAAAGAATCCATTCCCATTATTATCTGCCAGCCGGTAAATCATCGGAGAATCTGCTGATCCACCGCTATTGGATGCAAAGACGACTCCCGAGACTGGATCCCGAATCACTCCTTCAATGGAGATAATACTGGTATCTGCCGTCGCCAGCATGGTTTCTCCCGAATCATCGATATCACCATCGCCATTGATATCCGTTGCTTTCCAGATCGCTCCATGCGTCCACGGATCATCCGCTGGATCCTGGTCCGCGAGATAATAGGTCCACGGAATAGTATCCGTGTCGATCACCATTCCCGAGACGCTTTTCATCTGGTTGCCGCCTGGGTGAGCCGATGCCGCATAGAACAGCCGATGCGATCCGGAGTTCGGATCGAATGTCCATAACTCATTGCTGCTTCCCCGGCTGTTCTCTGATCCGGCCGTGCGTTTCAGAGTGGAATGGCCGTAATAGATCAGGCCATGATCATCAACGGCATACACACCGGAAACCGATCGTCCCAACTCCAGAGTACCCCTGTCATATCCAACCGGTAACCCGTATGCCGCATGACTGAAAAAGAATGCAGTCCAAACGAGCAAACTTCCGAATACACGCACCATTTGATTGTCCTCCTATCTCCTTTTCTCACGATATCCAAACTGTTCCTGCTCAATATCACCCAACAGCACGCCCTGTTCATCGAATAGCGCTCCCCAGAACACCAATCCGTCGGCATCTCCGGTTCCTTCCGGCCAAATGAACGCTATCGCCCGTTGTTTGTATTCACCAAAATCCAACTGAATGGGTTCTGCCTCAAATCCAGCGCGCCACGAAGGCCAATAGTAATAACTCCCAAACGCATCCAGTACAAGCACCAGATATACATCCCGAGGAACCGAAGCTGGATTCCAGAGCTGGATATCCAGAGTAAACGAATCATCCGGACAGAACATCTCCTGAGACAGAATCACATCAAACATAATATCTGAAGGAGATGGTATTTCAGTGCTTGTGGGAGATGGTGGTGGCAACTGGGTTGGGGTATCAGTCACCTGAATCGGTGTATCTGTCGGTTCCGGAGTAGGTGTCGGCGGCGATGTCGGTTCCGGTGGCGTCGGAGTCATCAGTTCTTCGGAATGCACCGCTGCGATAGCATCCAAATCGAACCCGCTTTTCTGATCCGATGCCATTCCCTGATCATAGATTTCATCCCCATTGTCATCCATCGCGGCATCCGGTGGTTCATCGGTATCAATGATCCGGATATATCGAATCCATTCCAGGCCGACGTCATCGAGGTCGAAACAATCGCCACCCGCGAGTTCCGGATCTGTCGGATCGATCCCATTTTCTGCATTGCTGATTACCGGGCGGACGCCTGCAAATCCCGACCAGTTAGCCGGATTGTGGATCGGATCACCATCGGGATCATAATCATTGGGAAACCTGAAAAAACGGACACCATCCTGACTGGCTTCGACAAATGCCACCTCACAGAACACATTCATTGGATTTCCGCCGACAAAAAATGGATTTTCAAAGACAATGATATCCGGTCCGGGTCCATTCATCGCCACATTATCAACAAACTCCAGGATAATCGAACCGCCATCTCCGAGAGACAGCACATCCAATGAACTGCCGGTCTCCCCTGCTCCATCGGGTGCTCCCAGAACAATATCTGGAAACTGATCCTGACCGAAACCCGCAAGATTTCCATATTCCACGACCAGAACGCGATCTACGAACGGATCGGCATGGACAAGATTTCCAGTCAACATCATGATGATACCGATCAGCCCAGAATAAATCCTCATATCGACCTCCTCAAGATAAAACCGATGGCATCCGGCCCATCTCCCATTTCAATATTACGAATTCGATCGTCACCGTTCCGAGTGTCGATCAGATACAGCATATCCTGATTGAACTCCAGCACCCATAACTTTCCGGCGGGATCGATCGCCAGGCCGGAGATGAAATTCAGACCCTGACCCGATCCAGGCATTGCGAGTGGTGTCATCCGCGTCAGACTCGCCAGATCGATCCGGCCCACCGAGCCATCCATTGCACTGGCCGTATAGAGCCGATCCGCACCGAAGACCATCTCCAGAGGCGCATCCGCCATTTCAATGCAATCGATTAGTTCCCCGGATGGGATCGAAACAATGCAGATGTTGCCATTTCCGATAAAGCCCTGTCCGACCGCATAATCACCGGCACTGGCAATCCACAACCAGTCGGGATACCGGGAGTCCCATTCGATGCCGACGGTATTCCGGCCAGGCACGGTGATCCAATCCCGCATCTGATGTGTCGGGCAATTGATTCGGCAGATAATTCCAGAACCACCCGCAACAAATGTATCATCCAGATTTGCGCAGGCGACATAACAGGTATCTCCCACGATGACCATGTCCGTCGGCCGAGCCCATGTGGCGGTTCCTGGATCATGCGGCAGTTCATCGCTCCCCGGTAATTCCAATTCATCGATGACTTCTCCGGAATCCACCCGGATCAGCGACAGCGTATTCGTCAGAAAATTTGACACATAGCACTGATTGGCATCCAGGAAGGCCATCGAAAATGGATTCCTGCCTGTACCCACACTGATCTCCTGGATGCGCTGAAGCGATTCGATCGCGTAAACACCAATGGAATTTGACAGACTATTGACAATATAAAACCGATCATCGTGAACCACAATCTGATTGGGAGCCTGACCGGTCCATGCCACATGCGGATTTACGGAATAATCCCGGCCATCGATCGCCCAGATATCCTCTCCGAGCCCATTTGCAATCACGGCAGTCACATTCCCATCAACTGGGGTTGGTGTCGGCGATCCCGGATTGGATGTCGGTGTGGGAGTTGGTGGTTCTCCTGCAACAACCGCCACCAGGAATCGAACCGTTTCCGCTCCTGTAGCGATTTCGTATTCGGTGAGCGACATGGGCTGGCTTCCAAACAGCGCGGTCAGATCCATCGGAATGGTGGTTTCGTCCGGGAAAGACACATACTGCCAGCTCCCATCGGAAATCCGATTCAATAAACCGATATCTTCGATGGATGCCCAACTGAATCCGGTGACAAATCCGTCAGGGAGTTGCATTCCGGTAAAGGGTTCAATGCTGTAATCACTGAAATCCGCTGAATAATATTGCCCGGTCTGGCTATCCCGGTACAGGAGTTCATCGACGGAACGTCCGGGTGATGCCAATACGGATAGCATCCCGGAGCCATCCGGCAGTCCAAACAGATTTCTGAATTTCCAGTTATCGATCTTGAGTAGCGGATTGAATGTCAGAGCATCGAGAATGATCATTTCCGATTCACCCGCGATAATCAGCCATTCATCGCCATCTCCGGACAGTGTATTGACGGCAGTCACAGTCTGAATATCGGTGATTCCGCAGTGAGACTGCAGAAACCCGGTGATATCGTATCCGATGGCTTGCTCGATATCATATAGAACGATATAACTCTGATCCGCCAAGGCCTGGCTCGTGATCAGACCGAATAACACTGCCATTCCGATCAATTTCCACATTCGTGTTTCCTCCCATGATCAATATCGAAATGTGATCCCAGCAAAATAGCTTCGAGGCGGTAAGGGGAATCCTCGAACATCGACCACGTCATCACTGGTCACATTCTTGACCTCCAGACCCATCTGTATCCATTCCGTCATCACCACGCTCACTCCCAGATTTCCGGTCTGCCGGTCGGGGAGCCATTTTGTGCCGGAACGTGTCAGATAATTGCCACCGATATAGTGCCACTCCGCAAACCAGTTCAGAAAGTGGATGTTCCATTCCAGTCGGGTAAACAGATCGTGTTCCGGTTTTCCGGGAATCTGTCTGCCCCGATAATTCCGGTCATCCGTCCGATCGATTGCCTCCATCCATGTGTAGGATGTGGAAATTCGGACTGAATCGGAGACAGCCCATGATATATCCAGCTCTGTTCCCCGCGATCGGACCCGACCGATATTGAATGGTTTATATCGAAATCCAGACAGCAGAATGTATTGAATCAAATCGTCCGTATCCATCAGAAACGCAGCACATTCGGCTCGAAACCGGGAGGATTCCCAGGAGATCCCCAAATCGTAACTACGTCCTTTCTCGGCCTGAAGATCCGGATTGCCTGTTATGAACCCCGTATTCATGTAAAGCTCGTTGAATGAGGGCGATCGAAACGCGGCTCCTGCATTCGATTTCAGCGATAATTCCGGCATTATAAACCATCGAACACCCAGTTTGGGACTGAACCGATCGCCCACATCCGAAATCCGATCGTATCGAGCGATTGCTGTGACCCAGAATGAATCGGTTCCGATATTCATATCGTTTTTGCCTGAAACCGACCAGGATCTTCGATCGGGACTATTAAAATCAGGGTCTTGGAGTCGTTCATCCAGAAAATGCAGTGAAACGGAGCCATTTCCGCGTGCATATCCGAACCGGGATGCCGCTGTGCCATTCCAGGAATCGGTTCTCTGATGCGTATGCACGGGTACGCCGATCTGTTCTCCCTCCGGATCATCAAAATCGAGCCCGGTGCGATGGCCTGCCAGATCCACCGTGATATCACTGTTATCATGAAACAGATTGGCACGCTTAAACCGCACCGTTCCGGAAATCCGGCGATCGGTCTGCTCCGCATGGCCGGACGGAAATGTCACCATTCCCGGAACTCCTTTTGTTGAATGGATCGTTTCGACATGCCCCGACACGGACCACGGATCCTGTTCAGGCAAACTCCACCACAACCGTCCACCGATATTCCGGAAGGCATTATTGATCCGGACATCTTTGAAATCATCCTGGGAGTTGGTCTCCGTGCCATTATCGTTGTTGAATCGAAAATCACCATCGCTTCCGGAGTAAAACAACTGGAATGATGTCAGAAGTCGGGGTTGGTTCAGGTGTGTATCCAGGCCGGTTTCCAGCGTCGAAAAGGATCCCCATTTCACAAAGCCCCCGAGTTGGATTCCTGGTTGAGCTGATTTTCTGGAAATCAGATTGATGACGCCTCCAACCGCACCATCTCCAAATACAGCGGAATCAGCACCCCGAAGCACTTCGATGCGATCGATGGTGGCGAGTGGAATATTGGCGAGGTCAACATTCGCATCGGAGCTGGTGTTGAGCCGAACGCCATCGAGCAGCACCAGAACCTGATTGGAAGAGGAGCCACGGATGGATACTGTGGAAAACTTGCCCAGTCCGCCAAAATCCCGCACGGAGATACCAACGGATCCAGACAGAAGATCTGGCAGGGTTTGAAACCGGGGGAGATTCGGATCGAGTGAAATGGTGGTGATAAATGCCGGCAACTCCTGGATCGCCGAAGATTCGACAGACTGATCATTTTCAACCTGGATTGATGTGGAATACACGTAGGAATCTTTGGATTCATCGTATTGGAATTGTGTTGAATCGGAAGACACATCGGAAGCGGAAGCGGTCAGGACAAACAGGCAAAAACACCAACTCAACAGTGTGATTCGAAGAATAGCCAAAGCAATACGATTTCCACAGGGTGAGTGATGAAGTCGAGTTGGAGGAACGGCTTCAGGGCTCAAAGCATCCTCACCCCTCGAAGGATACCAGAGCAGCAGGATCGTGGGTGTCCTGGCTTCCGGATCAGCCTACTTCCTGTCCTTCCCAGATGATTCCAGTGGATATCAGGTTTCGTACCCGGTTACAGTTGCGGGACAGCGCTGGATTTTCACCGGCTTCCCCAATTGGATCGTGCATTTTCTGACCGGTTTAGATCAACCGGTTCAGGGTAGTTCTAACAAACCCAGTTATTCCTTGTCAAATAATTCAATGGAGAATAACCCCAGGTGTGGGATAATAAATTCAATCTCTGTTGGACAATCCTGAAGGAGTTCTCTGGCAAGATAGACAGATATATTTTCAACACAAAACAGTTCAAAGTTATCGGGATTATCTGGATATGCCATCCGACCGGACAGCGTTTTAAATGCGTTTCATCACCCTGCGACGACGAAAAACATGCCGATCGAGAGGACTCCGCCACAATGTCGAATATACTGCTTGAATGATTCCGACCTGATTACCATAGTTCGCATGACAAATCCACCCAAATGTAAAACTGATCACTCCGTCAGATGAAAAATAATCCCATTTCCTTTACGTTCTGCACTTTGGAAAAACAACAGAACATCCTGAAAAGCCATTTTCAGTTCTTCGACTCCCTGCTCATTTCCATCATTCCACCAATAGGTCGGAGTAATGCCTTCATAGCGGAACAAACGAAGATCCATGTTGCTCCACAGGACATCCTGATCGATTTTCAAAATTGCACCAAGAACCTCCCGAACCTCCTCTGGCCGAAGATAAAGCACGCGAAATTCTTCCTTTTCGGGAGTGATGAGTGGTGTTCCGCCGAGGACGATCTTTGAAAACGGTGGATCACCGTGCCATGGGTTTCCGGTCAGCAGAAAATGGAGACCGTGCCATGTCCGATAAATATCCAGGATATCACCGTCAAAATTCTCGACAAAATCATGGAATGTTTCCATTTCGGTCAGCATCCGATCCAATTGTTCTGGAGTTACCTGATAATAGGTTCCCATTAATGACATCTGAAATATCCTCCTATTCACCAAATATCCATTCGAGTGTCCAACAGATCAGCGGATTTCTCCAGATCGTCCCATTTCCTGAAATCACCGCATTGCGTTTATATAAACAGGAAAAACAGCTATTTTTCCTAAAGCGGAATATAGAGACTTTTTCAAAGGTTGTCACGTACAAATCGCGACCTTGAATAATAAACAATACGACTATTTGGGTGATACCGACCCGGAGAAGTGTATTCGGTGTTCCCGATTTTATATTTATTCAATAAGCATTCAATGATGTATCATTTTTCCTGATTACTTCCAAGTTTTATTTGGATTATCGGGTATGCAGGTATTATTTATCATCCAAATTCTATTTACACCTTCATCAGGAAATCTGCTATAATAATGAATGAAAATTTTTATTCAGGAGGTGCGATCGTGCAGCATTACTATCACTACATTGCAGTCATATTGAATATGGCCGCATTTCTCCTTTTTGGCGGTCTGTCGGCTGTCGGACAGAGTCCTGCGGTAGCCGACACGGTCCATGAGTTCATGATTTCGGATTCTGCGTATGTTGAGTTTGACGCGAACTTCATCCGGATCATTCCAGCATCGGGTGTAACAACGGATTGGGAGTTTTCCTGGGATGCATTGGGCTATGCCCATATTCTCCATAAAAGCGATGGGTCGGCTGAAGGGTGACTATTGGGTCTGGGTCCGTTGGATCCGAAAATCTCCGACAGCATTGCCGCTTATCAGTACCCCAAAATTTCCATTTTATGGGACGTTCAAAAATCTCACATTGGAAATACCATCATCATTCAGGAAAAACCCCATGATCACTATATCCCGCTGGAATTAATCTGGACTGCTAAAGAAGAGGACGGACATACCAATCTGGAAGGTTGTTCAGATGGGAACAAAATCTATTATATTTCGGAAGGAGCCATCGTGGTGCAGTATACGGGAATCCGCGTCACCGATGCCAATGGAAAAGATCTGCGGTTTATGTTGTACACATCCAATGGATCAAATCCCCAATGGCAGATCGATGACCATGGTGCGACCTATCCACTTCGGATTGAAGGTCGTCTGGATGTCTTCCCCAAAACCACCGAAACGATCTCTTGTGACATGTTTCTGACAAAACCCGATTTCAGTGCTATCTGGTCACAACCAATCCAATAGTCATCATTCCAAAGTCCCGTTCATCCGATTTCAGCACCACCTCATGATTCAGTGGTACGAGTACAGTTTCTGATTCAATTTGTGTTTCCATTCTCCATCAAAATCATTATGATGCAATGGAGTTCTGCTTTTTTCAGGAATTATGATTTTTAATGTACCAACGATTAGGTCAAACAGAAATCAGCCGATTTTAAAATCGTACATCGTGATCCTGAATCGGCTTACAAAATATCATTGTCAATGAATACTGTCATGGTTACTGAGTCTACAATTCGGGGAGGATTATCATGAAACGGTTATGTTTGAATTCATTCGGTCGCTTTGCGGTATGGATCCCTGTCATGGTGATTTTGATTTTTGGATCTTCGACAACCAGAGCAGCCGATCTTTGGGTACCCGCAGGATACTCAACCATTCAGGCAGCCATTGATGCTGCTTCAGCCGGCGATACGGTCTGGGTCAGTGATGGCACTTACACAGGAGCCGGCAATAATGGACTTGATTTTCAGGGAAAAGCCATCACGGTCCGATCGGAGAATGGTCCGGGATCCTGTACCATCGACTGTCAGAATACAAATCGAGCATTCAATTTCCAGAATGGCGAAACAGGTACATCCATCCTCAATGGCTTCACAATTGCCAATGGAGAATCCAGAGACAGTAATGGTGGCGGTGGTATCTATATCAATAACGCATCGCCAACCATTCAGAATTGCGTATTTGATCATTGTGTCGCATGGCTGTTTTATTCTGATGGAGCCGGGATCCGGGCCATCAACAGCAACTCCCTCATCACCCATTCGACTTTCACGAGCAATACCAGCAATTCAATGGGCGGAGGGATTGTGCAGGAGGGTGGTACTCTGACGATCAGTCACTGTGCATTCACTGCCAACACGGCGAATACCGGTGGCGGAGTTATGGTATATATCGGAATTTCAACGGTGATCGAAAACTGCTCATTCCAGAACAATATCGACTCTTCCACAACATCGAATAATGGAGGTGGCGGGCTCTATGCTTACGGCGCCAGTGGATTCAGCAATATCATTCGTGCGTGCCTGTTCACAGGAAACAGTTCAACGGGTTATGGTGGTGGTGCTTCGCTGCATGGAGCGAATATCCTGGAAAACTGCCTGTTCACAGCAAATTCCGCAGCATACGGCGCAGCTTTAAACATTGATTCTCTGGGTTGCGACATTCAAAACAACACGTTTGCCAATAATACTGCTTCGACAGCGGGTGGAGCGATCCATACAGTCACTACCGCACCAATAATAGTAAATTGCATCTTATGGGGAAATATACCACCGGTTCAAATAAGTGGCGCACCCACTGTCACATACTGCGATGTCGAAGGGGGCTATTCTGGAACGGGGAATATCAACTGCGATCCCTTGTTCGTCGGTGCATCAGATTATCACATTCAGGCTGCCAGTTGCTGCATTGATGCGGGTTTGGATACAAGCGCACCATCGATCGACTATGATGGAGATGCCCGACCGAATGGTTGCCATGTGGATATCGGGTATGACGAAGCTTTAGATGGTGTAACGTGTACTCCGACGGAGACACCCATCCCGACAAACACACCGGTTCCACCAACCAGCACACCGACACGAACGGCAACCCCAACCCGAACCCCGCTTCCTCCCACATTTACCCCACGACCTCCCACTTCAACACCAACTCAAACACCCACACGAACACCGACTCAAACACCCACACCAGAAGACACTCCTACCCCTAATGCCACGGATACACCAACACCAACACCAACGGATACTCCGACGATGACTCCAACAGATACACCCACACCGACGGATACGCCAACACCCACACCGACGGATACGCCAACACCCACACCGACGGATACGCCGACGATGACTCCAACTAATACACCAACAGAAACACCGACCAACACGCCCACAGATACTCCGACACCGACGCCAACAGACACAGCAACGCCGACACCCACGCCCACTCCGACAGATACTTGGACACCTTCTCCGACACCGACGCCATCGATCACACCCACACCGCGACCCATTCCAACGACAACTCCCATTGGAACAGGATTGATAATGATCCTCTTCACTGCCTTGATCGCCGGATTCACGACTCGATATCGTCGTTCACAATAAAAATCGGTTGGTGTTGTTTAGAAAAGCGTCCCTGATCACAGGGACGCTTTTTTTCAGGATCGTTTGGATGGCGTATGATTCCAGATTTGTATGATCGTATTCATATCAAATGCAATAGATTGAAGTTTCCAGAATCAGACGATTTTTATATGTTTTAAGGGGTTCACAGCAGCCTTATCTGACAATAAATTCTGCTGTTATATCTCTCATGCATCCGGTCGTCCGTGCATCTCTTCCTGAATAGTCTCTGCCAGAATCTTTATGGCTTTTTCGATCGATGTTGCATCTGCCATCGTGAAATTCAGTCGCATGGTTTCCAGACCTTCGTCTTTATGCGCATAGAAAAATTTTCCCGGAACAAAAGCGACTTTGCGGTCGATCGTTTTCCAATACAGTTTTTCCATATCAAAATTCTTAGGTCCGATTGCCCAGAGAAACATCCCGCCTTCGGGTTTTGACCAATGGAACGTATCCGGGAAATGTGTTTCAAGAGCTTGAAGCATCGCCGTCTGTTTCGGCTGGTAGATCTGGATGATCTTGGGGAGATGTTTGTCCAGATATCCTCCGGATAGATACTCAGCAGCCAACGCCTGATTAAATGTGCTGGTATGCAGATCCACGCCTTGTTTGACGAGTACCAGCCATTTCCGGATCAACTCCGGAGCCACACAGAAGCCAATCCGAAGACCGGGAGCAAAAATCTTGGAAAAGGTGCCGATATAAACCACATGATCGGGTGCGAATGTGTGGATGGGAGGCAATGATTCGCCCTGAAACCGCAACGCACTGTATGGATCATCTTCGATCAGCAACGCATGATATGTTTGAATCAGTTGAGCGATTTTCTTTCGCCGTTCGAGCGGGATCGTCCGTCCGGTTGGATTGTGAAACGTTGGCACCAGATAGATGAATTTAACGAAACGAGTCTTCAGAATGTGCTCCAATGATTCCGGAATGAGGCCATTCTCGTCCATCTCGAGCTGGATATAATTCGGTTGATATGGATTGAATGCCTGAAGTGCTCCAAGATAGGTTGGCGCTTCCACTGCGACAGTGTCACCTGATGATATCAGAATCTTCCCGAGAGCATCAAGTACACCCTGGGATCCGCTGGAAATTAAAATATCGGGGACATCTACCTTTATTCCAGATTGCCTGAGATAACCGACAAGCGCTTCCCGAAGCGGAACAAATCCTTCTGTCAATCCATACTGGAATGCATTCGAGGAATATTTTTCTATGACGGTTTGCGTCAATTCCCCGATAATTTCCAATGGGAAACTTTCTGGAGCGGGCATGCCACCGGCCAGCGAAATCATACCGGGCTGAGAAACGACTTTCAATATCTCCCGAATTGCGCTCACTCCCATTTTTTGGGTGCAGTTGGATAATAATTGTTCGAAATTCATCATAATGTTACCCCGATCCACTCCATCCAGTTCGCATCGCCATGTTATACGATTACTGAATATCTGTTTTACTGATGAATGTCAATATCGCGCCTTTTCCGAAAAAAATCGAATTAAAAGATTTTATTTCATCCGTTGCATGGCAGTGAATCGGAGATTAGGAAAGCATTTTATCTCCTATACCACACATTGCCTTGCCATATCGATCATTTACCTCTCCAATCACATACTCTCAACGGGAGATGATTGGTTTCAATGAAATATATCCAGCCTCGCCTTTATCGAAAGGAGAGGCTGGATGGAATTCTCAGACTATACGATTGAAAGAAGCCGCGTTATAAGCTCTCAAAGGTCAGCTCGAATCACAAACCGATATACGTGATAAAATGGATCGCGGCATTAGCCCGGATTTCATTACCATACCTGGCAGATCCTCCCATGGTATTGGAAATATCTTCACCGAGTTTACCCCGACCATTTTGATAGGCAATCGCCCATGCACCGCGATACGCAACTCCTTCCTGAACAATCCGTGTACATTTCATGATATTCATCAGTGCGTTCGATAGATTTGTCGTGATAGGAGATGGCTCGTCATATGTATTCAGAACTAGAATATTTCCAGATGTATCATACGTCCCGATAGCAGTTGCCAGAGCGTTTCCCTGACCGGTCGGATCCGCATAGGTATCATAGGTTTGTGAATGAATCACAGAACCGTCTGCACCACTGAGCACCGTCAGATGAACCGCTCGTCCCGAGGACGATACTAAAACTCCGTTGACAAACACAGAACGTCCCTGGGCAGAACCAGGATTACCAGCGCCGGTGGAAAATGCATTGACATCGATCCGTTTTTTACCATTTGGACCACAGATGAAACCCCGATGCCGGAGGTTGCCATTGACATCCAGGGTTTCAGAAGGGGTATCCACTCCAACACCCATGCGTGTATTCGTGTTGTCATAAAAAACATTCGCTCCCCCCGCACTGCCATTATCGTTGTACACCATCTGCATATTGGTTCCGGCTATCGGACCGGTTGGACCCATCGGACCTTCCGGACCAACTGCTCCTTGTGGACCCACTGCACCCGTTGCGCCTTGCGGTCCCACAGGCCCCTGGATTCCCTGCAGACCCTGTAAACCCTGGATTCCCTGTGGACCCGTCGGACCCATCGGGCCGACTGCTCCCTGGATTCCCTGCGGACCGGTCGAGCCCATCGGACCAGCTTCTCCCTGGATTCCCTGCGGACCGGTCGGACCCATCGGAC
>CAZELM010000054.1:0-25869 GCA_964512995.1 uncultured bacterium
ATGGGTATTATAGCAGGATTTTAAGTTAAATCAACTTGAGGGACAATGTACTAGTTGCCTGAATTTATTAAGGCTTGTTTTTGGAGATTCTAGCAATTTTGTCGAAAAATTTGATCTCCATTTTACAAGATTGCACCGCTATTCACCTTTTTTAGATGCATTTGGTGTATTCAAGGGTGCTTTCGATGATTTTAAGAATGGATTTTACAAATCTGCAAGAATGGAAATGACGAAAGAGCTTTTTGGCGATTTTCTAAATCTGGCAAAAGAATCGCTTAAAGAGGGATATAAAGATGTCGCTGCTGTTTTAGCTTCTGCTTCGTTGGAGGATAGCCTGAAACGGTTTGCGAAAGATAACAATCGAAACCTTGAAAATGAGAATATGAGCATTGTTGTAAATGCACTTAAATCCAAAGATTTGGTTAGCGGAGCGACAAATTCTCTACTTGATACGGTGCCAAAGCTCAGAGATTATGCCATGCATGCCAATTGGGAGAAAATCACATCTGAGGATGTTGGAAGTATCATCGGTTTTGTTGAGCAGTTCTTGATCCAACATTTTTGATGTTTTACAGGTGCCAACGGTTCCAGTGAAAATATTCTATTGAATCCATCGTGATTCTTGGGTACCAGATAGGTACCACTTTTTTGAATTTTTTAAGGTGGTTCAAGGAACAAGGAAGAAATTCATGGGTACCATTTAGGTACCACTCTAGATCGCGGAAGTGCCATTTTAAGGGCTATAAATGGCGATGGCGGGAATCTTTGAAATCCCCGCCATCCCTTGATTTTACTAGCTTTTTATTGAGCGTCCCCAACGGGATTCGAACCCGTGTTGCAGCCGTGAAAGGGCTGTGTCCTGGGCCACTAGACGATGGGGACTTTCCTTCTTCTTCAATCCCTGAGCGCAGAAGGATTCGAACCTTCGACCCACAGCTTAAAAGGCTGTTGCTCTACCACCTGAGCTATGCGCCCGCTGCGTCAACCTTGCAGCGAGCGTGAATGCTAACCCGATCGTTCAGCCATGTCAAGCATTTATTTTCACTTTTTGCGATCCACTACCGCGGGCTCCGCAAAAAGCAAATCCACGATCATGAATGCCTATATCACACTCTGATATTGATTGCCAAGAACAATCCTGTCATCCTCCCCGTTTTATGGAAATCAGTGTGAAACAAGTGACCTCATTCAATTTTTACGATATACTGATTTCGAGTCTCCAGTATTCACTCTCCGTTTGAAAACGTTCTTATCCTGGGCTTATTTCCTGAGCATCCGATCTCAGATTCCAATGAATAAACGGCACTCAATCGTGAATGAATGAGCACTTGAATAAGGAGTAATGTTGATATGACTCAAAAATATACCCTCATTTTTACCTGTTTGATTCTTCTGATCACGCAACCCGTCTGCCAGGAACCCCCCCGATTCGATGCCTCAACGTGCGCTTTCAACGGAATCCCTCTTCACGGAAAGGTCAGAGTAGTCGAACACTTTCCCGACATCAAAGTGAAAGTTGTCAATGCATTCCCGGATCTTAAAGTCCAATGGGTGGAGCATTTCCCGAATTCCTGCGGTAAATGGCAGCAGTCCGACCAGTTTCCGGATTTCACCATCCAGTATGTCTCGGACTTTCCAGATATCACGGTTCAATTTGTGGAGCATTTCCCGGGAGCGCGATCACATTGATCAGCCAAATCGAACAGCTCCCGATAAACTCCCATAAAAATTCATAATAGGTATAAGAATGAATTGAGATGGCTTCCCTATCGGGATGCGGCTCCCATTCGGTATTCCCATACAGTCCCCATCATATCCGTTGCGGCATATAACACCGGATATTCTCCGTCTACAAACAACAGATCATGAACAATAATGGGATAATCGTCGATGGGGAGTTGATGATTCATGGGATACCAGTTTGTGCCATTATTCTCAGAACGGTAAACACCATCATGCACAGTTCCGAGAAACAATCGTTCAGGATGATGCGGTTGGAATGTGATACACCGCGGCTGCACATCCAGCTTCAGACCTGTCATGATTGGTGTCCATGTTTCACAGTAGTCATTGGATCGAAGCAGATGCGCTTTGCCCTGATCGTCTCGGAGTATTACATAATACATTCCCTGAATCATGGGATTTGCGGCCAATTCAACACAATAGCTTCCTTTGATAGACAGATTCCCGGTAATGTCAAACCATGTCCGGCCTGCATCATTGGATCGATACAGGCTGTCGATCGTCCCTGCAAAAACCGTTCGCAGTGAAAAAGGATCTGCGCACAGTTTTTGAATACGAAGATTGTTCAGACCGGTGTTCGTTCGGATCCAGGACCGTCCGTTATCTGTGGATAAAAAAATGCCCTCAGAAACCGTGCCAACCAGAATGGTGTTGTTTTGAGAGCCTAATGTGACGATGCATCGGGGATCCGGCTGTCCCGGTAGCTCAGTGTGTTCCTGCCATGTCTTTCCGTTGTCCTGGCTGATCAACAGACCACCCGGCACCGGATCAGATGAAAAATAAACAGCCCAGATGCCTGATTCGATTTCGATAAAATCCATGACTGCATGAGATCTGGCAAGCGGGGATTTCGGCATGATCCATTCTGCAGCCGCTGGATGGTAAACATTGAGACCGGTTCGGTACTGGTTGACTTTTGAACCTGCGATCAATGATTGAGTAGGCTCGGACCAAAACAAAGCCTGAACCGCTGTTGTATCCGGCCCCGGTGTCTGGCTCCATGAACCATGGTAGGCTTCCGACCACGTGGCATAGTTGCCATTCCAATAAATACTCACAACGAGCAACAGCAGCAACAGCTCAATGGCATATCTCCATTTTTTTTTCCGATCCACTTTTATCGCCTTTCTTTTACGCATACTAAGTAACATTTTCACATCTGGCTTAAGCCATTATACCGGTCTGGTCTCATAAAACAAAATCACCAGACCGATGAACCATAAAACATGGCTTCGTGAATGATGATTATTTTTTCCCGATAAGGTACAGAACTTGAATAATATCTCAGCAGGAATATGGAAGAAGGTCTTTCGTAACGGACGATTTTTGGAAAACGATCATTAAGGAATAATATGGGAGGGATCGATAACGTGAAACGATTTATACTGTTTACGGCAACGGCATTGCTGCTTTTGATCGGGACAGCCTTGGTATTTGCTGATGGATTGCCAGATAGATATTATCTACGGATCAGCTTCACCGATTCGGCTGCCTACAAGGATGCTTTGAAAGAATTTAACACCGTCAAACATTATGATATTGCTGGAGTAGACCGCAAAAATTTTCAGATCGATGTATTTGTCTCCGGTAATGAATTTCAGGAATTGAAAGGTCAATACAAGTTGGAAGTTCTGGCAACTCCCCAGGACATGACACCGGATCGAGTCGATCCGCTTTACAAAAATCCAACTGAGATGGAGACGCTGGTGCAGGAGTTCCATGCAGAATACCCGGATATCACGGCATTGATCTCCATTGGAACAACCGAAGAAGGTCGAACGATGCGAGCGATCAAAATTTCGGACAATCCATCGGTGGATGAAGATGAACCAGTGGTTTTGTTCAATGCACAGCATCATGCCCGTGAAGTCATGACACCTGAAATCATGCTGGATGCGATCGAGTATTTATGCAGCCACTATGGTTCCGACCCGCGTGTCACTCACTGGATTGATACCCTGGAAATCTGGATTGTTCCGATGGTCAACCTGGATGGCGTCAATTATGTGTTCACACAGGACGATTATTGGCGGAAAGATCGCCACAGCCCACCACCCGGATCGAGTTGTTATGGGATTGATCCCAACCGCAACTATGAATCATTCTGGGGAACCTGTGATGGGAGTTCCGGAGATCCCTGTGATGATTTATATCGAGGAACGCTACCGGGTCAAGCCCAGTGCGTTACCAATATGATGAATTTCGCTTCCACAATAAAACCGGTGTTCGATATCTCATTCCATACCTATTCGGAACTGGTGTTGTATCCATATGGATGCACCGGCGTTTTCACACCGGAAAACGAGCTGATCTCCGATGTCGGCCGCCAGATGGCAGCATTGATCGAAACGGATGACGGCACGATGGGATATTCACCCGGAACAAGCTGGGAGTTGCTGTATGCGACGGATGGCGGCGATATCGATTGGTATTATGCTGAATTGGGCACTTTCGCGTTTGTCATCGAAGTGAATAGTTGGTCACAGGGATTTCTCCCACCATACAATCCATGGCGGGATGATACGGTTCTGCGTCTACGACCCGCATGGCAATATCTGCTGGACCGGGTGGAAGGCCCGGCCATCACAGGTCTGGTTCGTGATGCCTGCTCCGGCACTCCGCTGAATGCCCGTGTGATCCTGGAAGAATACCCCCTGACAGCAGATGAATCTCCCCGGATGACCGATTCCTTCGGCCGATATTTCCGGGTCGTTGCTCCAGGGATATACCATGTCAATGTGTCGGCTCCAGGCTATACCCCTGTTACGCTCCCGGTCAGCGTTCAAAACTCCCGTGTCAATCTGAACATTGATCTGGTACCCGATGGGAGCTATGGATTATATGTTATCGACCATACTGCCTTGGATTCCGATGGGGATAATGATGGCGTGATCGATCCTGGTGAACGGGTGGCTCTGGAAGTATTTCTCCAATCCATTGGCTCCACCACGAATGTTTCCGCGGACATCACCACATCTGATCCGTATGTCACCATCGAAACCGGCCATGCCGAATTTGGGGATATTGAGGATGGAGCCACAGGGGGAAGTATTACCCCGCATTTTGTCATCTCAGTGGACCATCTGTGTCCCAGTGAGCATATTGTGGAGTTTCAGGTCAGTATTCACGCGGATCAGACAATCTGCACTGACAGCGGAATCCTGATTGAGAAAGTGTCCAATTATGTTTATGAATGCCCCATTTATGAAGAGCTTCTGGACTCAGATCCGAGCTGGCCGATCCAAAATATCGGCACAGGAGGATGGGCGTTCGGTCATCCGACTGCCGGACCTGTGAACGGCCATACGGGCACCAATTGTTATGGAACCAATCTATCCGGTGAATATGGAGATAACGGTGATTTTACTCTGACATCTCTTCCATTTGACTGCACCAATGTCAGCCATGCCGAACTCATCTTCTGGAGATGGCTGGAGAACGAATCAGGATATGACACCGCCTACGTCCAGGTCTCGAACGACAACGTGACATGGAATACTGTTTGGAGCGGGTATGGTGATGATCTTCAATGGACGGAACAGCGCTTTGATATCTCCGAAACTGCAGATGGCCAGCCGTATGTGTATATCCGCTGGAAACTGACGAGCGATGGTTCTGTCACACGAAATGGCTTCTATATCGATGATGTCACGATTTGCGGGGATACTCTGCCACCCAATGTTCCCAGTCTGCGCCATCTAAATCATGCCATCGATGATTCGGCAGGCGGTAATGACGATGGACAGATCAATCCTGGTGAATCGATACATCTGTCGGTCACATTGGAAAACCCGGGTACCGATGCCACGGGTGTTTTTGCCACTTTGTCATCGAATAATCCGCACGTCACCATCACCACCCCCTCCGCTGATTTTCCGGATATCGCACAAAATGGTTCCGGGACATCATCCACGGACTATGTTTTCACTATCAGTACCGAAGCGGATGACGGCGAAACAATCCATTTTGAACTGAACTGGTTCTCAAATGAATTTTCCGGCAGAACCCAATTTATCGATATGATTGTAGCTCCAACCCTCACATTCAGTTCAATGGGAGTCTTGGATGGTTCGGGAGATAACGACGGTGTTCTGGATCCTGGCGAAACAGCTCAAATCAGGCTGACACTGCTGAATACCGGTAATGGTTCCGCTCATAATGTGACAGGCACATTGTCGTCGAATCATCCGGAATACATCACGATGCCTGATCCATCCGCCTCGTTCATTGATATTGTTGGAGGTGGGGAAGGTGACAGCATTGCACCCCATTTTACGGTCATGGCATCTCCCTCGACACCCAATCACACACTGATCACATTTACGGTATCATTGTCTGCATCGGGATATACCACAACAGACACTTTCGAAATGGATGTCACATCATCCAATTTTATCCGCCGGTACGAATGGTCATTGAATACAAATCCAGGCTGGACAACCGAAGGGCAGTGGGCCTGGGGAATTCCGCAGGGCAGCAACGGTGACCCGACATCCGGTTTCACTGGTTCAAATGTATATGGGTATAATCTTGCCGGCGCCTATCCGAATAATCTTCCGGAGACCAATCTCACCAGCACAGCAATCGATTGCTCGCATCTGATGAATATCGAAGTCCGTTTCATGCGGTGGCTGGGAATCGAAAGCGCAACCTGGGATCACGCTTCGTTCCGGGTATCCGTCAATGGGACAAACTGGACAACAGTCTGGGAACATACCGGATCCACCTTGATCGATACCAGTTGGCAGTCCATGTCTTTCGATATTTCCAACATAGCCAGTCACCAAAGCACCGTTTATTTGCGATGGGTGATGGGAAGCACCGATAGTTCGGTTACCTATTGCGGATGGAATCTGGATGATATTGAAATCTGGGCGGAGTCCGATCAGCCCGTTAATACACCCACACCGACAGCTCCACCCACATGTATTCATGATGGAGATGTCAATATGAATGGTTCTATCACTGCGGGTGATGCACAACTGTCGTTTCAGATCGCACTTGGCGCATATTCCCCGTCCGAAACAGAGTTTTGTGCAGCGGACTGCAATGGAAACAGCTCTGTCACAGCCGGAGATGCCCAGGGGATTTTTGCAGCAGCACTCGGACTGGGTTCCTGTGTTGACCCAATAACACCATAAATACTATCGACGACTAAAACATCAGAACCCTCCTTCCACAACAGAGTTGGTATTGTGAAGGAGGGTTTTTTTATACCGAAAAACAGCAGACGACTCTGGCGCATGTAACAGAAATGAACCCCATCATACCCGGCCATCATAAAAAAATTTTATCCCGATCTGTGGCCGCAACTCCTTCACCAATTTTGGATTTTCTCCGAATCCAACTGAATTGTTATGTTAACACATAATGAGATCAATAAATTTCAATTCCAATCAGACTGTATGATCAGCTTTTTTACTTTTTAATGAAGCTATTGTGCTAGACAAAAATTTTTGGCTCCTTTATAATCAAATTATTGCATATGGAATCCGGCATCTGGGAGTTATTGACAGTGGAAATCATTTTACTGAGTCTTTCTGTGATTCTGCAATTCACCGCAGCGGTACTGGCTCTCCGCCTCATCCGCATCACTGGAAATATCAGAGCATGGATATTAATTGCCGTCGCAATTTTTTTGATGGGTATCCGGCGTCTAATTGTGTTATCCCGGTTTTTATTCTTCTCAGAACATCAGAAAGTGGATATGATGGCTGAGTTCGTGGCCATCGTCATTTCTATCCTTATGCTGATAGGTATCGCTCAGATTGCGCCGCTCTTCAGGACGATTCAGGATGCTCGGGAGCGGCTGGCGAGATCCAATAATGAACTCGAAGAGCAGGTTCAGATCCATTCAAAAAAGATATTGGAAACCGATGAACAATTGAGTTATCAGATTGAAGAGCGAAAAAAAATGGAAGCAGAACTCGTTAAAGTGCAGCGGCTTAAATCACTGGTTCTGTTATCCGGTGGAATTGCTCATGATTTTAACAATGTACTCATGGCCATTCTCGGGTATATCTCTCTTGCAAAATCCAAATCCTCACCCGATTCCAAATCATATGAACTGCTCCAGAAAGCGGAAAATGCGACCAACCGAGCCAAGAACCTCACACAGCAACTGCAAAAACTATCCGGTCAGACAGTCCCGATCAAGAAAATTGTGTCTGTCGGTGATCTCTTCAAAAAGACCATAAAGGATCTGCACCAGCTTTCACTGTATCCTTACCATGTCGATATCCAAATCAACGACCAGTTATGGCTGATTGAAGCAGATGAGGAACAACTGAAACAGGTGTTTTATAATGTGCTTCAAAATGCCATCCAAGCGATGCCAGATGGCGGGAATCTGGATATTTCAATGACCAATACACGTATCAATGCCGATGAAATCCCTATGTTGACTGAAGGAAACTATATTCTGACGAAAATACGGGATAATGGAACAGGAATCCCATTGGAGATTCAAAATCTGGTGTTCGATCCTTATTTTACAACGTATCTTAATCACAGTGGACTGGGTCTCACAACGGCCTATTCTATCATCAATAATCACAACGGGAGTATCCGATTAGAATCCGAACCAGGTGTCGGCACCACCTGTTTCATCTATCTGCCAACCGTAAACCAACGAGATAAAATCAAGATGATACTGAATCCTTCCAATCAGAAAAACGGAAAAATACTCGTGATGGATGATGAAACGGACGTTCAGGATGTGATTGGAATGATGCTCAAGGAGATGGGGTACTCCGTGGAGTTTGCTGACAATGGGGAATCTGCCATCGAGAAATATCGTTTTGCTAAAGACCACGGAGAATCTTATCTGTTTGTGATACTGGATCTGATTGTTCGAGGAGGGATGGGAGGCCAGGAAACAATCGTGAAATTAAAGTGTCTTGATCCTGACATCAAAGCCATTGTTGCGAGCGGTCATTCCGATGAATTCATCTTTACTGAATACCGTCAATACGGCTTCTCAGGTCTCCTCAGAAAACCATTCAAAATCGACGAACTGGAGTTGGTCATCCGGTCGGTTACCGAATGAGACATCGTTCCGGGTCAGTCTCCCATCTGATTCAAGCGGCCAACAGAGTCGCTTCTATTGAAACTGAAGATCCTCTGCCATATAATTTTGATTGCTAACAACTGGAGAAGCATTCAATCGATCATCTCCAGAACACCCGTCTCAATGGAATCAATCAAAGCCAGGAGTCGGAACCGGATTATAAAAATAGGGATTCATCAACCGGAAACCGGTCAGATATCATGGATGAATATGTTTCCATTCGATACGGGAACGGGGATTTTATACAGAATATAGAGCCACAATTTTTATCGTGAAAAAACGGAAGTGAGGATTGACATGAGATGTCGTTTTATTCCAAACAATAACCTGCAACGCTTCCAATGGATGATGGTTATCATTTTTATTTCAGTATCGATGGCATTTTCCGGTTGTTCAAATAAACCGGAGAGTCAAACATCTGCCAATCAATCAGAACAGCCTGAATCCCAAAATATCATCAATCCGTCCAACACTAATACGGCAGAAATTTCACCTTCGGGTGAGCCACCCAAGATTTCATTCAAGGAAACAACCAAGGACTTCGGGAAGGTTCGGCAGGGCGAAGAGTTGAAAACAGAATTTTCTTTCACGAATACAGGTAAAGGGGAACTGCTAATAGAAAAAGTAAAAGCTGGCTGAGGATGCACCGCAGCGTTGGCTTCGGCTGACCGAATTCCCCCGGGTGGGGAAGGAAAAATATCCGTTACATTTGCAACTAAAGGCCGCAAAGGAACTCAGACGAAATCGATCAATGTAACCACAAACGATCCAACTCAGACTAAGATTGTTCTGGATATCAAGGCGGACATCATCATCCAGTTCGGGTTTGAACCCTCCAAGGCTGTTTTTGGACGAGCCACCGCCGATAAATTGGAGCCGCTCACATTGAAGGCCAGTGGAGAAAAGCTCGGGGATATCCAGATCCGCTCCACCAAAATCACCAATCCGGACCATGTGAACTATTATACCATCAAACTGAATGATGTTGGCAAAGGACCTGAACGGCAACTTGATTTGATCATTACGCCCTCCCAGAGCATCCCGGTCGGGCGTTTCAATGATGTGCTGGAGATTGAAACAAATCTCGAAAATGAACCCAAGATCGAAGTCTATATCGTTGGAGAGATTCTGGGACCGATTGATCTTCGTCCCCGATCCGTCACGCTTCAATCGGTGGGAGACAATCAGCCGTTATCCGGGGAATTGCAGCTCATCCCCACCGGCACACGACGATTCACAGTGGTATCCGCAAAGTGTAACGACTCGCGGTTGACGTTCGATATTGGACAGCCGGACCCGGAGGGAATGGTGAAGATTATCATGACCTTGCCAGTGGATTTTGCTGAACCCACGTTCAATCAAGAAATCATGATCCATACCGATTTACAGGATCAGCCTGAAATCAAAGTGTATGCACATTGGAACAAAGACCATCAAGCGAATCTCCAGAAAGCCAAATCCATCGGACCCGATAATCTCCATTCAGGCAACGCTCCGCAGAATAAAAGCAATCCGGAACAGGACGCACCTAAATAACAGCCGGATCATCGGATCCGCCATATCAACTTAGACAACTGTCAACTCTTTAAAGGGGTTGACAGTTGTCTATTTCAAATCCAGATCGCTCCCTGCCAGTCGTGGCAATAAATCGTTCTGGTTCACCCTATGTCAGTTTGTCACCCGTTTCCGGATATCCTTGGCGACTGTAGCAGCAATACGCTCCAGCAACAATGCGGCGGATGGCGGTTCCATGGGGGGTTTGCTCGTATCATAATCTTTTTCTTCTGTATGATATTCCGCCAGCGGTTCCCCGGTCGCTGTGGAGTAGAAAATCAGGTCAAAAGAGGCATGAACTTCCCGGACATTTTCCGTATAATAGCCGCCATCCTCTTCTGTATCCGGAATATCCCGCTCACTTTCTTTTTCATTGTAGATTGGCATTTTTCCGGCCAAAAGCGCATCTGCCTTTAACAGTTGACCGAGTTTCTGTATCAATTCCTTGCTGATAGGTTTGGATAAATCGACTCCCTGCTCTGTCAGTACCCGATCCACATCGTTTCTGGGAATCACTGCAAAGGGAGCCTTCTTTTCCAATGTTTCGCTGAGTTTATTGGCTGCCAGAGTTCCGGCGTCCTTTGTGAAATCTTTTTGCGGGAAATACTGAAATGGCAGAATCGCGATTGTTTTCACGCCTGGTAATGAAATCGCATCTTTCTTTTTTCCCATCACCGGCCCGGAGATCAAGACGATGCCTATGACTCCAATGATAAAAATCCAGTTCTTTCCGTTCAACATACCTGTTATTCTCCTTGTATAATGAAAAGGGAGTGATACCGGACGATGTTGCCGCCATTTATTCCGTTCGGGTCATTACTCCGTAATTCCAGCATGGATGAGAGGATAATCCGGAGTGATGAATGTTGTCAACAGCACGATCTCATGCGAAAACGAACATGCCAAGAGGAGTCGAGGCGCGACTCCCCAATCAGATATCATTGTACTTTCAATTGAAAGCTTTTGGACTTCATCCGGGGTTCTTCCGGAAACGGATTATCGCCACGGAGCAGGTCGATGATGGGCCGCCGGTTGCCAAAAATGGCACAATCAAGCGGTGTTTTGGCACTGTCGTTTTTGGCTTTCGTGTCTGCGCCATGTGAGATGAGTATCTTGACGACTTCGACGTTTCCATTGACAGCAGCCCGGTGAAGAGGCGTCCAAGCCCATTTGTCTTTGGCATTGACGTCAGCGCCATGTTTGACCAACATCTCGACCATCTCCACAGATCCTTTATGCGCAGCCCACATCAATGGAGTGGAATTGTCCAGTGGATCACGTTGGTTGACATCCGCACCCGCCGCCAGCATTTTTTCCATATCAGCCGGCTGATTGTTTAAAACCGAGGTGTGCACATTGGGAGTTACAGCCGGCGTTGCACAACCGGAAATCACGATGAGTAATAGAATAAAAAGTGAACCGTTTTTCATAACAACCCTCCATTCTCTGTCGATATTGGATTATAACCGATTTATACTGAATGTCCACGTTTCAGAAGGTGTCCCTTGACGTCGATCCTTGATGGGAATGATGAACCACCGGTATTCTCCTTCCGGGATAGCGGAGAGAACGGAATCCGGGAGTTCGACGGTTGTTTTTCCATACACTGGCACATTGATTTTATAGCCATTCGGGAAATGGATATTCCAGATATACCCGTCCGCACCCGGGACCGGATTCCACGTCAGGTCAGGCATCGTTTCCGACCAGACACTCCCATTGTCGGGAGCGAGCAGTGTGGGGGCTTCGACAGACAGCGGCATCTCCCGAGCCTGTTGCCAGGATGAAGATTCGATACGGACTCCTGTAAATATGAAAAAAACAGCCAGACCCAGGCCCAAGAAAGATGTGACGGTTTTTATCGCTCCCGAACGGGCTTTCCAATAGAAGTAACCGAGCAACAGGGTCACCATCATCAGCCAGCCGACAATGGTCCAACCGGTTCCTGGATATGGATTCAGCAAAGAAGGCATAATGAATGAAACCATTTCCGGAAAATGATTCCAAAGACGATTTCGGCCATCCCCGACCACAATCACCGTCTCGGGATTCTGGATAACAACCAGAATGGTTTGAAGACACGAACAGAGCATCAGAAATCCATATAACCACCATTTCAACCGGTTTTGGATTTCATTCAGAAACATTCCGATCGAGATTCCCATCAATGGGAGCAGGGGTACTAAATATCTCGCCGGTGGACCATGCCCACCATGCCAGTCCACCCAGCCTCCGGAAACAATAGATAAAACCAGAATCGTTGCCAGGAGCATCGCCCGATGGGTGTCTCTCCGCACCATCAACGGAACAGCGAGAAAAAAGATAAGATAGATGGGACCATAGGTGATAAGTCCTGCTTCACGATCCAAAAAAAGACCCAATAAGCCTTTCAGCGGAAGATGAAATCCGGATGATCGAAATGTGAGCAGGTAAAAGGGATCCCCAAATAACATATATTGAAAGTAAAACAGGAGAAAAGCGGCGGTAATACACAGAACAGCCGTCATGAGAACCAGCTTTACAGATGGTTTCGCTGAAAAAAGAAAATACAGGTATCCCATCACGGATAATACAGTGAACTTTATGTGCATCCATGGGAGACAACACAGAAGCAGACAGCCGAAAAGAGACCAGGCTGCGCGGCCACGAACAGAAACCATCCGTAATGACGTCAGCATCACTAAAGCTCCGGCTATTTCCGGAAAAACCATTCCACTCATCATCACCCACGGAAGTGTCAATCCCACGGCACAGAGTGCACCAAAGACGGCTGAATCGGGCATCCGTTGTGATCGCATCCATGCGCCGAGTTGCCAGAGCGTCAGGAAGGCCAGAATATTCATGAAATAAATGGTGCCAGTACGACCAGAAAGAGAATAGGGGATCAACAGCAGAAATGGAACTCCCGGTTCATGGGAACTGTATATCCGTGAACTTCCAAAAGTGATTCGGTGAGGTGTCAAGGTGTAGGGCATGAATTCATGATAATGTCGAAGGGCATAATTGTTGGTTAAATCCAGATCGCCGTCCCGGAGCAGGCTGATGGTGATTAATAAATAGTGAGATTCATCACCATGGGGAGGCGCTTTCTGGATTGACAGGATACTGAACAGCAGAGAAACCGCTGAAATAAAAGTCAGGCATCCCCAAAATTCGATGTTTTTCTTCAATCCACCACGCCCGATCATACAGAAATTCTATCACAACAGGGTGTTATTTAAAATCCTCAGAACGACGGAAATCAGAACGTCTTAACTTTTCAATGCGGATTTTATCGATCTGTGGAGTCGGTAATGGCGGAAGTTGGATTGATCTGGATGTTTTAGACATGATCGATGACGTCGGTGCTTTTTATATTACTGTGGACTGGTATGCTGATGTCAGAAGGCGATGGTGGAGCCAATGAACCATTGGATCAGATGGATTGTTTTCGTGTAGATCCGTTTAGATGGATGGGCGACTGTCACATCTCAATGGATTTGGGAAGACCTCGAAGAAAGAACAGGTTCAGTGTCTCGGTATCAGCTCGATCGGTTCTGTCTTGGCTGTCGGAGTAGCCAAAGGGAATGACGGTGATGATTTCCGGGTGGTTATCGACTGGCGGTCAGTGTGGGATATGGAGTAAGCTCCTCCACTGGATCATATTGCGTCGGATACGCTGGTCAAGTGAAACCTGGCAATTTTGAGATAGGGGAGTATCCCGGAGAGGTATTCACCGGTTACTTTCTCAGCTTTGCTCATCGCCTCGATAGAGTTCAGGGAGGTTACGGGGCTGTCGTTGAAGCGGAAATTCATCAGCGGCTGTACGATCTCTCCGTTTTCAATCAGGAAAGTACCATCCCGGGTTAATCCGGTGATCTCGATGTTATTCATATCCGTTGGATTCACATACCAGAAGGAGGAGATAAACACGCCACGTTTTGTACTCCGGATCAGTTCTTCCACGCTTAATTCGGAGGAACTGTCGAGGACAATGTTGAACGGATAACCAACTGGTTCCAGTCCATTTGCCATTGCCCAGTAGGGGGAATATCGCAGTTTTTTCAATATGCCCTGCTCGATCCAGGTATGATTTTGCATGGGAAGACCATAGCTGAATAACATGCCTGCGTGAGAACCTCCCATCCCAAACGCCTGACCGAATGCCATTGTCGAAAGTCTTGGATGATTGAAAAGGCTTCGGATCGTGACGGCATCTCCAAAAATTCGTTCACCGATGCGAGTTCCTTTTTTATCTGAGCTCGAATAAAAGGAATATCCTTGAGCGGCCATTCTGGCATCCATGGGATATAATACAAAGGAGAGGTATTCCAACGCCGCACGGGGTGACAGGATCACAGTATATTCCCCAGGTTCCAATCGCTGTGGATTAATGGATTTTAAAGCCATATCGATCGTATTCTGAGCAATCCCGGTCGTGTCCCACCAGGAGATATCCGCATCGTCGAGGATATTTTGGCTGCTTCCATTTCCGGATGGTGTCCGAGCGGTCAATGACAGTTTTGCATCGGTGTATGGTTGATGAATATGCAAACCGGATGAATTGGCGACCGCCACTGAGCCGGTCTCCTGATTCAGATTGCCATATAGATGAACATTCCTTGATTCCGCAAGGTGACAGACATCCTGAATCATCCGTGACCGGTTTTCCAGAGTCATATTCGCGGTCGCATCGAACCATGTTGTTGTGAATTCATAATCACGAGCGGACACCGGCGGGAAAAACTCGGGATTCCGGGGAGCGAACCGGGCATATTCAACGGCACGATTCGCCAGAGCTTTCAGTGCAGGAGTTTCCAGATTGTTCGTTTGAACGACCGCTTCCTGCTGATCAACCGCGACAGCAAGATTCAGGTGGCAGGTTTCATTTTCTTTGTGCTGCGTAGCCTGATTGATTGCAAAACGAAGCGTACTGTTCCACCATGCATTGCAGATACAGACTGCATGATCTGCACCAGCTTGTCTGGCATATTCCAATGTCTGAAGTAGAACATCTTCCTGATTCATCGTTTTGTAGTTCATGATGCAGATCTCCGTAATTTGATGTTTCGCAATCGAAGGGGAGCGCTTCCATGCGTCAGTGCGGCGATTTGTACCGGTTGACCCTTGGCACATCCGAAAATGCCATAGGGACGCCATTCCGTTGGATTACATACGGCATCCACATGCGTCCAGAAATGTGGATTAGACCCCTCATACGTCACATTCCAAAGCACTTCATCAAGGGATCCATTTCGAATCCGACGACAGAAATCACCGCCGAACTGAAAATTGATCCGTTGTTGATCGATGCTGAAACTGCCCATGCCATCGATCAGAATCCCATCTTTGGTATCGGCAATCAATTGCTCCAGGGAAGGTGCATCCGAAGGTCCCGGATCGATATTGACATTAGCCATCCTCAGTATGGGGATCGATGACCAGTTATCCGCAAACGCACATCCATGGCTTCGATCATCACCAATAAGCGGTGCCGTATCTCGAGTGGTCGCATAATCCACAAGAACACCATCCCGGATGAGATGCCATTCCTGGGTTTCAACCCCCTCATCATCATAACCGACTGTCGCGAGTCCAAATGTCTGGGTCCGGTCTGCCGTAACATTAAAAATCGGTGAACCATATTGCAGACAGTGTCGTTTTTCGGGAGTAGCGAATGATGTTCCCGCAAAATCCGCTTCCCATCCCAACACCCGGTCCAACTCGGTTGCATGCCCGATGGTTTCATGGATGACAAGGCGGGTGTGGCTTGGGAGGAGGATCAGGTCGGCGCAGTCCTGATCGATGACAGGTGCAGTCAATTGAGCAACAGCCTCAGCGGCCACTCGTTTCGCTTCAGCGATCAGCGAAGTGGATTCCACCAGTTCATATCCCATCGCTCGGGGCATCCCCTGGAAACTCCGGGATGAAAACCGATCTTTGCCAACCGCAGTCACGCTGTAATCCACATTGGTCCAGACTTGCGTCTGATCGATCCGGCTGCCGATCGTATTGGCATACATTTTAGTGAATTTTTTAAAATACATATAGGCACTGCTTCGCTTGATCTCAGGATACTGCTTTGTTTCTGCGGTAATGGCCGTTAACAGCTCTGTTTTTTCCTTGATGGAGACATCGAACGGATCTCTACTCATGGGAGTCTGCCAGGTGGCGGTAACCGGAGATAATGATGTCAATGCGGGAATGGATTTACGAAGCTGTGAACTGGAACAAGCTATTTGAATGGCTTTATTTGCGAGTTTTGCTGCATCATCTTCCGTTTTGACATGGCCACTGGCAAATCCCCATCCCCCGCGATGAAATACACGGACACCCAGCCCGGATTTCTGTTCGTCTTCCATCCCAACCAGAATCTGATCCATGACATTTAACCGCTGGATCCGATAATCTCCCCAACGCACTTCGGCAAAATCAACACCCCATGCCTTGGATGTATCTAAGGCGGCATTCAATAATGATTCCAACTGGCTTCTCCTTCATCCAACGAAGTCTGCACGGTTGTCCGTTTTGCTGCGCCTGGTCTTCTCCAATAAGATTATCTTTTTCTGATATCCACGGCTGAAACCAGATTCTGCTGTCTCGGCACCGGTTGACCTTTTTTTTACAATGTTGTGATCAACGTTGATCGCTTCTTCACTTGAGATCTGATTCCTATGCTCAGCATTTGCATGCTGAGCACTTCTTTGATATGCAAAACTCAAGCCCAGATACCTCACCAACCGATACTCAAAAAAAGAGACATCCTGTTGAGGATGTCTCTGAATTTGTGTGCTGTGGATCGATGCTTTTTTTGTCTACAAGCTAAAACGGTAAAGATAACCAACCACGATCAATTTGATGCGGTGCCGATACCGAGCCTGAGTGACGGGCTGTTATCCGTTTTTCTGGATGAATCCATTCATGAAATCAACCAGTGATTTGACGCCTTCATACGGAACAGCATTATAAATAGAGGCACGAATACCGCCGACAGACCGATGCCCTTTCAATCCGATCAATCCCGCTGCTTTGGCTTCATTGACAAATTTCTTTTCCAGATCTTCGTCATTTTTTACACGCCAGACCACATTCATGACTGAACGGCTGTCTTTGTGCACGGTCGTGATCCAGAAATCAGGATGTGCGTCGATCGTGTCATACAGGAGTTTGGCTTTTTCGAGATTCCGGCGTTCCATCTCATCCAGTCCACCCAATGCCTTCAACCATTTCAATACTTTTCCGACAATATAGATCGGGAAGGTGGGAGCGGTATTGAAGAGGGAATCCTTATCCACGTGGGTTTTGTAGCTGACCATTGTGGGGACATCGGCATTGCACTTGTCCAGAAGACTTTTACGGATGGCCACAATTGTTACTCCGGAAGGCCCCAGATTCTTCTGAGCGCTGGCATAGAAGATTCCGAATGGAGAAGCATCGAACTTTCTCCAGAAGAGATCCGAACACATGTCGGCCGCCAGGAAAACGCCATCCGGTGCTTTCGGGAATGTATGATACTGGGTTCCTGCGATCGTGTTGTTGGATGTGAAATGGAGATAGAGCGCATCTTCCCGAAGGTTCAATTGCTCCTGTTTGGGGACATAGAGAAATTTTTTCTCTGCATTGCCGGCATCATGCGCAATATGGATATCACCGAACCGCTTGGCTTCTTTAATCGCTTGAGAGGACCAAGAGCCTGTGTTGATATAGTCGGCTTTTTTCTTATCTGGCGTCAAGAAATTATAGGGCAGGGCGAAAAATTGAGTGGAGGAACCTCCGGACAGGAACAGAATTTTCCAATCATCATCCAGACCGAGTAATTCTGAAAACAACTGCTGAGCTTCCGCATGGATCGCAGCATATTCCGCACCGCGATGGCTTAACTCCATGACGCTCATTCCAGAACCGGCATAATCCAATAACTCGCGTTGAACTTCTTCGAGAACCGGCAAAGGCAGTGCCGCCGGACCGGGATTAAAACAATAAACTCGATGTGTCATAACAAATTTCCTTCCAATTATTTGGTAGAAACAAATTTCTCAATGATCTGCTCCACCATCACGCCGATGCGAAGCAGGTTTTCTGCTGAAGAAGCGCCGATATGGGGTGTCATGTAGACATTGGGAGCATCCAGGAGCGGACAATTGTCCCAATCCGGGGGGTCTGAATACCAGACATCCGTGCCATAAGCACCGACATGGCCATTTTTCAATGCCTGAGCCATATCCTGTTCCACAATACACTTGCCACGGCCGGTATTGACAAATATCACGCCTTTTTTCATTTTAGCGATGGAACCCGCGTTGATCATACCAATGGTTTCAGGTGTTTGCGGGACATGCATGGAGATAAAATCGGACTGCGCCAGAAGCTCATCCCAGGTTACCATCTCGGCATATTCAGACTTTTCTACAAATTTATCAAAAGCAATCACTCGCATACCAAATGCAATGGCTCGTTTCGCCACTTCCGTCGCAATCCGTCCCATGCCGATCAACCCCAAGGTCTTCTGGAACAATTCCGTCCGCTTGAGTTCTTTCTTCAACCATTCTCTTTTCGCCATGCTGACGTGACCGGGAATCAGTTTATTCGGGATCGCCACCAGAAACGCAACAGCCAGCTCCGCAACAGCCACACTGGATGCTTCGGGAGTATTATAAACCGCAATCCCTTTTTCCTTGGCGTATGCGGCATCCACATTATCCAGACCCACGCCACCCCGAATAATCATTTTTAGATTCGGAGCCATATCAATGTATTCTTTCGTTGCTTTCGTCTTGGAACGGATCAGTACAATCTCCGCTTCACCGAGACGATTGGGATCATCAAACACGTCACCGAATCGAGCTAATTTCTGGGGTAAATTTTTATCAAACGCATCTGCAATAAAAATTTTCATCTGCAATCTCCTTACACACCGGCTCGCGCTATACTGCTTAAAAATCCTCCGGCATTTGAGTGAACATATAATACAGATACTCCAATTGTCATCTGCGAAAACTCAGATTTCCCATCATCAGGTATCTTTCATCTCCAGATAGGTATCAGGTTTTATGAGAAAATGCAAACATTTCATGGAAATATGACCCACCACTTGCTCTGACCCTGCCCAATGAAGTAAATTAATGAAATGAGGATATGGGAGAATCAATGATGAAAACCTGTTTATTTGTGGCATTGAGTGTAATGGCTGGAATCATTCCTGTTTTTGGGGAAATCAAAACAGAACCAGTTACCGTGTTTGATGGCGATGAACCATTGGATGGATTTTTTGCCTACGATGCAGCCATTCCAGGGAAACGTCCGGGGGTTCTGATCATCCATGATTGGATGGGGCTGAAAGAATATGAGATGAGCCGTGCCCGTCAGATTGCGGAGTTGGGCTATCTGGCTTATGCAATGGATATGTATGGGAAAGGCAAGCGGCCTAAACAGACCCAGGAAGCATCAGAAATGGCGAAGCTGTTCCGGGAGAACCGCGATCTGATGCGGTCACGAGCACAATCCGGGCTGGAAGCGCTTCAAAAACATTCCCTGTGTGAGGTATCAAAGGTCGCTGCCATGGGATACTGTTTTGGTGGAGGGGTTTCGCTGGAGTTGGCACGATACGGAGCGCCACTCGCAGGCGTGATCAGCTTTCATGGCAATCTGGACACTCCGAATATCATGGATGCGAAGAATATCAAAGGGAAAGTGCTCATCCTTCACGGAGCGGATGACCCATTGGTTCCTCCCGAACAGATCGCTGCCTTCCAGCGGGAAATGCGGGAAGCCAATGTGGATTGGCAATTCATTCAATATGGAGGTGCTGTTCATAGTTTCACCAACCCATCCGCCGGAACCGATCCATCCAAGGGAGCGGCTTACCATGCCATTTCCGATCGGCGTTCATGGGAACATCTCAAGCTCTTTCTGAAGGAACTATTCGAGCATTGAAACAAACGTACAATTCCCTGAATATCGAAAATCGTTTGTGTCAAAGAGGACGGAAATCATCTTTTAAGGGAGTTTTCTCATGAATCAAAAAGAAATCGTTAAATATCTTCTGGATGTGAATGACCAGGTGATAAAAATCAATATCTCCGGCATCACCCATGAAAACAGCTTAACATCAGCAAGCTCCAGTGGCAGCAACATCAATTGGATTCTGGGTCATTTACTGGTCAGTCGGGATATGATCCTGAATCAGTTGACTCATGAACCCTTGTGCGAACCATCCATGAAAAATCTCTATGATCGCGGAACAGCGCCCGTCACTCCCGAGATGGCCGTACCATTCGACACGCTGACGAGAAAGTGGGATGACTCCCATCAGATTCTTACAAAAACACTTGATACACATGACATGGAGAATATGGATATCGATCGGGTGAAAATAATTGTTTTCCTGGCATATCATGAAACGTATCATATCGGACAACTGGGACTGCTTCGGCGATGTGCGGGATTGGATGGCGGAATCAGATAATATTCCAGACGATAAACACTCCAGATGAGTTCCAGTCACCCCTTATCTGTTATGGATATCATGCTCGATGAAGGCCACTTGATTCCGCCCGTTCAGTTTGGCTTTATAAAGCGCTTGATCGGTATTTTTTATCAGCATCGCCTGGGGATGCCAGGGTTTTGGATAGACATTGTATACTCCCAGACTGATCGTGACCACATCGGAGCATAAGGAACCGGTATGTGGAATCTGCAGCGCTTCAATTTTGCTCTTGATTGTGTCAGCCAGATGAATCGCGTCATTGAGTGGGCATTCCGGGAGCAGAATAACGAATTCTTCTCCGCCATACCGAGCCGCCAGATCACCCGATCGACACAATGAGCTTTCAATGGTTCGAGCTACTTGTTCCAGGCAGTCATCTCCCGACTGATGACCATAAAGGTCATTGAATTGCTTAAAATAATCGATATCTGCCATGATGGCCGACAGCGTGAGTCCGCGTCGCACCGCTCGGTTCCATTCAATATCCAGCGTGATATCAAACCGTCTTCGATTGGCAATTCCCGTTAATCCGTCTTTGAAGGAGAATTGCTGCAATATGTTTTCATACCGTTTCCGGTCTGTGATATCCCGCGTCACCCGGACAATGGCAAAATCTTCGTCATCTTCATTTTTTACATTGGAAACCGACAGAAATATCGGAAACTCCGAACCATCCTTCCGGACATCAATGTATTCATTCTCCCAATTGTATTGCTCGAAAAAGGCGATATCCCTGTTATCTATCTCATTCTCTGGCTTTTTCTTCCACAAAACATGACTGCTCTGGCCGATGATCTCATCCTTCGAATAACCATACATCTGACAGAATGCTTCATTGATAAACACGATCCGATCTTGCATATCGGTGATATACAAGCTATCCGTAATACTCATCACCGCCTGTTTCAACATTAAAATTTCTTTTTCTGCTTGTTTTTTCTGAGTAACATCCATGGCCATTCCCGATATGATGCCGTCTTCCATGATGGCACTGATCATGAGATGTTTCGTATTCTGTTTCCATGTCGAAATCGTGACTTCAAAATTGTTCACGCGGCCGTGCTCTTTGATCACCCGGAAAAATGGACCTTCCCGTCCCTTGTATCGGAATCGAAGGAGAATGGAGTCGAGGGAAGGACTTTCCGGTGAATTAATTTCCAGAATTTGCACCAGAGCATCATTCCCATACAGGATGTTCCCTTGGAAATCCGACTTAAAAATCCCAACCAGCGCATTATCCACGAGTTCCCGGTATCGCTTTTCCGATTCAGCCAGTGCTGTCTGAGCCATTTTCCGGGAGGTGATATCGAGGGTGTATTCGATTATCTGAATGAGCGTTCCGGACCTGTCAAAGATCGGGTGTGCATGCACTTCGACAAATTTTTTTTCTCCGTTTGCGGTCAGATGCGTATGTTCGGATATCACTGGCTGTTTGGTTCGTTTGATCTCCCGTACAGGGCAGACAAAATCTTCTTCGATACACGGCTTATCCTGGCCATGTGTCAACTGATGACAGGTGCATACAGCTTCATTGATCTCAAAACCCGCGGCTTTGTTGGCCATTTTAATCCGGTAATTGTTGACATCGATCACCAGAAAAGGATGAGCCAGCGATTCAATGACATTTGACAAGAAGGCGTTCTGTTCCAGAATTTTTTCTTCCGCCTGTTTTTTTCCCGTCATATCATCATAGATTGCAACAATTTCCCCCGAAGACAACCGATACACTTCATTTTCCCGCCATCCACTGATGCGGTCATCCTTATACAGAGTTATCGGATGATGTTCCGGTCGACCGGTTTTCCATACCCGTTTGAAAACATCGAGCAATCCGAAAGGCTCCACAAACGGGAAAACATCATTCAGCGTCCGTCCGATCAGTTCCTGTTTCGATATCTTTTCAACCTGTTCAACTGCGTGATTGACTTCCTCAAAAACAAACGTGTTTCCATTATCTCTGACCGAGTAGATGGCTACACAGCTTCTCATATTCTGAAGAAGACTTCGGTATTTCTCCTCGTTTTTTCGCATCGCCGTTTCCGCTTGTTCATGTTCAAGAGCTATTCCGATCGATGCGCCAATACCTTCAAAGAAGCTGATAAACTCCAGATCGAATATATCCTTTCGATGATCGTTGATCTGCAGAAGTCCAATCGTTTTTTTGTTGGAAAGAAGAGGAATCAATGCGATGGATTCATATCCTTCCATCATACAACGCATTCGAAGGCTGGGAATCGATTGAATTTGTGGAGATGTATTCAGGATCTGTGATGCATGATTGGTCCAGAAACTTCCCATCGGCGTCATGAATGGCAGAGATCGATCAATGGTTCCACCGATAATCTGTCCACAAAGGCAATGAAGCGAGAAATCATCGGTCGATTCTCTCTTATCTTTTTCACCTTGAAACAGGTCCGTATCCAATAAAGAGTTTTCCGAAGACAGAAAACTCTCTCCGAATCCAGTCGATTCAAGATACGGGTAATCTTTCCCATTGTTAATACGGATACCGACAGATTCAAATCCGGTACACGTTCTGATGATTTTTATGATATTCCTGATTTTATTCCGATAGTCATCCCGCAGGTTTAAGATCTCGAGAATCTGGGAGGCCATTGTTTGCCGGCTTTGTATCAATAGCCGTTCCTGTTCACAGACCTTAAATTCTTTTATCTGGCGTTTCAGTTGTGTGATTTTATGGAGCAGTCTTTTTTTTTCGGAGCGGTCGAGATGTCTTCTTGTTGTCATACGTTATGACCTCTTGGGTGGGTATCTTTCTACAACAACTCCCTTAACCTACCATATTTGAAGCGTAAAAAACAAAATTCATTATCACCGGGCGAATCAGAATCGCCTGATCCGCTAGCAGTTTTTACTGGCAGGACAAATGGTATTGGGGATGATAATACCGTTTGGGAATGGCAAGCTGGTGCGGGGGATGAGAATGGGATTCATTCTGATGATGACGGAACCAGATACTTTTGTACACTTTCGCCTCTGAATTATGTCACTAATATGGTATTATTATAAAAAGAGAGAAGGTACCAGATATCTCCCCTCGGGGAAGGTGCCTGAGAATATTTAGGAAGGAAGCAGTGATGATAAAATCGATACTGATATCCAGTATAATCGTGATGGTTTTAACAGGATTGTACGCATTATCGGGATGGTTGACCGGACGGAATGATCAACCACCGGGTTGCAGTGGCGGATCATGTTCCGGATGCCGGTTTGAAGATGATCCCGATTCCGACTGCCATCGGAAAGAATCGGAACAGGTATGAAACATCCGCATCAACTGGATATCTCATCCCACGCCCGGCGGATGGCGGAAGCAGGGATTTATTCCGAAAATCCCGAAGTCAACCAGAAACTGATCCACACGCTTCCTGAACTGGAATCCAATGGGATTCGACTCACAGATGCCCGTCCCATCCCATATGGTTCCCGAATGATGTTTGAAATCGGTGAAAATGCTGTCGCCGCAAATCTGTACTATTCCGCTAAAAAAGGCTACTCTCTGGTGATCGATCGGAGTACACCGGAGTTTTTGAGGATCAGTTTGTTGGACATATTCCATTCGGCTCCAGCAGGGAATACCACTCAATTGCACCCCGAAGAAGATGTCTTCCACGTGTGGATCGGATCGGATGAAGCCGGAAAAGGTGATTATCTGGGCCCCCTGGTGGTGGCGGCGTTTCGAATGGATCGGCCATTCATCAGTAGTATTCGTCATCTCGGGATCAAAGATTCCAAAGCGATTTCAGACGCCCAGTGCCGGTCACTGGCTCGAACCCTTTTCTCCGCCTATCCAAACCGGATCAGTGTCATGGAATTGGTGCCGGAAACCTATAATCGGTTATATCAGGAATTTACACAGCAGAATAAGAGACTCAATCATCTTCTGAGCTGGGTGCATGCCAAAGCCATAGAGAATATCTATTCAGAAGATGTTGATGGAATCGTGATTGACAAATTTGCGGAGGAGCATGTGATTCGGCAGAATCTCAAGGCATCGGTGCCACTGAGTCTTCGGGTACGGGCAGAAGATAATATCGCTGTTGCTGCGGCCTCGGTCCTGGCACGAGCCAGATATCTTTACCGCCTGGAGAAACTATCTGACATGATCGGAGTGACATTAATTCCGGGAGCTGGCTCTCCGACTGATAAAGCGGCCCGGGAAGCCGTCATGAAACATGGTCCGGAAATTTTGAATAAAATTGCCAAACGGCATTTTAAAAATACCGACCGTATCCTCGGGTGATTCCATACATACAAATCATCTCCATCATTACCCCCCTTGAAAGTCATGCGTTCGCTGGAATGATGCTTTCCGATTACCCTCTCTCATTAAATTAATTGAGCCGGGTGATTCTCATATAGGTATAATCGGTATCGCTGTTGCCGGAATGCCAGACATAACTCTGAGGTCGATCCAGATACACCTGATGAGTCAGCACAGAACCAGCAGACAGATACATCTTCCGCACTCCCCACTCCTCCAGCCATGATGTTTCACTGTATCCGCCTTTGCTGTGACTGAGCCAACCGGCATGGTTTCCATTGAGCAATAACCGGGCGTGTGTCCAACCCGGCTGACTTTTATTGACCAAAAATCGGATCTCTATCTCGTAGTATCCTGAGCGATGGACCGTCACCGTATTGTCCGCATTCAAAGTGAAAGATCCGGGATTGGTATTAAGATTGATGCTGTCATGGGTCACAGTAATGTAGCCCGTGGACGAGGTGTTATTGTGCTGGCTGGGGTAAACCTCAAAAATGGTTGGAATACCGGATATCTCACCATTCACCGTCAGTTTGGCATCTGGTGTCGTTGTCCCGATTCCAAGTTTTCCGGTGGTGTTTTCATAATACAACTCCGCACCAGCAGCGCTGCCATTGTTGTTGTAGATGATCTGCTGATTTGTGCCGGCAACCGGTCCAGCGGGGCCGGTCGAGCCCGAAGGTCCCTGAATGCCCTGTTCCCCTTGCGGACCCATCGGCCCAATGGGACCTTGAATCCCCTGGATGCCTTGCG
>CAZELM010000055.1:0-25212 GCA_964512995.1 uncultured bacterium
TATCCGTGGGTGTATTGGTCGGTGTGGGAGTTTCGGTGGGCGTATCCGTGGGTGTGTTTGTTGGCGTTCGAGTGGGTGTTGGAGTGTTGGTCGGGCGGGGTGTAAAAGTCGGTGGCAGAGGGGTTGGAGTGAATGTCGGTGTCCGTGTCGGTGTAAGGGTCGGCGTGGGAGTTGGTGTTTCTTCGGTCAGAAATGTGAGATAGGTCGTTGGCGCACTGGTGTTCCGATACGTGGCTGTGATCCAGTTTTGACTTCGAGCGACATTCGATATCCGGACTTCATCGATAATTCCGTTGAACCATCGCGCTCCGGCGTGACCGCTGCCGATGCGCATATCTGCTGCCGGATTCACGTAGGTGAAACCATTGGTCATTGTGGCACCGACCTGGGTGGTGTTGTCGAAGACTCGCGAATCGCCGGACTGACAACTCATGACCATGTACCGCCACGTTCCGGTGGGTGTCTGAGAGATGATGGGCAACGGAATCCATGAACTGCCATCCACATACAGTGCGATATTTCCTCCGGAATTCAATTGAAAATGCCCGAATCCTCCGCCAGTGCTGGAAACCATGGCCTGAAAATCCGGCATTGTTGTGGAGACATATACCCAGGCTTCAATGGTCACCTGATTCCATGATGTTCCACCGAATGTCCCGGATAACGCAATGTAATCATCGCTTCCATCAAAACTGTCCGCTCCGGCGATGATACCGGAAGCATTTTGATTCAAAGATCCCTGAGGCTGGCCATGATTCGCATGGGTTGTGGAGTCATAATGGGTGCCTGACGTTTCCTGGAGATGCTGAACCATCATGAAGTTGCTGTCCCATACCGCGCTGCTGTTCTCCTGATTCGCCGCTGCCGGATTCCCGTAATACATGTAAATGATCGTGTTCGTGGAGGCGGAAAGGAACGGGATTCCAACCCATGCCGCCAGTCGCTCCTGGCCGGATATCGCATTGAAAAAGTCGATCTCATGAGGCAGACGGGTCGCTCCATCCGCTGCCGTAAACACGATATCATCTCCGTCCGTTTGTGCATTCGCAAACAGCGAGTTCGTTGCCGTTGTTATCGAAATCAGGACCGGGTAGTTCGATAAATCCCCCGGTGTGATAGCGGATGAGATCGTGATCTGCTGACGATATTGCCAGTTCGAATCGTACCATGCCGCCTGAGTCGTTACGCAGAACAATACGATCATTCCGGCTATCACCGGATAAATTGAGCGGAAAAATGTGTCATTTGCCATCGTTATAATCCCTTTCCAGCATCGGCACATTGACCCGAACCGAGTGCTGCGTAAAAGATCAACTGGGCATCACCGGATGAGACCGTACCATCACCATTACAATCGGCAGCGCAGTATTCTTCATCCGTCGGAATGATGGAACCGAGTGCAATATAGAATGCTAGCTGTGCATCCCCGGATGATAACACGCCGTTTCCATTGACATCTCCATCATGAACACAACTCGGGGTTGGGGTTGGCATGGGTGTGGGTGTGTCGGTTGGTGTCGGTGTATTGGTCGGCGTGTCCGTTGGTGTATTCGTAGGGGTTGGTGTCATTGTGGGTGTATCGGTGGGTGTTGGCGTGTCAGTGGGCGTACTGGTGGGTGTGTCTGTGGGAGTCGGTGTCATCGTGGGTGTATCCGTTGGAGTGTTCGTGGGAGTCGGTGTCATCGTGGGTGTATCCGTTGGAGTGTTCGTGGGAGTCGGTGTCAACGTCGGCGTGTCGGTTGGTGTATTGGTCGGCGTGTCCGTTGGAGTGGGTGTCATTGTGGGTGTGTCTGTGGGAGTTGCTGTATCCGTGGGCGTGCTGGTGGGTGTGTCCGTCGGAGTGGGTGTCATTGTGGGCGTATCCGTGGGGATGGCCGTTGGTGTTTCCGTGGGGGTGTTTGTAGGCGTCATTGTTGGTGTATTGGTTGGCGTTCGGGTCGATGTGGGTGGTCGCGGCGTATTTGTCGGCGGTAAGGGTGTTCGGGTCGGTGTATTCGTGGGTGTTGATGTCGGAGCCAGTGGAAATGTAAACGAATAGGGATCGTTCTGGGCGGTTGTTTCTGTGGATGTTTTTCCATTGCCATTATATATGTATGTTGCTGAATACCCCGTTCGTGTGACCAGGATATAGTATTGGATTGTGTCTTCCCATGTTGCCACACTATCGGGAATCGCTGCTCCCCAAAAATCATTATTGTTATAGTTACATTCCCAGTTACAGATGCTGGAGGACCATGTTCCGGCTGTGGATTCGCGATAAAAGATCGTGACCGAGTCCGCTCCGCCGATGGGATAGATTCCAGTATGTATCCAGACCGATTGAAGCGGATTTGTGGGAGTTACCGGGACGCGCATGCTGGTCGTTGCGTTACAAGCTTCCAGACTGCTCGGTATATGCCAGCAGTTGACCATAGGCAACGGTGTCGGAGTGGGTGTCTGCGGGGTGTCGAATGTCAGGTATGAACCGGGAGATGATGTGATGCGATAGGTGGCTCGAACCCAGTCTGCGCTTCGCCCCACGTTCGAGATGCGCACTTCGTCGATATCGCCTGGCAGGCACCAGGACAGGTTGTAGAATTTTGCGATCAGGAGAGGCATGCCGAAATTCTGAATTTGCCCGGATGCCGCTCCGGAATCAACAAGGTTTCCATTGACATACATTGTTAATGTGGAGCCGGTGTAACTCACAGCCAGATGATACCATGTGCCGACTGTCCAGAATCCCGGGCCGGTTCCCACGCCATAACTGCCGTTGGTTGTGGCGATGGAGAATCCGAACGAGCGTTGGGAAGTGGAGTATTGATCGCCGGTCACGGCAAGCTGATACTGGTAATGGGGTGAGGTGTGAGACGTGTAAGATTTGTTGATGATCGGATCGAATCCACTTCCACCAAAGGACGCTGGCTTATACCAGGCCTCGACGGAAATCTGATCGGTTGGATTCAGCGACGCGGAATTGGGCATCTGTATGTAATCATCTGATCCGTCAAACCGGTCCGCTCCATCAATAACGCCCGTGATATTCTGATTCAGACTGCCGTAGGGTGTTCCATCGTTATTATTGGATGTTGAATCGTAATGGGTGCCGGAAGTTTCCTTGAGATGTTGCACCATGGCAAATCCGGAAACCCAGACGCTCTCGATACTTTGCTGATTGGATGCGGAGGGATTACCGTAGTACATAAAAATGATGGTATCCGAGGATGAGGATACCAGTGGGAATCGTACCCAGACAACGAGGTTTTCCTGGCCGGATGTAACAGAAAACGACTCAATCTCGTGAGCCAGTTTTGTGGTCCCATCGGAGGCGGTAAACAGGATATCGTCGCCATCATTCTGGGAATAATCAAATACGGGATCAGCGGTGTTCGTTATGGTGATCAGAACAGGAAAGTCGGATAAATCCGAGTCTGTCAATGATGCCGACAGGGCGATTTGCTGGCGGTATTGCCATGAGGGATTGTACCATTGCGCTTGGGCAGCCACACTCATCACCAGGCATAATCCGGTGATGAATAGCGTGAAGTGGATAAATGATTTACTCATCCATAATCTCCTTATATTGTATCGTGTTATCTTCTTGCCAACTGGAATGTCTGATATAAGAATTAGGGTCGATTCAATCTCTGACCACTAGAATAGCAAAATATCCACCAGCCTGCCAAGGATATGGAACTGAGATTCACTTCAAGATTATGTTCTGAGAGGGTGTTGACAGTGTCGTTTCTGGTGTTCCCGATGCATTTATATATCAGACAGAACAATTACTGGCATATTTCTTCTTTACACTCTCCCGCCGGGAGAGGGTCGTCGGCCGATCCAACACGTACGAATCCATCAACATGGCCGACGGGGGTGAGGGAGACAAGCCCAATGCTAAGGGAGGTTGGCGGGATTATGTTTATTGCTTCCGGGTATGGTCAATGAAAATGCTTGATTCCCGGACAGCTAACAGTTAAACCTGGTTACGTGGGCAGCGAGTGAGGAACTCGGTGATGACTCATTACCCACATGTAACGGGATCGGTGATGTGAGCAGGATGGGAGATGGATGATGGAATCCAGGACCAATCAATAATCCGGCAAATCATGACTCAGAGGCGGAACGAAAGATATCCATCTTCCTACCGATTCCATTCATTTTGTGAAGGATGAAAAACGAGTTGAATAGGTTATAACAGGCGGTTTAAGATACAGGGAGCATTAAAAAATGGATTTTCAGAAGCAAGGTTCAATTTGGATCCTTCGATTGGATCCCGGTGATGAGATTGTGGAAACCATTAAAAAGTTTTGTTTCAGATACCGGATCAAACTGGGTACTGTGACAGGGATTGGTGCCGCAAACTCGGTGACATTGGGATTATTTGATGTTGAAACAAAGCAGTACTACTCCAAAATTCTGACTGGAGATCATGAAATAACGAATCTGACGGGAAATATTACTTCGATGAACAACGACATTTATCTCCATTTACATATCAGTGTGGGAGACAGATCTCATTGCATGTACGGTGGTCACCTGAACTCGGCCGTGGTCAGCGCAACCTGTGAAATTTTCATCCATGAGATCAATGGTACGATATCGAGACGATTTAACGAGAAAGTCGGATTGAATTTACTGGAGTTCAATGGGTGACAGGCAGCAGCCATTGCAATCTGCCCCGCCCTCCTTTATATTCTGGCGGGTATGATGCAGCAATGGTTTGTTCATAGGCTCATCAATAGTCTCCTGATCATCGGGATCATCGGGATTGGATTCCATATCATTGGGGCGAACTATGTATCTGAATCGACTGAAACAGCGTTGTTTCGAACTGCAGCGCCTGAATCCGCAGCCCGACCGGAGGATGACTATCAGAAGCTGTCGATGTTATTTCAGGGAGCCAATCATACGATTGCATCTCTGACACCCCAATCACGGAACCGCTGGGTCAGCCAATGGTATGGTATGGAACTCAAAGGCACTGTCGCCGGTGAACTGGCGGTGGTGCAGGATTTGACATCAGATCAGGAACGAGTGCTCCATATGGGCGAACGGCTGGGAGATGCAACGATCACCAGCATTCACCGGAACCGTATCGTTCTGGAAGGGAGTGCGGGGAGGGAAGAACTGATTCTTCCATCAGATGCTCGAACTTTCGATACATCATCGGAAAGCAGTGGAGATTTGCGGGTGATCCCCCGGAAAGATCTCCAGAAATTGACGGAGCGTCTGGATCGGTTGGCAGAGGAAATCACGCTTCAGCCAATGCAGGATGCGGATGGCGATCTGCTGGGCTATCAAATTACCATGTTACGGCCCCAGGGTCTTCTGGCCCGGATGGGACTTCGCAAAAATGATATACTCCGCAATGTCAATTCCCAGAACCTGAGCACAATGGAAGATGTGTATCGTGTGCTAGAAGAGGCGATTCATGACACCGAGATCCGTTTATCCATCAGCAGAAACTCCCATGACATGCAGTTGGCTTACCAGATCCAATAGCCAACACAATGATCAATCCGGCATCAGCATGTGTTTCAGCGCATCGGGGAGACTGGGTCTGAGAGTAAGATTCCCGCTTTTTTATCAGGTGTTGATGCTATGCAGTCTGCTGGCCTTGCCTTTCAGTATCGCTGGTGCTGCAACTGGTGAACCCGCTGATCAGGGAGTCACATTCGATTTTGACAGCGTGGATATCCGGTCATTTATCAAAATTGTGAGTGAGATTACCGGCGAAAACTACGTGATTGATCCGTCCATCACTGGCAAGATCACGGTGACATCTCCGAGCCCGATCGCTCGGAGTGCTGTTCCGGATGTGTTTCAGACAGTATTGGAGGTTTATGGATTCACATCGGTGTATGATGGGGGAATCGTAAAGATCGTCCCGTTCGGCCGTGCCAGACAATCGGGCATCCTGGGTGATTCGGAAACGGAAGGAATTCCTGGAAATGCCATGGAAACCCGGATTCTGACAGTGCAGACCGTGGATGTGAACGAGATCCGGAGCTTGCTTCAGCCATTATTGTCACCTGCTGGAACAGTTGCGGGAGTTCCGACCGCCGGAACAGTCATTGTTACGGATCTGGCACGGAATATGGCCCGTTTGACCGATCTGGTCCGATCATTGGATCAGGCCTCACCGGAACTGACACAGGATATCCGGCCTTTATCGTATGCAGATGCATCGGGCATCGCAGAAAGCCTGAATGCGCTGTTCTCCTCTCAGTCCGGCCGAAGCGGCATTCATCCGGTTATTGTCTCTGAACCCCGTTCCAACACGTTGCTGATCGTTGCTTCCAAACGGGATCTTGCAGCGATTCATGGACTGATCGGCAAACTGGATCAGCCATTGCCGGAGACTCGCCATGGGGTACGGGTGATCCGGCTGAAACACGCGGATGCCACGGCTGTCGCAGCCATTCTGAATGCTCAACTCGGTCAGGCAGTGCAAGCCGGAGAAACAAAAGAGGGGCGTCCGAATACATTCCGATCCGGTCTGCCCGTCTCCATCACAGCAGATCCGCATACCAATTCATTGGTCGTATCTGCTTCTCCCAAAGAATTCCAATCGATCGGAGATGTTGTCGCTGATCTGGACATTCCGCGCCGTCAGATCCTGGTCGAAGCTCTGATTGTCGAGATCAGTTCCGATCGGACCAGGGATTTGGGAATGGAATGGCGTCTGACCGATCCAGTCGCGGATGGGGAGTTTCGGGGCGTCGGTGGAACCAATCTGTCTCCGGACGGATCTGCGGGAGCGATGCAGCAGACTGCATTGGATCCGTATCATCTGCCATCCGGGCTGGTGCTTGGGATGGTCAAGGGCACCGTGACGTTCGGTGGTGTGGAGTTTGCCAATATCGGAGCGCTCGCTCGGGCTATGGAAAATGCCAGTGGTGTGAACATCCTGTCGACACCGCATCTGTTGACGCTGGAGAATGAGGAAGCGGAAATCATTGTCGGTGAAGAACGGCCATTCCTCAAAAGTTCGCAAACGACAGACAATGGAGCGGTGGTCAAGTCTTTTGAACTCAAAGATATCGGATTGACCTTGCGGATGACGCCTCGATCTACTCCCGATGGTCAGATCGTGATGAAGTTGTTCAATGAGATCAAGAATTTTGTAGCTGAAACGGATGTCGGAGCTGTTACCTCCACAAAGCGCCAGGCGAAAACAGCCATTCGTGTTAACAGTGGCCAGATGGTGGCGATTGGCGGACTGCTCAAAGAGGATCAGATACAGCGGAAGGCTCAGGTGCCCTGCCTGGGTGATATCCCGGGTCTGGGATGGCTGTTCAGAGCGAGTCGGAACTCCAATACCAAGACCAATCTGTTGATATTTATCTCCCCCTATCTGATCCGCGATGAAAAAGAGTTGGATGAACTCACAGAAAAATATAAATTACGGTTGTCCGGAAACATGTCCGGTCTGATCGGCACGGAAACACCATCCGCTGAATCAGACTCCCAAAAGGCAGAATGAAGTTGAAGAAGCATCAGACGCCACAGGAAATGGATCGACCGGAACGGTTTGGATTTCCTTATTTCTGGGGGATTGATGAAGAGCCGGATCCAACGATTGGCCGGGAATTACCCGCGGAGTTCTATTCCAGACATGCAATGGTGCCGCTTCGGAAAACCGAAACAGGTGAGGTTGTGGTGGCTATTGCAGATCCCATGCGTACACTTCCGCTGGATATTTTCAATGCTATTATCCAGAAACCGATCCGGATCATCTGTGCTCCGACGGACGAGATTCAGAAAGCGATTCTGAAGCGGTCAGCCAGCAGCCGTGAAACGACCAGGCAGATACTGGCCACGGAACCAGGTGATCGCCCGGAACACCCGGCCTCATCCGTTTCGGGAGATGTGTTGATATCGGAACCGGATCATCCCGTTGTTATCCGGCTGGTCAATACACTCATTGCCGATGCCATGGAATTCCGTGCCAGTGATATCCATCTCGAACCAGAACGGGATCGTCTCCGGGTCAGATACCGGATCGATGGATTGCTTCAGGACATGGAACATCCGGCGGCGCACCTACGGGACCTGATCATTTCACGGATTAAAGTGCTGGCACGAATGGAACTATCCCACCGGATGACTCCACAGGATGGCCAGTTTTCTGTGACCTGGAGTGGGCATCCGGTCGACATCCGGGTGTCATCCGTGCCCACTCCCACAGGGGATCGAATGGTATTGCGTCTTCTGGGGGCTCGTGGTGATATTGATCTGGAAACGCTGGGCATGCCGGATTCCATGATCGCAGAGGTGGATCGGATTCTGAGTCAGCCACAGGGGCTGTTTATCGTTGCCGGTCCAACCGGTTCCGGGAAAACGACCACCCTGTACGCGTGTCTGAAGCGGATCGATACTCACAATCGGAATACGATCACCGTCGAAGATCCGGTGGAATATGAACTGCAGGGCATCAGCCAGATTCATGTGAACGGTTCCCGGAAACTGACATTTGCGAGTGGTTTGCGGTCACTGCTGAGACAGGACCCGGATGTGATTATGGTCGGGGAAATTCGGGATGGAGAGACGGCTGGAATGGCGCTTCAGTCTGCGTTGACCGGCCATCTGATTCTCACCACCATTCATACGGGAGATCCATCGGCGGCGGTTATCCGCCTGCTGGATTTGGGCGTGGACCCCGCTTTGATTGCAGAGACAGTCACGGCAATCATGGATCAACGGCTCATCCGGCGATTGTGCGGAGAATGTGCGCGTGTTGTCCATGGGACTGCCCGGAGACCGATAGGATGCTCCCGATGCCGGCATACCGGATTCTCAGGCCGGATCGGCTTATTTCGGCTGCTCCACCTGGATGATGATTTCCGGTATGCCATTCGACAGGGCGACCATGCCAGAGTGAAAGAGCTGGCCGGAGAACGCTGTGGTAACCAATTGATCGAACAGGCTCAATCGCTGATCGATACCGGCTGGACGACTCCCGAAGAGGTTCAGCGTGTGTGGCAGGAGCGATCCTGAAAATGATGTTTGGGATGAAGATGGAACAGGAGCGGCTGTCGATTCTGAGATCATTGTCTGGTCTGTTATCAGCCGGATTTACTCTTTCCGAATCGCTGGGGGAGTGTATCGGGATGACACGGCATCCGCGGATGAAACTGACATTGACTCAGATTCTGAACCACGTGGAATCTGGATACCCGTTTTCCATCGCGCTCGCTCAGTCAAAACTGGTCAACCCATTTCTCGTTGCAGTGATCCGATCGGGCGAATCATCCGGAGACATTCAATCCGCCATCGATCAATCAGCGGATATCCTGGATACCAGCTATCAGGGGCGGCTGGAACGATCGGCGGTGATGATCTATCCCACATTGCTGATGGGAGTCACAATTGCCGCTGCGATTTTTCTTTCGGTCGGAGTGATCCCGCAGATGGAAATGATTTACAAGCATGCGGGAGTCTGCCTGCCGATGTTGACCAGGGTCATATTCGGGCTGGGCAAAGGGTTGATGGCCGCTTCCCTTGGCGTGTTTGCGGCACTGCCTTTGCTCGGTATCGGTACTGTACGCCGAAAAATATTCACATGGCTGGAGTTCATGGCTGGCAAGATACCGGGATGGGCAGCAATGAGTCAGTTGTTTCACACGCAGATCTGGGCTTCCATGCTGGGCGTGCTCCTTCGAAATCACGTTCCATTGCCGGAAGCACTGGCACTGACGGCATCTGCAGTACCGGTTCCTGCTTTGAAGCGACAACTCCTGCAGATTCAGAAACGGATCGAGGAAGGTCAAGCGCCAGCGGTCGCTTTTGCTGCCGCATCATGGATTCCGGATCTGGCGAAACGGTTGATCCGGGCCGGCGACCGGAGTGGTGATCTGGGAAGCGCTTGTCAGCGAATCGCCATTCTCTATGAACGGGAATATCGAATGGTTAGTAAACGGTTCCTGGCGATTATCGAGCCAGTTGCTGTGCTTACGGCCGGAGTAGTGGTGACATTATTGGCTCTGGGTGTGGTATTGCCGATCGCGGATCTCGGGACGTTGTTGTGAACTGGAAAACGACGGGTTTTACGCTTCTGGAAGTCCTGATGGCGTTGACTGTGGTCAGCATCAGCGCGGTTTGTTTTGCGCAATGGATCTCGGGCTCGGAACGCTATAAAAGTCAGATCGATGGCATGGTGGATGCGATGGGATTTGCTTCCGGGATGATGGAAAACGAGATTCTCAACATCGGGACGCAGGCGGAACGGCTCGCAGGATATCGAAAGGAAGCCGGGAACAGGGGATGGATTGTGTCCGTCAATCGGCATCCGGATCGGGAGTTCCCTCAGATGGACCGTATCATCGTGGAGTTGGGCGGGGAGACACTCCGACAGAAAATACGGCTGGTTCATCTGGTCCGGAGGCATTCGTGAAACGGGACCGGGCGTTCACTATTCTGGAGATTCTGGTTGTTATCACACTGACAGGGATTATCATGATGTTTATAACGGGCTCCTGGTGGATGGTGATACGTCGCCAGGCGTCGGATTCCCGGCCATCAAAGCAGAGGATGGCGGAAGATAGTGCCCGTCTGATGCGTATCCTGCGGGGTATGATCGAGATCCCGGTGATCGGGGAGCCATCCTTCCGGATGACGAATGAACCGGAACCGATTCTGGAAGCCGTTTGCAGTCTGGGAGGCATGAGTCTGCCCATGGGAGCAACGGATATAGCTCGTATCCGTTTGGTCTTTGAACCGGGTACGGGTGGAAGTCTGTCAATGGAGAATGGATTTTTAACACCATCAACGAATGAGTTCGACATTTTTGACGGTGCAGCAACAATGCAGATCGCGTGTCTGGATCGAAATGGACAATGGCTTTCCGAATGGAAACCGGAGGCAGATCGGCATGGAATCCCGCGAGCGATACGCTGGACGGTCGGTTATCACGATGGAAACCGGCCGGTCACTGTCACGCGAATGGTATCTCTGCCGGTGGGAAATGCTGCGATATGAAGGCCGGGTTCATCCTCCTGTATGTTGTGATGGCGGTTAGTATTATCTCAGGAATCGTGGTGAATCAGGTGCTGAGCGTGCAGCGGGAAATATATCGTACGGTCAGGGAACTGGATCGGTTGAGATGGAATCATGCTGCCCGGTCGGGAGTGGAACTGATGCGGTCGTTCCTGGAAAGTGATACATCCGAGGTGGATGGACCCGGTGATGCGTGGTATGAACTCCGGGAGTTTGCGGTGGATGAAATACAGGTACGGGTACGGGTCGAAGATGAACAGGGTAAACTCAACATCAACCGACTGATCTACGCATCCGGTGAACCGAACGATCGGTTGATGGCTATATTTCATCGATGGTGCGGGAAGGAATGCCCGGATGAACTGCAGTGGAGCCAATTTTTCGATCAATGGGTTGAACGGTACCGTTCGAGTTTGTGGAGTGCTGGTATGGCGCGGCTGGCCGGCAATATTGACCGGGAGGATCTGGAACGAAGCCTGACGGTTTTTGGAAATGGATATCTGAATATCAATACCTGTCCGGAAGAACTGCTGCCATATCTGGTCGAAAGAGATGGGGACCGGTTTGCACGGCAGGTGTGTGCGGAACGGACTCGTCAGCCGTTTACGTCTCCGAGTGAACTGAAGCAGCGGATTGCACTGAACGAGGATGATTTCCGTCGGATGTTTCCCGTGTTGTGTATTACGTCCTCCGATTATCGGATACTTGTGGATGTTTTGGGAGGAGACGCAGGAATGTGTGTGGAAGCGGTCGTGCATCGGGACCGTGATAAAACGCAGGTGGTGCGGTACCGGGAGTGGTGGTTGTGAGCCTCGGGATCTTCTCTGATCAGGCCGTTGGACTGGAGGTTCGCCGGGATCAGGTGGTCACCGCCTGGGTCAGACGCGGATTGAGACGCTGGGTGGTGGTGGAGACATCCTCCGTGCCATGCGGGGATCCGGAGGATTTGCCAGAGATCATCGCCGGCATCACGGCTCGGATTCCGCGGCACATCCCCATTATTCCAGTGGCACCGGATCTCTTGCACGAGGTGGTGGATGTGCCGCCGGGGAGTGTTGCGGGGCCGGCCGGGTCTGATCTGCTGTTGAACCAGATGGTGCCATTTTCACCTGGCATGCTCCAGTGGGGTGTGGCCGGCCCCGCCCCAGGGAATGATCGGGCATTGTGGATTATCACATCCAGGAACGAATCGGAAATGATACTGGCTCTCCTGAACCGGGAAGGTTTACGAAGTCCGGGTGTCATGGATGCCGGAACGGCTCTGACCGGGGTTTTCGACATATTTCCGGAATCACCCGATGGCCATGGGATGCTTGTCGATGTCAATGGTGCCAATATCCGTATGATTTGTGTGTATATGAGGCGGATTGTTTTCATGCGGAGTATCCTGAGATCTGGTCTGGATATCCTGCCCGATATCGCCGTAACGATCAAAACTGTGCAGAACAAATACCCGGATTGGCGGCCGGCGGCTATCAGTCTGATGAATCACTCCCTCTGTCTGACGGGTCCGGACGATCTGAACCGATGGTTGCCACCGGTTGTTCCTGTTATCTGGAATCCGGGAGACGAAATAGACATTCTGAAAAAGGAGATCGAACACGACACGCTGTTTGCGATTGGAGCCGCGGTAGTCTATTTGGTGCATGGTCGAAAGCGTTTTCTGCGTCCATGGGATGATACTCGACCGGTGATCCCGATGGCCCGTCCTCGGATGGTGATCTCTTTGGTTCTGCTTCTGGTATTGCTTCTCATGGCATCATGGGATGTCTGGATTCGAACGGACGCGATCCGAAGCCGGTTCCAGTCGGCTCCCGCCGGGTTTCAGACTGATTTTGAGGCGGTCATGGGATTGATGGCGCTGTCTCCCGATGAGTTCGATCCGGGATCATCACTGGGGGGAAGTCTGATAAAACTAGCGGAAGCATCGGATGAATCCATCGCTTTCAATGATATCCGGGGTGATGCCAATCAGTTGACGCTTTCTGGCCGGATATCCGACCTGGCTGGCGTTTCTGAATTCACCAGCAAGTTATCCGCCGCCTTTCCAAAGGCGGATATTTCGGTCGTGTCGATGGAGCGGTCAGAGGATGAGTCCATGGATGTCACAATTCAGGTTTCGGGAAAAATGACCGGTGATGTACGATGAAGTTGCTCATGAAGTGGAAGCGAATCGGTCGGGTATGGCTGACAAATCCGATGAACCGGGTGACAGTGATCTTGTGTGGAGCCATTCTGGTTGCCGGGATCGGATTACTTACAATCACTCAGACCTATATGGATGTGAGATTGGCGGTTCGATCCACGCTGGAAACCGGTCGAATTCAATGGGAACAGAAACAGAAACTGAAAAAGTATGAACGAATGACCGTGATATTCGAGCCGGGGCAGACCGATGGGGGATTGCTGGCTGCCGTAGACCGTAAATTGTCGGGGTTAGGATTGTCGGGGAATGTGAGGGGGATTGAGCCGATGCCGATAAAGGATATCGGGATGTTTTCATTGGAAGAGGTATCATTGCGATTGAGCATCGATGGAACGAATCTGCCGATGTTGTTGAGGGAGTTTGAAACGGGGGATGATCCATTGCTCGTTCGTCATCTCTCGCTGAGTCGTGTACGGATTGGCGATGGATCGGTCAATGGAGAAATCAGGATTCAGCGGCTGGTTCGCCGCGAATGATCCGCCGAATATACCATAAATAATAAATCCGGCCATTATGCTCCATCTTGGGGGATTTTCGGTATTCATCGAGATTGGGCCAGCCGTGGCCGATGAAATGCCGGATCAGAACCGGGAGTCCGGATTGAATGGAAATGTAGGATTCTTCTGCCTGTTCATGACCTGCCTGGGATGTAAACGTTCGGAGCCACTGAAGGCACTCCCACTTTTTTTTCCCGATGAAGACCTGATAGAAATTTCCGGTTTGTTCGTGGATCATTTTCATATCCGCGGATGGGTTGCCGGTTGACAGATCGGCTTCTGTCACCTGCCATTTGAAATGTGGTTCGATGGTAAGCGGGAGTTCATAGTTGATGGCTTCCACGATGCCGGTTCCATCGTTTCGCCGGACATGGACGAGGACGGTATGAGCGAATCGTGAACTCAGGTAGATGATGCGGCGTGTCATGGTGATCGATTCGCCGGTTGGTGTGTATTCCACAGCATTGAGTTCGTAACAGGATCGATTCTCATAGATCAGAGGACCATTTGTGGAGCCTCGAACGACTAGGCTGAGATTTCCATCCGGGAGATCATAATCGCAGGCAATGAACTCATCGCCGGATCGATAAGCGCCGATGTGGAAAGGATCGCCCTGGATCGTGATTTTTTTCTGAGCGATATGATGTTCCGCTCCAGGCATGGGAGTCAGTCCGATTTTGGGGCATTTTTTAGGCAAATCTCCAATATACATTCCATTAAATTCGCTCATAAACGCGGATCCTCTCGGGAGTCAGGATGGATTTGACCGACATGGGTTGTGAAGATGGAAGGGGTGAGAACTGAAGCGGAGTATGCTGATATCCCAGCCGAACACTATGGCTAGTGACTTCGGTTCGGGCGGCCAGGATATTTTTTACGTTCTGGAGCGTCTCTTCTCCCGGGCCGAGACCCTGGATTCCCCGAAATGGATTGGCGGGGCCGGGAGGGCTTTGAGGTGCTTCTCTCGGAATTTGGGCGGGTCGGGCGGGTCGCCGGGGATTGTGTGGGTGAAAATGGTCTCGATGGTGTGAATCTTTTGGGGGCTGTCCGTGGAGACTCCGGCGGTTGTCGTTGGAATGGTTTCGGTGTGGCGACCGGTTCATAGGGTTTCACCTCCTTGGGATATTCATGGGGATGGATGATTCGAAGCATGGTAAGACAGGTATCCCGGACCGCGGGTATGGGTATTCCAACCCGGTGACTGACGGTCGGTTCCGGGAGTTGCATGAGCAGGCAGTATTCGACGATCAGGCGTTGTTCCGGAGGCAGATTGTTCAGCAGAGCCAGCAATCGATGTTGTTTTTTGGAAATGCCTTCACCGGCGCGTATCGCAGGTATGGTTTGAAGAGTGGATGTGACAATTTGGATGATATCGATGGGAGTTGTGACTGGGGGTTGATTTTTGCGGATGCGGCGGATGAGATCCGCCAGGATTTCTTCTGTGAATTCAGCGGTTTTCTGGTGATCGCAGAAATGGAGCCGGGCGATGCGGAAGATAATGGAGCTATACCGTTGAACAAATACCGCCAGCGCTCCAGGATCATCATCCTGGAGTTTTACCAGGAGATCTGTATCACTGATTTCATCCCATTGGATGGGAATGGGAGATTGTTGACTGACTGGAGATTTAGTTGGACCATTTGAATTTTCCATATCGTAGGTGGTCATCTGGTTTTCCATTGCAGGGTCCATGATTGTTGATCAGGCAAGGATTCACGATCTGTGAGGGATAGAAAGATGCCAGATCTCCAGATGAATTGTTCGGGGGGTTGTATTCTTATATGACTCAATTGTTCCACCGTTTTTTTCAAAGAATTTGATTTTTCAGGTGATTCCGGACCGGGAGTTTTAACCGGTCTGAAATCGAGCAGAGGTAAGTATACACAGAAAGGTCCAGGATGGGAATAGGGGAAGAGAAGTTCAAGGATAGACAAGAGAACATCTGATGATAGATTTGGACTGAATTGTGTCAATCATCTTGTTAATATTATGTGCCTGTGATAAACATGCCGACTAATTAGTAGTATTTGAGGAGAAATTGATTGATGGATGCACATGCTAATATTTGATCATCATGGATTTTCGGTCATCCGGAAAGGAGAAACACCTCATGTCAAAACAAATCACTCCCACGTTATTTATCGGCCTGGGCGGTACCGGGCATATGTTTGTCAGCAATCTAAAGGATATCATTCAACGCAAATTTTTAAAGAATGATACAAAACCATTTCCACTCATTAAATACCGGGTGTTCGATACCGAGTTCATTAGCGTTCCCTATCGAGGAAAAGTGGTTTCCGCGGGTGAGAAGGAAGATTTAGAGAAATGGCAAAAATCCGGGGGAGGTCGTGCAGATTATTCCTATGAAACGTCCATTCAATCGTGCATCGAGTTTTCAGAGCAGTGCGATGTATTTGTTCCTCCAAAAGACATCGAACAATGGTTATCAGACTACACCCTGCTGGGCATCCAGGATTTTATGCCGGAAAACCATTCCAATATTGTTCCCGGTACTTTTGGAGCTAGTCAGATGGGCATTCTCGGAAAGATTATGGGGATCGCTCATCTGGGGGACATTAAAAAGAAGCTTAAAGAGGTGATTGATTCAATGGCGGCCGGGAACAGTCTTTCGGATGAACTGGCTCGCTATTGGGGAGATGAATACAACCGATCGGGAAATCACTTATCCGTATATATCGCGTGTTCACTGGGCGGTGGAACAGGCCGAGGACTCCACCTGATCGTGGCGCTGATGATCCGGTATCTTCTTGGCGAATTGGATCCGGCTGGATTGGGACAAAACACGAAAATCATTTTGATCAATTTTTTACCTGATTGTTTTGAGACTCCGGGACGGATGCTGCCCCATCATGTATTACAACGGTTGAAAGCGAACGAATATGCCGGATTGAAAGAATTGGATTATATTTTTGCCAATGGATTCGGCTCCAACGCCAAACCGGGTGAAATGGAAGTGGAGGCGCATTTTAAAAATCATTTTGGAATCAATGGATCACTCCAGTTGCGAGTTTTTGATTCCGTAGTGCAGATCAGTTCGAAACTGCATAATGGCTCGGTTGCGCAATTGGATAGTTATAAAATGGTAAATGATATCGCGGCATATACCTTAGCGTCCGGAATATTCAGTAACTTCCAGGGTACTCTTGAATCCACGATGTGCAATCCAAACAATCCCATCCGTGAGGCCGAGACACAGATCGCTCGTGTGTGTAAATATGGTCGGATTGGGAGCAGTTCGCTGAGGTATCCAGTCGGTCGTCTGTGTGATTATCTTAAGAATTGGACGGCAATGCATGCTGTGTTGGATTTGCAGGATGGGCATCTGGAGAAGCCACCGACATCCCAGCCCCATGACATCGCAGACAGATTGTACGATGTTTTTTCAACCGCCATGGATACCCGGTTTACAGTCCCGTCAGCTATTATCCGCTCTGAATTGGGAAAGGATGTATTTGAAACCGCTTTCAGCAGTAAAGCACAGCAACGGTTTGCCCAGATGCTGAATGCACAGAAATCCAATCATGTCGAGTTGGAGAAGCGCATCCTCGGTGCAGTGGGATACCGTGACAAACCATATATCCGGGAAGCGATCGAAACCGTCGAGCAAATGGTACTCCAGGAAATCAAAGATCATGGAATCAAACGGGCGTTGGATGTTATCGACCAACTTCAAATCGAAATCGATGGATTCTATCGGGAATCAATCGCTGAATCACCGGTTGAGGTCCAGGAAGAAGGATTGCTTCCGTTGAGCAACGCATTGGACGAGTATATCAGTGCTCTGGAGGCGACGATTTCTGTCCCGTTTACCATGGGAAAACATCCGTTGTATGAAGATATCAATCAAGCCATGGATGCAGACCGGGATCGGTGGGAGAAAAACCGATCCTTTTTTCAGAAGATGGGCATAGTGCAGGAAAAAGATAAAAATATCAGTCCGCAATCGCGAATGAAAATCGACAATCTGATTCATGAATTTTATACCAACATCATCATGCCCAGCCATAAAGCCCGGAAACTTCATACAAAAGCACGATTTTTTATCGAATTGAAAAATGCACTGCTCGATCTGGAAAACAATATCAACACCAACAAACGGTTACTCAGCAACCGGGACGAATATGGACGGGATCTGGGATTGATCCCGGACTATCAGAAAATTCTCAATGACATTGTCAATATGACCAAAGATCCGACCGAGATTTATGTTTATGGCCGCAATAAAGAAGAATATGAGCTGTTTTGCAGTCAATTTTACAAAAAAGAAGAAGTTTTCCGGGAGATTCAGCGGGAATTAGATACAAAAATCACTCCGCTCCTGATCCGGAAAGACGAAGTGACCAGTGATTTGATCCGCAGTGTTCTCCAGCCGGTTGTTCAGACATTGGTGGAACGGCATACTCAGGACATGTCATTCAGTTGGTATTTCCAACAACTCTATCGAAATAATAATCTGGATCGGGTCAAAACATTCTGGAAAGAACTGTATCAACGAGCGTCATGGTTGGGCGCTATCAATGTCAACCGTATTGAACCCAAAGATAGAGATCGGGAAGGATTCAATGTATTCAACTTTCTGGAGTTAGCCACCCCGGAAGATTATACGTTGTGCTCGGATGCTGTTGCCATTTTTGGCCAGAATCTTCAGAAAGTTCAGAGACCGGACCTTCGAGAAACCGTTATATTCACGCGGTATCAGGTCGCGATGCCATTGTTCGTCTGCAACCCGGTGGTTGATTGTGCCGGAGATTACGAATCCGAAGTTCGCCACATCGGTGATATGCAGGCTCATGATGCGGGGTTGGCCGAAGCGGTCATGGCGGAGTATCACACGTCTAAAGAATTTTTCTATATCGATGAACCATTGGGAAGAATCACGCATATCCCGGATTCGGAAAAAGCGGATACGCTCAATCTGATGTTGTATCTGGGGATCATCGAGATCGATGATGAAAATTATCTGAGATGTCTCCAGCAACCGGATGGCTCTGTCATTTCCGTGATGAAGCGATGGCTGCCCACAGAACATCGGCATGATGATACCGCCGGGCTTCTGTATGAGGAATTCGCGGCAAATTTGTCGCGGGATAATCGGCTCATCGTCCATTTATTGGAGCTGACGACGGATCACCTTCTGAGTCTCGCCAATCCGATCTGCCGGAATGAATTGGATCGAAGACAATATCAGGATCTCTTCTTGAAGCTTTTGACGGACGAAGCGTATCCATTGATCCCCAAGACATTGCTTCGGAACCGGATCATGCGATATCGCGGGAATGCGGTCACCAGAATTCTTGTACAAGCGAAATTCCGGGAGAGTTATGAGCGAAAACAGTTTCGATTTTCGCAACGCTATCGACCGATTTTGTTCTACAAACGCGATGCCATGATTCGGGAGATGCAATTCCAGGATTCTGAACTCCTTCAGAAAAAGCCTTTTGATATACTCGAAAATATCATCACAACTCCTCAACGATCGCTGAAAGATCAACCCGTCCAATCATCCCCGGAATCCAAATCCATGCCTTCGGATGCCCCGTCAGAATCATCGGTATCTCCGTCCGTCCCCTCACAATCAAATCCTGCGGCGAGTCCAATGGCGGATCCTTTTGATGAGCTTCGTAATTGCAAACAATTGCTGGTCGATGGGTGCCTGGATGAGGAGGCTTATCATGGAATCCGAAACGATTGGATCGAAAAGCTGAATCCATCGAATTTGCAATCCACTCATAAAGCAGCCGATGTCCTTCGTCAGTTGAAATCACTCAAAGATGAAACCATCATCACAACCGAGGAGTTTGACAGTTTGCGGAAACCATGGATTGAGTTGCTGAAACCCGTGAAGTGACCTCGACCGGTTTTCTCTCATTCTCCACTTTCATTCATCCCTTCATACAAGGGGGCGTCATGCAGCGATTCATCACAGGGTTGATCTTCATTTTAGGGATAGGGATCGGTTTGGGGAGTGACACCACTGCCGCTCCCCGAACGATTGCCATCATCGTGGACGACTCCGGGAGCATGTATGGCTATCCGAGCGGCATGGCTCGGGATGTCACACCGGACCTGAAACAGTCACTCCAGATCATTGTCGAATTACTCGATACCTATAACCAGCATCAGGAACCGGACAACAAAGTGACTGTGGTGATCACATGTTTCGGCGGCAAAGGAGTGGATGTGAAAGGGAATCCCATCGAGGAATTTCGGGAGATTCCCTTGACCGGTGATCCCACTCAGGATATCCGCCGGATTTTTGAAGAATTTTCACTGGTCAATCCCAACCGCAAATCCATCAAAAACCAAAAGCTCTATCAGCAAACCTGTTTCGGGATGGCGTTCCGGAAAACACAAGAAAAATTGGACGGTCAAGGCGGAGCTATGGCCACTATTTTTCTGACGGATGCGGTTCAGACACAGTCCGATGACGAGAGTCTTTCATTGGATATATCTCCATTCGGAAATACATATCTGTTCAGTTTGGGCGAGGATATCGAGGAGTTGCGTCAATGGAGCGACCGGTTTCGATCCAACGGACAACTGTCCGGATTTCAAATGCTCCGGAATGGCTGGGAGATTACACCGGTGTTTGTCAGTGTTTTTCAGAAACTGCTCGTCCCCGACGATCAGAGTCAATATTTGGTGACGGAACAGACGACAGCGGACCAGAGCCATCCGACCATCACCATTCAGAAACTCAGCGATCATGCAGCACGATACCATATCATTTTTCATTCCAGTTCGTGTCCGGCATTGCGGCAGATCACGCATCAGGAAACACCATTGGTCGAAAACCAGGATTATTCGGTGTCCCATTGGACCAATTTCATGACATTGGAATTCCCCGCTGACAAAACACCGGCCGATGCCTATCAGGTGGTGTTCGATCTGCCCCAGTCTTCGATGATCGCCTCGCTCGTCGGTCTGGAGGATATTCCGCTGGTATTGATGGAATCCCGGCATCCACTCGATCCCATGAAATCCTATCCAAGAAACGCCGAGATTTCGCTCCATTTTGCATTGATGACCACAGATGATCTCACGCACCCGATTCTGTCCGGCGATGCATTGAACCGGTTTCTCCAATTGATCAACTATTCCTATCAGATCACCGAAGAAATAGGTTCCGATACCTATCAGGCACCCATCAATCCGCCGTTCGAAACGTTATTGAGTTTTCATCCGACTGTGCAGACGAATTCCAGATATGTGATCCGAACGGGTTGGAGCTATCACTCGGCTAAACCAGTAGTCCATACGATGGCAGGTGGTTTTATTCTTAATCAGGAGCCGGCGATTTCATTTCATCTGACCTATACATCCGATTCCCTGGCGAGCGGTGAATTGTGGCAAGGGCGAGTGATCGGTCTAGAGGGTTGGTTTTCGGAAAATCCGGTACCTGAAAAGATACAGAAAATTACCGAAATCATACTTCAGGATTCGGACTCCGGAGCGAAATATCACGTGATCCGGGATCCGGGACAGGAGCGGTTCACTGGTTCGCTCGGCCGGGTGATCGATACCAGTGTGCATACTCTGGAGTTTGCTGGTGCTGTTCCACCGGGTGATTATGATCTGATCCTGGAACAGCGTTCATTTCAGACGAAACCACGGAAATTAACCGTTGATCTGAAGAAAACCAGTTTCCGTCAGGATTTAGAAAAACAAGGAATCTGGAACCAGTTTGTAATGGGATTCCGGTATTTGTTCGGGATGGAATCCGGTAAAGAATCGATCATGGAGAAGCGGATCGATCAGGCATCCTGGACCGAAGATATCTCCATTTTGTATTACGGTCATGATGCGGTTTCCATTGAACTCACGCCGCGCATCGAACCCATTTTTTCGGATGAAGAATGCCGGAAGATGTATCGAACCGAAGGAGGATTGGATTTTCCGGCGGAAAATGCGCAACTTCCATATCTGTGGGGTTTTCGTCACGGAGAACCCCAGCGGATCGATCATGCATTGACCATCGCGTTAACACCACCGGGTGGCATTCTGGAATCGTCACTGATTGTAAAAATGCAGAAAATAGCATGCGACTGGGAGATCACAAAACCGTTATCTCCTCGGCCAATCGTCCGATTGACTTCGACAATCCAGTGGCGTAATGCACCGGATCTTCAACTGGAACTTCCTTCGGAGATCGTTTTCAACATCACCAGTTGGGGGAGCAATGCGCTTGATATCCTTCGTAATGCAATGTTCATTGCCGTGCTTATACTTATTGTTGTGATTGGATTCTTTGTATTGGTAACTGTCGTATGCTTTCTCAGATATATCCAGGTTCGGCGACGATTGTGGCGGGAGATCTTGACATTGGCTCCACAGGATTTTTGTCTGCCGATAGAATGCAAAAATGCAGCGTTCCCAGAAAAAGCGTACCGGATCCTGGAACAGAAGGCGGCTGAACGGGAGGGGACAGCCACTCCTGGACGAGTGATGCGGGATGCCATCGTCAACCCGAATCTGAGGCTGCTGAATAAAATCTATAAGCGATTCAGGAAACGGGAGCTATTGTTGCTTCGGAACCGGTGTCAGGAGCCCAATTTCGATTCGGAATGGACGTTTTCGATCGCAGACAGTCCAACGATAATCGTGTTTGGCACCGAAATCCCCAATGATATTAATGCGGTCAGACTTCGTGCTCCTCTTGGAACGTTCAAAGCTCGCATCGGATCAATCACCATTCATCATAAAGGAGATCACTGGGACATCCGATTAGTTCCGGATAGTGATATCGTCGTACGCTATGACAATGTCGATTATATACTACCGGTCCGGGATGGAATCCTGCTGACATCGGGACAGAGAGTATGGATCGGGGAGCAGGTGGGTGTATGGTTGGTGTCGTTTACCGTCATCTGTGTCAATGACACGGTAACGCTTCGATTTCAGCCGGGATGAGGGAGTGATGAAGCGCCTGGAATCTCTGGAGTCCCGGCATTTTTATACATTGATCGGTGGTAGCCTGGTCGTGCTGACCGTGTGTATATTCGCTTTAATCGCATTGTATCGCCCCGGGATGTTCCGGCATCGGGAGGATTTCATGGATTCGGGAGCCAATCACGTGCAACGGACCATTGATCAGGATGGTGCGGATTGGATTGCGGAAGAAAATGAGCTGACACGGATGAGCCGCGAGGAGCGTCTGGGATATCTGGGTATCCTGCCAGATCCCGATAACATGAAAACCCCTCATCCTGATACCACGGGAACGCCTACACCATCCGCCACGCATCTGCCGACTCCGGATGCGACAGGAACCGCTAGAGAGATCGAAAGTCACACAACGGTTTCAAGCGAAACGCCGGAGCACCCGATTCCATCCGGACCTGATCTGTCTGTCAGGGATATTCCCCAGACCCTCGATTACCGGAATATCGCCACCCAGATTCGGAATCAAAGGCAATGCGGGAGTTGTTGGGCGTTCGCGTGCATCGGTGTAATGGAGATGGAAATCCGGCGGAGGCACCCGGAGGTCTCTCCGGACATCGATCTTTCAGAACAATATCTTCTGGCGTGTTCCAATGGGACCTGTCGGGGATATTTCCTCGGTGCAACCTTGAAATTTCTGGTTGATCAGGGAACTTTGACCGAACGCTGCTGTCGGTACCATATTTCGGATGATAAAAAATACTGCAAATCCGATTGCACGGATCTCCAAACGTTTCGTCTCAAAGGGTACCAGCGGGAACCCGATCTGGTTCCCATGTTTGGGAGCGGATTGGTGTCTCCGGAACGGATACGCACCATTCAACAAACACTCACTGATAAGGGACCGCTCGTGGCGTGTATGGCGGTGATGGAGGATTTCTTCTATTACAAAAAAGGCGTTTATCGCTCCGTCAGACACAATTTCTACGGATATCACGCGGTGGCTTTAGTCGGGTATGATCAACCGAATCGATATTGGATTGTCAAAAACAGTTGGGGAAACATTTGGGGAGAAGACGGGTACATCCGAGTCAGTTGGGATGATCCTTACACGCGACTGGGTCTGGAATTGTATTCTGTGGAGACGGACACGTATCCGCTGGATCCGACTCCCACACCGGATCCGGATCATCCGGTGATTTCGGAGCTGATATTTACGATGGAGACGCGCCGCACTGTGGAGGCATTGGATCATCGGGAGTCACTGCCCTGTGATTCCATTACCGGTGAGGTCCCGGCTCCCATCGTTTTGAATGTCGAAGCACGGGATCGACAGCATCAGGTGATCCGGAATGCTGCCATACTGAGCAGCATTCGGGCATCAATCATGATCAATGACCGGCATGATGTTCCGCTGGCATTCACATCGGAAGGATATGCTGCACGAGTGGAATGGAAATCAATGCCGATACAACGGGAGATGACGTTCAGGATCGTTGCAGAACGAGAAGAAGCGAACAGCGTGATAACCGGTGACACCATCGCCATTCAACTGAACCCCAAGATCGTAAACAAACATCCACCGGAAAGAGCGATTCGGATGGAGATGACTCGACATGGCCGACAGTATCGAGGATCGTTACGGATTGTGTTGGGGGACTACCTGGCATATTCATCACCATGTATCAACCTGGAAATGATCGGTACGGTGGAGTGGCAGGGGAGGGATCATCCAGGAATGGGTGTTCCGGAGTTGATTCCATCCCGGGTCATTCTAAGTGGAGATCGGAATGGGTCCAACTGGACGGTGTGCTGCGAACAAAATGCCGGCGGAACGGGCAATTTTGATATCCCAGGTGTTCTGTCATTGTGGTTTGCCGATGAGAGTCTGGGTGTTGAACCGGTTCGGATCCCGGTGATTCTGATCTATCGGTATTCGATACTGGAAGTTGTTCGCTGGGAGTATTGTTTCATCACATTGGTGCTGATCGGGATCATCGCGGTGTTTCGGCAGTTGATGTTTATTGATAAATATCGATTCTGGATGGATCATATCGATCATGAAAGCCCGGAAGATTTTTGGAGATTTCCGGATGCATACAGCCCGGGAGTTTATCGACGCATCCTGGATAAAACGACCTTGATGGATGTTATCGCGGATCCCCGAAGCAGGATGTTTAGCCAGTTTTTACGAGGGATGAGATGGACTGAGCTGAAATCGTTGCGGAATCGCTGCCATACTCCGGTAAGTCATGCGATGCAGTATCCATTTGAATCCGAAGCGGTGATTATTGGCAATCGGATGGAAGGGAGCCGGGTATATCGGACTCGGCATGATTGGGTCATGGAACGGATTGCACGCATCGAAACAATACCAGAACCAAGGCATGTGCTGTTCATACCGATGGAGGGAATGTTTCGGGATGCCGAGGAACGGTATTTACCATTGGATCAGGCGATTCGGATTGAGTCGGCAGCGGTGTTCTATTGGAATCAAGGAGAGATACGGGTCGTGGAGATCCAGGTCGGAATCTCCGGGAATGAGCTCCAGGTGAAGGTGGTGCCTTTGGCATAGCCGGAGTCATTACCGCTGATTACGCAGATGTATCGGATTACGCAGATAGGCGC
>CAZELM010000056.1:0-24778 GCA_964512995.1 uncultured bacterium
ATTTAATTCGAGAAAATAGCCTGAAAGACAGTCTTATAATGTGACTCTCAACACGAGAGAATCGGTGAGTGAGGAAAAGTGGGACGAGTTGCCGATAGAAGCGAAGACGCATCGGTTTTCACGGACAGCATTTATTTATCATATAGAGGAAAACAGTTATTTTTGTCCGATGGGTAAGAGATTGGCTGCGAAGGGAGAACAAAGCAGCACGCGGAAAAATGGGACAACGGTAGAATCTATTGTATATGAATCGATGGCTGTGGATTGTGCGAATTGTCCATTACTGGCTCGATGTGTCAGTCCGAAAAGGAAAACGCGTCGATTAGCCCGAATGAAAGGGGCAGCGGTATTGGATCGTTTGGAGGAGCGAATGACGAGTGCGGAGTCGCGGGCCATCTATAAACGAAGGTCCACGCTGGCAGAATCACCGTTTGCACGGATAAAGTCACAATTTGGGATTCGTCGATTCCTGTCGCGTGGATTGGATAAAGTGCGGATAGAATGGCAATGGATATGCTCGGCCTATAACATCAATCTGTTGGCTAGATTGTTAAAACAGAAAAGACTATCCCTGCACGATGTCCCTTCATCGGCTTATAATACCAATATTCTGAACACGTGGGTTTCATTCTCTGAATGTCCAGCGTAGACCTGAAAACGGGTTTAGTATTAATTATTGATGGATATCCATAAATTTGAGTATTTTTTCAAATTTTCAGATCATATTCTTGATCCACTTTTTCAAAATGACGATGTCTTCGATTATTTTTTATTATTTTTTGTGAAATTCGATATCTTTTCTCAATCTCTCCCATTTAAATCAACACCCTCTTCATGGGGAAAGGTTGGGGATGAAGTCAAAAAGCACGGCATTATCTTCACCTCATGGTCATGGATGAAGAACACCAGAAAGAAAATCGTCACCACTCTCTTGAATCCAGGTCCGTCGCTCTTGAAGAACCTACCCGTAAAATGTTACATTGATCCTGTATCACGTACGATGAAACAGGTTTTTTTCTGCAAGGAGTTTGTGCGATGAGTGATCAGTTTCGGGAATCAATCGTTCAGGGTATCCCCGCATCATTACCACCCATGCCGCCATGGGACGATACCGTCAGCCACGCACCTCCCCGACCGATAGCCTTGTCCGACCGCGAGAAGGAGCTTGCCATCGAAAATGCCTTGCGCTACTTCCCCACGGAATGGCATCCGGTGCTGGCCGAGGAGTTTGCCGCGGAACTGGCCAAAGACGGCCGAATCTATATGCGCCGGTTCCGGCCCGTCTATCCCATGGCCGCCCGGCCGATTCACGAATACCCGGCCCGATGTCCCGAAGCCGCAGCCATGATGCTGATGATCCAGAACAACCTGGATCCGGCTGTTGCGCAGCATCCCCACGAACTCGTGACCTACGGCGGCAATGGCACGGTTTTCCAGAACTGGGCGCAATACCTTCTGACCATGAAATATCTGTCGGAAATGACCGACACGCAGACACTGGTCATCTATTCCGGCCATCCTCTGGGATTGTTTCCATCCAGCACATGGGCTCCCAGATTGATCCTGACCAATGGCATGATGATTCCCAATTATTCCAGCCCGGAAGACTATCTCCGGTACAGCGCTCTGGGCGTCACATCATACGGTCAGATGACAGCCGGCAGCTATATGTATATCGGACCCCAGGGTATCGTTCACGGAACAACGATCACCATTCTCAATGCCGCCCGGAAATATCTGGGAGTGGCTCCCGACCAACCCCTCGGCGGGACGCTGTTTGTCACATCGGGTCTCGGTGGCATGAGCGGTGCTCAGGCCAAAGCCGGCACCATTGCCGGAGCGGTCACTGTCATTGCCGAGATCAATCCGGAACCAGTCTACAAACGCCACAAACAGGGCTGGCTGATGGAAGTGGAAACGGATCTGGACCACCTGCTCCTGCGGATCGAAAAAGCAGTCCGGAACAAGGAAGCCGTATCCATCGGTTACATCGGCAACATTGTCGATCTCTGGGAGAAACTGGTCGATTCGGATCTGCGTGTCGCCCTCGGTTCGGACCAGACATCCCTCCACAATCCGTTCGGCGGGGGATATTACCCGGTGGACCTGAGCCTTTCCGAGTCCAATGCCTTGATGAAAACCCATCCGGAGCAGTTCCGACAGGCCGTCCAGGCATCGCTCCGGCGGCAGGTCAAAGCCATTCACGCCATGGCTGGCCGGGGAATGTACTTCTGGGACTATGGAAACGCATTCCTGCTGGAAGCGTCCCGCGCCGGTGCCGAAGGAATACTCAATCCGGACGGCTCCTTCACCTACCCGTCCTACGTGGAAGACATCATGGGTCCGATCTGTTTCGATTACGGATTTGGCCCGTTCCGATGGGTCTGCACATCGAACCGGCCGGAGGATCTGGCGCAGACCGACCGCCTGGCCGCAGATGTGCTTCGGGAGATGTCCCGGACTGCTGATCCCGATATCCGGCAGCAACTCGCGGATAATATCCAATGGATCGAAGAAGCGCAGAAAAACCGCCTGGTGGTCGGCTCCCAGGCCCGTATTCTCTACGCCAATGCCGATGGCCGCATCAAAATCGCCCTGGCATTCAACGACGCGATCCGGACCGGCCAGATTTCCGCTCCCATTGTACTGGGCCGGGATCATCATGACGTGTCCGGAACGGACTCCCCATTCCGGGAGACCGCCAACATCCGGGATGGTTCCAACCGAACGGCCGACATGGCGGTCCACAACGTTATCGGCGATGCGTGCCGGGGAGCCACCTGGGTCAGTCTCCACAATGGCGGAGGCGTTGGATGGGGAGAAGTCATCAACGGCGGATTCGGCATGGTCATTGACGGATCCGAAACCTCTGCCCGGCGGATTCGGGACATGCTGTTCTGGGATGTCAACAATGGGATCGCCCGCCGGGCCTGGGCGAGAAACTCCGGCGCTCTGTCTGCGATTCAGGCGGCCATGAATGCCGAACCCCGGCTGAAAGTGACCGTTCCCAATATCGTATCCCCGGAACTCCCCCGAAACGCCGTCGCAAAGGCATTCGGACCATCGGACCAGCCACTCCCATCCGGTCAATGACGCCTCACGAAAACCGCACCGAGTGGTCCCTTTCAACCGGATATGGATGTGAAACAAAGTTAACGGATAACTGATTTGGAGGATATGGCGATGAAATTCAATTTTGGTGAATCGTTCGGGATCCTGCTCAAGACCATGCCGTATGTCATCATGCGGATGGTCATTTATGGATTGCTTGGGATCGGTGCCGGCCTGATCATCGGATTCCTGCTGCTCCTGGCGAAAATTTTCGGAGGGTTCGGCACGCTTCTGTTCATTGCGGGTCTGGCCGGACTGTTCGGATTGCTGCAACTGGTCAAACGCTACGTGCTCTACATGATCAATGCCGGACACATAGCCGTGATCACGGAGCTGATCCATAAAGGAACGCTGCCTCCTGGAATCAATCAGGTGGAATATGGGAAACAGACCGTCACCAGGCTGTTCAAGGAAGTGAATGTTCTGTTTCTGGTCGATCAGATGGTGTCCGGAATCATCAAGGCATTCAACCGGATGGTCGTTCGGATCGCGGATATCCTGCCGATCCCCGGATTGGACAGCGTCGCCAAGTTCATCAACAGCGTGCTGAACTTCTCGATGACCTATGTCGATGAATCGATTCTCAGCTATAATCTGTCCAGAGAAAACGAGAATATCTGGGAGAGTTCGAAACGGGGAGTCGTCTTGTACGCTCAGAACTGGAAACCGATTGTCACATCCGCGTTGGGGCTCGCGATTGTCAACATCGTCGCCACTGCCGCGTTCATCCTGGTCATGCTCGTTCCATTCGCTCCCATGGCGCTGATGACGAGCAATGAAACGCTGAAAACAATGTTCTTTCTGATGGCGGTCACCGTGGGGTATGGATTGAAACTGTCCGTGGTCAACCCCTTCTGTCTGATCTCCATGATCCTCACTTACAACAAGGCGATCGAAAACCAGGAACCCAATCCCGAATGGGAAGCGAAACTGGAGATGGCATCTGCGAAGTTCAAGGAACTGAAAGCCCGTGCGATGGAAACCATTTCTCCCAAACCGGTCCAGCCGATACCACCGGAAGAGCCGGAATCGGTATAGTGCGTTCACGGCCCTCCACTTCTCCGGTCCCGTCTGATCACCGGTCCATGCAGATATCAGCCATCCAGGGAAACCAGGCTATTGACAGGTAATTAACACTTCCCTCTCCCCGCCGGTAAAATGGTCACACACGCGGAACGATGGCATTAACATATCTCCCTCACCCCGCCGGCCATGTTATTTGATTGATTCCTTGTGAATCGGCCGGCGATCCTCTCCCGGCCGCAAAGCTGGGAGGTCGTACACGCTCCGCATGACACTAAATGAAGAAACCTATAAAACGACCGCTCGTGAAGAGGTTTCTTAGCAGAGGGTGACGATGATCCAGCACAAACCAACCTTTCTTACCTCCTTCGCCTCCTGGGAGAAGAGGATGAGGGTGGGACTTGGCAGGCGTTTGTGATGCGTATCAGTGAGGATGAGGGCTGGTAATGGAATGCGTTCGGGCGATAGTTGGACCAAGGATGAGGATTAAACTGTGCACACGTTCCGGTGCTGGGTGAGAGCCAGTTTGAACAGCTACCCCTTGCCTGTCCCGGTCCGATGCATTATTGTGACTGTCCGAAGCAAGCGTTCCGGAATATCCGGACATCCCCATAACCAGCGTTGTCTCACAAGGAGGTTTATCATGCAGGTTTCATCGTTACTGGCTCAGCGTGCGCACCATCTGTCTCCGTCCCCCATCCGGAAACTGGCACCATTGATGCGGTTGCCCGGTATGATTTCATTGGGTGGCGGGTATCCGAATCCTCAGACCTTTGCATTCGATATGTTGACAGTGACATTCAAAAGCGGCCAGGAATATGGAATTTCCGGCAACGCGATGGATCTCGCATGCCAGTATGGTCCGACCGACGCATTTCAGACATTGAAACCCCTGATCCTCCACTGGCACACATCCAAAGACGGCGTATCGCTTCAGGATAACCAAATCCAGATGCTGAACGGCTCCCAGGAAGGGTTGCATATCATGGGATACCTGTTTCTGGAATCCACCGATTTCGTGGCCATATCCGAACCGGCGTATCCCGGTGCGCTGGGTGCATTCCGGGCGTTCACCAATCATTACATCCCCTTTCCGGTGGATGCGGAGGGAACGGTGACATCGGAACTGGAACGCATTCTCGCGGATCGGCAGGCATCCGGTCAGCCCATGCCCAAATTCATCTATGAAGTTCCAAATGGTCATAATCCGGCGGGAGTCGCGTTGTCGCTCCATCGGCGAAAACATCTGCTCCAGATCGCGTCCCGGTTCGACCTGATGATTCTGGAGGATGATCCGTACCAGTTGCTCCAGTTGGAGGATCGGGAGCCGATCCCGACGCTGCAATCGCTGGACACGGAGCAGCGCGTCGTGCGGCTGGACAGCTTCTCCAAAATATTCGCACCCGGACTGCGCATCGGATATGCATCCGGCGATCCTGCCATCATCCGCTATTTCGAGTTATACAAACAGACGACCAACCTGCATACGAGTTCGATGGTGCAGAGTCTCCTGGCCGGATATCTCTCGCATCACGATCCGGACACGTTCAGATCGCTGATTAGGGAAAACTGCGGCCTGTACCGCCGAAACCGGGATATCATGGTGGAAGCGGCCCGGAAACATCTCCCGAAGGAAGTCCGGTTCAATATTCCGACGGAAGGCATGTTCATCTGGTTTGAGCTCCCGGAGCAATATAATACGCAGCGGATGGTGGAGACGGACGGCATGGAACTGGGTGTGCTGCTGGTGCCGGGCAGTGCATTCTCGTCGACCGGCGGACTGAACCATTGCATGCGGGCCAGTTTCAGCATGGTGCCTCCGGAGTCCATTGTCGAAGGGATGATCCGGTTCGGCCAGATGGTGGAGCGGGAAGCGGCGCGGGTGTCCTGATTTTCGACCGGCGGGGTGAGGGAAACAAGCCAAAATCCACCCATCGACCATGGAAGAGTGGCAGGTTTGAACAGCCGTGGTTTCATTGTACCGGGGAGTATACCGTTTCAAACCTGCCACAACAAAACAATTCGGCAACACATTTGCGGATTCCTCTTCACCCTCTCCCAACGCAGTGTCCGGGAGAGGGTCGCCGGCCATACCGCCAGGCTTAATCCATAGACATGGCCGGCGGGGTGAGGGGATTTCGCCATCTGCCGGTTCCACGACTGAGTTCGTCATCCTGGCCGGCGGGGTGAGGGGATTTCGCCATCTGCCGGTTCCACGACTGAGTTCGTCATCCTGGCCGGCGGGGTGAGGGTATCCTCGCCAGGTGCCAGGATCGCGCCCGGTCCAGCCATAGTGATGACCGCAGTTTCACTGTTTTCTTTCGCGGCCTTCGCGTCTTCGTGTGCGTCTTTTTCTTCAGACCACTCCCTCTGGCCACGGCTCTGGTCTTCTTTGACTTCTGCTGTTTTTGAAAAAATTCCACACACTTGCTTTGCTTCGCATGTCATGATATGAATCTTTTTCTAATTGGGAGTCGGCGGTCCACATGTACCGGAATACCGCCATATAAACATCAAACGAGCGTACCCGCTCGATGAATAATCGACGAACAGTCAGTGATAAGGAGGATTTCATGAGCAAATATCATGTTGTTGCGATGCCGGGAGACGGTATTGGTAAAGTCGTATTACCGGAATCGATACGCGTATTGGATGCAGTCGGATTTGAAGCGGAATATCATCACGGCGATATCGGCTGGGATTTCTGGTGCTCGGAAGGCAATGCCTTTCCCCAGCGAACGATCGATCTGCTGGAAACATACAAACTGGGTCTGTTTGGCGCGATCACATCCAAACCCAAAGACAAAGCCGCAGCAGAACTCAATCCGGAATTAAAGGGTAAAGGCTACACCTATTACAGCCCCATCGTCACCATGCGTCAGCATTTTGACCTGGATATCTGCACCCGGCCGTGCATCTCCTTTCCGGGTAATCCGTTGAATTTCATTCGCCGGAGCAACGATGGCGGGTTTGAAGAACCGACCGTCAACGTGGTCATTTTCCGTCAGAACACCGAAGGACTCTATGCGGGTGTCGAATGGACAAATCCACCGGATCAGGTCTATGACGCGATGAAAACACATCCTAAATTCAAGGCATTTCTCAAGGTTCCCAGAGAAGACCTGGCGATCTCCACCCGGATTTTCACCCGTCAGGCCTGCCGGCGCATTGTCCGGGCTGCCTTCGAATATGCCAACAAATTCGGATACAAATCCGTGACCGTCTGTGAAAAACCCAATGTCATCCGGGAAACTTCCGGCATGATGGAGTTTGTTGCCAAAGAAATTCACAAGGAATTCTCCCATATCCAGCTCTGGTCCACGAACATCGACGCTCAGATGATGTGGCTGACCAAGAATCCGGAAGATTACGGAGTCATTGTGGCTGGAAACATGTTCGGGGATATCGTCTCCGACGGCTTTGCCGGTCTCGTCGGTGGTCTCGGATTCGCCTGTTCCGCCAACATCGGAGAAAAAGTGGCGGTATTTGAACCCACCCATGGTTCCGCTCCCAAATACGAGAAACTGAATCCATCGATCGTCAATCCCATTGCCATGATCATGTCGGCGGTGATGATGCTGGATCATGTCGGGGAAACGGCCAAAGCCGAGAAAATCCGAAATGCAATCTCCGCGGTCGTGGCGGAAGGCAAAATCCGGACCTACGACATGCTGAAACTTTCCGGCGGACCGGATGTGTTCAGTAAAGGAGCCGCGACCACGCAGCAGATGACCGACGCCATCATCGCCAATCTGTAATAAGGAGATCGATATGGGAATGACATTTGCCGAAAAAATACTGGCGCGGAAAGCCGGACTCGAAAAAACGGTTCCGGGACAGATCGTGTTCATTTCACCGGATCATCTCTTGTCGCATGACAATACGTCAGCAATTGTGGGGAAAATCGGTGAGGAACTGAAAAAATACGGCGTGGCCGATCCGGAGCTGAATGTGATCGTGCTGGATCACGTAGTGCCGGCATCCAATGACAAAACGGCCATCGCACACAAAAAAGTCCGGGATTATGTGAAAAAATACGGGATCAAGCATTTCTACGATGTCGGCCGGGGAATCTGCCATCAGGTCATCATGGAAGAAGGGCTGGCGCTGCCGGGAATGATCGTTGTCGGATCAGACTCCCACACGTGTTCCTATGGCGCGATCGGCTGCTTTTCCACGGGCGTTGACCGGACGGAATCCGCGGCATTGATCCTGACCAAGAAGACATGGCTGAAAGTCCCCTCCACGATCAAAATCGTACTGAAAGGGAGATTGCCCCGTCGCGTGTCCGCCAAAGATCTCGTTCTGAAGATCATATCCGATATCGGAGCCGACGGTGCGGACTACCGGGCAGTCGAATTTCATGGCGATACCCATGACCTGACCATTTCCGAACGGTTCACGATTGCGAACATGGGCATCGAAATGGGAGCCAAGATTGCGGCCTTTGCCGTTGACGATGTCACCCGGGCCTATCTGAAGAGCATCGGGATTGATGACGATCGCTATGACGCGGTATGGGCGGATTCGGATGCGGTCTATGAGAAGGTGCTGGAATACGATCTGAGTGCTCTGGTTCCCTGGGTTGCGAAACCGCATGCGGTCGATAACGGTGTTTCCGTGACCGATGTGGCCGGTATCGAAATCCAGCAGTGCCTGATCGGCACATGCACCAATGGCCGGGCAGATGATTTTCGGATCGCCGCAGAGATACTCAAGGGAAAGAAAGTGCATCCCGGTGTCCGTCTGCTGCTGCTGCCTGCGTCTCAGATCATCTTACAGGACATTATCCAGGATGGAACCCTTGCCACATTGATTGAAGCGGGCGGGCTCATTTTGCCGACCGGATGCGGACCCTGTCTGGGTGCGCATCAAGGCTGTCTGGCTCCGGGCGAACGATGCCTGTCGACATCGAACCGGAACTTCAAAGGCCGGATGGGATGTGTCGACTCCGAGATCTATCTCGCGGGTCCGGCGACCGTCGCAGCGACGGCGCTGACCGGTAACATCACCGATCCGAGAACGGTATAAGGAGGACTCCCATGAAAGTATGGTATTACGGAAATCAGGACGGTATCAATACGGATATGCTGTTTCCAGGTAAGTATACATATACCTGTGCGACCGCCGACGAAGTCAAACCGCATCTGCTGGAAGATCTCGATCCGCAATTCGCCGCCAATGTGCAGGCGGGTGACCTGATCATCGCCGGCGCGAACTTCGGTTGCGGTAGCTCCAGAGAACAGCCGGTTCTGGGATTGAAAGCAGTTGGCGTGACTGCGGTGATTGCGAAAAGTTTCGCCCGGATTTTCTACCGCGCCGCCATCAACCAGGGATTGCTCCTGATCGAATCCCCATCCGCTGTCGATGCCTACAAACCCGGTTCCACAGTGGAACTGAACATACCGGACGGCACGATCACGATCGACGGAAAAGCACACTCCTTCCCGAAACTGCCTCCGGAAGTGAACGCCATTCTGGAAGCGGGTGGCTTGCTGGAGTACACCAGCAGGCTGCTGGCTGAAAAACACGCGAAATAAACGTAGAGGCGGCATCCTGCCGCTATCTTCCATGTTAAACGTAGAAGCGGCATCCTGCCGCTTTTCGTTTTCTCTTAAGCACCCCTGCCCCTCTCCTGAATCTGGAAGCGGGTGGCTTGCTGGAGTACACCAGCAGGCTGCTGGCTGAAAAACACGCGAAATAAACGTAGAGGCGGCATCCTGCCGCTATCTTCCATGTTAAACGTAGAAGCGGCATCCTGCCGCTTTTCGTTTTCTCTTAAGCACCCCTGCCCCTCTCCTGAATGGAGAGTTGAATCCATCTTTTATCCGGTTATCGGTTATGGTCTTATTTCAGGATCGTTAACCCGAGCGTCTCTGACATAATATCAAAGTCTCGATCTTTATGGATGAGCGCGACTCCATTTTCAACACAAAACGTCGCGATGATGATGTCCATCGTTTTTCGGATCGGGATGCCCTGTTTTCGCAATCCACGATAATTCATTGCGGCTTTTTCGGCAATTTCAAAGCCTGCCAGTTCAACATGCGTCAAGTTATTTAATAACTCCTTGACTTCGCAGTATTTTTCATCCGTCTTGAAACCCTGAAGCAGCTCACAATATATCAAATCGCCAATCAGGACAGGTTCTTTATCCAGTATCCTGTCCACCAGTGCCGTTGTCGGATTTTCTGTTCCATTGAAATAATCAATCCACGCGGAGGTATCGATCAGGATCACCCTATACTCCGCATTTCATCCAGATCGCCCTCCCAGGTGACCTTTCCGCGCAAAGAACGAAGCCTCTTCTGACTGCTCATTTGAACCACCAGACGTAATCCTGCCTCGATGGCAGCTTTTTTGGTTTTGTATCCGCCGAGATCCTGCGCTTGTTTGACCAGCTTTTCATCAAGAACCACATTTGTCCGCATCCGAAACACCTCCCATGTGTATAGTCTATACACACAGCATCTTCAAAGTCAATTCCTCCCAGGCCTTGTCATCCATCGTGACAGACCTCCCGGTCTGAAATCGGTATTTATTCATACACAGATTATCGGTCTCGAATATATCCCAACGCTTTCAATCGTTCCTCCAGATCGGGATCCCTCCCGGACCCTTTTCGCGTATCCGTTGGCATCAATCGGTTCATGGCTCCTGAAAAATGCACGGACAGATCCGGCGCATTCCCGTTCCGCTGCGCGGAGATCTCCTGTGGGTTCCGGCTTAAATCCCAATATTCCATCTCCTGATTCTCGATATGGACCGCCTTGAACGAACCCCAGTACGCTGACCGCCACATCGGCTTCTCCTCGTGCAGTTCCCGTAAAAACGAAAACAAATACCGGGGAATTGCCGCACAACGATCGTTCTTCAGCACATCCAGCCCATCCACCGGTTCCGGATGCGGAATCCGAAACAATCCCGCGAGCGTCGGACACACATCCACCAGACTCACCGGATGCGGAAACAGTCTGTTGCCGGTCTGTGATGGATGGCAGAGAATCCAGGGAACCTTGACACTCTCTTCCCGCAGCGTTGCGCCATGCTGTAACCAGCCGTGATCCATGAATTCCTCCCCATGATCCGAGACGATGCACAGCACCGGACTTTTGGCCGCTCCGTTTTCGGTCATTATCCGGATGATCCACTCCACCACGCCATCGACATACCGGATCTCATCCCGGTAGACCGATTTCAGATAGTCAATTTCTTCGGGAGCCGGCAAGGACATCTCACCGGCTTCCACCGCCCGTACGATCTGACCCGCCTGTCCCAGCCGGATGCGTTCCTCCGGTATATCGGCTGCCGGAGTGAATATCCGGTTGAACGGAGACGGTGGAATGTAGTCATCATGCGGGTCGATGGCGTGCAGAAACAGAAAGAAGGGTTTGTCCGCCGATTCCCGGATCAGCTCCCGGGTCCGATTAAACATGTGGAGCATCGCGCCATTCGACCAGAACTTCGCAGGTTGGGCATCAAATGTATCGAACCCGCGATCGAATCCCCGGTCCGGCGTGACCAGGATGCTGCTGCTGACTCCGACCGTACGATAACCGGCTGCCGCGAAACATTCGGTGATCACCGGCTTTCCGGGAAACAGCTCCGTGAGCTTAGCGGCCATGGCGGGAAACCGGTCCGGATAACACCCTGTGAACAATGAATTCATCGACGGAGCGGTCCATGAACACGGAGCGGTCACAGACAGGAACTGCATCCCACGCCGCGCAGACTGGTCCAGAAACGGCGACGCCGGAACCGGGGAGCCATATGCGCCAAGGTAATCCGCTCGAAGACTGTCCAGCACGACCATGACAACATTCGGCGGTCCGGGTGCATCCGAACGGCTCCAGATGATCGGAGATCCGATCAGTACCGGCATAAGATCCGCATCCGGGGACGTCACCGAAAACGCGATGACTTCGATCCCCGGAGCCGTTCCATCGAGTTCCCATTGGACATGCAGCCATGGCGTATCATCGAAATGTGTGGGAGTGACCGGGTAGGTGCGTTCCAATGTTCCGGCTGCCGGCCCGGACAGAGTGACGGTGAGAATCACTTTTCCGGAGTTCGTCGGACAGGAATCGTTACGGGCGATCACGTCCCATTCGAACAGGACCGGATGCTCGACGGAAACAGTGGATGTAAATGATCGGCCGGTCCGAATCAGTACGGCCGGTTTCGTGACATGATCCTGCGTCATCCGGACCAGAGGCGCTGAGCCATGGCTCAAAACTCCCGGCAACGTGCTGTCCGGTTCGGACGCCGGGCTCCAGTGCACTGAGGCAGCGGAAGAGGGGATCAGACGGGTGAGTGTGTGACCGGCATGGCATATGGATAACCCGCTCCCCCAGATGATCAGGCCGATGATGAACTGAAAAATCCTGGAGCGTATCTGCACGATTTCACCTGCCCCTTTGACCCACGCCATCATGGCGGCTCTCCCCCAACGGCTCCACTGAAAGAGGATAAAATGATCCCGCACATCATTTATCCGTCGTGAACCGGTCTGCCTGTCACGGCCGCAGTGTTACCGAGAGATATCCGCGCCATTTTTCCTTCAGCGGATCATCCAGTCCGTAAGCAACGCCCAGCGTCATCCGGGTGGCCGGCATCCGGAGAATGGACAGTGGCGGCAGAGCCACATTGATTTCGCTGCCGAGTGCCCGGAGGTATTCCTTATCTGAACCGTCCGGCCATACCGCGATCCGGTCCGCGAACAGAACCAGACCCAGATCCATACCGACTCCAAACGATCCGCGCATCCATTCGGCATTGTCTCCGCTCTGCATACCCGCTGGATAATAGGGAACCGGAATCCGTGAACAGAGTGTCAATGGAGCCTGCACGGAGGTGATCGTTCCACCGAGCTGAAACCGGTCAAACGGGCCGGGATTCCCGGACAAATCACCCCGGTAAATCATTCCGGCCAATGTCCATTCATCGTAGGAGACGCCCAACCGGCCCTGATAATGGCGGTGCTGCCAGTCCTGATCATCCGTCCAGCCCTGAACATACCGGGAATCGAGTTCCGTGATCATGGAAACCTGACCCCATCTCGGGAACCATGCCGCCGTCCCATTGACAGCAATCGCATCGCGCCGCACCGGATCGCTCCATTCATCCGACGGTGTCCGGGATTTGATCTGAGACAGGTACCCATCCAGAGATGTGTTCACTGACCACCGGGTTCCCAGATACCGCCAGTTGGTCGACAGGGTTGCGCCGTATGTCTGATAGTCCAGTCCGGTCCCCATGGTCAGAAATCCATCAGGTTGGCCGGAAGGCTCTTCGATGGCGTAAAAAACCTGCGAACTCAGAGAAACGGGCAGTCCCCGGTATGCCGTGTTGATCGTTCCCCCTGTCACTCCTCCATCTTTCCCGAGCGAGCCGATGGCCAGAATATTGAACCGGCCCAGCAGATCGCCTTCGCGGAACCCCATCTCATAGGTCTTCCCGGATGAATGGAACGTACCTCCGAAAAAGTGATTGAGTTCCAGATGTCGGGCTGCGGAATAGGGCCGGGAAGCGGGGACCGTCTGCTTCTCGAACGGTTTCGCGGGTGGAACGGATACCGGCGGCATGACCGGATACCGGGATGTCAGAGAAAGCGAAGGGAGTTCCCCGGTTGAAGTATCTTCGAGAACGCGGATATCCAACCCTTTCGTGGTCAGACTGAGAAAATACAGTTCCTTCCCGCTGGAGCCGGCCGGTTCAGGACTCAATGCGCCGCCGATCATCCGGGTCAGTTCCGTGCGATTCCCTGTGCGGATATCCCACCGCTCGATATTGAATATCCCATGCCGGTCCACGGTCAGGAAAATGTGTTCCCCGTCGGAGCTCCAGACCGGGTTGGAGATGATCTCATGGTCATCGGGAGTGATCACCTGAATCTCCCCCGCCGGGAGTTCCATGATGGCGAGATGGATCCGACCGTTCTGGTGCCGGGTGAATGCCACGCGGCTGCCGTCCGGCGACACGCGGGGCGTTCCGATCACCACATCGATGACCGGTGGTGTCAGCTCCGTGATCGCCATATCCGTCAATGCCACGTTGACGAGACCGCACCGGCCGAACCGCTGATGAACGGCGATCAGCGCATCTCTACCCGGAATCGGATCCGGCCATTTGAGGTCAGCGCCTGCAGTCAACCGATCCAACCGACCCGATTCTGGAAACCATCGGAAGAGGTCCGGGTGGAGCGTGCCATCGGACCGCGGCATATAGGAATGAAAGACCAATGATTTGGAATCTGTAAACCATCGCGGACCGATGGGAGAGATCCCATTGCGCTCCACCAGATGATACAGTTCTTTTCGAGCCGGGGGTTTCGATGGGAGATCCGGCACATCCTCGGGATCTTCGGCATGTTTGTCTTTTTTCTTTTTCTCTTTTTTATCCTTTTTATCATCCGTTTCCAGCATGCTCCAGACATTCAACCGAGCGCTGCCTTCCAACGGCCGCGTCACCACTGCCATGGCTTTTCCATCTGGAGAGATATCCGGATATCCGGTGAATCCATCCAGTTCGAGCCATTTTTCGCCTTCCAGCCGGCCCATGCCATTCAGATCGCTTTCGATGCCGATTGCAGAAGCGATCATCTCCGCCCGAAACCGGTCATACAGATCCTCCGGCTCATCCTGGAAGACACCCGCGAACGCTTCATTGAAATCCCGGTTCGTTTTCGCGGTGAGCCGTTTCCAGAGATGGAGCAGGCAATCGGGATTTCCGCTCCGGGTCTGAAGCCATTCGAGAAACGCCGATCCCACCAGGTAGCGCATATCGCCGGCCATCCAGCCATCCATGGAATCGAGTGTCTGGTAATCCGGGAGTTTTCCATCGACGGCCCAGGTCCGGATAACACCCGCCCGGAGGCTGCTCTGAGCGCGCCCCGCTCCAGTGATCATGCTCTCCAGCACCACGGCATACCCTTCGATCACCCAGGCCGGTGATTTCCTCGCGACCGGGCCGACCGGAAGGAACCATGCCAGCAGCTTGCCGCTCCAGGATCGCGGCGGCCGGGTCAGATGAAGGATATGCCCATACTCATGCGTCATGACGATTTCTCCCCAGTCCCCGACCTGACCCATGATCATGGGGGTATCCGGAGCGGTCGTCCAGAGAATGATCCGGGGATAATCGAGAAATGGAATGGCCATTCCATTGGGCATGGCATAGGGATCCATGACAATCACATCGATCGGACCTTCCGTTTCCGCATACCCGACGAACGCAGCCACCCGCTCATGGATATTCTCCATTTTGGACACCACCGATTCGGTCCACTCCGAATACGGTTCCGGATAATAGACGCGAAAATGCGTGGTCTGGATCTCACACCAGTCCCAGTCCGGGAACATCTCGAACTGCGCAGACACCGGAATTGAACCGATGAGGATCACTGACAGGATCATGAGGATTCCGTTTCCGATTTTTGTACATGTCAATGGATTCACAAGGTCTCTCCTATCAAGATTTTTTGGGGGAGTGGTGCGGGTTCACCCGATCAACGGGTAAACATCGATGTGATGGTTCGCAGATCGTGGAGCACAGTCTCTTTGTCCGCCACGATTTCGAGACTGACCGTCGTGTCGGGCGAATACGTCCGGAGTGCCTGACCGATGGCGGCGAAATCGATGGTTCCGGAGCCGACACATCCGTGCTGATCTTCTTCGCCGTTGTTGTCATGGAGGTGCACATGCGCCAGACGGGAACCCATCTTCTGGATCCAATCGACGTGGGGAGCGGTCGCCCAGACGTTGACGTGTCCGAGATCCAGACACAGTTTCAGATTGGGATGGTCCACTTCGTCGTGAATGGCGATCCCGATCGAGGCGTCGGGTTCCAGCACATTTTCGAGAACGACCTGCGTGTTGATGTCCGCATACCGCTGGATCTCCTCTTTCCAGAATGCGACTGTCTCAGCGAGCCATGTTTTGGTGAACCGGAATTTACCGACTTCCAGATTGAATGACGAGTGCAGAACCAGGCGTTGGGCATGCAGTGCCCGGACCATATCGAAGGTCATATTCATCCGTGTCCGGACCGCTTCCTGAAGCAGATGATCGATATAATGGTAGAGGATTCCCAGAAACGGACCATGTACTGCCAGCGGACCATCGAAATGCCGGCGGAACGCCAGATGTTTCTGGAACCGTTCGTTCCACAGCGCAAGCGAAGAAGCGCCTTTCAGCGCATAACTCTGCAACTCGATACCCGCATCGAGTTCCTGAACCCTGGGAATATATGCGATTTCGTCGGGTTCACCATACGCACAAACCATGAATTTCATCGTTCCGCTCCTTTGGATCGTCCCTTCCAGATGTTAACCGGTCCGAAACGCCGGGATGAACCGGCTCGCCGAAATATTTACTATATCCCTCAATACCGGGTGATGCAATTCAGAAAATTCCCTGAGCTGATCAAAGCGTTTGGCCAAGGATGGCATCACGTGGCGGAACCGGAGGCTTTCTGCGTTTTCCGCATGCAGACGGACATCATGCTGGTGCGTCTGGAAATAAAATAGAACCCTGCTTCCAGAGCGGTGAAAGCCCTTTTCAAAACAGATGATCCGAAAGAATCCCGATCGGTTATGTTGAGAGGGAGCAGTCTGTCCGCCATTTTCTTCCCAAATCTGGCTGCTGTCCATGCATGCAGAGTCCATATCCAATAGATTGGCATGTATCGATATATGATCTTCTCGACTTTCAGATCAGATGGAGCGACCAGTCGAGTGAATGTTTCTGGCGTAAACGCTGTGAAGTTCCACTGGAAATGATACCCCCCCCAATATCCGGATCGAGCAAACAGTCGGCCGTCTACCGAGTCAAGATTGGGTGTATCACACACAAAAACGCCATTGTGTTTCAGGGCATTCGAGATTTTCCCGATAAGGGCGAGGGGATCTCGTACCTGATCGAGAATATGGTATCCATAGATCATATCATAGTATTCTGGCTCCAGTTTGATGGTATCGATCTTTGCATGGATCACATGCAAAGCGCTCGGCCGGGCAGTGGCTGATGGGTCAGCATTCATATCAATCCCTGTCAATTCAATGGGTTGATTCCAGTTTTGTCGGAAACGGCCGAATATTTGCTCAACTCCCCAACCGATTATTAAAACCCGTGGCTCCCGCGGCATTGAAAACCCGCAGAGCGTTTGTTGAAGTTTCATGATATCAGCCGGAAGCCCCGCCCATTTTGAAACTATCTGTTTCAATTTTGAGGAAATCAACGGTGGATCAGTGGCTTCGGTCAAGCCCTTTGCCTCCGCCTGGCTCGCGGAAGAGGTTTCTTCTCTCCCGTTGTCAGCAAGACATGGATCAAGATATACGGTTTTACAGTTGAGGCAACGCACAAAAATGAACAAATCCGCGGTTCCATCCGCATGTTGGAGTTCCCTGCCGCTGGCGTAAAATTCACTGTCCCTGCTTTGACAAACCGGACATGAACGGGCATCCTTGCCGGGGCTTTGCCTTGCAGGCGGTGTGATGTCGTGGCCAAATTCCGCTCCAAATAACTTTTCTGCCGGAACAGGGTACCGTTCCGATGATTCAAACGTCTGCATATGGCGGTGTATGAATTCCCGGTCTTCTGCTCCCAGACATTTCTTTTCCCACATTTTCAACTCCGGAATTTTCAACATCCGCTGTCGAATATGGGATAACGGTTCGGTCAGGATGTTCCCAAAGGAAAAATGCAGAAACGAGCATGGCATCACATCGCCGTATTCATTGATTGCGACGGTATTTTTAGCTGCCGGGCATCCATAGTGCCCAAGATTCTCGAAGTTATCCCGAGTCAGAAATGAATATTTCCGGTGGAGAGCCTCCATGGTCCGGAAATCGTCTTCATCACAGAGGTTATCTGTCAAGCCCTGGCGCGCTCCATAGGGAATGATCGGAGAAAAGACGAGTGTGATTCTGTGGCGGATCGCAAACTCCACCAGGGATTTGAATCCTTCTGTTTTTGTAGAACCACGGCAGACCGTCGTGCTGATTGCGGGATTCAATCCGGCTTTGATCACATTTTCGAGAGCCGTGAAGCATTTCCGGTATGATCCGGGTTGATTGCGCTGGGAGTCATGTTCCGCTTCGTTCCCAAAATCGATGGATATGAATACCTCATCCACACCCAGCGACGCGAATTCAATCAATTTTTCGAAAGGCAGATCAAATCCATTGCTGAACATATTAACATACAGGCCGGCTGTATTCCCGTGCCGGAGAAGTGTTGTGAATTCAGGCGAGATAGCGACTTCTCCTCCAACGAATGACATCGCCACGACTCCAGCTTTGCGAGCTTCTTGCAAAACGGCGATTTTTTCATTTGTTGAAAGCTTTCGCCGGTTTTCACTTTGAAATTTTCTGACAAAACAATGCGAGCAGTGAAAGTTGCAGTCATAATTTGAAGCAAATGCCATGGTAAGCAGGTCATTTTTTCGCAACAGATTCTGCTTTAGCAAATGGAAACCCAGGCGGAAGAAAAAGGCTGGTTTCCGAAGAATCAATCTCCGGTTGATTTTTTTCACTCTGAAATCAAAGAATCGGTTGTTTTTGTGCTCCGCCGATACCATGCTGTTCATTCCATTCTCCCCTTTCCATGCCGTCAATAATCAGACATCCATTCATCCATCATAATCGGGCAATTCTGACAAGCGTCTGGAATGCCAGCGGTATTCGAGATCAGCATTTTTCTCATGCGAACCATTTCTTCCGAGTTGAGGATATCGTTGGAGTTTCCGCGGAATAAGTTCCCATGACCGCCTGAACCATTCGTAGCGCGATTACAACAGAGCCCGATATTTCCGAGGGCGTCGGACTGGATGTAGAACCAGAGCATCCGGCACCGTTTGTCCGGAATGTCCAGTGTCCTTTTCAGTGGTGTAGGCCAGTAAATAAGGCATTTGCTGTATTTCTCATTCAATCTTCTTTTCAATTCAGAATAGTGCATATTATCAGCAAATATGACTTCATCTACCGATCTATTGCCCGGTAAATACGGCATAAAATAAATACTGTTCAATCCGGATTCGGTGGCCAGCCGAACCGCATCCTCAATTCTGCCGGGATGATGCTCCACCTCGGACCGCAGAAGGACTTTGCTCAGCCGGCTCAGCATTTTTAAGTTAACTTCCGGCAAGACATTCGCAACAATGTCTTGATTGGTGTCATACAGCGAGACATTGATCAGAGTAATTTTGCTTGTTATCAGATCCCGGAGTTGTTGTTTCAACAGCAAAGCATTGGTCGTCAGGCTGACAACATGACGTTTTTTCCTGATCAGCCGCACGATATCGATCAAGTGGTCATTGAGAAGGGGTTCGCCTCCGGAAAGACCGATTATCAGCACCCGGCGAAAGGCTGGATGCTCGATGATGCGCTCGATTCCGGGGACGTCCGCTTCGTATTCCTGTATGTTCAACTCCGATTCAAGGTTCGGCAGGATACAAAAAGAGCATTTCAGATTGCACCGCCGTGTCACCAATATCGCGCCCAAAACCGGAGCGAATCGGGATAGGTGCATGATTTCCTTCGGGGGATGAAGTTTATACTTCATGTAATTAAACAGGCCGCCTGGGGACAGGCATGACAGGGAGTTCAGCGCTATGCGAAATTTGTACATCTCCTTCACGATCGGACGTCTTCTGAGCATAATTGATTTCCTGTTTATAAGAGCCCCTCTGGTCTGCATCCTCCGGGTGAAAACCATTGCTGAGCAGCCATGTGTTGCGGGAGAATCTCTTCCAATGACAAAATCAGCAACATCCACCGGCGTGCATCCATCGATCCCTGATAACATCGAGAATGTATAATGATTTTACCGATCAAGTCAATGCATACAATCTCCCGGCGGATGTACGCGGAAATCAAATCGATCATCAGAGGGGGATGCAGCCGTGTCCATGCTGGATGGAACTGTCATTTCATTGAATATTACAACCTGGCTCCGCAGGATTCGATCACTCCTGACGAAAATGCACCATCGTGTGTGGTCAACCTGCAGGAATTGAAATCGATTACGATCGTTTCTGATATCATTTTCATGCAATGAGCACCTTGACAAATCTGTAACAGAATAATATCTAGTTAATCAGAACGTCATTCCCTCTGGCCAGGAGATCATTTTGATAAAAACAATGTTTCTGTTTCTTTCCGAAGCATTCCCGAACGGACTGGAATCATGGAGCGATCATGGGCATCAATATAACACTCATCGCCCTATACAACGCCGAGAATAATATTTCGCTTCGAGCGTTGCACAGTTATCTCAAACAGAACGGTCATACGGTACAGCTCATCTATTTCAAAGATTTCTATTACAACCTGTTTGAATCGGCTTCGTCCCGGGACCGGGAGGATCTGATATCGGTGATACGCGATTTCAACCCCCGGGTTATTGGAGTTAATGTTGGTTTTTCCTCTCTTTTTGAAATCGCATCTGAAATAACAAGGGATCTGCAACGAAATATCCAGGTGCCGGTGATATGGGGTGGCACTCATCCCAATATTTCACCGGAGACCTGTATCACGGTTGCAGATGGAATTTGCCTGCTGGAAGGTGAAATCCCGTTCCTGGAGCTTGTCAATCGGCTGGAAACTGGCGAAGATTATGCTGATATCCAGAATTTTTGGTTTCGGCTAAATGGTGAGGTACGGAAGAATCCCTGCCGGGAACCCCTGATGGATTACGATATTTTTCCTCTGCCCGATTTTTCCAATGACGGCAAAGTTTATATCAACAACGGCATCCGGTTTATCGATCCCAATCGTTTACTGACATGGCAGTATATGCTGCTCACCAGTTCGATCTGCCCCTGTGAATGCTCCTTCTGCTGCAATCACATCATGAAAAAACTGGCAGGCCGTCCGTTTATCCGGCAGAGGGGTGTTGAGATGGTGATTCGGGAGCTGGAATTGGTGAAAGAGATGCTTCCCAACGTAAACATGGTGTATTTCGTGGATGAGGTTTTTTTCAATGACCGGGAGTGGCTTCTGGAGTTTGCAGAAAAATACCGGAACCGGGTCAATCTGCCGTTCTGCTGCATGTTCTCCTCCAGGTTCGTCAATGATGACACCTTGCAGATACTGAAACCGGCGGGTCTTTTCGATGTAAACCTCGGCGTGCAAAGCGGTTCAGAACGGGTTCGGCGAGACATCTACAACAGGCCCGAAAGTGACGAGGAAATCCGGAGTGCCGCTGAATGTATTGTCCGCAACGGACTTCTCCTGAAGCTCAATCTGATTTTCGACAATCCCTATGAGAAGCCGGAAGACAAGGAAGCCGCATTCCGATTTTTTCTCAGCCTTCCCAAACCTTTTGAAAAGTTCAATTTCTCACTGATCTATTTCCCCAATACCATGATTACCCAACGCGCTCTTCAGGACGGCATCATCTCCCCAAAAGATGTCGAAGACCATTCAAAAAAAGCATTCACCAACATGGAGGTCAATATAAATGCAGAGCGGCCAACGGATGAATTGTTCTGGATTAGCATTGTCAGTCTGACGGGGAAATATTGGATACCCAATTTTCTGATCGAAATGATATATCGGTCTTCGCTGTTTCGGAATCATCCGAAGCTGTTGAAGCCGATGATTGTGATCAATTCACGGATCGTCTGGCTGATCAAGGGTATAAAATTTATACTCATGGGACAAAATCCCTGGATTATCATCAGGAAACGATGGCGTCATCTTGTGGAATCCGTCAAGTAAAAATCCAAAGGGTACACGCCCTGATCGGCCGAAGAATCGAATATGAAAAACGTTCCGAATATGCCGTATCCGGGAATCGGGTGACACGATCACGGGATTCTCTGAGAATGGAACAAATCTTCAACTCCTTTTTTTTACAAAGGGATCTGGACTGCCGACGGATAATGACAAGCAAGCAGGAATATGATGAACATGCAGGCGTCAATGCTCCGGGAGATAGAAACCGAGAGATAATCGTCGGAGCTATCCAACCGGGCTATCTGCCGTGGCTGGGGGTGTTCGAACAGATCTGGAATTCGGATATATTTATCCTCTATGATGACCTCCAATACACACGGCATTCCTGGCAGAATCGCAACCTGATCAAGAGCGCTTCGGGTCGCCAGTGGCTTATCGTGCCTGTTTGCCAACAATTCGGACAGACCATCAATCGGACACGGATCGATAACTCCCAAAACTGGGCCCGGCGACACTGGAAAACGATTGAGGGCTGTTATGGAAAAGCAGATTATTTTGATCAATACAAATCGTTTTTCAAGGATATCTACAGCTCCAGATGGGAATATATCAGCGATCTGAATATCACTATTATCAAATATATTGTTTCGGAACTGTCCATCCGCACACCCATCGTTGTTTCATCCGAACTGGGATTCGAAGATAACTTCGAATATCACGAACCATCAAACCGTAGGAGAAACGAGCGGATCGTCCATTTTATGCAGCACTTGGGTGGAACTGTTCTGTTCAATGGTGCCCTGGGTCAGCGCTATATCGACAGGGAGTATTTATCGGATAACGGAATAAAAATCCGTTTCCAGAACTACCGGCACCCGATCTATACGCAGCGATTCGGAAAATTCATCGATTATCTTTCGATTGTGGATCTTCTGTTCAATCATGGTCCGCATAGCCTGGATATTCTGGTAACCACTGATTTACGTAATGGAGCAGATGCAGAAGAACCACAAAAAAACCGGCTGACTCGCACTGAGTAGAAAATTCTTATCCAACTTTCACTAAAGGGCAACGATCATGGGAAAGCCTCCCAATCTGGGAGGTAAAACTCGGGAGTAACTGGATCATTGTTTTCCGAAAAAGGATAACCACAATATGCGGAAAACATTTTGGAAAGTTCGCGGCGATCCTTTCTGCGAACTCAGCAACGACAGCAGGATGGCGATCATGCGTTTCCAGTTCAAATAAAATTTCCGGTACGCAAGACTTCGTGTTTTATACAACACCGCATCGGTTACTGCCGAAATATTTACGGATAACCTGTCAAACGTGGAATATGCCTGTTGATTCTGAGTGTGTGCATTCTCGCGGAAATATCGTTCAAAAAATTCTGTTCCCGGATATGGATTGACGATATGAAATGTGGCGGTGGACAGGGCGGTCGAACAGGCGTAATTGACAGTCAGCATCATTTCCTGCACGGTTTCTCCTGGAAAACCCAGCATAAAGAAGCCACAGGCGTGAATGCCGGTGTCCACCGTCATTTTGATAACCTGTCTGGCTTCTTCCAGATCCAGTTTCTTCTTGATGTAATCCTGAATTCGCGGACTGGCTGTTTCGATCCCGAAGGCGATCCGGTCGGTTCCGGCGCGTTTCAGCAAATGAAGAAATTCCTGGTCCATTCTGTCGATTCTGAACCCGTTTGGAAAAAACAATCGATATTTATAGCCGCTGTCGATGATGCGCTGAAGAATCGTCTTGGCTCGATTCAGATCAAAATTGAACATATCATCAAGGAATTCCACGGCTGTAATGCCATACCGTTCCGAAAGCATATTGATTTCAGCCATGACATTATCCACGGAACGCGATCGCGTACGCTTCCCAAAAATATGATGACAGTAAGTGCATGGAAATGGGCAACCCCTCGATGAAAAAATATGGACGCCTCTTTCATGGGGAAAAAACGGATTTGTCAGTACTGGTTTGGAGCCGGAAAAGTATTTCCCGATGTCAATGGAATCGTAATCAGGAAATGGTATTGCGTCCAGATCTCCGATTGGCTCTCTGTCACCATTGTATTGAACTCCGTTTTGAGTCCGGAATGCAATTCCCTTCACGCTGTCCAGCGGTTTTTGACCATCCAGAGCATGCACCAGTTCCATGAATGTCTGTTCACCTTCGCCAATCACAGCAAAATCGACACAATTATGGTTCAAACACGCAACATGGTCGAAGCTGGGATATGCGCCTCCAAAGACAACAGAACAGGTCGGGCAAATCTGTTTCAGAAGCCTGGCAATCTGTTTTCCGGGTTCTGCATCGGAGTGCATTACGGTCACTCCCATTATGTCCGGCAGAAAATCGGTTATTATTTTCGCGTAATCACTGGGCTTCTTAATATCATCCGCTCTTCCGTCAACAATTTTTATCGTATGGGAATAATCGTGTTTTTTCAGATAGCTGCTCAGATACATCAACCCCAATGGGACAGGCGCACGATTGATATCGGAATTCGGTCTGATCAACAGAATCCTCGCCATCGCATAACCTCAATTATTTTGCGATTATCATGCCAGGTTCAGCCCGGATAAAAGTGATAATGAATGGAAACAAGTCATCGAACAGCTTATACGAGAGTGCTATAGTGGAATGGCTGCCGGATGTCAATCGGTCGGAAAATTTTCCGTGAGTCCCACGAAAACCAAACGTCAAACAATCGAATCTCCACCGGTATCGAAACATTCTGAAAAGTCTTTTTTCGTTGCAAACGGGAGGGAACGGACGGTCAATATATCATTCTCCAGACCGTTCTTCTTGACAACACCGCTGATCAAAGTACACTCAGATCATGAATACCGTATCGAACCCTCATGACCGTTTCTTCCGCCAACTCCTTCAGAACAAGGAAATCGCGAAGGATTTTCTGAGATATTATCTCCCGGAACCGATTGTTCAAATCCTGGA
>CAZELM010000057.1:0-4598 GCA_964512995.1 uncultured bacterium
CTCTATTGCCAATTAATTAGAAAATTTCATCCCAAATAATCTGAGAATCAACACTCTCGGGTCTTCTCGATACGCTGCTTCTCCTTCTCTCGCACTCAGCTTCGGGACCGGCCCTAAAAATTTCACCCCTTTCTTTTCCATTTCAGCTACATTTTCCAATGTGCTGTATAATCCATCCCCCATCGCAATCTTCGGAATCTCTCCATATGTCTCTTCGATACGATCCATTCCCAACCTCTGTATCTGTGATTCATCGGTCGAGTTCGTCACATCTCCATCCACTATAAATCCATTCTCTCCATCTACTGTTATCACTGGAGTATAGTTCGGAGAAAAACCACCCTCTTTATTTGGTAATACCCGAGATTCAGGATCACTCACCGGAATCTTGGCTCGTTTCGATGAGTCCAATTTACCATGCTCCTTCCGACTTTCCTCTATGATACCCAATTCCTCTTGCGCTTTCTTCAGTAGCGCCGCTCGCTCTTCTAATCTCGACAACTCCACCGGCAACCTCGCGCCGCTTCCTGTTTCTCCATACCGCTCGTCTTCCAGTTTATCCTCCTTCGATATCTCATTTAACACCAGTGTTATCTTCTCTTCCAATATCTGTATCCATTTTATCAATTCCTCCCTACCTCCTGTCTTGTGTCGACTGCTGTTCGCTTGGATCCGGGTCCCGTCTGTCGCTGTCACTTCCAATGTGATTAAACTCATCTGCCTCGCTATCCGACATACCTCCTTTCCCAATTTCTTCATTTCCTTTTCATGGAGCATTCTAAACTTCGCCAGCGTCGTATGATCCAGAATTCGTCCCTCCGTTAACCACATAAAATCTATCCGATTCCCGCACGCCTCTTCCAATCTCCGACTCGACCGTATCCCCTGGGTTATTCCATATAACAATACACCACTCACAATCCGAGGATGGATCGGTGGCTGACCTATTTGTCCATTATACGTCTCCTCCCACTCTTTCCATTCCAATTTATTCAGAATCTCTTCCACTAATCGAACCGGATGATCTTCCGTGATCATTTCTTCCAACGTCGGATAAAATAGGCAGGCTTGCGTTCGGGATTTTTGTGCTTTGGACCAATACGACATCTCTTTCTCTCCTTCGTTTAACTGTTCCTATTCTACCACTTCTCTACTCCATTTAAAAGACTTTTTTCTTCTTATTACCCTTTTATTTTAATAACTTATATCTCCTTTACTTCACCTTTCTATCATTCATTCTATTTGTTTCGTTTCTCGATTTCTACTGCTTGATGGCTTCCGGTTTGGATTCTATCTTCACGATTTAATTTCTCTCTTCTCTCTTTGGAACCGTTCTGCATTTTATTACTACATATTACTCCCTCTCATATGATCAATTCTCATCACCTTGTTTCATTCTTGGACACCCTCGTTGATGACTAAATCAACAGCCTTTGAATGGGGAAGGGCATATGTGCAGGAAACTTTTTCTTCAGATGCCATCCTCATCCCCAACCCGTCACCTATCCAGAACGAATACCGGTCACCCTCATCCCCAACCCCTTCTCCCGGAGGGCAAAGGGGAAAGTGGTGGGATCCTTATTACCCTCTCCCGCCGGGAGAGAGTCGCCGGCAGATCCGACAGGGTTCAAACTATCAACCGGGCCGGCGGGGTGAGGGAACACTTTTTTTTACCATCGCCCTCATGCCGAACGCGTTGTGAGGGAAACAAGCCCAGGGCCATCGTTCTGCGCCGATTCCACTGCGTTCCATCGATGCCGGGAATAATATAAATGGCCTTCCCCCGAAGAGGAGAAGGCCATGTCATGGAGTGCCATTTGCTGGGTGTCAGCCAGCAATGGGCGATGATCGATCAGTTATAGAATGCCAGAATTGTCAGTGTTCGAGCACCACAGGAATCGCACCAGCCCGGGTTGTTGCTCCAGGTAACGGCTGATCCGGCGGTTGCCCATTGCAAGGCGATGGTGTGGGTTCCGGCCGCCAGGCTGACGACCAGATTGCCATTGAGGTTGAGGTTGCAGTCACCGCCACAATATGGCTGGAAATGAGTGCCGGATGACGGATACGGCGTGCTGTTCACCCGCAACCGCGTCACAAGATACTCGCTTCCGGGTGCTCCACCCGGCTGAACATTGATCGAATAGGTGGCGAATATGGTCGCCGGCCGATCCAGCGTGATGACTGCTGCGGTGCTGGCAATGTCGACGAATCCCGAATTGATGATGCTGACTGCGTTTGTGGGTGCCACATACCAGGCGCCGGCCAGAACGCCACCGCCCTTGATCGTGCCATTGACATCCAGCCGGGATGCGGGCGTGGCGGTTCCCAGACCGACATTCCCGCTGCTGTTCATGACGAATGCGGTATTGCCGATGCTGTCGGCTGCGGGATTGATGCGGAATGTATTGTCTTTATTGACACCATAGGTATACCAGTTGTTGGTTCCGGCTGCATTCCGGGATGCCTGAATCACGTAATTATGCCGGTCGTTTTCGGCGGAGCTGATCTGCATCGCTCGCTCCGGGAAAGATGCTCCACCAGCCAGAATGGACATGCCGCCCACCGCATGATGTTCCGCAATCCCGGTCGGATTGATGGATACGCTGCCACCGACGACATGGAGCTTGTTATTTGCGGCGGTATCTGTGCCGATTCCGACATTGCCGTTCGAGTTGTTATAATACACATTCGCACCGGCTGCCGATCCATTGTCATTGTAAATCACCTGCTTATTGCTGCCGGCGATGGGTCCGGTGGAGCCTGTGGGTCCTTGAATGCCCTGAGGTCCTTCTGGGCCTGCAATCCCTTGTATGCCTTGATCGCCCTGCGGACCTTGGGGTCCGATGGGTCCAGTGGGACCCTGAAGTCCTTGTGCTCCCTGTGGGCCAGTGGATCCTTGAATGCCTTGTTCACCTTGGGGTCCAACGGGGCCGGTAGGTCCCTGAACGCCCTGTTCGCCCTGCAGACCTTGCGGTCCGACTGGTCCAGTGGGACCCTGAACACCTTGTATGCCTTGTTCGCCCTGCGGTCCGATGGGTCCAGTGGGACCCTGAACGCCTTGTTCGCCTTGGGCTCCTTGCGGTCCGATCGGTCCGACTGGTCCCTGGAGTCCTTGCTCGCCTTGGGGTCCGGTGGGACCAGTGGGTCCCTGAATACCTTGAAGGCCCTGTTCTCCCTGCTCACCTTGGGATCCGGTGGGTCCCTGGAGTCCTTGCTCGCCTTGGGGTCCGATGGGTCCTTCAGGGCCGATCAATCCGCTGGGATCGCCAACCCATTGACCGGCGGAGTCGATCACAGGACCGACACCCTGGATACTGACACTCGCGGGATGAATATTCTGATTCAGAACATCCTGGGCCTGATACGCCTGTCCCACGCTGGTCAGCAGTTGTCTGGGGCTCAATGGCTCGCCATTTACCGTCATCTCCAGGTAAACGATCCCATCAAAGCTCAGATCAATGGGATTGATCACTCCCAGCCGTACCTGAAACAGGCCGTCATCAACCGCTACGACCGGCTGGAGTTCTGTCCACAGCAGCGTGCCATTTGTCTCAGCGTCATACATGCTGAATTCAAATTCATACGTGCCGCTCGCTGGTTGACCGGTACCATCCACCAGATGTCCCTGATAATTGATCTGTTGAGGAATCTGCGCCATTACTCCGAAACAGAATCCCATGATAATACTCACCCAAATCATTTTTTTGTTCATCATTGTCGTCCTCCCCTGAGTTGATTGATTGACGTGATTGTCCTTCTGGTGATCCATCGTGAAGACGGGGATCTCCTCTCCCTCGCCGTCACGTCAATTTTCAAATGAAAAAATGGCCGATTTTCACTGTGTCATATCTGACCGGAACACGATCTCCGTTTAATTCGCAATTCATTTTACCATCTCCGTGGATACCAGATGGCTTCGGAATCCAGATAATGAAGCTCAACGGTCCCGCCGGATGTATTGTTGAAGTAAATGACATTATTGGATGGATTGCTCCAGATCACCGGATATAAAATCGCACGCAATTGAAGCGACTGCGGAACATTGATCCATCCGCTGCCAAAGCGCAACGTGAAATTGATCGGCTCCTCATACCCGATCTCCACGCCCGGCCAGTTCGGTTTGATGTCGTTCCAGTTGATGGCAGTTCCGGAAGGGGTCTGGAGCTGATAGTTGGATTGACCATTGGGAATGGTCAGGAAAGATGTGCCGTTTTTATAAAGTGCGTATTGCAGGATCGAGAATTGATTGGAGAACCGATATCCCCGGATACCCAGGCGATATGGAACGCCACCCAACAAAATATCGGTATAATATGTGACAAACCGATCGGAGCGGGTTGCTGAGGCTGTGCCATCGATCGATAATAATTCCCCCTGGATGGTTCCCTGGACCTCGAGCAGCTCCTGGGGATTATTCGTTCCGACTCCAACACGTCCACTTATATTCTGATAGTATACCGTCGCACCGTCTGGTTGACCATCATTGTTGTAGATGAATTGCATATTGGAGCCTGCAATTGGACCTGTGGGTCCGGTTGGTCCCTGAACACCTTGTTCGCCTTGGGGTCCCTGTGGTCCGATCGGTCCGATTGGTCCCT
>CAZELM010000057.1:4698-9556 GCA_964512995.1 uncultured bacterium
GGATTCCCTGTTCACCGGGAAGTCCCTGTGGACCAATGGGTCCGGTTGGTCCCTGAACACCTTGTTCGCCCTGGGGTCCCTGCGGTCCGGTTGGTCCGATTGGTCCCTGGATTCCCTGTTCACCGGGAAGTCCCTGTGGACCAATGGGTCCGGTTGGTCCCTGGATGCCTTGCGGTCCTTGTGGACCGATCAATCCGCTGGGATCTCCAACCCATTGACCCGTCACATCAATGACAGGTCCAAATCCTTCGATGCTGATACTCCTGGGATGAATATCTTGGTTCAGAACATCCTGAGCCTGGAACGCCTGTCCCACACTGGTCAGTAATTGTCTGGGACTGAGTGGTTCACCATTCACCATAATCTCCAGCCAAATCATCGAATCAAACGGGAGATCCAATGGATGAATCTCTCCCAGCTTGACATTGAAAATTCCCTGGTCGACTGAGACAGTCGGATGCGTCTCTGTCCATAACAGAACGCCATCTGCTTCGGCAGTGTAGAGGCGGAAGATAAATTCGTAATTGCCATTGATCACTACGCCCTCTTCATCGGTAAGATGACCCTGATAATTGATCTGATGGGGTATCTGTGCCAGCAGAGTGATTCCGAAAAAACCCATCAGGATGCTCATCCAAAATGGTCTGGTGTTTTTCATAATACGTTTCCCCTCATGAGTTGATCCAGCAATGCTCTATCGCAGGCTTTGTCTCATTGCAATGGAGCTGTCTTTTTTCTGGATGTTTTCCGAATGAACCGTGCAGAACTCAAGTATAATGGTATCAACTTAGTGTATCTTTGGCAAAGCATGCATTATACTGATGCGTTATGGATACACAGTCGACTCGTTGAGATTGCTTCACCGCTCCCAGCCCAAACAAGCTCTTTTCCAATAAGTTCCCGAAAGAATCTCGCATTGGTGGCCGGTGTTCGCATGAGCCAGTGATCGAAAGTGGCAGTCTGGCTGAGGGAATCGTGCCATCTGACCGTTTCGTACATGGTTTACCATGATGATTGGAATTGGATGATCAACACCGGATCGGTAGACGACCGTGGCGAGTAAGTAAATGACCGCGGAGCGTAACCAGATGACCACGGAGGGTTGGTAAATGACCACGGAGGGTTGGTAAATGACCACGGAGGGGTTGGCAAATGACTGCGGAGTATCGGTAAATGACCACGGAGGGTTGGCAAATGACTGCGGAGTATCGGTAAATGACCATGGAGGGTTGGCAAATGACTGCGGAGAGTCGGTAAATGACAGCAGAGCATCGGTAAATGATCACGGATGGGTTGGTAAATGACCACGGAGTATCGGTAAATGATCATGGAGGGTTGGTAAATGACCACGGAGTATCGGTAAATGATCACGGAGGGTTGGTAAATGGCTGCTGAAGGGTAAGCAAATGACCGCGGAAAACCTGAAATTGAACACGATCGACTAAGCATCTTCGATTAGACTCCCCGCGTCCCTTTCTTAACCGGATCAAGATCCACTTCTTCCATCTTTTCTATCTGTTTGCCGATGTTCCTTCCCTTTGTTATGATGCGTCGCGGTTTTGACTCTACGTTCGAAAGGTGAAGATTATGATCGACTCGTTTATCCGTCTGATTAAAATAACCGTCTGCTCCGGATTTTTTTTGTTATGGGCGGTATATCTGTGTTTTTATTTTCAGTCCGGCAAACCAATGGGTGTGGCATTTGCCGGAAAAAGTTTTCTGGCTCTCCTTTCAACCAGTTTGCTCTATCTGGCGCTGAATGCGTTATTTCGTTCGATCAACACGGGTTTCAGGAAGATGGGAACCGATCAGATCGGTTATCTCGACAGCATCCCGTCCCGGTATCTGAACTGGGCGATCATCGGTTCGAGTGCGGTCAGTTTGTTTCTGGAACTTGCGATGATTCGGTGGCAGGGAGAAGTTTTTCCGATTTTTGCATTCTATAAAAATTATTCCCTGTTATCATGCTTTGCCGGGCTTGGGTTGGGATATGCGCTCGCCCGGCAGAACTTTCTTCCGCTCACCATCACACTCCCCTGTCTGTCATTACAGATGATTTTTCTGATGATCCTGCGGTACGGGTTCTCCACAGAGACAAGCAAAGTATTGTTTCAGATCCCATTCAGAGAACAGTTGAATATGGGAGCTGAGATCGCTCGAAATACATTGTCTCTCTCTGTCATTTATCTGTTTCTGACCGTTGTTTTCCTGATGACCGCACTCGCATTCATTCCGGTAGGTCAAGTATGCGGGAGGCTCGTCAATCGGCGGGATAATCTGAAATCGTATGGTCTGAATCTTCTGGGGAGTTTACTGGGGATTGTTGGTATTTCTATCCTGAGCTTCCTCTGGACGCCACCTGTTGTCTGGTTTGGAGTATGCATTGCCGTTCTTTTGTCCTTTCAATTATTTACCATTCGAGCCTTATGGATTGGCATTCTGGCCGGGATCAGCATGATCATCATACTCGACTGGCCCGTTCAGCCGGGCATCGAGAGCATCCACAGTCCCTATCAACTGATATCCCGAGGTCCTGGGACAAAGGGGTGGATGTGCATCCAGGCCGCCGGTTTGTTTTATCAGCAGGTGGTTGATCTGTCCGGATCAGCGACGAATCCGGATATCGATGCGGATCTCCGGCTGGCAGCGGATTATTATGAAATACCATATTCGATCTACCGAAAACCACTCACCGAAATCGCTGTTGTGGGAGCCGGCACCGGTAATGATGTGGCGGCTGCCTTGCGCAGTGGAGCGCAGAAGATTGATGCGATCGAAATCGACCCGGCCATCCAGTCTCTGGGTAAAATGTATCATCCTGAAAATCCGTATGGAGACGACCGTGTGCATCCCATCGTCAATGATGCCCGTACGTTTCTCAGAACAACCGACAAACAATATGATATGATTGTCTATGGGCTGTTGGACTCCCATACGCTTCTCAGCCATGCTTCAAATATTCGGCTCGATTCATTTGTATATACCATCGAAGGATTTCGTGAAGCCCGGGCGCGGCTCAAGGAGAATGGACTGTTAAGCTTGTCATTCTGTGTTCTGACACATGAATTGGGGCAGAAAATTTTCCTGATGATGAAGGAAGCCTTTGATGGGAGTCCGCCGGTATGCATTCTGACGGCACGAACCGGCATCCAGACACTCGTGACATTCCTGCAGAATAAGGAAGGCACCCTGACACTTCAGAAAGACTGGTTTACCGGAACGACTTTTGAAGACGGTACGCCTCTGTTTACCGATCCCTCGCTCAAAGCGGATGTCTGCACGGATGATTGGCCATTTTTTTATATGTTGCGGCGCATCTATCCGGTAACGTATCTGGGTCTGATCGCATTGCTGATGGGATTATCCATTCTGTTGACGGCCAATTTCATTCAGGAAAAACCGACATTCAGCAATCTGACATTCTTTTTTCTGGGAGCCGGATTCATGCTGGTCGAAACCAAAGCGATCACGGAGATGGGATTGACATTTGGGAATACCTGGCTGGTGATAGCCATTGTCACCTCCAGCATTCTCTCAATGGCATACCTCGCCAATCTGGCAGTTCAGATCTTTGGGATATCCCGGCCCCTCATCCCGTTCGGATTGCTCATCGTCAGCCTTCTGGTCGGTTATACCATATCTCGTTCCGGAGGATTCGATGCATCCGTCACGGGCAAACTGAGCACGATCATCATGCTGACCTGTCCGATGTTTTTTTCCGGTATTGTTTTCTCATCGTTGATCCGGAATCTGAGTCAAATGTCCGGTATTCTGGCGATCAATCTGCTGGGATCCATGCTGGGAGGTCTTCTGGAATATAACTCGATGTATTTTGGGTTCAGTTCATTGTATCTGCTGGCAACCGCTCTGTATATCGCTGCCGCAGTCACTTATTTTTTCAGATCCTCACCCCAAATAACTCCTTGAGATTACAGGAAGGTATCCGCCCATACACCCCTCGCCAGAATGACACGCCCGATATGTGCCTCGCCATTCATGGAGAGGGATTTGGGGGTGAGGTCAGAAGCCTTGAACCATTTCCTCACCCGTTGAGAGCGACCTTCTCTATTTTTAAAACAGTATCGTTGTAATGGTGTCCTTGGATACACTTCAGATATCTGATAGACTAACTGATGATGTGGTGTCATTTTGAAATCGAGAAAATCCGGAATCGCTTTTTATCTGCATAGGATTTGAAGGATGTATTTTGAAAGGAGCAGACCAATGAGAAATAGTGTGGGGATATCTTTGGTTTTAGCATTGTTATTTTCTGTTACCAGCCATGGCAGCATTCCGCATCAGATCAATTATCAGGGTCATCTGATCGACAGCACAGGAAATCCGGTGAGCGGCGTCTACACGTTTGACTTCCGGATCTATGAAATGGAAACCGGAGGAACGGCGATATGGACTGAAACTCAGACGGATGTGAGCGTGGATCAGGGAACATTCAATGTCACATTGGGAGCGGTCACTTCGATCGATCTGTCATTTGATGGAATCCGGTGGCTTGAGATTGAGATTGGAGGGGAAGTATTGCAGCCCCGACAGCAATTGACCAGTGTCGGGCAGGCCTATCACGCTGAAGATGTCCTGGGTCAGGATATCCACCCGCGGAGTATCAGCATCGATGGGATTGGTATGGTGATCGATGATCAGGGTCAATGGATCGGTGATCCGACTGGTTTGACTGGTCCGACGGGACCGCAGGGAATCCAGGGCGTTGCAGGTCCCACAGGACCACAAGGTGTTCCGGGCGAACAGGGACCCATGGGTCCGACGGGATCGCAGGGAATCCAGGGTGTTGCAGGTCCCACAGGACCACAAGGTGTTCCGGGCGAACAGGGACCCATGGGTC
>CAZELM010000057.1:9656-24432 GCA_964512995.1 uncultured bacterium
TCCCACAGGACCACAAGGTGTTCCGGGCGAACAGGGACCCATGGGTCCGACGGGACCACAGGGAATCCAGGGCGTTGCAGGCCCGACGGGACCACAAGGTGTTCCGGGCGAACAGGGACCCATGGGTCCGACGGGATCGCAGGGAATCCAGGGCGTTGCAGGTCCGACGGGACCACAAGGTGTTCCGGGCGAACAGGGACCCATGGGGTCGACGGGACCGCAGGGAATCCAGGGGATCCAGGGACCAATAGGCCCCATTGGACCCCAGGGTATCCAGGGACCTACCGGGGAAACCGGCGCTTCGCCATGGGGACTGAACGGAAGCAATACCTACTACACCGCCGGATCTGTCGGGATCGGAACGACCACTCCAGGAGATGGTCTCCATATTTTGAAAAACTGGTTTGATACAAGTACTGATAACTGGGGAGGCGGTCTCCGGTTGCAGGGGTCCGCTCCATCGATCAGTTTCTGGGAAACCGACGAGGGAACTCACCGATGGATGTGGCATATGTCTGCCGACACCATGAATCTATATCGAAGACCATCCGCGGGAGCCTGGGAACGAAAGCTCTATGTCCAGAACAATGGAGAGCTGACAGGCGAACGGTTTCGGTCACACTGCAGCCTGGCGCTGGCTGACTATCAGACCGTGAATCCAGGCTCTAATGTGCTGTTATACTCCTCACCGAATGACCGGGACTCCTGGTTATTCTTGGATAGCGCAGATACCGGATCCAACTGGGGGATTTACCATCGGAATCGCGATTCGACAGTCAAAGGGCTTCCCGCAAATTCCATCGGATTTGTGGGCGGAGGAGCCAATGCTCTTCAAGGATATATCAATCTTGCCAATGGACAGGCATACTACGCCGGTGCGTTGGGAATCGGCCGGAATCCACCGGCAACGGCATTGGATGTCGCCGGCAATATTCGCTTCGGTGATGGGTATTGGCAACTGGATAATGGAAGCTGGCAGAATGCAAACATTATTCATTACGGTGGAAGTGCAACGTTTGGCATTCACGGGGAATCCGGTTACAATGTAAACCTGTATGTCGATGGAACCAAGAGCTTCCGGATCGATCACCCCGTGCATCCACAGGAGATGGAACTGGTGCATGCCTGCCTGGAAGGTCCCGAGGCGGGAATCTATTACCGGGGATCCGGACAACTCATCGAAGGAAAGGCAAAGATTACGCTCCCAGGCTATTTTGATGCACTGGCACGCGATAATACAACAACAATCATTCTGACAGCCAAAGGACCGACCCCGTATCTGCTGAGCTACGATTCGTTCGATGAAAGATCCTTTATCGTTCACGGAACAGTCCCGGATGGAGAGTTTGATTGGGAACTGAAAGCGGTTCGAGGCGATGTTGAACCACTGCAGGTGGAAGTATCAAAGTGATCTCGTCAGGAATACTCCTGATGTCGTAAAACCAGGAATCGGGATTGTTCCCTGAATATTTGAAATGTGAGAGCCTGAAATGGAGACGAGAGAAAAATTCAATCCACTGAGCGAAGCAGCGGTTCGTGAAAAGCGGCTGGTAGCAATGACTTCGGTCTTCGCTGCTGTGTTGTTGACTGCCTTGAAGCTGGTCGTCGGAGTTGTGACCGGCAGTCTTGGTATTTTGTCTGAAGCTGCTCATTCCGGCCTGGATCTGGTTGCCGCCGGCGTCACATTCTTCGCCGTTCGATTGTCAGGTAAACCGGCGGACCGGGAGCATATGTACGGACACGGCAAAATTGAGAATCTTTCGGCACTCTTCGAAACACTGCTTCTTCTGGTTACATGTGTCTGGATCATCTGGGAAGCGACGAAACGATTGTTCTTCGAGGAGATCATTGTCGATGTCACCATATGGGCGATCATCGTCATGGTCATCTCCATTGTCGTGGATTATTCCCGTTCCAATGCACTGAGCCGAGTTGCCCGGAAATATTCCAGTCAGGCTCTCGAAGCGGATGCACTTCATTTTTCAACCGATATCTGGTCGTCGAGTGTTGTTCTGGCCGGTTTGGGATTGGTATGGATATCCAAACAAACCGGCATCTTATGGCTTCAGAAAGCCGATGCGATCGCAGCCTTGGGTGTGGCTGGTATCGTGATATGGATCAGTTACAGTCTGGGACGCAAATCCATTGCCGATCTGATCGATGAGGTTACACCGGATCTCAGTGCAGATCTGCATCGGAAATTAGTTATTCCCGGTGTGATCAATATCGATCGGTTGCGGATCAGGCGGAGTGGTCCTGAGAATTTTGTGGACGTCAACCTGTGCGTTGATCAGGATACATCCCTCGAGCATGGACACCGGATCGCCGATGATGCTGAAAAGGCAATACAGACCATTATTCCAGGAGCCGATGTGATCGTGCATATTGAACCGATCCGGATATCAGACAAGGATCAGAATGAGTCGCTCCCTTCCTGTATCCGTAAAATTGCCAACGACTTGTCCGGGGGGGCACATGATATCCGAATTCGGGATGTGATGGGAGAACAATCCGTGGATGTCCACTTGGAAGTCAGTGATGATCTGACTGTGGAAAACGCTCATTCCATCGCCTCCGATTTCGAGAAAACACTTCGAGCGAAATGTCCATACCTGGGCCGGATCGTGACACATATCGAGCCGGCACGGCAAACCGGCACGATACCTCTGTCCGCGGAATGCCAGGATGAAGAGATTCGCCGCGTACTGCTTGAGATCACCCGGCATCAGCCGGATTATTGTCATCCTCATGACATCCGGATTTATCGGACAGGAGACAAACTGGAATTATCGTTTCACTGCTCGGTTGACGGAAACCGGAAGATCACAGAGGTGCATGAATTTACAGAGGTAGTCGAGCAGACATTGCGGATCCGATTTCCAGACCTCGGCCATGTCGTCATTCACGTTGAACCTCCGGAACCCATGCCCCCTCCGGAAGAAAAACACCAGCCGGCATCTTGAAACAGACTGCTGGACAGCCGCATTGCAAAGCAACGGCGGTCCTCCGGTTTCATATGTATGATTTACTGGATGTACTCCGCACTAAATAATCTGTTCACTGGACATGGGCTGCGTCTGTGCTAGACTCAGTAAGTAGAAGTTATCCGAACCCCTTTTTTCATTGATAATGTCTGAAATCCCAAAGGGAGCGGATTGTTTGTTCCGTTAGACTTGAAGCAGAAATCGGAAGCATTCGGCTTTTTTTCATGTGCCGGATCAGTTTGATATAATCTTATCATGCCATTCATTGAATACGTTCTGTTTTATGAAAGGAGAATGAAATGAGACAGTATGTGATATCGGGCTTGTTTTTGATACTTATGATTCCTGCAATGGGTTTGGCTGCTATACCGCATCAGATCAGTTATCAGGGTCACTTGATCGATGGGGATGGAAATCCAGTCGATGGTGTTTATACCTTTGGTTTCAATTTGTACGACACGGAAACCGGTGGAACGGCGATATGGACGGAAAGCCAGACGGACGTGAGTGTGGATCAGGGGATGTTCAATGTTATCCTGGGAGCGGTCACTCCAATCGATCTGTCATTTGATGGAATGCGATGGCTTGAGATTCAGATTGGAGGGGAGGTATTGCAGCCCCGGCAGCCATTGACCAGTGTCGGCCAGGCTTACCACGCCGAAGATGTTCTGGGTCAGGATATCCACCCGCGGAGTATCAGCATTGACGGGATCGGTGAAGTGGTGAATGATCAAGGGCAATGGGTCGGTGATCCGAGCGGTCTGACCGGTCCCACCGGACCGCAGGGTGTTCCGGGTGAACAGGGCCCCATGGGTCCGACGGGAGCCCAAGGGATCCAGGGAATACAGGGAGAGACAGGACCCCAGGGTATTCAGGGAATTCAGGGACCGATTGGTCCGGAGGGACCTCAGGGAATCCAGGGCATTACGGGTCCCACAGGACTGCAGGGTGTTCCGGGTGAACAGGGCCCCATGGGTCCGACGGGAGCCCAAGGGATCCAGGGAATACAGGGAGAGACAGGACCCCAGGGTATTCAGGGAATTCAGGGACCGATTGGTCCGGAGGGACCGCAGGGAATCCAGGGCATTGCAGGTCCCACGGGTCCGCAGGGTGTTCCGGGTGACCAAGGTCCCATCGGTCCGACCGGACTCCAAGGGATCCAGGGAATTCAGGGAGAGACAGGACCCCAGGGTATTCAGGGAATTCAGGGACCGATTGGTCCGGAGGGACCGCAGGGAATCCAGGGCATTGCAGGTCCCACGGGTCCGCAGGGTGTTCCGGGTGACCAAGGTCCCATCGGTCCGACCGGACTCCAAGGGATCCAGGGAATTCAGGGAGAGACAGGACCCCAGGGTATTCAGGGAATTCAGGGACCGATTGGTCCGGAGGGACCGCAGGGAATCCAGGGCATTGCAGGACCGACGGGACCGCAGGGGCCAACTGGACCGACGGGTGACAGCCTTTGGCAGCAGAATGGCACCAAGATCTATTACAATGATGGGAATGTCGGCATCGGAACGACCAATCCGCTGGGAAAGTTACAAGTCGCCGCTCCCGCAAATGATACCATTGCCGTGGAGAATTCTCTTCTCTACCTGAGACCTTCCTCGCAAGGGTATGCGCTGGCCATGGGAGCCAAACAAAGTTACCCGCCCACCACCTGGCTCCAGGGAGCGATCAATGACGCGATCGGAGCTACCGATATCGTCCTCAACCCCTCCGCCGGCAAGGTCGGGATCGGTGTTCAGAGTCCTTCCGCGATGCTCGATGTCGGGGGTCAGATCAAAAGCAGTCTGCCGATCAGTTGGAGTTCCTCTTATACGCTCCCTTCGAAAGTCACCATCAACGCGGGCGCCACAGTAGATATCTCATTTCCGGTTCATTGCTGGCCCCGGGGACCGTTCCGCTACATTCTCTGGGTGAATGTCGCCGGTCATCCCGATAACACGCAGAGCACCACCATCTCTGTCTTCCGGGGCGCTCCCGGAGGTGGAACCTATGTTCAGGATGCGTCTGTCGGAACCTGGACCATATATGGTCGTGATTGGGGTGATAACTACATTGACCTGAACGTGAGCAGACCATCCGGATATGGCAACTATGCGTACACAGGGCTCCGCATCCAGAACACCGGCTCACAAACACTCGAAATATTTGCCGTTGGATTTATCCAGGAAGGGGGAACCTCCGGCCTGTATATCCAAAACTGAACCGTCATCAGGTTATATCTGATTTCTGCCTGAATAACCGTTCAGCATCGGCATATTTTCGTCAAAGATATACCGAATATACTCCCCGTCGCGCAGAATCAACGCTTCCAACAGGCATATCCGGTTTCAGTAACTTGATTCTGCGTGCCACCTCTTGATAGAGGGGATTTGGGATGGTGAACGGTTACCGGTCTGATATCAGCTCCCGAAGTTGAAATGTATGGCGGATGGGGTGCATGACGGCATGTTCCATCATGGCATCGATGCAGTAATGGCTATGCCATGAGGTCTCATATTCCGGAACGTAGAACGACTCTTCCGGAACATCATGAAGCTGCATCCGCCATCGTGCCAGCACGTGTTCGATATACGCATCAGCTCGCTGATCGATCAAATGGATATCTGGAGCAGCCTGGATCTCCGGGTCCGGCTGCTTCAGCATCCGGCACATCCAGACCATGTATCCCCGCGCACATCCCAGAACATGCGCCAATAACCCATTCCAGTCACTCTCGCCGTTTGGGTTTGCTTCCGGGAGCGTCACACGGGCAGCCCGAGCCTGTTTCCAGGTTTCGTAAAACTCCCGCAGATACCGCTCGTGCAGAATAACCATTGCCCGAGCGCCGCGGTATTGATAGTTCGCTTGATGTTCCATGATTGCATCTCCTTTCATATCATGACGCCGGTTCATGTTAACAAATGAAATACCAGATAGCATTCGCGAAAGAAAGATGTGTTTTATAAGCCCTGAAAGACGCCTCCTCATTAAGATTTGAAAATATCTGAACGTCGGGATAAACTTAATCTGAGATGGGCAGGAAGTTTCCATGACAAATAGTAGCCAACGATCCATTATCTGGTCTGACTACATGAAGTATCGTATGAACCTCCGAATATTTAATCAAAATAACATTGAAAATATATTGCGTTATTCAACGGAACGTTATTTTGATTACGTAACACATCGCCGGATTGTCATCGGGCACCATGATCGGGTTTGGTCATGATTCCTTATGAAGAATCGGGAACAACAATAATTCCGGTAACCATTCACGCAACAACGAGAAGGCAGATTAATTTTCGTATAAAAACCGGGAGGTTTAATAATGAATAGAATAAAAATGACTTACTTCGAGGCGGAAGATATTATCCATTTTGTCATTTCAGATGAAGAAGAGACAACCAGCGTTGAAATCAGTCCGAATATTACTGCCGAACTGAATGAAAAGGGATATCTAATTGGGATAGAGATTTTGGAAGCAAGCGCCTTTATACGGGATACTATCCTTGACTCAGTTCAGGTAAAGTTGCTGAGTCTTCCAAAAATCGCCTAAAAAATGCAGCCATGATTCGCGGCGATTCGGCCAGTGGTTGATTTTTGCCATTGAATGACGCGGCAGAGTCCAACACCGCAGCAAAATAGACAATCCGATATTTTACACCATCGTCCAAGCTTCCATCGAAAAATCGCGATATGATATCGTTTCATGTTGAAGAACGAAAGCGTGTCATCAAATCAACGCCAGTCGCTGAAAAAAAGATTGACATGATAATCCGATTCGCATAATTTTGTTTCAAATTTCGGAGTGCTTTGAAATAAAGATTCCATACAGGATCAAGGGATTATCAGCCTGCAGGATAAACTGAAACAAATCATTGAAGGGATCTAAACTATGAGTTGTCTGGCAATCTATGATGTTGTCGAAATCCAGAACTATATTTTTTCATCAACGAAACTCAAGGAAAATATCGGCGCGTCGATTCTGGTTCATAAATTATTGGAAGAATATCTTCCGGAAGCGATCAACCAGGTCGCCCGAGATAAACAGGTGCCTGTAGAACTGGATTGGAAAAATCTGGGGAACCGCGTACCGATACTGGATGAACCGACGAAGTCCATGATCGAGGTGATCTATATCGGAGGCGGCAATGCGCTGGTCGCTTTCCGGGAAAACACACCACCCGAATCTCCGGAGTCGCTGGCATATCACGTAACGCAGACGCTTTCGAGGATACTGCTCGAGAGAACCGGGGGACCGCTGCGCTTTGCCGTTGCATATCAGCCGACCGATTTTAAAGGGCTGTTCAACGAAGATCGTAAGGCGTTGTTCCGTATTCTGGCAAAAAACAAGCAGGAGATGATGAAAACCGTTCCCCTTCTGGGGATCGGTGTGACCATGGAAGGCACCAACGACGGATTTCCCGCTGCGACAAAGGAGAAATCGGAGGACCAATTCATTTCTCATCCTGCCGATCTGAAGCGTCAGAGCCGCGACTCCTCCTATTTCAAAAATAGACTGCTGGCAGCGCATCCTGATTATATTTTCCCCAGCGAGTTTGATGAGCTTGGTCAGGTTGAAGGGGAAAATTTCATTGCCATTGTCCATATCGATGGGAACAACATGGGGCAGACCATCGAAAAAATCCTTCAGAATCAGTCCGATTATCGCGCTGCGATCACGGCCATGCGATCCGTATCCAACGCAATCTCAACTGCTTACGAAACGGTAATGCGCCAAGTGATCGAACGATTGATTACGATTCATAATACATCCAAACTCCGCGATATATTGACGATTCAATATGATGCGGAAAGCCATAAACTTTTTCTACCTATCCGACCATTGATACTCAACGGTGATGATGTCACATTCGCCTGCCACGGAAAAATGGGGATCCCGTTGGCGGAGGAATTTCTCAAGTTAATTTCTCAATATACACTGCCCATCGAAACGGCTGGTGGTGATAATCGATTATCCGCGTGTGCCGGTGTATCAATCATAAAATCTCACTTCCCATTTCATCGGGCCTATCAATTGGCCGAAGAACTCTGCGCGTCTGCCAAACGGAAAGCGAAAATTATCGCACAGAACAGTGAAGCCGGTCATGTCGGACAATGGATGGATTTCCATATTGTCTTTTCGGGCGTGACAACCTCCCTTGATCATTTGCGGAAGAAAATATATCAGGTTCCCGGAAAAGACAGCCCCGAAAAACTGATCACAGCACGATATGGAAAATCACTCATGGAACACTCCCGATACAATTTACTCTGGCGGCCATGGTGTATTGCAGGTGAACTCCCAAATGACCTGCAGGATCAGGATTGGAACTATTTCCAAGAAATTTTCACCGCATTCCAGGATCGGGAGACATGGCCCCGTTCCAAATTGAAACAATTGCGCAATGAGTGCCTGGAATCGTCAGAAAATATCGACCTGCTGCTGCAAGAGTATGCCAGCAGAGGAAGACCTCTTCCAACGATCAATGGATCGAATAAGATGTTTCCCAAAGATAACCAGACACCCTATTTCGATGCGTTGGAATTGATCGATCTCTATATTCCCAATCTGCTGAACCAGGAGGATTCCCATGAAGCTTAAACTAACCTTGCTCTCTGATGCAATTCCCGGCTCCGGTGAAGGCCTGAGCGGGATGATTGATACGGACATTCGATATGACGATACCGGGATTCCGTTCATACCCGGGAAACGGCTGAAAGGTCTGCTGCGCGAATCCGCTCTGGAATGTCAGGATGCGGGAATCCTGAGCGAAAACGATGTGAAAACGATATTCGGCGTATCTGGAAATGATACCGGATGTGTCCTGAAAATTGGCAATGGATATCTGACCTCCTATGCCAATCTCCGGCAGTTTCTTCGAAAAGTCCAAAATGATGACGGGCTTGGATTGCATAGTCTTTTTAACAAAGAAGCGATATTGCGATATTTTACCTATATTCGGGAGCAGACAACGATCGATCCCAAAACCGGGACCGCCCAAGAAAATACCCTTCGCACCATCCGGGTCCTCCGGAAAAATCTGGTATTCGAATTTGATTGCTTTTCCGATCATCCTGAGAAATTGAAAACCATCTGCCAGGTCACTCGCCATTTCGGAATATCACGAACACGCGGATTTGGAGAAATCATGTTGTCACTCATCGACGAGGAGGAGCCGCAGGGCGAGGATACACCAACAGAATCGGCCAACGACGGCACTTCGGCATTCTCCGACACAGAAACATGCAGTATGGACGTTTGGGTGATGAATGACTCCCAACTCCTGTTCGCACCCCATGTTGGTGTTCATCAAAGCTCCGAACATTACATTCCCGGCACATATTTATTGGGTGCCATGGCGAATCGTTTCCTGGAATCTCCACCTTCGGCAACACAAGCCAATCCTGACTTATTCCATGCATTGTTCCTGTCCAGTCAGGTTCAATTCAGCAATCTTTATCCATTTATTGACGGTCGTCAATTACTGCCATCTCCCAAATCCATCCTGAAAGAGAAAGATACCAATAATTACTACGATATTGCATTCCAGAATGATCTGGAAAAACTGTTGTCAGAGAATATCCAGACCAAAGGCGGATTGAGCGGATTTTCCGAAATCACGCCCAATGGAACAATCGAAGGGGATGTGGAATGTGAGATGGAGTATCATCATCGCCGCCCCCCGGACAAGCGGATCGGGCATGCCAAAAAAGAAGAAAGCGGTAAAGACAATGGCGCGTTTTTTCAGTTCGAAGTGATCAAGGCAGGGCAGATATTTAAAGGGGAAATCACCGGATGTTATAACCACCTGAAAACAATCGCCGATTTGATCGATCAAAACCTGAATGTTTATCTGGGAAAATCCCGCACCGCGCAATATGGGTCATGCAACATCGAACACGGTAAAATCATCAGATGTATGTCCAATGAGGAGCAAAAGACGGAATGGAAAGCCGGTGATCGAATTGTCATCACATTGACGTCAGATATGATTCTCCTCAACGAATCCGGATTCCCCGAGCCAAATCCAGATATCCTGATCCAGGAATTGGCCAGCAAGCTCAATGTGACTGCTGCTGATCTGAAAATCGACCAGAAAATCCTGAAATTTTCACTCATGGGCGGATATCTGGGTATCTGGAACCTTCCCCGGATTCATACCCAGGTGTTGCAGGCCGGATCGGTCATAACGGTTAAGAATACATCCGAAAAAGAGATTTCTCTGAAGAATTTGAAATTCCAGTCATTCGGAATCCGAACCGAAGATGGATTCGGCAGGATTTCCATCAACCGGCATGGACTGAAAGAGATTAGTGTCAATCCAAAAGAGAACTCCACATTCAAATATCCGGAAAAATGGAGTGACATTAAAGAATTGTTCGACATGATCCTGTTGAATCATCTGAAAAATGCATGCAAGAAAAAAATCCTGGAAAAACCCCAAACCAAGATAAATCTATCTGAACGGATGGGATCGTTCATTTCCCGGCTGATCGACATGATCACGGATGCTTCGAGTTTCAAAGCACTCGATGACTTTCTCCATGAATTGAAAGATCGTAAAAACTATTTCCAGCAGATTGGTTCTCTCCTGTTCATCAAGGATAAAAAAGTCCAACAGGAGGAATTTGTTAAGAAACTCCATTCAGTCAATCCGGTAAAGGAGAATTCAAAACTCCGCCAACTCATCGAAAATGCAGAATGCTCAGAAGACGGATTTTATTCCGGACAGATCTTCAGCATGTATCAATTCTATGCGGTAACCCTGCTCCAAAGCATCAAATGGACATTACGGGAGGGAAAGTAATGAGTTCCCAATGGAAAATTTCTCATCGAATCTATATCAAAGGGACCTTGACGGTTGAATCACCTCTGATCATCGGTTGCGGCCAGGATGAGCGAAGCGATACGGAGATGATCCGTGATTGGGACCAGACACCATTTATACCCGCGACATCGATTGCCGGCGCATTTCGGAATTATCTGGCGCAGTTTCTGTCCGGGAACGATACGACGGAGCATCCTCTGGTTCGCGAATTGTTCGGCGAAAAACATAAGGATTCAACCCAGAGCATGCTCACGATGTATGACTGCGTGCCATCGAATGGGAAAGCGGCAAAAATCAGAGTCCGGGACTGTGTGGCCATCGATCGGGATAAAAAAATCGCCATGAATCAAGCCAAGTTTGATTTTGAAGCTCTGGAGCCGGGTCAGGAACTCCAGTTTCGCTGCGAAGTCGTTGTTCGGGACCCGTTGAATGAACACATTCAAAAAATAATAGCGCTGATGGGACGATTGGTTCATGCTCTGAAAAACAGTCAGATCGCCCTGGGCGCTAAAACGCAGCGGGGATTCGGCATTGTCAAATTGAAAGATGAAAGTACTCTGTTTCTGACAATGCCGGATAAGGATCATCCCAATCCGGATCATGTCCAGCAATGGATACGCTTTGGATGGAATGCAGACTGGGACAAAAACTATTCCATCGATCTGACCAAAACAACCCAGGAGCTCCCATTCAGATCACATCTGATCAAAAATCTGTTCAAAGGGGAATTGCACGCGGTTTCGCCATTGATCGTAGGAACGGGGGAAAACGATACCACCGACAACGCAATCATGCGGGATCATCAGGGAAAACCATTTTTGCCCGGCACCAGTCTTGCCGGTGTGTGCCGGGATTACCTTCACGATCATCTGTCTGAGCGCCGTTGGCTCATTTCTTTTCTTTTCGGAACGATCGATAAAACATCCAAATCGGCGACCAGAAGCATGATCCGGTTCTATGATGCCACTCTGATTGGAGCAGCGGAAATCGTGAAACGGGATGGTGTGGCCATCGAACACGTTACACGAACAGCTCTCGATACCGCCAAATTCGATTATGAAGTTGTCGAGCCGCCTGCCATATTCAATTTTCGACTCGAACTGACCATCGATCGAAGAGCCAAGACGTACCAGGACGAATTGAAACGACGGATGAATGATACGCCCGATAAAAGTACGGCAGAAAAAATGCTTCAGGATGACATCGAACAGGTCATGGCGATCTTGTTCGCCGGGTTGAAAGAAGGGAAAATCCGGATTGGCGCGAAAACGCGGCGCGGATTCGGTCGTATGAAATTGAAATCCTTTCCCAATATTTTCCGGTTTGATCTCAGCAATGCGACTGAACTGAACGAGTGGTTATCTTTTTCATGGGATTTATCCGCAAAAGGGAACCGCAACTACAAACAACTTATTCATCTGTCCGATGGTTGGGGTTGTCCAGTGCCTCTCACCACATTGACCGTTGATTTTAAGATCCCCTATTCGATCATGGTGCGAAGATATCATGAGAAGGATGATGATTTGGATGCTTCGCAATTTACCTGTAACAATCTCCCGGTCATCCCAGGGACATCCTGGGCAGGCGCATTGCGTCATACCGTGAAGACCATCGGCCGGATTCTCAACTACTCGGAACAGATCGATGGGATGATCACGGACCTATTCGGTACAGCGGGTGGAACGAGTGGCGGAACAGATATTCGCGCTTCCCGTATTTTCGTTGAAGAAAGTGTGATAAAAAACACAACAAAACTGACATACACGCGGAACAAAATCGATCGGTTTACTGGCGGTACCGTCGACAGTGCACTGTTCACAACACAGCCCGTATATCAGGGATCGGTTCGGTTGATGATGAGCATCAGATCTGCCATGGATGCAGAAATCGGCCTGATTCTCCTTGGTATCAAAGAGTTTTCCCATGGCATTTCGACCATCGGAGGGGATGCCAATGTCGGTCGGGGTATCCTCGAGGAGGGGAAGGTGAGCATCAACGGCCAAGTGCTCACACCAGAACAGGAATCACAATACCTGAAAGCACTCAAAGAGCATCTCAGCAATCAATGCCATTCGACTCAACCGCAACCCGCTGAATGCGTTTAAAAGGAGGAGTCATGAATACCCAACTTTATAAAGTGCTCGATTCCCGATATATCATCAAAAAATGCGGCGTCCTCGAATCCAATGACATCGGACTTTTTATCAAGGACCAGCAGCATGTCATCGGCGATCATGCCTATGCCATTATTTACCGGTTCGATTGTGTCCGGATCGACGAAGTCAAAAATGGAACGTTTGTAACATATGGAGACCTCCTGACTGAAATCAAACAAATCAAAGCACTCCGGTGTTTTTCGCCGCGAGGGGAGGTTTATGTCTTTCGTGCCAACGACACACTTCAATACCGGTGCGTCGTGGATACCAGCACGCATTCATCAGACGCAACGGGTATCAGCATCTATGATGAGGAGCATTTTCTGATCGGGACAGAACCAATCGGCGATAATACGGTGACTGATCCCGGACGGGGATCAAAGATACAACTCCCATTTGACATCACAGAGGATGATCTTCCAATTAGATACCGGGTACGGAATTACATCACGTATGACTGGAACGGTTTGATCCAGTTCTGCGATGCGCGATTGGTGAATTTTCAGACATCCCAAACAGCAGTTTTCAATCGGAAAGGAGCCGACCATGCCGTATGAATATGGTAATCAGCAGTTTGTAAATCCCTATCAGTTTGTCTCCTTGGAAGATCATTGCAAAAGGGGGCATCATTACCGCAATGAAAAACAGCGGGACGGGTTGCGATCGGGTTGGCTGGAATGTGAATTGGAAACACTGACTCCTGTCTTCATTCCCAATACAACGAATAATGACACGTTCAGGCGCAGGGCTCAGAACGACCAGATTAACAGTTATGATTTTTATTCCTATACGAACCTTGAAGGAGTCGCCAATCCACAGCCTGCCGAACCGGTCATTCCCGGCAGCGAACTCCGTGGCATGATTCGATCGGCCTTCGAGACGGTAACGGCTTCCTGCATGTCTGCGGTGGATGAAAAGAACAAACTCTATAAAAGGGTCTCGTATCCAGCTTCACCAGGTTTAATATATAAAAATGCAGAAAATTGGTTCCTGCAACCCTGTGAGAGATACGGCATCAATGCAAGATGTCATAATAATAAGGACCCACGTCCACCATTCAATCTATCGACATTCCAAGAGGGCGAAAAAGTATACATAGCCTTTAAAGGCAACTATTATTATCGAGGAAGCTTCAACCACAAAACCAACCTATTTAAATTAGTAGATGCCATACAGAAAACACAATCGGCTTCATGCAATATTGAGGGATACTTCCATAAAGGTGAATCGTTCCCGAGGAAACATCATGAGTCTGTTTTTGTGGTAAAAAATGGAACAAAACCTGTTCCACTGACTGCCAACGCCGTAAAGAATTATATTAAAAATCTGGAATTATATGCTGATTCCACTGTCAATATTGATCTTACAAGATCACATCAAGGTTATCGACATATCATTCGAGACCTCAGTAATCCTAAAAAGATACCTGTTTATTATTCCATCCGAAATGGCAAATACTATCTCAGCCCTGCTGCCATCGGCCGGGAAGTTTTCCATAACATGCTTCCGGATCTGTTGGGCGAATTTGCATCTTGTGCAGATATCGAAAATTTCTGCGCTGCCTGTGCGATGTTCGGCATGGTTACGGAAAAAAAAGAAGACGGTGTCGATGTCGCGGTGTCGTCACGGATCCGCTTCACCGACACAACGGTAAAAACATCAAGATCGAATAAAGCGGATTACTATGATTCCATTGTAACACTCCCGGAACTGGCGTCACCCAAACTCTCCTGTACGGAATTCTATCTGAAAAAACCACAAAACAATAGTTCGGACATATTTTAAGCGGCCATAGCTCCTAACTGCATTAGTTTCT
>CAZELM010000058.1:0-19632 GCA_964512995.1 uncultured bacterium
GGTTATGCTATCATGGCCGGCGGGGTGAGGGTATCGCGTCATATGCCTGTTTCGCGCCCGGTTATGCTATCATGGCCGGCGGGGTGAGGGTATCGCGTCATATGCCTGTTTCGCGCCCGGTTATGCTATCATGGCCGGCGGGGTGAGGGTATCGCGTCATATGCCTGTTTCGCGCCCGGTTACGCTATCATGGCCGGCGGGGTGAGGGTATCGCGTCATATTTTTTGAGAGATTTTTTCTGGTGAATGACTGCGATTTTTTTTATCATACTCTTCATGAACGTCCTGATTGCATTATTCAACCCAAACACAACATCTGGAAAACTGAGCCTGATCCCAGCGATCCCTGTTATCCTCCAGTCGATTCTTATTTTTTCGTTGTCCAGCCAGCCGTTGCCATCTTCCGTTTCGACTTTCCCGGATTGGCTGATGCATGCCCTGTGCTATGCACTACTCGCGACACTGGCCTGGATCGGCCTCCGGGGATTATTGCCACAGAAAAGCAATCGTTTTATGATGATGGTGTCATTTTTGTTCGCCGTTGTTTTCGGGTTGTCCGATGAGTGGCATCAGTCGTTTGTACCATCCCGCGACGCTTCAATAAAGGATCTGATCTCAAATACCATCGGATCCGGCTTGACGGTCATGATCATTTTCTTCGTTCTGGAATATTGGACCCAAAAGGAGTTGTCAGACTATGAAGGATAAAGCACCTGCTATTGATGGCGGTTCGCCAACCCGCACCACCATGTTGCCTTTTTGTAAAGCCTGGATCGGTGATGACGAAATTCAGGCAGTGACCGATACATTGAGATCGGGTTGGTTGACGACCGGTCCCAGAACAAAACAGTTCGAAAAAGATCTGGCGGATTATCTGGGAGCGAATCGGGTGGTCTGCCTGAATTCCTGCACATCCGCCCTTCATCTGGCTCTGGTTCTGTACGGCATCGGTCCCGGTGATGAGGTCATAACAACTCCGATCACCTTTCCTGCAACGTCCAATGTGATCGTTCATACCGGAGCCGATGTTGTATTTGCCGATGTGGAATCAGCCACGATGAACATCGATCCATCCGAAGTCGAAAAGCGGATCACTCCCCGCACAAAAGCCATCATGCCTGTTCATATGGCCGGTCACCCGTGCAACCTCACCGCACTCTGGTCAATCTGCGACCGCCACGGATTGATCATGATCCAGGATTCCGCTCACGCACTGGAATCGCGTTGGGAAGGCAGAAAACTGATGGATTTCGGTGATGTCGGCACCTACAGCTTCTATGCCACCAAGAATATCACCTGTGGAGAAGGCGGCGCGATCGCTGGAAATGATGATGCCATCATGGAACGCGCCGCCACACTTTCCCTGTTTGGAATCTCCAAAGATGCATGGAAACGATATAACATCCCAGGATACCAGCACTGGGAAACCATGGAAGCCGGCTACAAATACAATATGTTCGATATCCAGGCATCGCTCGGTCTGGTCCAGTTGAAAAAAATCGAAATGCTTCGCGAACGACGGCTTCGGATTGTGGAGCGATACAACGCAGCCTTTGACAACCATCCCGGCCTGATCTCCTGGAAAAATTCCCCTCAAGCCGTCCATGCCCACTATATTTATGTGCTCCGGCTCAATCTGGATCATCTCACATGCGATCGCGACACATTCATGAAAGCCATGGAAATGGAGAACATCGGGATTGGCATTCATTTCCGGTCACTCCTCGATCAACACTATTACCGGACACGATATCCCGATCAAATCCCATGCTGCCCCACCGCTGCCCGGATCTCCAACGAAATTCTGTCCATTCCCCTCTATCCCCTGATGTCCGATGCAGATGTGGATGACGTCATAACGGCTGTCACGAAACTTCTGGACTGCTATTCCATCTGAAAAGAACGCCATCGGGTGTTTCCCAGGTACGGTTACTGGAATCCCGAAATCCAGTTCCCTGTTGACGCAATGCGTCAGAACTGATATATTCGGATCAGTCGTCAGTAAAAAGGACCGTGTTTCCGGAGGGGACGGATATGGAGCATGTCATCAAGCGATACCGCAATCGGAAGCTCTATGACACACAAAAAAAAGAGTATATCAACCTGAACCATATTGTGGAGATGATCCAGAAAAACGAGCCATTCCGGGTGATCGACAATACCACACAAGAGGATGTCACCCGAACGATCCTGATTCAGATCATCCTTCGGGGGAGCGGCAGTGAGCGGCCGATGCCGATGGATGGACTGATGAGCTGGATCAATCAGGGCGAGATCACGGTTCGAAAGGCATTTCACAAAACCATCGAGATCGGGAGAGAAATGGCAGGGCGATTGGAACAGGATGTCGTACGGCCGTCGATCCAGAAAGTCACTCACACACCCCATATCATCAGATCATTGGAAATGGAGCAGTTTTTTGTTTATCTCGAACGCACATCCGAGTGGATCTCCCGGATATTGAGCCGGAACATCCGGGAGGAACTTCTCCAGATACCGACTCAGGACGAATGGCACCGCATCAATGAAAAATTGACATTGCTGGAAAAAAAAATAGACGAATTATCGAATGGGAGGTTTACACATGACAGATAAAAACAAAACGGAATCCGATCCGAAACCGCACCAGGGATCATCCTCGGGAGAAACTGAAAAGAACGCTGATACGAAGCAATCCCCTGGAGTGACCGTGAACGTCGATTTTCGGAATCTATTCGATATATTACGGAATATCGTAACACATGGCGCTGAGACATTGAGTTCACTGGAACAGGAATTTCAGAAAAAAATCGTGATGATGGTCAGCCGCGGTGAAATGACTGAAAAAGAGGCGGAGGAAGCCATTGCTGAGTTCAAAAAACGTATCTTTTCCGGGATTTCAAAGTTGAACGATACGGTCGAGGGAAACATCCAGAAAGCACTGAAAGCGTTGAAGATAGCGACTCGGGACGATCTGTCCGCCATGGAAACCCGCCTGGATGATCTGATCGCTAAAGTCGATCTTCTGGTGGCACGATTTGACGCAGACAATCAGAAACCATCAGCCAATCCCGACGCCCCGGAATCGCCAAAATCCACTTCCCGGAAATCGTCCCGGAGTTCTTCATAGAAATCATCCCAGACCGCATCATGACGTTCGTCGCCATCGGGCAAAAATCCCGGACGGCAGACCGACGCCTCCCCGGCGAGGTCGTATCACACAGTCTCCGGATTCCATTACCCCGGGCTGGTGCTGAAAAATCGGAATCAGCAGGTTTTCGAGACCTGTCGCGGAAATATGCTGGGAGTGGCAGGTGAAGAGCAGAAAACAGGGGTGTTTATCGAGAAGATTCCGGAACAGATCAAGCAGAACGGGTAATTGCTTTTCCAGTTTCCACACCTGACCTTTCGGACCCCGACCGAAACTTGGCGGATCGAGTATGATCCCATGGTATGTCACGCCTCTCCGCACTTCCCGGTTGGCAAACTGGATCACATCATCCACAATCCATCGAATGGGAGCTTTAGCCAGGTCACTCAGTGCGGCATTTTCATTCCCCCATGTCACGACGCCCCGGGATCCATCCACGTGACACACCTGGCTGCCCACCTGCGCGGCTGCCAGTGATGCCACGCCGGTATAGGCGAAAAGATTGAGTATCCGTATGGGAGTTTTGGCCATCGATGCCTGATCCATAATCCATTTCCAGTGGTCTGCCTGCTCCGGAAAGATTCCCACATGACCGAAACCGGTCGGTTTGATTCGGAGCGTCAATTTTTCCCACTGAATCGACCAGCTTTCCGGTATGGTCTGGATCATCTGCCAGTTCCCGCCTCCGCTCGATGACCGGTGATACACCGCATGAGCGCGTTTCCAGACCGAATCCGGTTGCGAACGTGGCCATAGGGCTTGTGGTGCCGGCCGGTCCAGAATATAAATCCCGAAGCGCTCCAGACGCCGGGCTCCCCCGGAATCGATCAGTTCGTAATCCGTCCAATCCGTGATATTTTCAGGTGTCATTGTGATTCTCCCATATGGTTTTTTCCGGAATGCTGGTAAACCATTCACAGAGAATGCTAGGATGGATCGTCTGAGGAGTCAACCGGGAGCAGAACTTTTAAGTATTGCTTTAAATGTGACAAGGAGGTCAATATTGAATTCATCCGGACTGAAACCATTCAAACGAATAAATATTCTCTATGAAGATACTCACGTGATCAGTGTATATAAACCACCGGGGCTGTTGATTCAGGGCGATGTCACCGGTGATCCGGATTTGCTCTCGTTGACGCGTTTGATTCATACCGAACCACTTCCCTTTCTGGGACTGGTTCATCGATTGGATCGACCGGCAAGCGGAGTGGTGGTGTTTGGAAAATCACGGGAATCGACTGATTTTCTCAACCAGCAGTTCCGTCAGCAGACAGTCGAGAAAATATACCTGGCGGTCGTCCACGGAATAACGCCTGAATCTGGCGAAATGGAGGATCGGTTGCTGAAGGATCCCGAATCCCGTATCACCGCCGTTGTAGCGGAAGATGAACCGGATGGCCAGTTCGCCCGATTGACATATCAGACCATCGAATCCCGCGGGAACAGAAGTCTCGTCCGGATTCGGCTGATCACCGGACGCAGCCATCAGGTGCGGATTCAGTTCAGTTCCAGGGGATTTCCCATTGTCGGCGATCGAAAATATGGGAGCCGGGAAGTGCTGAGAAACCCGGGATTGATCGCACTCTGCGCATTCTCACTGACATTCTCTTCGCCTCATTCTCCGAAAAAGATCACGGTGATGTCCCCCCGTCCGGAGCATTGGCCATGGTATGATCCGGCATTGTTCAAACAAGCTAAACCCAATTCTGTCAGCGACCGTCAACGAACGGTTTCCAACAGGCCGCAATCCAACCGTGACCGGCAGCGAACGGTTTCCGACAGACCACAATCCACCCACGACCATCAGCGAACGGCTTCTGATAAACCGCACGCCAACCGTGACCATCAACGAACGGTTTCCAACAGACCGCAATCCAGCCGTGACCGGCAACGAGCGGCTTCTGACAGACCGCATTCCGACAGTGACCATCAACGAACGGTTTCCGATAAACCGCACGCCAACCGTGATCGGCAGCAAACAATTTCCAACAGACCACAATCCAACCGTGACCATCAACGAGCGGCTTCCGATAAACCGCACGCCAGTCGTGACCGGCAGCGAACGGTTTCCGACAGACCGCAATCCAGTCGTGACCATCAGCGAACGGCTTCCGATAAACCGCACGCCAGTCGTGACCATCAACGAGCGGCTTCCGATAAACCGCACACCAGTCGTGACCGGCAGCGAACGGTTTCCGATAGACCACAATCCAACCGTGACCATCAACGAGCGGTTTCCAACAGACCGCACGCCAACCGTGACCGGCAACGAACGGCTTCCGATAAACCGCACGCCAACCGCGACCATCAACGAGCGGCTTCCGACAAACCGCACTCCAGCCGTGATCGGCAGCGAAGGGATTCCACCAAACACACACGCTGACCGCGATCGTCAGCGTGCGGTTCACAGGTCATCCACCATCGAGGAATTTCTGTTCATCATCCGGATTTGAGCAGTTTCCCACCGGTCAATCCGAACTGATAGGCCATCCCCAATGTCCCCAGGATAATCCAGACGATGAAAATGCTGAGCATATTCCGGGGAATATCATTGGGGACCGGCGGCATCCGGCCGAATGAGTGTCCCCAGAGCAGACTGGTCACTGCGGATATCGCGATCCATGATCCGGCGTATGCGGTTGTCAATACCAGAAGTGGCCGTTGGATGGAGATCGCAACGAGACCTCCCAGAATAGCCAATCCGCCAGCAACCAGAAGCTCCGGCCATCGCGGCCAGGCTTCCAGCAGAATCAGCGCAATGAAATATCCCAGGAGTGCTCCAAACAGGAAAACACCGGCATAGAACACCATCATCACCAGCGTGGTGCCGAGGATGCCGCCAATAATGACGACAAGCAGCTTCCAGATTCCATAAATGCCAAACTGGATGGACATCCAGATCCCACCGGTGGCTCCGGCCAGAAATCCCCACACGCCGATCAGCATCTTGAAAAATTTGTGCCCCCAGAAGCAGTTGGACAACCCGAAAATCACCATCAATGCGCACAGCAACAGGGATGGAGCGTTCATATGCGGAGACGTGTGAAAGTTATACATGCCGTTAAAAATCCTTCCTGAAAGACAATGTCGATATCATCAGACTCAGACTATATCATTCCATGAAATAACCTTCAAATTGAACTTTTTGCCAAACAATATTATAATCAAATCAATAAGTTGGGAGATCAGCCATGAAAAAAGTACTCATTTTCTTATTCACTGTCTCAATACCCTTATCGAAGAATCTCTCACAATACTCCCATGGAAAATCCAAGGAATCACTGTTATTCATGGAATATCGGGAGCGATATCTATCGAGAATGCATCGCTTATTCTTGATCAATGCATCATTCGAGATAATTCCAGCAAAGACAACCCCGACACCCATACCGGTTCCAGCGATAGATTCCTGTGGTACCGGCATTCTGATCGTTTGTCTGGGTTTCCTCATTCTGCTATCCGTTGGTAAACCTCACAGCAGAATGTAATCCGGTGATCAATGGATGGGAGCAGTATCCGGGAGTGATCGTGCCGGACGGTCCATTCTCATACGGAAAATCATATCCATGCAGTTCATTGGACACGGCTCGACATCTAGACCTCACCCATAACAGTCATCGTGATGAACGGCCGATGTGGCGTCGATCATCTGAATGTATCGTGAGCATTGATCGGTGCCAAAGCACAGTCTGTGTGCAAACATAATGGAGTGGAGTCATTTTTACCATCCTTTCCATGGAAACGGTATTGGAATGATCATGCCAGAGTATCGCGTAACCGTTGTCAGGAGCAGTGATTGATTAACTGAAGCGGGGTTCATGGCAATCCCTCACGATGATCTTGCAAAAGGCACTGACAGTCATGCAAATAGCGCTGACGGTCTTGCAAAAGGCACTGACGGTCTTGCAAAAGGCACTGACGGTCTTGCAAAAGGCACTGACGGTCTTACAAAAGGCGCTGACGGTCTTGCAAAAGGCACTGACAGTCTTGCAAATAGCACTGACAGTCTTGCAAATAGCGCTGACGGTCTTACAAAAGGCACTGACGGTCTTGCAAATAGCGCTGACAGTCTTGCAAATAGCGCTGACGGTCTTGCAAAAGGCATTGCCAGTCTTGCAAATAGCACTGACGGTCTTGCAAATAGCGCTGACGGTCTTGCAAAAGGCATTGCCAGTCTTGCAAATAGCACTGACGGTCTTGCAAAGAACACTTACAGCCATGCAAAAGGCACTGTCGATGGTGCAAAAGTGTGTGGGGATAGATGTCTGAATAGCCGATTTAGAGATGGACCAATCAGCCGGCTAGGATGGAAAAAATGAATCTGCAATTATGCCCTTCCCATTCATGGGGAAGGGTTGGGGATGAGGTCAAAAGCACGGAATCATGATTCCCTCATTGGACTGCAATCATGATGATACGTTTATATGAAAATGTATGAAGAACACCCGGCGAAAAGCTGTCAACTCCGCGTAATCAAATAAAATCTCAATACGTTCAAACGGGAAAAAATTTTGATGTGATTGAGTATAACCTACAGATCGAAAAAGGCGACGACTAACTCAAAACATCTTGGTCTTCCGCAATAAATACCCCAGATACCTCGACCGCATCTGATCAGACGCCATCATCTGCTTCACTGGAGGCAGCTTCAGGATCACTCCCAGGATCGCAGCCATCGCCCGATGACTCAGATACGCCTGATCGTCAAAAATCAAATGCTGCAGTTTCCCCCGCTCAATCGCCATCAATACCACCCGATGAACGGAATTGACCGGCGTGATCAGCCGGTTTGCTCTCGATACCAGTTCAATACATCCCACTGGACATACCCGGACACAAATACCACACCCCAGACAGATATCCTCGTCAATCCCCGCAATCCTGGCTCCATTCCTCTCACTCTCCCCGCCCGGTGAAATGGATATCGCTTCCACAGGACACACCTTCGCGCATTTTCCACACCCGACACACCGCTCCCGATCGATCTTCGGAAGAAAATGCGTCGTATGAACGGGCGTCAGGAATCCGAACCGTTTCGCCGCCAGCAACGCTTCGCAACAGCATCCGCAGCAGTTGCAGATGAAATTCACTCCCTCCTGCACATTTTCCCCGAATTGAACCAGATGATATGAATATGCGCGTTGAATCATATCGAAACATTCGCTCCGGTCGATGGCTCGGGCGAGTCCATGCCTGATCAGTGATGCGGCGGATGTATTGAGTGTCAGACAGATTTCCATTGGAGCCGCACATGCTTTCCCCAGATGCGACATCTTATGCCGGCAGTAACAGATTCCCACGCCGATCTGGCGGGCGGATTCGATGATCGCAGAAGCCCGTTCATAATCCAGAACCTGGAGCTGATTCGCCGCTGACAACGCCGGTTCATGCACCAGAATGCGGCCCAGTTGCGTCTCCCCTTCGGTGAACAAACTCAAAATGAACTCATCTTCCACATTCAGATATTGATAAAACAGCGCAGACAATGCTTTTTGGTCGATATCACCCCGGACACGCATCAGAGAAAACTCAAAGAATCCAGCCATTGGTGGCGGCAATACATAGACGGACTCGCCATCCCGGTCGATATCCAGCAGCATTCCACGATCCGACAGATCATCCAGAATCCGCTGAGTTTCCACCTGTGGCTTCTTCCAGAGCCGTGCTGCTTTTTTCGCTGTGAAGGGTTTGATCGGAACGAGCGACAACAATGCCGCTTCCGTTTCATTCAGGAGAATCTTCAGAATCCGAAACAGAATCTCCGAACGGGTGGCGGTCTGCGGATACCGGTCCAGCCGATCCATCAGTTTTTCATAACTGGAGCGTAATGGTTGATGCGCCATCCTGCACCTCCTTAAGTCCGATCAATTTTCTCCATTCAGATTATACCGCATATCGTCCATGAAAACTGCACCCTTTTTAATTGACATCAAAACATGTGCCGCCTCTGTTTTGTTCATTTTCAGCCATGCTGAATTCAATTTGATTCCATGCCGTTCACTATCTGGGCAACGCATTGACACCTGCAGAGAATTTCACGATGATAAAAATGAAGGGTAATAGATATGGCACCCGAAGAAGTGTGGATAGAGTTTAAAAAATGATCTAACGAAGCTCAGCACCAAGTGATAGATTTTATACACTTCTTGCGGACTCGTCGTGAAACAGCACAGCCGCCATGCAAGTGGAAGCGGCGATTGATCGAAACAGAATCCTTCATCGGGATGTGGCAGGACCGCTCGGACACGGAGTCGGAGTGATATGAAGGATGTTATCTTGAATCCGCCTGACATTTTGAGTAATCAAATAGGGAATGGTGATAGACTGCTTGAAATCACATTGTTTCAGGATAGATTTAAGGAGATTTACCAGAATGGACATCCCGCGAATATTCAACATCACTGAACGTGCTCATCGCATCCATAACCCAATCACACCCGAAAAGCTCGCCACTCTCGGAGCGGCGTTGCGTCTGGAACCGGGAACCCGAGTGCTCGACCTCGGCAGCGGTTCGGGAGAGATGCTTTGCACCTGGGCGCGTGATCACGGCATCATCGGCACCGGCATCGACATGAGCCGGTTTTTCACCGAGCAAGCGAAAATCCGTGCTGAAGAACTCGGCGTCGCCGATCAAGTCAAGTTCATCCATGGCGATGCTGCCGGGTTCGTCTCTGACGAAAAGGTCGGTGTGGCAGCCTGTGTCGGTGCCACCTGGATCGGCGGGGGAGTCACCGGCACGATCGAGCTTCTGGCGCGGAGCCTGCTCACCGGAGGGATCATCCTCATCGGCGAGCCCTACTGGCGGCAGTTACCGCTGACTGAAGATGTTGTCAAAGGGTGTCTTGCCAACTCGATCTCCGACTTTCTCATGCTTCCGGAACTTCTCGCGTCTTTCGGCTCCCTTGGCTGCGATGTCGTTGAAATGATTCTGGCTGACCAGGACGGCTGGGACAGATACGAAGCGGCCAAATGGCTCACCATGCGCCGGTGGCTTGAAGCCAATCCCGGTGACGAGTTAGCCAAAGAGGTTCGCGCCCAATTGACTTCGGAACCCAAGCGCTACGCCGCGTACACGCGTGAATATCTGGGCTGGGGTGTGTTTGCACTGATGCCCCGGTGAGCATGGCATCTTCAACTTTCGCACATTCAAGATCCTTTCCTGAAACGTCTTAAAGAAAAGATTGCCCAGCCTGTGGATCCACTGGACAGCACAAAAAAACTGAGATTTTCACAGGATCAACGGCTGCCAGTTATCCGCAAAGCGTTGGCTCACGAGATGACGAAACTGAAACGACAAATCGTGGTCGTACCCTACGATCCCCAATGGCCCGTAATGTTCAAAAATGAAGTGGCGGCCATTTCACGGGTTCTCGGAGATCACATCATACACAGCCACCACATTGGCAGCACAGCCGTGCCCGGATTGAAGGCCAAACCGACGATCGATATCCTGCTTGAAGTGAAAGACGTCACTTTGCTGGATGAGTACGATGCCGGAATGAACAGTCTTGGGTACATACTCAAAGGGGAGCATGGTATTCCTGGCCGGCGGTTCTACCTGAAAGGCCTCTACAACCGCACGCACCACGTTCATGCTTTCAATGTTGGTTCAACGCACGTACGGAGACACACGGCTTTTCGTGACTACTTGATTGCGCATCCATCCATTGCCAGGGAATATGAAGAACTGAAACTTCGGTGTGCGGCTGAGTGTGACAATGACAGCAACAAATATTGCGATGGAAAAGATGAATTCGTTCGTGAGCACGAACGGAGAGCGATAGAATGGTGTAAGTGCCAACGATATAAGGGTTGAACAATCCGCGTTATGATCGATTGATTTCTATTTTCTCCTGCTGCTTCAGCGACTCATCATAATCTGTGAAATCAGCGCTATCCGTTTAATCTGCGGTTCAGACAATTACCATGGAATTTGCAATAAACCGGGGTCAATGTCTGAACCGGTGATTACGCTGATGTTTGGGATTACACAGATTGGGGATACTCGAATCGGGGTGGTCAGCTTTGCTCGGTCCATTTAATTGAAATCGCATTGTGTGTTAGGAAAGATTTGCCATGACACCAATTTTAGAGTTTTAGGCCGACCCGTTTTTGATGCTGAAAGGTGTTTAGACTGGACCAGCCTTTATCCTGGTTAGCGCTTAAATTCTGGGCATGGCGCTTGTAACTTGACAATTAAGGTGGTTACGGATAGAATCTTACCGGTAAAATCCATTTGCATGGAGGTGAAAAATGTCTGAGCCTGCAACCACAAGAATGTCAACAAAGGGTCAGGTCGTCATCCCAGAAGAAATACGCAACAGACTGGGGCTTAAGCCCGGTTCCCGCTTCGTTGTCGTCGGGCAAGGAGATGTCATTATGCTAAAAACTATTTCAGCGCCCAGCATAGATCAGTTCGATGACCTTATCTCCGAGGCTCGGCGCAGTGCCAAACGAGCGGGAATGAAGCAGTCTGATGTTGCAGCAGCAGTAAAGCGAGTTCGAGGCAAGCGGTGAGGGTAATCCTCGACACGAATGTGTTTGTCTCCGGTGTGTTTTTCTCAGGACCTCCGCATGAGATTCTGAGAGCATGGAGGGAAGGCCGATTTCAAATGGTACTTTCACCAGAAATTCTTGAAGAGTATCGCAGAGTTGGAATTGATCTTGCTCGCCACTATCATAAATGACAGCGCTAACTCAGAAATGGAACGAATAATCGCCTTGCTTTTCGCATTTTTCGTAGCTGAAATCCGCTCGAAGTCAAACGATGATTGGAAATATCAAAGCTTTTAGCCGAGGATTACCATTCATTTCCAACGTCAGACCCTGACCGACTATACCACACCTCTAAAAAGATTTACCATATTTGTCAGTTTCGAAGCAAGATCAGCAAGTAAAACGATCTGGAGATATTTTGTTGTTTTATTTGTTGACAAGATGAAACAGTGGTTTTATGATCTCATTATCGTTCCCAAGGAATAGTAATGGAAGGGATCATAAACCAGAATTACTTACGAAATACAAGCAATCCGAGTCGAGTATTAACGATCAGCCAAATGCGAACCGGGAAAAGTGATGGCAATATGTTTTTCCTTCAAGAACCGGTGGAGTAATAAGCAGATGAAGAAACAAAGCTGGCATCAAATCGACGAATCGATCGGACAGATGGCAGTGAAGAGTGCGGTGGCTGATACTGGGAAAATCCGGCATACAACGTATCAGACATTCAGGTATTCATTCGCGACACCCCTGCTGGCTGCGAGATATGATATCCGGACGGTGCAGGAACTCCTGGGTCACAGTGATGTAAAAACGACTATGATTTACACGCATATTCTGAACCGGGGCGGTAAAGGGGTTCAGAGTCCTCTGGATTCGTTATAAAAAAGGAGACTCTTATCTTGAATCCGCCTGAAATGTTGAGTAATCAAATAGGGAACGTTAATCAACTGCTTGAAATTACATTGTTTCGGGATAGATTTAACACAAAACCAATTAGCGTATCAGGCCGACCCGTTTTTGATACTGAAAGGTTTTTAGACCGGATCAGCCTAAATTCTGGTTCGGCGAAATCATACAGTGCTATTGCGTGTTTTCATGGAGGGATTAACAATGGCCAAAATGAGAATCAGCAAGAAATTAGAATTGATAGACGAAATTATCAAGAAAGGAGAGTCTATTCATCTTAATGATCCAGAAATCACAAAGTGTACGCTGATGCCTCCGCGCGTTTCAGAATTCATAGGTGAACTTGAGAATTTCATAGCGTTTTTCTGGGGGAAAGACCACCGTTTCATGCTGCAGGTTAAGGCCGCACGTAATATCCAGTTAACCAACCTGCAGGAAAGATACGCTGGTAAAGTAATAGCAGAGCTAGCGCTTGGAATTGTTATCCCCGTTGCTTGGAACGTTCGTCATATACTTATGCTTGAATTTTATGCAGAAGATGATGGGTTTGTTTCGGAGGTTGAAAGCTCGTCCGCTAACGCAGCAAATACGTTGATAGCTTTTGATCCGATATTTGGTCCACCAGAGCATGGAGAGCAATTCTTATGTGACGCTTTCATGATAATGCCCTTCGATGAAAAATACAAAACAATATATAAAAAGCATGTGTGTAAGGTAATTCAACAAAGCGGACTAGTTATCAAACGGGCAGATGACTTTTTCTCGCGGAATGATATTCTCAACAACATATGGAGTGGATTGTACCATTGTAAGTTCGTAATTGCAGACTGTTCCGACAGAAATCCTAACGTATTTTATGAACTAGGAATTGCCCATACTCTTGGAAAAACTGTGATACTTCTGGCACAGGACATTAATGACATTCCATTTGATATAAGATTGCGACGAATCATCGTATATTCTGATAATGCTAAAGGAATAGCCATCCTGGAGGAACAACTGACCGAAGCAATAAAATCAATAGATACGCTTCAGAGCCTCGTCTCTTGAAAGATTTTTCGTCGAACCAGCGCATACACCCGGCACGCTCCGGCGCGAAAGAAGTTCTGATAATACTTAGAATTCGTGACGCGCCTTCGTGTGCGGGTGACGCGCAAAACGTTGGGCTGCATTTGCTTGAAATGCTTCAGCGTATTGGGAAGAGCAATACGTTCCCAATCTTCTCTGCAGGAGGATAGTAGAAGGTGATTGGAAAGACACTTCCACACGTTTCAGCCACCATCCGAGCTCACAAGCGAACCCTCTTACTCCTGGCACTCTCCAGTTCGCTGCTCGGGATCAGCCCAGTTCTCCAGTCCGAATTAGTTTCGGGACTCATTGATGCCTTTAATAAGATTCTCAGACAACCAATCAATCCTTACGAGACGTTTTTGGATATTCTAAGAATGCCTCTCCATCGCTTCGATAGTCCTGACTACTCAGGGAATGACTTGGCTAGAAAACTAGCCTATTATGTGTTCAGTGGTATCACCTTTGGCTGGGCACTCCTATTCTTCTTGATTATTACCCTTGCTTCCAGCGCCATCGCTTTTGGAGCTTCCTATTTTAGGTCAGCAATAAAGAGACAAGTCTTCGTCAGTTTGCGCGGCAAGGCCATGCGGAAAGGCCTTGAAACCGATCCAGCGCAGCTACCTTCGCTTACCAATGCAGCTGGTCAGTACGCAAGCGCAATCCAACAGGGTGCAATAAACGTCACTAACACTTACGCAGGATTGCTGCAGGCTCTTCAGACAGCCACCTCACTAGCAACTACCATCTGGCTCGTCGCGACAAAGAGCCTCGAGTTTGGGGCGGGATGCCTAATTCTTGTAATGGGGCAGGTGATCATCAGCGTAGCCCAAGCCAGAAGGCTCAAGGACAGACGAGAGCAGCTCGACAGGACGCGCAATGAACTCCTCGCCCGAACAGATGACATCCTCAGCAAGCGTGAGATCCTTCTCGCATACGAGCAGGATGCCAATTACGGCGAGAAGCTTGACGTCACATCTCGCTCGTACGCAGACGTTGAGCGGAATCTAGATGTGGGCGAGGCCTGGTTTGATTTCTTTACATCTTTACTCACTTCCTATGGGCAAGTCATAGTATTAGCCATTGCTGTATTCGTCGCAATTGCACTGGGTGATAGGGGCGTTTCGACGATAGGTGATGCATATTTCATCCTGGCAATCTATGCTGGAATGTCATCTTCTGCGAGGTCTCTGCTTGTGCAATATGATTCCATTCGCAGGTCAGAGGCAACCTCCAAGACCTTCTTGTATGTCATTGCTGGATGTCCATCGAGTGCTGCGACTCCTGCCCCGGTTTCCGAAAGCAACCGTGAATGGCTAGATTCGGGTAATGCTATTGAATTTAAGACGGTGTGTTTCGCCTATCCGTCTGATCGCAAGCGGAAGATACTCATGAACACGACATTCCATGCTCCACTGAATAAGACCACTCTAGTAGTAGGAAAATCTGGATGTGGAAAGACCACGATAGGGAGAATATTGCTCGGATTTTGGCCTATAGAATCTGGTTCAGTCGCCGTTCTCGGTCGTGATCTGGGCGAGTACTCGGGCCGTCAGCTCCGTGATAAGATGAGCTACCTAGCGCAGGCCGATTACATAGTGGATGATTCGGTTCGAGAGAATTTATTATGGGCCCACTCTGGAAACGGCGCCCCACCCTCCGATTCGGAGATGCTCGACGTGCTCCGGTCTCTTGGAGTAGTTACCGACGTCATGGATCCATCAATACTGGGCAAGGTCGCGCGGGATCTTTCCATTGGCCAACAACAGCGATTATCACTTGCACGCCTACTACTTGATACCTCAGAGATATCAGTTCTGGATGAACCTCTTGCAGGCGTCGATGTCTTCACTTTTGCTGAATTGCTGCCAAAGTTCGCGGATGTTCTAAGGAGTGGAACGAGGTCATCAATCATTTTTAGTCATAGACTTACCTATGCTAGCCTGGCAGACCATGTTATCGTACTGGGCGATCAAGGTGAGGTCCTCGAGCAAGGCTACCCGCCTTATCTTCTAAATAGTGGAGGCGTATTCTGTTCGCTATACAGAGCCGCGTTGTCGGAGCTGAGTCTGCGCGACTCACTGAGTGCAACCATCGCTCAATCGTGCAGTCATTCAGAGGGCCGAGACGCTGCGGCAGCCCAACCACCGCGTGAACCTGACCCGCTCCGGCGTGAAGAGGGTGACAATGAGAAGGAACTTCCCTAACGCGCCGTCGCGGGCAGGTTACGCGGAGACCGTTAGCTGGCAGTAATGTAGAACAAATTGATTGGAGGTATCGATGAACGCATGGATTGAGTGTATTGTAGATGCCCCGGAAAAAGAAAATGTTGAAGAAGTATTGACAGCACTGTCTAGTGCAATTGCTAAGCTTGAGGGTATAGATTGGACTATTACAGACATAGAAAAAAGATCCGGGTTGTTTGAAGCAACTTTTGTCGGAGCGTTGATACTAAATGTCGCCACTCCAGTATTTACAGGTATAGCAGCAAATGCTTTATGGTCGTGGATTCTTTCGAAAAGAGCAAGTATAAAGACCGCCAATGAGCAAAAAGCTAATGATTCAGTAAAGATTACCATGAATTCAATCAATATTATAATATCTGTTAAGACTAAAAAAGAATTGACCGAATGATTGAATCTGGTTCAATATCCGACTGCAGTGAATTTATTCACGACACATATTTAGGCAACGGTTCACATATATTTGCAATAGATTCCCCTGACTTTCCTGTTTCGGTGAGAAGTGGGGTTATTTCAAGCGGGTTATCTGCTAGGCAAATTGCAGATATTTCTTATGAATTTGCGTCAACACAACGAGAAGTGCTTGGAAAAATCATACCTGTATTGCCAGAGGATCTTGATGCACGACTAATTTATTTGCCCATTTCTGAAGTTTCAGCTTTTTCTGTGACCCAAGGCGGAAGATACATTGTGGTAGTCACAGCTGGAATTTATGATTTACTGCGCACCCATTCTGTAAATTCAATATTGGCAAATCGTATAGAGTCACTAGTGCACAAAACGAAAAAGACAATACCAGAAGCGCAAAAGATGATGAGGATATTAAATTTATGCACTGTATTATTTGTTACGAAAAAATTATCTGGCCTTTTACTCACAGAAGATTATGCTTGTCAAAATATTATCGAGGCCGGGTGGAGAATTGCTGAAGTATCTTTACTTTTTGTCATTTTGCATGAATTCGGTCATGCACATTATGCAAAGCTGAGTGATGAACAAAAGGAATTATTTTCGAATGATATTCAATTACATGTAAATGAAGAGTTGACTAAGACGAAAATTGAAGAGTTTTATGCTGACAGATTTGCATTAAGTTGCTTGAATCCTGAGCTTTCGGGACCATTTATTTACGCATCTTTAGTTTTTTTTGTCATTCGTGCTTTTATCGAGGCAGCTGGTGCTGTTAGAGGCGAAAGCCACCCTCTGGCAGTTAATCGTATATGGTTTTTGTTGCGTAATTGCCAATTAAATGCTGATTCCTATGATAACTGGGCTAGCAAAATCCTTAGGCAAATCGACATCATTGATAGTTTTAAGAAAGATTTTGAGCAATTGTTTGGAACTTCTGCAGTCAGCGCATTAGACGAGTTAGCGGTTTATGCTCCCTTACAAATAAAAAAGAATAAAAACGAATGGTTAAAAATAATTAAAGAATTAGGTGAAATGGGTTAGAAATTCTTATATTATCAAGACGCCACGCGATCAGACTAGAAAACAGGAATAACACAATAAGTGATTATAAACAATTGATAAACAAATAGAAATATGAGGCAGATTACATATGAAGACAAAAAAGCCATTCGCTCTCATTGACTTCGGAAACGAGGCAGGAGATGACCTTACTCCATTGGAATTGATGCCGTTTTTTGTCGAACAGGCCGATTTTCGTGATTTTCTGAGCAAGACAGATAAGATAAAGCTCGCCACAGCAAAAAAGGGTGTCGGAAAATCCGCATTGCTAAGATGGATCGAGGGCAAAGTCCCGACTGATGTTGACCCTGAAGCCTTAGTCATTCACGTTAAAGGCAGCGATCTTGTGAGGAGTAACTTCGGGCTGAATCATAAACTATCGACCCCGAACGAGTATATTCGTGATTGGATGATTCGTTTGGCATCCCTCATTAATCGCCGAATCGGCGCAGTTCTCAACCTCGCTATCTTTGATGACAGCATCACGCTGATTGAATCTGCTGAGCTTGATGGCTTTCGGAGCCGCAACATATTAACTTCATTGACAGATCGACTGACCAGACTACTGCCAGCTAAGTTAACTAAAGAGCGGATACATGCAACGAATGATGTTGAACTTCTCAAGCGCTTTAAAGGGAAGAATGTGTGGCTTTTGGTCGATGATCTTGACGCCACCTATCAAAGAACGGACGTCGAGAATCTGGAACTCAGCACATTTTTCTCTGCCTGCCGACAACTGGCGTCTGAATCACAGGGAATACTTTTTCGCGTGACTATGCGAACAGACGTCTGGCCTTTGCTGCGACGTTACGATGAGGCACTCGACAAATTTGAACAATACCATAAGGATATTACTTGGAGTCAGGATGACTTCAGAGCATTGCTTGCAAAGCGGATTCGGCATCAATTAGCACTTCATGGAGTAAAGGACAGTCCTCCACCTCGCCCTCTATCGCAAGAAGAAGTTGATGAACACCAAATTGACATGGTTTTCGCAAAACGAATGCCTTGGGGTGAAAAAGAGCGACGGACCTATAAAGTCATTTATACTCTCGCTTACCACAGGCCTCGGTGGGGAATTCAGTTATGTAAGTTGGCTCAAGCGGAGGCACTTAAAGAGGAGGCGACTCTTATTGAACGGGGACACATTGATAAAGTCTGGGGAAACTATGGCGCAAAACGAATAGCCGATCTAATCGCAGAGCATAAACACCAGTGCCCCGAAGTAGAGGAACTCCTCTCAGCATTTAGAGGTGCGGAACGCAGAATGAGCAGAGAAGTGCTACTGACCTGGATCAAGAATCGGGTATGCAATCATATGACTCCAACCATCGAGGGGAGAAGCACTAATCAGGCGATGCAGATTGCACACTTTCTCTTTCGGATTGGCTTCATAGTCGCGAGAGCAGAGCTCGATAATGAAACCTACGAACACTACTACTTTGATGACATGCCCGATTTTCTCTCGGGTCGCACAAATGCCGATTTTAACGTCGTATGGGAGATCCACCCCTGCTATCGGGAGGCCCTTGATATTGTAAAACTTAACAGGCACCAGTCTATGCGTAGAGACCGTGCAAGATAAAAACCAACGAGCGCATGCACCGAATCCCTACCCGCTCGCACGTCAGATGCTTGGTCGCTTCACTCTCGGCATCTGCCGCGTCAGCGGCGGGACGTTATACTCAATGAATTGAGGATAATGACAATGAACAGCATGCAGGAAATGACCGAGAAACTTCCGACAGTTTTTACATCATCAGCACCGATGTCGGACGTTAGACTTCTTAAAGGACGCGAAAAAGCATGACTACTCTAATGCTCGTTGGCGTAGCAGAGAACATCGATCAACTTCTTATCGCAATTGAATCAGCTTTCAAAAGCATCATTGATCACGGTTGTTCCGGTATCGAAACGTGACCATGTTGTTATCCAATCGCTCGATCCGGCTGTTTGGAGATCGCGATCCGAAAGTCGTAAGGTGCGAGATATCGGTTGACTTCGCGTCCCGCCCCGATGAATGAACATTCCATAGACCGTCACATATGATCCGGAGACCATCACATATCATCCGGAGACCGTCACATGTCATCCGGAGACCGTCACATGTCATCCGGAGACCGTCACATGTCATCCGGACACCGTCACATATCATCCGGACACCGTCACATATCATCTGGACGCCGTCACATATCATCTGGACGCCGTCACATGTCATCCGGAGACTGTCACACATCATCCGGAGACCGTCACATGTCATCCGGACACCGTCACATATCATCTGGACGCCGTCACATATCATCTGGACGCC
>CAZELM010000058.1:19732-24321 GCA_964512995.1 uncultured bacterium
GACACCGTCACATATCATCTGGACGCCGTCACATATCATCTGGACGCCGTCACATATCATCTGGACGCCGTCACATGTCATCCGGAGACCATCACATATCATCCGGTGCCTGATCTGCGGTTCAGACCATGATGAATCGATGGTTTGACTCCAATCACGACTTCTGCTAATTTTAGCCTCTTTTACGTGCGCGGTTTTTCGGTGCCGCGACAGGTTCCACTCGGGGAGAAACAGAATCGATTGAAATTCCCAATCTTCAGAAAAAAGAAGCGTATGCTGGTGATCGGCCTGGATGGCTTTCCCCACTCCCTGCTCATGACCATGACCCGCTCCGGAACTCTCCCCTTCCTGTCCCGTCTCGTCGCACACCCATCCCCGCACCGCATGACATCCGTCCACCCCACCATTTCCTCCGTCGCGTGGGCCACCTATGCCACCGGAAAAAATCCCGGCAATCATAACATCTACGGGTTCCTGGATCGCACACTGAATCCCTTCTCCCTCATTCTCCCCAACCGCGCTCACCTCACATCCACCACGCTCTGGCGCCGTCTGAGCGATCATCAGATCCCAGTCATCGTGCTCAATGTGCCGGTCTCCTATCCCCCCGAACCCGTCAACGGCATCCTGGTCGGCGATTTCCTCGGGGTTGATATCCACAAAATCGCGTTCCCATCCCACATCTCCGGCATACTCAAACGCTTCGATTACGTGATCGATGCCGATACCTCCCTGCTGACCGATCCGGATCGTCTGGTCTTCCTCAATCATCTGATTTCCGTTCTCCAGCGGCGCGTCGACACATTCCTGCATCTCCTGGAAACCCATTCCTGGGAGTTTGCCCAGCTCCACATCATGGAAACCGACCGATTGTTCCACTTCTACTGGAGAGACATCGAGCAGGCGGGCGATTCCCGACTCCATCAGACCATCCTGGAATTCTTCCGGCAGATGGATACGGCGGTGGAGCGGATTTTTTCCTGCTTGAAATCGTCCGACGAAGTGATTCTGCTGTCGGATCACGGATTCTGCCGGGCCGATCACGAAATCCAGATCAATACATGGCTTCAGGAGCATGGATTTCTGACGTGGAACCCCCATACTCCCGCCGGTCTGGAAAGCATCGCTCCCGGCAGTCTCGCCTACAGCCTGATTCCCGGACGGATTTTTCTGAATCTGGCCGGCCGGGAACCCAACGGATGTGTCAGAATCGAAGATCGGGATGCCGTTCTGACCGATCTCGAATCCGGTCTCCGGTCTTTGACTGTGGATGGCGATCAGCCGGTCGCAGCCGGGATCATGCGGCGGGAAGCGTTATATCACGGTTCGGTTCTGTCCAATGCCGCGGATCTGATCGTCATGCCGCACGATGGCATCGAGCTGAAAGGCAAACTGGGACCGGCTCCACTCGTCGCTCCCAGCAAACTGCATGGTATGCACACCTGGCATGACGCCTTCGTCTGGAGCCGTCATGGCACGTATTCACCGGGGAAAACCGGCGATGCCACGCTCCGCTTGCCGGGCATCATCGATCTGTACCCGACGATATTATCCTATTATTCGATTACTGACCCGGAATCCGAAGGAAAGGCGATCTTTCAATGGTAAACACGGACCGATCGATCACCCTGCCGATCACCGGGCTTGTGGCAATTCATTCATCGTAAAGGAGTTATCATCATGCATAAATTAATCGCTCCACACGGAGGCAAACTCGTCCATCGAATCGTCAGGGGTGACGAACGGGCTGCGCTCCTGGATCGCATCCCATCCATGAAACGGCTGACGCTCAACCGGCGGGAGCTGGCGGATCTGGAAATGATATCGGTCGGCGCATTCAGTCCGCTGGAAGGATTCGTCAACTCCAAAGATTACGAAAGTATCCTTCACAACATGCATCTTTCCAATGGTCTGCCCTGGACCATCCCCATCACATTGTCCATCGATGCGGAAAGCAGATCGAAGATCAAAGAAAATCAGGAACTGGCGATGGTAGCCGTCGACCGGGATTGTGTCGGAGTGCTCCATGTGGAAGAGATTTATCCCTACGATAAACAGCGTGAAGCCCTGCAGGTTTACAAGACCGATGATATCAATCATCCGGGAGTTGCGGCGCTGTATCAGCAAGGCGATTACTATGTGGCCGGAACCGTGACACTCATCGACCGCATCTTTCATGATGATCTTCAGAATTACCGTCTCGATCCGATGGAGACACGTGTGCTGTTCAAGGAGAAAGGCTGGCATACCATCGCAGCTTTCCAGACCCGGAATCCCGTGCATCGGGCGCATGAATACATCCAGAAATGTGCGATGGAGATCGTGGACGGCTTGTTATTGCATCCCCTGGTCGGCGCAACAAAAAGCGATGATATCCCCGCGGACGTCCGTATGAAATGTTACGAAGTGCTTCTCGAGCACTATTATCCGGCCAATCGGGTGGTGCTGTCCGTCATGCCCGCCAACATGCGCTATGCCGGTCCCAAAGAAGCGATCATGCATGCGATTATCCGGAAAAATTACGGCGTCTCTCACTTTATCGTCGGACGGGATCATGCGGGAGTCGGCAACTATTACGGCACATTCGATGCGCATTATATTTTCCGGGAGTTTGATCCGAAAACACTGGAGATCACACCGCTTTTCTTCGATTACACCTTCTACTGCCGGAAGTGCAATGGCATGGCATCGACCAAAACCTGCCCCCACGACCCGAGCCATCATGTGACACTGTCCGGGACAAAGCTCCGGGAAATGCTCCGGGAAGGCAAAATCCCGCCGGTGGAGTTCACACGGCCCGAAGTCGCTGAAGTGCTGATGAAATCCACAGAATGAACGCTCCTTCAATGATATCGGGTAGTCCGGAGAACCTGCCTGCCGGAGGAGCGGCTGATCTGCATGTCCATTCCACGGCGTCCGATGGCACGATGTCTCCGGCGGACATTGTCAGACGAGCGGCCGGCCTGGGAATAAAACTCCTGGCGATCACCGATCACGATACACTGGACGGGCTTCCCGAAGCGGAATCCGCAGCCAATATTCACGGGATTCAATTGATCCGCGGACTGGAAATCAGTGTCAGTTATCGGGACAGGTCGTTTCATGTGCTGGGGCTCGGGCTCCAGGATCTGCATCCTGAAACCAGGGAAATAATCCTGCGGATTCAGGAGGGCCGGCGGAAACGGAATCCCATGATCATCCGGAAACTAAATCTGATGGGCTACCGCATATCGTATCATGACGTCGTTTCGATCGCGGGTGGTGATATCGTCGGCCGGCCCCATATCGCTCAGGAATTGGTCAACCGGGGATATGTCACGGGATTGAAACAGGCGTTCAACCGGTTTCTGCGGCCGGGAAAAGCCGCTTATGTGCACCGGTGGCGGCCGGATGTCATGACTGCCGTCCGGGTAATCAGAAAATCCGGCGGCATTCCGGTTCTGGCGCATCCCGGATTGATTTCCGTATCCAGCCAATCGACGCTCCGGCATCTCATTCTCGAATTGAAGACCCAGGGGATTCAAGGCATCGAAACATTGTATTCCATGCACACACCCGTTCAGGTGGCTTTTTTCGAGCGGATCGCCGATGAACTGGGATTGGTGAAAACCGGCGGAAGTGATTTTCATGGCGATAACAAATCAGATATCTGCCTGGGTAAATGGAATCGGAACAAGTGGATCCCGGCAGCGTACATGGAGCCGTTTCTGGCAGCACTCGGATTGGTCAAACATCGGCTATGACAACGGAAAATGGTTCATTGACATATTATGGATTTATCATAAACAGGCACCCGGCTGATATCAGGAAAAGAGTCAGCCGGAGCCATGAAAATCGACTGCGAACTCCAACTGAGTTCGTTTCGATAATGGGAGTTTGAGTATGGCAAAAGGATATACAGTTTGGTTCACGGGGCTCTCCGGTTCGGGCAAATCGACACTGGCGGTTCGTCTGGCCGGGATCATCAAAGCGCGTGGACAGAATGTCGAGATTATCGATGGCGATGTAATCCGGCGGAGCCTCTCCAAGGGACTCGGATTTTCCAAGGAAGGCCGGGACGAGAACATCCGGCGGGTCGGGCATGTGTGCAGTTATCTGACAGCCACGGAGCGGGTGGCGATCGCAGCCTGCATCTCCCCCTATATCGCCATCCGGGACGAAAACCGGAATCTGATCGGTGATTTTGTGGAAGTCTACTGCAAATGCTCGGTCAACACCTGCGCCCAGCGGGATCCCAAAGGGCTGTACGCCAAGGCATTTGCCGGCGAGATCAAGGGATTTACGGGAGTCGATGATCCGTATGAAGAACCGCCCAAAGCGGAAGTCGTGGTCGAAACCGATTCCGAAGACATTGATGTCAGTCTGACCAAGATCGTAACCGTGCTTGAAAGCCTGAATTACCTGCCCAAGGAAGATGCCTTGAGCCAGCAGGAAGAGGAAGATATCCGGAAACGGCTTCAGGATCTGGGATATCTGTAGAAGATGACCCCATCCCTTCCCCTTGAATTAGGAATGGCATATATGCCTGTTCCCCGTCTCTTCAACCCTCTCCCAGCGCAGCGACCGGGAGAGGGTGGCACGCAGTGCCG
>CAZELM010000059.1:0-24031 GCA_964512995.1 uncultured bacterium
AGCAGATGACCGCGGTGGATTGGTAAATGACCGCGGACCGGTGAGCAGATGACCGTGGTGGATTGGTAAATGACCGCGGACCGGTGAGCAGATGGCCGCGGTGGATTGGTAAATGACCGCGGACCGGTGAGCAGATGACCGTGGTGAGTAAGCAGATGAGTGTGGAAACTTACCAGCGAATTCCGGAATTATAAAGCATTCCTGTGTTCCCTTTAGTGTGGCTATCTCGTTTGCCGGATTGATTCACGATGTTTCCGGCGGTTCCTCTTCCTCCAGAACGGGGCTTTTCAGTCGTCCCGATTTGATCAACGACTGCCTCAACAGATACTCGATCTGAGCATTGACACTCCGAAACTCATCCGCTGCCCATTTTTCAATTTCACAGAAGATCCTGGGCTCCATCCGCAATATGAACGATTTACGTTCCGGCATAGATTTCACTTAATGATACAGAGTACCGGTATTGACGATCGGTTGAGTGGCCCGCTCTCCACACAGAACGACCAGCAGGTTGCTTACCATGGCGGCTTTCCGCTCTTCGTCCAGCTCAACGACGTTTTTCTGGGATAACATTTCCAACGCCATCTCCACCATGCCAACCGCTCCTTCGACGATTTTCTGACGGGCGGCAATGATGGCGCTGGCCTGCTGCCGCTGCAACATGGCGCTGGCGATCTCCGGCGCATAAGCCAGATGGCTGATTCGAGCTTCGATCACCTGAACACCAGCCTGTTCCAGCCGTTCCTGAATCTCCGTCTTCAATTTGGCAGCGACTTCGTCTGTGTGACTGCGGAGCGATATCCCATTGTCTTCATGCGAATCATACGGATAATGCGTAGCCAGGTTCCGCAACGCCGCTTCACTCTGGACATGAACAAAATGCTCGTAGTTATCAACGTGAAACATCGCTTCGGCCGTGTCAACAACCTTCCAGACTACAACCGTTGCAATCTCAATCGGGTTTCCTTCGTGATCGTTGACCTTCAGTTTTTCACTCTCAAAATTGCGCACACGCAGAGATACCTTTTTTTTGGTGTAAAATGGGTTCGCCCATTTCAATCCGGGATTGTTCACCGTACCGATGTAGTCTCCGAAAAGCTGCAGGACAACGCCTTCATTGGGATTGACCATGAACAATCCCACGAGCGTCAGAATACCGGTAATCAGCAGCAAAATAGCAAATACTAACAGCAATATGCTTTCAGAGACGATGGCTCCGATGAGGCTCAGACCACCGACAAGAACGATCAGAATCCCTCCAATCAACGGAAATAATCCCGGCACCGTGTCCATTTTGTGTTCTTTCATCATAATCTCCTCCATTCATATAGCGGTTTTATCTATTCTTTCGTAATCCATTACAGATTCGGCATCGATGGTTGCCGGATCATTCAACTTGATACTAATGTGATATCATAATGATGTCAATAGGGATGGAAAGAAATGGTGAAACTGTCGTGGATTGACAGGCGATGGAATGGGAATTATTTTGGGAGATGAACTGGAAGTATGTATCGTAAATGAGAAAGGGAAACGCGAATGGATGGCTCAGAAGCGGATCGTCTGGAACGTGAGATGCCGGTTCAGATGTCGGAATGCCGGGTGATCACGGTTTTACGACTGGATTTGATGGGTTACACAGCTCTGTCGGAATCTCTGGATCATGAAGCTGTGGATACCATCATCCTCAGGTTGTTTGGAGTATTTGAGGAGCTGATCCGCCATTGTGGCGGCCGGATGGAAAAGTGTGAGGGGGATTCCATCCTGGCTTCTTTTGGCGTATCGCCGGCTCATCCGGATGATGCTGTTCGAGCGGTCCATGCGGGTTGGCTCATCCTGATGTATCTCAAAGAAAATCGGTGCCGGTTTCCATTACCGGTCCGGGATTTGAAGGTCCGGGTCGGGATTCACACGGATGAAGCGATTTGTGGGTGCGTGCCTGGACAGGATATCATCTGGGGTAAGATTCTGTCTGTCGTGGAATTACTGGAGAAAAACGCCTGGCCGGACAGTATTCTGGTTTCTGAACAGGTGAAGGCTTCGATGGGTGATGTATTTCAGTCTGGAGAACCCCGGTCCGTTTCATTGAGTGATGGGGTGACAGCGATGACAGCTTGGCCGATCGTGGATCGAGCCGGGAAAACTCTCCCAGCGCTTGTCTGGAAAGGGAAGAACACATCCGATCTGGTTGGCCGGAGGGAGGAACTCCGTCGCTTGACCGCAATAGTGGAGCGATGCCGGCAAATTCATCCTCTGGAGCCGACGTCATCTGATGCCCCCAGCCAATTTCTGGTCTGTATCCACGGTCCATTTGGAATCGGTAAATCACGGCTGATCCACGAATTCATTCGACAATGGATCGAGCAGCATGGAGCCGGATATAACGACAAACCCGCAGATATTCCTATGGTTTTGTTGGGGAGCCTTCCCGGATATGCCTGCCGAAACGGGGAATTGATGCTGTCGATTGTGGAGGATTTTTTAGGGAGTGGCTCATGGACGGGCTCGCTGGCGGGGCATTTTGAAAACCGGATGCAGATCATTGCTCCATTCGCCGCGGATCAATCCGGTTTTGCAGCCGCGGTGAACCTGTTTCGGCATTGGTTACGCCTTTATCCGGATAGTGCAGTGAAATCTGCTCGGTTCCATGAGATCAGACAGGATATCTTTTCCGCATTCATCCAGTTCATCTCTGCACTTTCTCATGCGATCTTCAAAAAAACCGGCGAGCCGCTTATTATCGGTATCGATGATTTCGACCGGGCGGACGTTCACTCTCATGCTGCTCTTGAGGAATTGCTGAATCATTGCCGATCACCGGTCCCCATCGTATGGATCGTGACATATGACTCCTCCAAAAATATCGATTGGGGAGATTTTCCGGAGAATAACCGGTGTCATATCGCTCTTCAATGCTTTTCCACCGAAGAGGAAATCCGTTTTATCAATGACTTGTTAGGTACCCGGCAGCTCCCGGAGAAATTATGCTCCCTGGTTCGATGGTGGGGGAGTGGCAATCCGTTATATATCCAGTCCCTGATACCGTATTTTCGAGCGCTGGGTGTCATTACCGGAGATGGAGAACAGGTGATTGTTCATGATGAGATTGAAATCAGGCGAGTGCCGTTATCATTGTTCGGAACAGTCATTTCCATTTTCGACGCACTGCCAAGCCATTCCCGACGCCTCATACAACATGCATCGCTTCTGGGGATGGCGTGGGATCAGGATATGCTGGAATGGTTATTGGCTCGCATGAATCAACCGATCCCTTCTGCGTCCCAGATCAGTCACCTGGAGACGACCGGTATCTGGAAACGCATTGCGAACGAGTCAGTCCGGTATGAATTTCAGAATCCGCTGGTTTGGACAGCTATCCGGAGCATGGTATTGCAGGAATATGCAGATCGGGTTGCCAATATCATTCGGGAGCGAACGAAAACCTGAGTTACCGCCACAACTCCGGCAAAATGCCTGAAAGGGTATGGGGATGAATCGTAACGCGTCAGTGATCGGAGGCATTATCGTGATTCTGTTGGGATGGATGGGTGACCTTCATGCGGAATCCTGGTGCATCGCTCCGATCGGGTGGACCGAGATCACAGAGATCGATTGCCGGCCTCCGGTTCAGGACCCGCGATGTGCAACCCCATGCCAGTGGCCTCCGTGTGACGGGTACGATCATACGGTCCGAAGAGCTCAGAAATTTATCTGGAAGGTGTGCGGGGAGGCCGACAGCTATCTCCTTCAGATCGAAAACATGCACACACACGAGCGATTGGATCATTTCCTGGGAGATGACGCCTTTTTTGAGGTTGATGGAACATGCATGACATGGGGGCGTGTGGTGGATTTTCTTCCCCGGATGTGGACTCCGGGAGAAGGGAATATCCCGATGATCGGGCATTATCAATGGCATGTGTCGGTCTGGGAAGCGGATGACTGGGAGGAGTTGGATACGGCGTTTTTTGTGTATGTCCACAATTCCAATCCCTTCGGTGCAGCCGTCATGGAATTCCGGTGGCGTACGAAGCCAGACCCGGCATTTTGCGGGGAGTTTTTGGGACCCACCGATTTCTGGATCCATCTGCCGATGGAGTATCCTGATAACCGGCCCGGCCGATCTCCCTATCAATGGGGGTATCTATGGATTCAGGCAACGGATGATCTACTGCCCTCATCTCCTATATTGGGTACGGATTATTTTCTTGAGGACATCCCGATCCCGGATGGACCGGACACCCGGAATATCAAACTCTGGCTTCGGGACCGGGTGCCGGTTCCTGAATCGGAGATCGCATATCACCTGATGTTTGTGCTGGAAGATCCCTGGACTCCCATGCAATACGATGTCATGGAGGAATTTGACATACAGGATACCGGCATGCCGAAATCGCGGGATGTATGGCCTGTGGAGATTGTGCAGGCGGGTTATCTGGATGAAGGTTCGCACACGGCTCCGATGGAATCCATTTTGAATGAGTATATCTGGTGCGATCCATATCCCCGGTGCATGGCCTGTCCCCGGGAGGATATGGGTGAGTGGTGCTGTTACTGCTGGGACGGCATCGATCCGGAAAAAGCGTTTTGTCGGTTCGATCCGGGCGCCGGCCGGTTTGATCCCAGAGATCGGGCGACATGGAAGGGGTTGAATGTCCTGGAGATGATCCGGGACCGGTATCTGTTTCGGGACGATGTGTCATGGACCGTGGAAGACAATCTCCGCGCACTCGACCGTCTGATGAGCCGCTGGCCGGTGGCATATCAGGATGTGTATTATCCAGCCATGGAACATACCAGCCAGTATAACTCGAATGACCTGCTCCGGTTGTGTGATCCGGCGGAAGGGCTGGATGTCCAGGATCATTGGCGATTCACGGATGCCGCTCCCATGAATTATTTCCGAACCGGACTGGGGTGCAGTTATGCATCGACGCATCTGGGATTGTCCATGGCTCGTTTGATGAACTTCCCGGCTCGGACCGTCAATCTGGCGCATTATCACGATGATATCGAGCTGTGGCTCCCCTATCACCCGCCATCCGGAAATCGGTATCAGTTGGATGAAGGGGAGTGGGTGCGGTTCATTGCTGAAGGGTTTGTGTCACCGGACTGGACAACAGAGCCGCCGGATCCGGCTGGAGCCGGTATTCATTCCAGTCTCACCGGTATCATGAAAACGACCGGGTACATTTCCTGGGATGCGGAGGATTCGATCCCGTTCAACTGGTATCTCAGCGGCACGGAGCCGGCATATGAGACATGTACGGCAACGCTCATCGATCGGCAATGGCCGGAAAAGGCGATGCACCCGACTCTTCCCGAAGACATGCTTCGCCTGCTGATCGTTCTTCCATCCAGATATGATTTCAGTTCGGGAGAGGGGATGGCGGATTTCCGGAATATCGGAGGGGATCCGGAACTCGGGCGATGGATTGTCACCCAGTATCTGATCCCGTTTGGCTCCTCCCGGTTCGCGTATGTTCTGTCACAGGATGATGCGTTCCAGTTGATTGTTGTGGATGATCAACTCCAGAAAACGAATAGCATTCCCGTTCGGTTGCATCAGCGGATGGTGATCGAAGAGACACCCCGTTATCGATTTGTGGGTCGAGCCGAATGGATTGCGCCATATCTTTATTTTCAGGTGGAGTCGTTCCAGGGGGAGTGGTCGACGCCGACACCCATTCCCACGCCAACGCCCACCATCGGACCCTTGGGGATTGATTTGGAAATGCCGAGTCAGCATTATCGCTCCGGAGACACATTCTGGCTGGATGCAGAGCTGTCCAATCCGGGTGATCCGATTCCGCAGGTGATTGTATTTATTGTTCTGGAGGTGGCCGGGCAATACTATTTCTGGCCATCCTGGTCCCGGTTCGATGCGGATTCCGGGTCGGGACTGGACGGCCGGATCGTTTTATTGGAGCATGGTGTGACGGCTGTCAAGATTATTTTGCCGATCACCTGGCCGGAAGTGGATGGAGTGGCCGATGGATTGGTTTTTATTGGCGCGATGGCAGATGATCATCTGATGGGTATTTTAGGCGGGATGGATGCCATCGAGTGGAGTTATGAATGAAGTGATTCCAAGATGTTCAGATGGGGTAACCGTTATAGCGAACCGGTTTCATACAGGCGAACAGAATGCATTGACATGATTCCCTCACCCCGCCGGCCGCTTTCCTGATCGACGTTCCATAAGGGTAACCGTTACAGCGAACGGGTTTCATACAGGCGAACAGAATGCATTGACATGATTCCCTCACCCCGCCGGCCGCTTTCCTGATCGACGTTCCATAAGGGTAACCGTTACAGCGAACGGGTTTCATACAGGCGAACAGAATGCATTGACATGATTCCCTCACCCCGCCGGGTCATGTTGATTGATTGATCCGAGTTGGATCGGCCGGCGACCCTCTCCCGGTGGGAGAGGGTAAAGAAGGAATCTGAACGCACATGTCTCGTCATTTATGCTAATGCCAGGGGATCATTAGAAAAGAAACTATCAACATCCGATAAAAAAAGGGCAGAGATGAACTCTGCCCATTGAAAGCCAGGAGTAATTACCAGTTTTCCCGTCTTAATTCAAAATAGGCCTGGGGGTGTTTACAGGCAGGACACACTTTCGGTGCTTCTTTGCCGGTATGACTGTATCCGCATTTTCTGCAGATCCATGTGACGGGTTCATCACGTTCGAATACCTGTTTGTTTTCCAGATTGGTAATAAAGGACTGGTATTGTGCTTCGTGGTTTTTTTCCGCAACCATGACAGCTTCAAAGATTTTGGCGATTACTTCAAATCCTTCCGCTCGGGCGGTTGCCGCAAATTCCGGATACATCGACACCCATTCGTGATGTTCGCCGGCGGCAGAGGCACGGAGATTTTCCAGGGTGGTTCCGATCACTCCCGCTGGAAAGGTTGCAGAAATGCAGAGATCTCCGCCTTCCAGTTGTTCAAAGAATCGTTTTGCGTGCTGGCTTTCCTGTTCCGCGGTTTCCATGAACACGGCGGAGATTTGTTCATAGCCTTCGGCTTTGGCGGTTTTGCTGAAATAGGTGTACCGGTTCCGAGCCTGGGACTCTCCGGCAAATGCAATGAGCAGATTTTTTTCAGTTTGTGTTCCTTTTATACTCGGCATATGTTTCTCCATTTCGGAATTCAATTGATTATATAACGATTAATAAGCCTCTTCAAACTCCAGATCTGGGTTGGAAATTTTTTCACGGAAGAGGCGATAAATTACAGTTTGATAGAAGATGACGACAGGAATGCAGACCAGAGTGACTCCCAACATGATTTTCAAGGTCAGAGGGCTGGAAGCGGAATTAAAAATGGACAAACTGAAATTTGGATCAATGGATGATGGGAGTAAATTGGGGTAGATACCGGCCACGCCGAACAGAACGGCTGATCCGATGGTCAGGCAGGAAGAAAACCATGCGTGCCACTCGTTTTTACCGAAATGGTAACGGGTTAAAAATAAGCCGATGACTGTCAGGAGCGGGATGATCCAAAGAACGGGCATCTCCATGTAGTTGTGGTATAATGGCGTGTAAACATGAGTCAGGATCAGAAAGATCACAGCCAGAATCAATGTCACCGGCCAGATGAAACGAGCGGTTTTCTGGGCGCGTACCGATAATTCTCCGGTGGATTTGATGACCAGCCAGAGTGAACCGTGTTGAGCAAACAGAGCCACGAACAGAAGCCCTCCAGCTATTCCATAGGGATTCAGGAGTGTCAGCAGATTTCCCTGAAAAATTCCGGTTTCATTGATTGGAATGCCCTGAAAAATGTTCGCGAATGCCACTCCGAAGAGCAACGCAGTCACGCCGCTTCCCCCGATCATGCAGGCATCCCAGATCCCCCTCCAGACGGGATGGTCCACTTTTCTGCGGAATTCAAAAGAAATCCCCCGGAGAATCAATGCGAATAAAATGAGCAGCAGAGGGGAGTACAGAGCACTGAACATGATCGCGTATGTTTTGGGAAATGCGGCAAACGTCACGCCACCCGCCGTGATCAGCCACACCTCGTTTCCATCCCAGAATGGTCCCATGGCGTTAAAAATGATTCGGCGATCCAGTTCGGATCGTGATAAGCTCGGCATCATCAGACCCAATCCCAGGTCAAAACCATCGAGCATGAAATAGATCGCCCATAAAACACCCCAGAGAATAAACCAGGTTGTCTCCAGAATCATGTCGTCCTCCTCGGTCCGGCAGCAGGGATTGGTTTGGGACCTTTGCGTGCATACTTGGCCAGCAAGTAGAAATCAACAGCTCCCAAAATCGAATAGATAATAATAAATGCGACCAGTGATGTCATGACCTGAGATGGAGCGACAGGTGACACCGCATCGGATGTTTTCATGAGACCGTAAACGATCCAGGGCTGGCGGCCGACTTCGGCTACAGTCCAACCCAGTTCCAGAGCGAGATATGGCAACGGGATGGTATAAATCAGAGTTTTCAAAAGCCAGGGATTTTTTTCCAGCTTGTTCCGAAGCAGCCATCCCACCGCGGACAGGAAAGCGAAAAAGAATCCCAAGCCGACCATGATCCGGAAGGAGTAGAACATCAGGTTCACCGGCGGCCATTCCTCCTTCGGAAATTCCTTTATTCCTTTCACCAGTGTATTGGGAGAGTGATTTGCCAATATACTCAGCATGCCAGGTATCGGTAATAATTCAAGCGCATTCCGTTCATTTTCCGGATCGGGGATTTGAATCATGTAAATAGGCGCATTTTCACGGGATTCCCACAATGACTCCATGGCGGCGAGTTTCAGAGGCTGAACCTGTGCGACTTCGCTGCCGGACAGATGCCCGGTGAAGATTTCCAAAAATGAAAATAGCAGCGTAAATCCCAGTGCCAAGCGAAACGATTTTCTGAAAAAGTCCATTTCCTGTTGTTTCAGCAAATGCCACGCGCTGACTCCCAAAACGAAAAAACCGCTGAGCACGTAAGCACCGATGACCGTATGGAAAAATTCCAGAATCGCAAATGGGGAACTGATGATGGCCCATAAGCTGGTCAATTCGGCTCGGCCGTTCCGAATGGTGTAGCCAACCGGATGTTGCATCCAGGCATTGGCAGCCAGAATCCAGTAGGCGGAGATGTTTGAGCCGATGGCTACCAGCCAGATACAGGCGGCATGGAGCCGGGGTGACAGTTTTTTCCAGCCAAAAAACCAAACGGCGATAAAGGACGATTCCAGAAAAAAAGCAACCGTGGCTTCAATCGCCAGGAGTGATCCGAATATATCGCCGACATATTCAGAATATCTCGACCAATTCGTGCCAAATTGAAATTCCAGAGTGATTCCAGTGACAACTCCAAGCGAAAAATTGATTAGAAACAGCTTACCCCAGAATTTCGCCATCCGTCGATATTGTTCGTTCCCAGTCCGGACGTATATCGTTTCCATGATAGCCACAAGGATAGACAGCCCGAGTGTCAACGGCACGAATAAAAAATGAAAAAAAGTCGCGACCGCGAATTGCAGTCGGGAGAGTAATAAGACATCCATCAGAATCACCTCAAACGTTGTCTCTCAGGAACGGATAACGACGAGAACTGAGGAAAAGAAACATAATAGTGGAATACAATCGTGGAGGAGCAAAGTACAGCAATACATGAATCCAGCGAGTCAGACAGAACGCCAGATCACAACTTGATGTCCCCTATCCCGACGATGGGATTCGACATTCAATTTAGAGACGATATGGGTCTGAGAGCTAATCAGCGGGTGAGAAATCTTCTTTGCCAACACCGCACAGTGGGCATTCCCAATCATCTGGAATTTCTTCAAAAGGTGTTCCGGGGGCGATTCCGCCATCTGGGTCACCGAGTTCAGGGTCATACACATAACCGCATACATCACATACATAGCGTTTCATCATCGTGTCTCCTATCGTTTATCATTTGAACAGATCATGGGGACATGGAAATCATGGAACGGTTGACTTCAGATGTGTTCCGACCGCCATACCCAACTCATAACATCTATTTAAAACATCGGCATTCGGGACAAATTTTGTCTTCACTTCACCTTGTGGCGTGATGTTCATAGCGGTGAGATGGTCACGAAGCTGGCCAATGGCTTCACCACCCCAGCCATAGGAACCAAATACTGCGCCAACAAGATGTTGTGGCCGGAGGCCTTTCAGATAAATCATGAGATCCGCCATCGTTGGATAAAGGTGATTGTTCAGGGTTGGCGACCCGGCAATCAGGGCACCGCTGCACAGGAGTTCAGTGGCCACATCGCTTCGATGACATCCCGTCAAAGGCATTTGTCTGATCTGTATTCCCGCATCGGCTAATCCCTCGCCGATCCATCGTGCCATCAGAGCCGTGCTGCCCCACATGGTATCATAGGCAATAACTGCCTTTCGAGTGGGGATCTGTGCGGACCATTTTTCGTATAAAGCCAGGACAGAGGATATATCTTTTCGATAGATAGGTCCATGATCGTGAGCGATGATCTCAATCGGTATCCGTTCCCGAGTGACACTATCCAATAACCGGGTGATCAGCGGTGCATAGGGAAGAAGGATGTTGGCGAAGTATTTTGCTGATTCATAATATACCAGATCCGGATTGGCCAGATCCGCAAAACGTTCACTGCCGGCGATATGCATTCCAAATGCATCCTGAGAGAACAGGACATGATCTTCAACCAGATAAGAGAACATGCTGTCCGGCCAATGGAGCATTTTTGTCTCCAGAAATAACAGCGATCTGTTCCCCAGGCTCAGGGTTTCACCATGCCTGACCACAGTAATATCCATCGACTGATGAAAATGATCTGCCAGATTCTTAGATCCCATGGACGATGCAAAGACTTTTTCGGGCTTGATAATCGATACCATCTCCGGGAGGCATCCGGAGTGGTCCAATTCGGAGTGATTGGAAACGATATAATCGATTTTATCTGGAGGGATAAGGGAACTGATCCGTGCGAGCAGTTCTTCCTGATATTCCTTTTTGACCGTATCGATGAGTGTTATTTTTTCTGCCAAAATTAAATATGCGTTGTATGTCGTTCCCTGATGTGTTGAATAACCATGAAAATCGCGGATTTTCCAATCGATTGCTCCAACCCAATAAACCGTGTCACTTATCTTCACCGCACGCATAAAATGCTCCCATTCCAGTTCACATTGCTGTCATTCCTGTTCCAGATTGAACTCCTGAAAGTCGAACCAGAACCCATTCCCCTGTACCGAATGAATCTCCGCTTGAACAATGGCCTGATGGCCTTTCTCAATCTCCAGAAATCGAGCGAAAAGTTTTTGAGCATCCGCAGACAGATCATTGACCATTTTTTCATAAAACCGGCTGGTGTCCTGTTCCACCCGCAGAGCGTTTTCCAGCATCGCCAGGTCGGAATCGGGATCGATTATTTTTTCTGATCGGTGGCTGAGATGTCCCTCCAATTTTCTGATGCCCTGGATGATAGCATCGGGTGAAGGGAGACGGGTGGTCAGATCATCCGATCGAATGGAGCCGGATTGCTGCCATTCCTGGAGCTTGTATTCGAGATAATCCACATGGCCTTGTTCTTCATCGGCCATCGCCTGCAATACCCTGTGTCCATTGCTGTTCTGTGTTTTCGCGGATGCTTCAACGTAGACATCTCGAACTTTTTTTTCGTATTCGATGGCTGTTTTGATCGCTTCACTTATGTTCATTGTGCAGTTTCTCCATGCCTGATTTTCCGCCATCGGGAACGGGCTTTCCATCGCTGCTCCCGACTGACGGAAGTCATTTTTGGTGCGTCACAGGTGGTCCAGAAAAAAGATATCGCTATCAGGCAGGGGTGAATGTTCGGAGTCCAAGTTCTTTGTCGATCATAAACAATCCACCTTTTGCATCGCCAATCAGCTTTAATTTCTGAATGATTTCATCCGCAGCAGCCTCTTCTTCCACTTGTTCCGCAACAAACCATTGGAGGAAATTCTGCGTCGCAAAATCTTTTTCATCGGTGGCGAGCTGGACGAGATTGTCGATACAGGCGGATATATGCAGTTCATGATTATAGGCCGCTTCAAAAACAGCCAATGGTGAACTCCATTCAAATTGAGGGATTGGTATGGATTCCAAAGTGACTCGACCACCCCGCGCAATGATAAAGTCATAAATTTTCATTGCATGTAACAGCTCTTCCTGGGCCTGGATTCTCATCCACTGAGCAAATCCATTCAGGTTGATATCCGACAGATATGCCGACATGGACAGGTAAAGATAGCTCGAATTCAGCTCTTCCTGGACTTGGTTATTCATGGCTTTCAATATTTTTTCTTTTTTCATAGTTAGCTCCTTTCTCACAAACAGTCACGATGAAAATATTTCCTTGCCCGATAATAGACGGTAGATCATCTTCAATCAAGAGCGGGGCAATTTCAGGGTATTAATTATTCGTCAGGATGAACTCATCATATTCTATCTCAAAACGCAATTTATGCTTGGCTTCCTCTTGTGCCAATAATAGAAAAATGTCTGTCAGGCCGGGATTACCGGCAGTGGCTGCGAGATCAGAATACAGTTTAAATGCGGCCTTTTCTTTTTTCATCGCAATGATCAACGCATCCTGGTATGTCAGCGTTTCGTTGATTTCAACATCCACGGTATATTCGGCGATGTTGAGTGTCTGGATCGATTTTTCTGCTGGCTTCATTTTGCCACCGACCTTGATCGCTTCCAACTTGGCTTGATGTCCACGTTCTTCGCCGGCAAACCCCAGGAAAATTTGTTTTGTCTGGGGATTATCCATCCGATCAGCCAGGTCAGTGTAAAATTCAGCAGCTTCCTTTTCGCGAGCGATCGCAAAATCCAATGCGTCATCGACAGATTTGAAATGCATACCCCATTCTCCTCATCAATTCGCGCGGAGTTTCTGAATGACGGGCAGCGCTTCACCCGTCATACTAGCTAACATCTATTATTATTTGGCATGAGCGGAAAGATATTCAGCAACCCCTTCCGCGGTTGGTTTCATGGCATCTTCGCCGGGATGCCAGTTTGCAGGGCAGACATCTCCGTGAGCTTCCACAAACTGCAATGCATCTACCACACGAAGCGCTTCATCAACGTTCCGACCCAGCGGGAGATCATTGATCACTTCATGCCGGATAATACCTTCCCGGTCGATCAGGAACAAGCCTCGCAGAGCGACCGATTCATTTAACAGAATTCCGTAATCCCGCGATATCTGTTTCGTCAGATCCGAAACAAGTGGAAATTGTATATTGCCAATCCCTCCTTGTTCAACAGGAGTATTTTTCCATGCATAATGCGAAAACTCTGAATCGATCGAAACTGCTATCACGTCACAATTCCGCTTTTTAAACTCCGGAAGTTGTCGATTGAAAGCAAGTATTTCGGAGGGACATACAAAAGTGAAATCCAGAGGATAAAAAAACAGGACAACATATCTGCCCCGATAGGTTGATAATGTGAGGTCGCTGATCGAGCAGTCGGACATGACTGCTTTGGCTGTAAACTCCGGTGCGGGTTTCGTTACTAGACTCATAAGTATTCTCCCAGAATAAATGATGGTTTTTATTCAATGCCGTAATCCTGAAACCGAATCTCTCTGAAATCCGGGTTTATCTGGTTCTCGGATCTTGTAAGGGTCGGTGTTTCGATTCACCTGCCGTCTAAAGAGATGTTCGCAATTTTTTCAGAACTGCTCCCTTCACAACACTGTTTGTTCAGCCTGAGATTCAAGAGGCTGATCCGCGACCCTCAGTTATTCTTACTTAGTAGTATGAATCGATTCTAATGTCAAGTAATTTTATCGAGTTTTCATGGAGCATGCCTGATGAAACGAACTGCTCTTGTTTAGTTTCCATGATATGACGTTAAACGTACTTTTTTTATATGGAGTGTGATATGCTCCGCGTGTTTTTCAGAACAGTCTGCTGATGTATCGAGGAGCAGGGAGGTGGTTTGCTTTGTGAGGAATATTCATGGATGGCTTCTGGGGGCTATGGTATTTATTGTCTGTTGTGTGACGGACATCCGTTTGATTCGCGATTTTTTTGAGACATCTCAATTGCCGCTCTGGGATCCCGCTGAGTATACATGGATTGGCCGGAAGCTGAGTTATCTGTTATCGCAAGGTGAGCTTTTATCCGCTGTAGGCACCTTGAATCAGCGTACCTTTCATCCTCCATTTCATGCGTTGGTTTCCATTCCCTTTCACTTCACTGTTTCGAACCATTATCTGGCTGCGATGCTGGTCAATTGGAGTGTATGGATTTTGATTCGGTTCCAGATGTGGCGGATGGGTTTGAAGCTCGATCGTGAATCGGGTCATCGTCTCCCATGGATTGCTTTTTTTTCAACTGCTTCACTTAATTCCAGCATGCTGTTCCGGGAATTTGTCAACGTCGTCAATCTGGAACTCCTGGGAACGCTGATCGTTATGATTACGATCGATCAGTATTCCGCGATCTTCTCAGCTCGAACACGTTCAGAGATCGGTGCCCGGTTGGTTGGCCTGGGGATCGCCCTGGCATTTTTTACGAAGTACAATCTGATCTTATTTGTGATTCCCGTAATCCTTATTTTTGAGTGGATTCAGACTCATACGCATAAGAAAGATCACCACAGGCTATCTGGTGAAGATCGAATTTTTGTCGGTATTCTTTTGGGTTTGAGCTGCATGGGCTGGTTTATTGCCAGGCATCCTGGGCGGCTGGAAGGTGTGAGTGTTCGGGGGATTGCCAATCTGTTATATGGCGTTGTTCTGTTATGGGTGCTGTATGGAACAGGGAGGTGGTATTGCCGAAGCAGGCATTCAACGAAAAAGGATAGCCAATCAACAGCGGAAACCGATATCCTTAGGATTTCGAGGCTGATCGGGAACTGGTCGAGTGTGCCCATTCTGATGTGGTTGCTGATTCCGATTCCGAATCGATTCTTCCATGTGATCCGGTTTTTTTCGAACCGGAGCAGCCCCTTAATGCTCCATGATCATATCTTGTATTATTTCAAGCTGGTGATAAGTGGAGCATCGGGTAGTGCTTTGATGGGGTGGGCATTGCTGGCGGGATTTTCACTTGGAGTAATCACCGTCCTGAGAAAAACCAACATATATTCAAATTCGACGATATTTATCGCGATGAGTGGATTGAGCATCGTGATCATCACGTGCCATTCATACAAACTGGCACGGTTGTTTATACCAGTCATTCCGATGCTTACATTGGGATCACTATCCGAGTGGTTTCGGTTCGGGCGGGAGCGAAAATTCGTTCGGTGGCTGGGGATCGGAATATTATTCTGGATGCTTTTCTCTCACACGTACACAATCGTTTCATCCAAAACACCCAATCAATGCCTCCAGTATTATTCTCCAAAAGAAGTAGCAGATATATTGGAATATCTGGATACCACTATTCCGGCTGATCAGAATACATTGATCATTGGCACGCTGAATGAACTGTCTCCCGGATTGATTATTTCCTATCTTCTGGAACAGAAAGGAAGCATTCCAACAGTGCAATTTGAACTGCCGTTACTTCGGGATCTGAATCGTTCTGATGTCGGTTCCGAAGGCAGTATGGAGCGATATGCCAAACAACTCAACCATTCTCTTAAAACCTCGTCATTCGATTTGATTCTTGTAATCGTCATGCGTCCGGACAGTCCACTCCGTACAATGGACTGGGTTTACTGGAACGCATGGAAAGAAAATTATATTGCATTGATACAAAGCCATCGGAAATGTATCAGGATTTCCACGGCAATCTTTGATACAATTGGCGTATCCATCGAAGGGTATTTGTATCAATCCCAATGAAGGAGTGTCAGTCAGAGATTGAGATGAATAACGATGGATGGCTTGCTTTTAAAGACCGAAAAGTGGTCTCGCTTAAATCTTAATTAATTTGTTTTATAATACATATTTTGGATTGACCAATTTTACAGAAACATTTATTATTTAAAGAGGCATGTTGGGATAAAAACAGATGATGGGCAGCAGATGAGGGAATGGTATTTCCAACACAGGATTGCCAATGGGGTATTAATCCATTTTGTCATGAGGAGGATTTTATGAGGTTGTTGAAGAGCTTTTTATTACTGTTTTTAGTGACTGCGATGAGCGCGCCTATGGTATTGGCGGGTCTGACCGGTGTCATTGCGGGGAAAATTACGGATGCTGAGGGCAATCCGATCCCAGGTGTCACGGTGAGTGTGACAGGTGAAGGTCTCCCGGGTGCTCGAGTGGACACAACCAGTGCAACCGGAACGTTCCGGATGCCGGAATTAGCGCCAGGTCTTTACATGGTAAAGGCTGAACTCATGGGAATGAAAACGATCGAACAGTCGAATGTCAAAGTTTCAGTCAATAGCACGAGCCAACTCAAGCTGACAATGGAAATGGCTGAGTTTAAAGAAACGATCGTCATTACGGCAGCAGCGGATTTACTCGATGTCAAGGCTGCGACCGTAAAAACAACGATTGAACGAGACGTTACAGAGCGGCTGCCCGGATCCGATGATCTGTTTTCCTCTTTCGCGATGGCGGGAGGAATTACCGGGAGCGGTAATGTTCGGGTACATGGCGGTGCATTTACAGATAACCTGTATTTATTTGATGGAGTGGATACAACGGATCCGGTTACTTCCACATTCGGAGCTAACCTGAATGCCGATGCCATCCAGGAAGTCGAAGTTCAGACCGGAGGATTTCAGGCGGAATATGGCCGCTCCAGAGGTGGAATCGTCAATGCGGTTACAAAATCCGGAAGCAATGAGTTTCATGGCATCATCCGCTTGAAATACATCAACACGGACTGGCAGGCGGATTCCGAACATGCCACAACCGAATCGAACTATGACTTCTGGGAACCGACTGTAACGTTAGATGGTCCGATTCTGAAAGATAAGCTGTGGTTTTTGGTGACCTACCAGTATTCGAATCAGGAAGGAACCGACAAGACCATCGGATTTTATGGAGCTGATTTTCAGAATGCGGACGATATGACGAACATCAAAACCGATCGCGAGTTTAATCTTCCGTATGCCAAGTTGACGTTCCAGCCGAATCAGGAACACAAATTCGTCGTGAATTATTCCGGAGAGGATGCAACGATCTATGGAACCGTTGGAGAATACGATTCATATACACCCGAAGCCTATAACCTGCAGGAACAAGGCGGCCCGTTCTACTCCCTGGAATGGACCTGGTTGTACAGCTCCAATCTGTTCTTCATTACCCGAGTCGGCTCCTCAAATGGATTTTTGGATTCGGTTCCTGCGGCTGATACTGGTGAACCCTCCTTCTTTGATACGACCGAAAGCCAGCGTTACAACAACAGCAATCGCCACAGTGAAGATGACCGAAACAGGCTCCAGATGAGCTTTACCGGAAGCTATTATGTGGATGAACTGGCCGGTTCTCACGAATTCAAGAGCGGCATCGAAATTCACAATGTCTCCCGCGATAATTTCAATGTGTATCCCGGAGATTATGATTATACCATTACGCAGCATGATCATGGGGATTATTATACCGGTAATGAAGCTACGCGGGATAGTTATCTCCATCCTGGAACTGCCACCGAATCCGGCAATTATGCATCATTCTTCCTGCAGGACACATGGACCGTTCTGGATAATCTGACATTGAATCTGGGAGTCCGGTATGAATACATGACATTTGAAAACGCGGATGGAGACACCGCGGTTCCTGCCTGGACCTGGGGTCAGTTTCGAGCTGATTCTTACCGAAACGAGGATGGAACATTTAAACAATACTCCGACATGAAATTCACCGACATGATCGCTCCTCGTATCGGTGCTAATTGGGACGTGTTTGGAGACGGAAAAACCGCCATCCATGGTTTTTATGGTCGATTCTATAATCCATTCGATCTCTCTCTCCCAGGTATGTTCCAGTCATTTGAAGCGAATAATAGTGCCAATCGGACAGAAGAATACATCGGACCGGAATGGCATGACATGGATCGCAATGGTGTTCCGGATGAAGATTATTTCTTTGATCCGGGTAACTGGAAAACAACACGGGAAGATGAACCGGGAGACTGGAATCTGATCGATCCAGATCTGAAGGCGGAATACACCGACGAAATGATGGTTGGAATAGAACATGAGCTGTTTGAGAATTTTTCCATTGGCCTGAATTATACCCATCGTGAATCCAATGATATGTTGGAAGATGTAGGCATTTTCACGGATGAAAATGGTAATATTGTTTGGACGTACCTGGGTGGTGTCAAGGATGATTTCTCCGGGTTGGATCCCGATGAGAAGTTCGATCCAGTCGACAGCAAGACATATTCCAGTTATGACAAGAATCTATTTTATGTGACCAATGCCAGTGGTAACAGCCGGAAGTACGATGGTATCGAAATCAATGCATCCGCTCGTTTGAAGTACTATGACCTTCAGGCCAGTTATACCTATGCCGAAGCAATCGGTTCGGTCACTGAAACATTCCCGGATTCCGATGGCGTGGGGCAGTTCTCCAGTGCATATGACACATTCGCCGCCTCTCAGAACCTGTACGGCGAACTCCCATGGTCCTGCCGACACTATGTCAAGTTGGCGGGTTCCGTACATTACGATCTGACCGACTGGTATGAGATTTCCTTTGGTGTCAATGGATTCTGGCGATCCGGATATCACTACTCCAAACGATCCAAACCACCGTTCACGTTCGATCCGACAGACCCCACCAACAATCAGAGCGATCCGGACACCTGGACCGGCCGCCCGCCTCGCCGGGATGAGAACTTCTACTTCATGGAAGAACGCGGAACATATGAATTGCCCGGATTTTACAGCATCGATGTCTCACTCCAGAATTCATTGAAATTCGGCAAATGGGGTACAGCCACGGTCATTTTCGATGTTGAAAATGTGACGGATAATCAGGGACTGATCAGTGAAGTCGAGTTGTACAATCCCAGCAAACCGGATCTCTTTGGGCAAGCCAATGGCTGGGCTTCTCCCATGCTGTATCGGTTGAGTCTGAAGTATGCCTTTTAATCTCCTGTGAGAGCAGTAAAGAGGCAACTGGATCAATCTGGTTAATGAGTTAGTGACAATGCTCCGGATAATTCCTTTATGAAGGACCGGAGCATTTTTTTTGTTGATTGCTTTTTTATTCATGAACGATAGATGTTGGTGCACTCAGCCGGTCACTGTGCGTCTCGCCCATTCAGCAAAGGGCTGTGAGAAAATCGCGGCAATCATGGGGAAATTGGTCGCTCACCCGATGCTGATACCCTGAAGGAAGCAAGAATGTCAAATTCTGGACAGGATCTCGACGAGTCATTTTGGAACGAACTGGACAAATTGGGGGATCTGATGCCTTCCGAAATGATCTGTGAAAATGGCAATCGTATCCGTTTAAACCGAGGGGAACGACGTTATATCACTGTTCTGAAAGTGGATTTGCATAACTATACCGGATTATCAGAGCAGTTCGATCATGAGATCGTGGATCGCATACTGGATACTCTTTTCAGGGTTGTGACAAAACACATCCGAAACCGAGACGGATGGGTGGAAAAATTCGAAGGCGATTCCGTCATGGCAGCATTCGGAACATTCATCACTCATGAAGATGATGCGGTGAGAGCAATCGATTGTGCAATGTCCATATTGAAGTCCATCAATGCGATTCATGATTTTCTGATCAGCAAACATTTTGTTCTGGATATCCGGATCGGAATTGATTCCGGTGAAGTGACCCGAAGCAAACGTGGTTCAACCGATGTTCTGACCGGTATGCCATTGATCACCTCCACGAGACTGGAAGAAAGCGCTGAGCAAGGGTCGATTTTAGTTTCAGAAAACACGTGGAAGCTGGCAAAAGACCATTATCTCTTCAGAGATCACCCAGCCATCCACCAGAAAGGAAAAGAAACCGGTATTCGATGCTATACCGTTGTCGAAAAATCCTTTCGTAAAGACCGTTGGGAACGCACCTCCCATTCTTCTTCTCATCTCGTTTTTGTCGGCCGACAATCAGAATTGTCGACGTTGATGACCATTTTCAGCGATTGTTGTAAGCCCCTTCAATCCGATGACTTATCCCTTCCTCACCATCGTGTGATTGAAATCTCGGGAGATGCTGGTATTGGAAAATCACGGCTGATCTACGAATTTTTAAAAACAGTACGACATTACCCCTCCAACTCGTTCTATCCCATTCTAGCAGGGATCGCAGCAGGATATGCTTCTCGGCAATATGAAACGGTCATTACCATGCTGAAAAATTGCCTGGGTGACAATCTGGGATCGGATTATTCATGCAGAATGGAAACGTTATTCAACAATCTCAATAAATATCTTCCAGCCAGATCAGATCGCAGAACGATTCAATCCATTCTGTGCTTTTTATTGGGAGAGACCCGGCATGATCCTTTCCTCGATTCCATGGATCCCAGAGAACGTCATCAATGCATCATTGCGGCTGTCCGGAATCTGGTTCAGGCGATGGCATCTATGGCATGCATGGAGTTTCATGCGCCACTGATCATTGTATGGGATGATTTTCACTGGATCGACGAATCCTCCCTTTCTGTTTTGCATTCGATCCTTCTGACTGCCCGGACACCCCTGCCGATGATGGTATTGCTGCCGTTTCGTCCGATACGGATTTTTCCTTCTGCATCTTTTGAAAAAGCAGAACTGATAGAAATACATCTGCATCCACTTTCTGATCAGGAAGGACTTTCGCTGATTCAAGGAATCCTGGGATCATTTGGAGATCCGAAAACATTCCATGAACTGATTCTCAGCCGATGTGAAGGCAATCCATATTACATTGAGGAACTGGTCAATCATTTTCACGATAAACACATTGACCTGATTCACGTCTCTCCATTATCGATTCAGCAGAATGCAAAGAAAATCGAAATCCCGCCATCCTTGCGCAGTATGATTTTCACCCGGATTGATTATTTGGAGACAGATATCAAGAGAACGCTTCACTTTGCCTCCATTTTAGGTGATCAGTTCGATCTGGAACCATTGAAATGGATCAACAATCGAATTGAAAACCCCGTGAATCTGGAATATTGCCTTTCCGTATTAAAAGAGCGAGGCTTCATCATACCTGTCTCAAATACTGAGTTTCAGATAAAGCATCCATTGGCCCGGGAGGTGTCATATGATTCCATACTGCACCAGAACCGTCATATCCTGCATAATCTGTACGCTCAATATCTTGAAAACAAATACCGGGAAAAGAGCAATCGGTACTATTATGAATTAGCGGATAACTGGTTCAAATGTAAAAATATCCCCAAAGCGGTGGAGTATTATCGGAAAGCAGGCCATTCTGCTCATCAGGTTTACGCCAATCAGACTGCGATTTCCGCCTATCAAAATGCGCTGGAACTCCTAGATGACACTGACAGCCAAAAGTGCGTCGTGTATTTTGAACGCGGCATGGTGTATCGGTTCATCGGAAACCTGGAGCATGCCAGATCGGATTTCAGCCAAAGCTTGAAACTGGCTTCTCATCAGAACAATGATGTGGCAAAACTCCATGCATTTTTCGCTTTTGGAGAACTGCATCTCATTCAATCCAACTTTCATCATGCTCAACCGTGTTTTTATCGAAGTCTCGAATTGAGCCGCAGAGTCAAGGATCGGACCATGGAAGCCCGTTCCCTGAAAAGCATCGGCATGATCCGGCTACTTGAGAACGAAATCGACAAGGCGATCCCCATGTTCGAGAGATCGCTCGCTATCTCCCGTGCTGTTCAGGATCATAGACAAACGGCTGATACGCTTCTCAAGATCGGGCGAACATATATCACCCGATGTGAATTTGAAGCGGCTCGTTCTTTTTTTGATGAGGCGTTGGCGTTCAGCCGGACAATTCAGGATCATTCTCTGGAAGCATCGGTGTTGATGCAACTCGGTATTATGCACCAGTTTGATATTGAGTATGAACAGGCATTGGACTGTTTTCAGTCTGTTCTGGCAATCAGCCAGGACATTAATGACCGGAAAAATGAAATCGATGCATTGTTGAAAATTTCGACCAACTATTATTGTCTGCATCAGTTTGAAATGGCTCATGAAGTCATCGCATCCGGATTGCAGCAAAGCCGGGAATCAGAGATCCGATCGAATGAAACCTCCTTGATGTTTATCGCAGCAGAATCATGGATCGCCCAGAATGAGTATGAGAAAGCAATGCGCTGGCTGGAACAAATGGTGCAAATAGATCAGAAGGAACCCATCGGCCTCAATAAGGCACTTGCCTTGTTCGCATTGGGGCACATCCACAAAACGCTGGGACATTATCCGGAAGCGATGAATCTCCTTGCCGAAGCACTCCATATCACCCAGAAAATCTATCTCGTTTTATATAACGGAATTATCATGGCTGAAATCGGCTGTCTGTATATCGAAACCGGTGATTATGAGGCGGCTCATAGTCATTTCCATCAAGCATTAGAGATTCTGAATCCACTCTCGATTTGTTATCAGAAGCAGTTTGTGGCTGAAATTATATACCATATCGGAACACTTCTCAGCTGTAAAATGCATTTCAATGAGGCGATGGAGCATGCCCGTGAAGCAGTCCGGATCAGCAGGGAAGGCAGAAACCGTATCATCGAATGTGATGCCATGACTCAGATGGCTGATCTGTTTCTGTTACAACATCAATATGACTCTGCCATGGAATATTACCAGCAATCTGTATCCATCTGCCGGGACCTTCAGCTTTCCACCCGACTCAACCTGATCCATTCGAGACAAGCACGGATCCTGTGTTTTCAGAATCATCTGAAAGAGGCTTTTGGGATGTCTTGTCAGGTGATGGAATGGATTCATCAAAATCCTGCTGTGAACACATATTTGGGATTACGGCCGGAACAGCCTTTTTTTACACATTATCTGATTCTGAAAGCGCTCGCGCATCCGGATAAAGATCCATTTTTGGAGATGGCCTACCACCTCTTGTCCAATCGGATAAAAAGCATCGCTGAAATCCGATTTCGGTTGGTCGTGTTTAAAGAGCCATGGAACGCATCCATCATCCAGGAATGGGAGAGCAGGTTCGGGGAAGTAGAAAAACAAGAGGACTCTTCCCACGAGTGATCTTGAGTAGCAACGAGACCGGCCAGGAATTGTATACACGGTCTCTCCCTTATAAAAGGCAACGAAATATGAGAGTTGATAAACATATCAGAAATGAGGGCACGCTCCTCTGGGATTGACAGCCACAGGTATTCATCTGCCCACTCAACCGGACATCATCTGGAACCCTCATTCGCCTCATGCCGGCCGGTTACTGGAAATGATACCCGATGCTGAAACTCCCATCATCACAATTGAAACGGATCGAAGCATCACTGGCAATGCTCCCAGAGGGAACGATTCTGGAGTTGGTCATGGGAGATTATACAGGCGGACAGAATATCGGTGATTATCGATTTCGCGGCGTATTATCCAAGGGCGTCTGGACGATTCTAACCACGTATCCACCATTGAGACATGATATGCTTCAGGAAGCGATTAGCTTTTCCGGTCAAATAGACAACGGTTACATTCCAGCACATGATTCCAATGAGGTTGATCAGTTCATGGCGTGCTGGCGTCAGAACTCCGATTCCTGGTATGAAATGATTCATCCCACCATCACTGCAAACAAGATTACGCTCGAAATCAAGGATGAAGGGGAACTCTGGAATGCAGCTCGGTATGTTTTCAATGCGTTGCGGTGGATCCTTGTTCGTCCTGAGTGATCACAGATGGATTCAGTCTTTTGATTTTTTACACTCAGGAATAAGCCACACTTCCCTGCTATCAGAAGGGTAGATTGGAGCATTGAATGGAGAGGGACATATATGCGGGATTATTTTCTCTTTCAGGCCTGATACTCATTCCAATAATGCATAAAAGCGATCGATATCCGGAATCGTCACCGCCGCCCGGTGAAGCCGATTCAATCGATCCAGATCATCCATCGTCTCGATGATCTGCCGGATCGCATCCGGAACCACTCCGAATCGCG
>CAZELM010000060.1:0-11208 GCA_964512995.1 uncultured bacterium
TGTCATCGTATGGAACCGGAAAGATGGACGGCCGCAAAGAAGGTCTGATAGAAGGCCGGGAAGAAGGCCGCAAAGAAGGTCTGAAAACGGCCCGGATATCGATTGCTCGAAATCTTCTGGATATTCTGGATTTGGAAACGATCTCCGAGAAAACGGGATTGAGTATCGAAGAACTGAAAAAGCTCGGAGATAATAATGAAGCCAAATGATTCTCTTTCGCTCTACTCAAATGGCCGCCATTACGATGCCATGTGTGATTGCCTGATCGATGATATTCCTTTCTATCGGGAAATGGTAGCGCAATATGGAGATCCCGTCTTGGAAATAGCATGCGGAACCGGTCGTATTACAATCCCACTCGCTCAAAATGGCATATCGATCACTGGCTTGGATGTTTCCGAACCGATGCTCAGATTTGCCCGTCAAAAAGCGGCATCAATTCCAGTGATCATCGATTTCCATTATGCCGATTGCCGCGATTTCCACCTGACCCAGAGATTTAATCTGATCTTTATTCCATTCAACTCCATTTCTCATCTGCATGATCACGAGAGCCTTGCACTATTTTTCCGGAACGTCAGGATGCATTTATACCGATATGGACGCTTTATCATTGATATGTTTGTTCCCCGATTTGAATTTTTAATGCGGGATCCCAACACACACTTTCCGGTAGCTGAATATTCCGATCCAGAGGGTCACGGTCATATCGCAGTCACAGAAACATCCCGATATGATCACGCCACACAGATCAATCATCTCAAATGGTATTATTCCTCCAGCGAGCGACGTGAACCCACGGTTGTCGAAAACAATATGCGGATCTTTTATCCCCAGGAGTTGGAACTGCTGCTCCATTACCATGGCTTCGAGATCGAACAAAAATATGGGAACTATGATCTGACACCGTTCACATCAGACTCCCCCAAACAAATCATTGTATGCCGATCTGTCGCTGGAGAGGCGTGATTGACTCAAAAAGAATTTTCCCTGTGCGCATCTACTGGATTATTTCAATAGAGATGCTCTTTTTTCTTGGAGGATGTGGTCTTCATCGGATCCTGCCAGTCACTCAGCCGGATATAAATCAGGCAACACCGACACCCTTGTATTCGGTGGAACAACTCTTACAGGAAGGGATCACATTTCATCCAGGAATTGAGCAGATGATCTATTCACTGACCAATCAGGAGCGTGGTATTCATGGGATCCATCATCAAGGGCAGTTGAGACTCTATCATCCGGATGATCAACTTCACCAGATTGCTCGCAAGCATGCTGCTGATATGTTGGTTAAAAACTACTTTGATCATGTCAATCCGGATGGTCTGTCACCCAACGACCGCATTCTGCTTTATCACCGCTCCCTGATTACGATTAAAACCGGTGAAAATATCTGCCGTCAGACGATGGGTTATAAATTCATCACCCATCATCTGGCGAACGACATCGTCACCTCCTGGATGGCAAGTCCCAATCATCGGACGAATGTGCTTTCCGATCAATTTACCCACATCGGAGTGGGTGTGGCAGTCAAGGATGATCTGGTCATTGCCGTACAAGATTTCGCCTCGGTGGTCGCTTATGTGACACCTCCTGTTCCGTTGGAATTACATCGTGGAACATCATTAGATATAAATATCCAGGAAAAAACCGGACCGATCGGCCGTCTGGATAAATTTGATTTTTGGAGCTGTGCAACGCAGCAACCCGTAGGCGTTACTGCTTCCATTAAATCCGGAAAAATCAAATCTCCTCCGGGTGTTTACCGGATCCGGTTTCATTTCCGGAGTGCGACGGAAAATCTCTGGGAGATTTACCAGGGACCGATCGTCCAGATAGATCAGAACGAGTCAATCAAGCAGATCTGCCCTGTTCAAACAACGGGAGGTGCTGATTGAGCTGCCGGAAAAATTCGATCAAAGTGATGGCTGGCTTTCCACTGGCATACATTTTCCCGCCATACAACGGATCGTCGCTGGTCCCGAGGAGGATTGAACCGACATCCAAATGCAGCCACGGAAGATGGTCCGGGATGAACTTCTGAAGAAACAAAGCCGCAGTTATCGCTTTGGGTTCTCCCCCATCATTCCGGATGTCTGCATATTCACTCTTCAGATTGGATAAATACTCCCGTTCGAGTGGCATCCGCCAGAATTTTTCCTGCGACTGCTGACAGGATGCATCGAAGATCTCGGCCAAAATCTCGTGATTGGTGAAGTATCCGGCAACTTTGGTACCCAGTGCCCGTGTAATAGCTCCCGTTAAAGTCGCCACATCAACAAGGAAATTCAATGGGAATTGATCCTGGAGATACAGATAGCTGTCTGCCAGAAGCAACCGGCCTTCGGCATCCGTATTATTCACCTCCACCGACAATCCATTCCGAGTGATGAACACATCCGAAGGCCGGTAGGAGTTGGAGTCGATCAGGTTTTCCGCGATCGGAATCGCGGCCATGACATTGAAGCTGACATCAAGTTTGGGAATGACAGACAATGCGCCTACAACAGAAGCAGCGCCGCCAACATCTTCGTGCATATAAGGCATATCCTGATGCGTTTTGATCATCAGCCCGCCCGAATCAAAAGTGATCGCTTTACCCACGATTCCCACGTTGATTTCACCTCGTTTTTGACGGCTCTCGATGATCATCAGCCGTGGAGGAGCGCTGCCGGCTCGACCCACTGCCCGAATCAAGTTCAATTTTTCGTTAGCCAACCGGGAGTCATCCAGTGTTTTGATCTGATATTCCGATTCGCAAAGTGCATCCTGAATCAGTGATTCAAATTTATCTGGAGTTTTGTAATTGGACGCTTCATCCGTCAATCGTCGTGCGATATTGGAGGCGTGTACATTAAAAGCCGCATCACGGATACCCAGGATTGTATCTTCTCTGGAGACATCATCGGGAATGATGACAGTCATCCGGCCCAGTGGAAATGGTTTACTTTTCGAGAAATATTTGGAGAACGTATATGATCCGATCGCAATGCCTTCGATGAATGGTTTCACGGTCGTATATGGTTCCACACGGGATGATGTCGATAAATCCAGAATGACACACGCCAGATTCAGATTGGCGATTCGCTTTGATAGAATCGCTCCGGCATTCTGGAATTGACGTGGCGTGAGATCATGACGAGGGCCGAGACCGACAAACACGTGCAGATTTTCATCAGGGGATTCCGGATAGATCAGAAAAACATCACCGGCTCTTCCGGTAAAATCATTCAAACGGTATGCGTTGGCGAGAACATGCAGGCTTTTTGCTGGATACTTCGTCTGACATTCCAGTGTTTCCTGCAAACCTTCACAGGTCAGAATATTGATTATCACCGGAATGGGATCCGGAATAACATCTCGTTTATAAATAATCTGGATTTCCATTTTCACATCTCCTTCTCTTCAAAATCGTCAAAAAGACCGTATAACGGAGATTGTATGGAGTCAATCTTTTTTGATAAACACTCGTTTTCAAAGATCGACGATTGGTTTCATCGAAACAAATCACCGAAGAGGAGGTTGGAAGGAATTTTAATGCGGTAGCAGCGGAAGGAGGCTTTTCGGATACTCTCTTGCTACTCCACCTCAATCGGTATAACATCCAATCCGCGATCAGAATGGATCTCAATCTGATGTGAGGAGGAAAGGCGATGGCCAATAAAACATTTTTTAAATTCGATGATGATGATATGGATCTTTCGATGGAGGAATTCGAGAAAGCATTGGAAGATTCTTTTGTCGATAATGAAATCCAGGCGGGGGATAAAGTTTCCGGCCGGATCGTGTCCATGGGAGAGACTGATGTTTTTCTGGATATCGGTGCCAAAAGCGAAGGTATTCTGCCTGTCGAGGAAATCATTGACGAAAACGGGAAACTCCTGTTCACCATGGGCGATCGAATCGATGTCACGGTCCTAAAGGTTTCCGACGAGATACATCTTTCTTATAAGATGCGAAAAAAAGACCAATCCCGGGAAATACTCCAGGAAGCCTTCAACAACCGCATTCCGGTACAGGGGCGGGTGACTGGTGTGAACAAGGGTGGATTCGATATCGATCTAGGAGGTCAACGGGCGTTCTGCCCCATCTCCCAGATCGATACGGAATTTGTCGAGGATCCCCAGAAATATAATGGTCATACATTTCACTTTATCATCACGAAATACGATTCGCATGGCCGAAATATGGTGGTCAACCGTTCGGTACTTCTGAAAGAGGAAGCAGCGGAAAAGGCCAGGGAAACGCTGAAAAATCTCAAACCTGGACTCATTATGACCGGTGTCGTCAAGCGATTGCAGCCATTCGGCGTATTTGTGGATATCGGCGGCATCGACGGACTGGCTCACATCTCCGAACTGTCGTGGGATCGCATCAATGATCCTGCTGAGATTCTAAAAGTAGGTGATTCGGTTCCAGTCAAAATTCTGAGTATCGAAGACAATGGAAAGCGGATCAGCCTGAGTATCCGAGCGACACAGACCCATCCATGGGATCAGCACATCGGAATTGATATTCAGGAAGGAAAAACCTATCCGGGTGTCGTCATGCGTATCGAAAAATTCGGCGCATTTATAAAATTGATGCCGGGGATTGAAGGTCTCCTCCATATTTCAGATATGACATGGGGAAAGAAGATCCATCACCCGAAAGAAATCCTCGATGTCGGTGATTCAATATCCGTACAGATTTTGGGGATCGATGAGGAGAATCGCCGGATATCGTTGGGTATCAAACAGCTCCAGATGGATCCATGGGACGAGATGGCAGATCGATTGATACCCGGGAATTCTGTGGAAGCAGACATCTCCGCAATCAAACCAGCCGGGATGGAAGTTCTCATCGGCAAAGATCTCGTTGGCTTTATCCCGGCATCAATGTCAGGTGTTCCAAGGGGAGAAAAACTCGTCAATGCATTCAAACCCGGGCAAACAATCACCGCGATCATATCCGAAGCAGACCGGGAATCCCGCCGGATTATCCTCTCCATATCCAACACCGAAGGAGCGGAGGAGGATCGCCACTATCAGGAGTATCTTGAGGAGACGAACCAGAAAACAGAACCGAATGATGAAAAACCAATTGGCTCCTTCGGGCAGCTTCTGGCCCGAGCCATGGAGAAAAAGCAGAAGCCATCCAAACCGAATACCGGAACCGTGTGATATAGAACCCCTCTCCGCTATTTCGCTAAAAAGGAGCCTCGGGACAGTGGCCATTGATGGCTACCATCATTCTCTCTGGATCAATCGGAGGTGCAGTCAATGATATTGACCGCACCTCATAAACCATAATAGATTATGCCGGAACTTTATGGCAAAGACTGCAAGTGAATGATTTTCCTGGTTTGTCTTTGTCGTGGCACTGTTTGCAATTGGTATGAACGATATCTTTGGTGTTTTCCGGTGCATTCACCGCTTGTTTGAGAGCTGGATGACATTTATCACACCCTTTGGCATATTCATCCGCGTGCTTTTTATGATCAAAAACGACCGATGTGTCCTTTCCATCACTTTTTTTCTCCGGAGTCTGAATCGTGATTATGTTCTGTGAAAGTTGTGCCTGAGCAAAAAGTGCTGTCGCAATCACACCTGTTAAACAGAAAATCAATAATACGGATAATTTTTTCATAAGCCCCTCCTCGTTAAACAACCTACCGAATAACAGCAACCGCTGTGCTGACAGAATGATTTTATCCACTCATGCATAACTGTGCAAGCCTTTGAAGATTGGCAGATAATTCACTCCAAGGAATGTGAACAACACAAACAGGAATCCGATGATGGCGATGATCGCCAGGCGTTTCCCTCTCCATCCTTTCATCATCCGGGCATGCAAAAAAATCGCGTATACAAACCACGTAATCAATGACCAGACTTCTTTGGGGTCCCATCCCCAGTATCGTCCCCATGTGTTAAATGCCCAGGCTGATCCGGAAATAATCCCCAATGTTAACAGCAAAAATCCAACCATTACCGAACGATGCATCATCTGATCCAATGATTCCGATTGGCTATCCCCCGCACCGGGTTCCCTGTTTTTCAATAAAGCATAAATACCAGTCCCGAAAGCAGCTGCAAACGATGCGTATCCTAAAAAACAGGTCACCACATGAAACAACAGCCAATTGGACTGTAGGGCGGGCATCAGGGGTGTGATCTCGGATTCTGCTCCAGGCATCAGCGAAGCAGTTCCGATCATCCCCGCAGACAAAATCATCATGAATGCACCTGCCTGTCTGAGCCTGAAATACCGGTTCATCATCAGATAGACAGCGGCAACCGCCCATCCAAAAAATATCAGCGATTCATATCGGTTTGTCATGGGAGCGTGGCCATATCCCAGTTGATAGCTTCGAATCCATCGCCAGATCAGGCTGCCGTTATGCATCCCAAAACTGATCCAGGCAATGAATCGAGCGTGCTTTTCTGAACTTGAACCGGATCCTGTCGATGCCCATAAAAATATGAAGCCAGCGACTAAATAACCGATCATCACCACCTGATTCAGGGTAGAATCATCCATCCTCAAACTCCTCGCTCATGCGTCCATTTTTCTATTAAGGCTTGTGCCGATAGCTGCCAGCCGCTCTTTCAAACCTCCATCATTGCGCGGAGAAATGCCGGCGATAATAACCTGCCTCGAAGCTCCTTCTGCCATCACGCTAACCCAGACCTTCTCCGGAAAGATGAAAAAACTGACCATAAAACCCGCAATCATAATCACAGATCCCAGCCAGATCAATGGACTGCCTGGATCACGCACAATCTCCAGGCCAGTCGCAAAACCTGTTTTGATATCACTGATCTGGATGGTGTAATCCTCAACGGAAGTTGTTCCGTGATGATTCGGAAATTTTACGAACAACCATTGTGGTCTGGCAGGTTCCATGCCTTCCCGAGTGACCTGGATACGGAGTGCCGGATTGTTCAGCGCATCGGATCGGGATGTGGCTTTCATATTCTCATCAAAGATAAAGTCCGGTTCGAATTGGAGCGTGTCAATTGTCATGGATTTTCCCGCTGGGTCTGTGATGCTGGAAGAGCCCGGGACGGTCATCCAGATGGATTGTGAGGATGTTTCCCCGAAAAGGACTGTCAACATGATTCGTTCAAGACCCGTCTGCTGGTAACTCGACTGATAGAGTCGATAACCATCGATCGCGATCGGGTGATTGACCAACAGCTCTTGAGTGATTGGTTGACCATTGTCAGGCGTGATCGTCAGTTCCGATCGATACTCTCTGGGCATCCCCGTGTCATATGTTTCAATACTGAAATCGTCACAACGAACGGAAAAACCTAGCGGGATGTCTTCATGGCGAACCGAATCAAATTTGTTTTTAGATTCACCGGGGATCAACCACATCATTCCTTCGATGGAATATATGCTGCTCACGAAGCTTCCGCCCAGAATGATCAGAATACCCGCATGAGCCAGATAGAATCCATACCGATTCAGAGTTCCCCGTTTTCCCATCCATTGCTCATGTGCGATTTTCTGAGTATGGAATCCCTGCTTCTCCAGAAGAGCAGGAATCCACTGACTGACATCATTTTCACGAATCGGGATCGATACGGCATTGGGAAAACGAAACAGATCTCGCGGTATATCGTGTTGTTCCTGTGAGTTTTTCTGACGCCAGTCACGGTGCAACCGCTTGTATGTACAGAACAGAAGATTCAATGACAGCAAACAAAGCAATCCGATATATAATGGGGAGTGGTATATATCCACAAATCCCAATAATCGATACCAATGGAGCTTTTCCGATGAATAAACATCCTCGATATGACGTGCCTCGTCGGTTCCTTCCTGTATCACAATCGTTCCGATGATCGATGCGATGGTGAGCAGTATCAGAATCAGAATAGTGAATCTTATGGAACTCAAAAATGCTGTAATCGGAAATTCTCTTCGATTGTGCAATGTATTACCCAACTTCCTGGCATGAACCTCTGATCAATCCAACCTCTCATGCATTATCTACTCCATTGTACATACATGTCAATCGCACGTGAGAGAGAATGGAATCATCCCAGATACCGGCCGAAATTATCTTGAATGATAACATTTATTATCGATAAATTTGTAAAATCAGATTTTCAGGCTATACTCGTACTTGTCATTTTTTTTTGCGTTCGAATTGTTTATGATGAAGCTGTCTGAAGGCATGAAAGGAGATTGAATCGATGAGCAAGCGAATCATGGTAACAGGCTGCAATGGATATATCGGATGTATGCTTTGTAAAGAGCTCAACGAGCGAGGCCATCGGGTGATCGGTGTTGATAATCGATTGTATCCTCATAATTTCAAATTGGATGGGTATTCGTATGAAGTAGACGGCGTTGAATACCATGAGAAAGATATCCGGGACATGACTCGGGAAGATTTCGAGGGAGTTGATGTTCTTGTGCATATGGCCGGTCTCTCCAACGACCCGATCGGGGAAATCAATGATCGGGTTACTCGGAATATCAATGTATATGCCACGGTCGAGTCTGCGTCGTTGGCGAAGAAGGCGGGAGTTAAAAAACTGATTTTCTCATCATCATGCAGTGTGTATGGGTATAGCCCGATGGAATCTCCCGTATTTTTCAATGAGGATTCGCCGAAGAACCCGGTTTCGACGTATGCCGAGAGTAAGCTGGTGTGTGAAGGAGCGCTCAATAATCTGATTGATTCCGATTTCAACGTTTACATTCTTAGAAATGCCACCGTCTATGGTCCTTCTCCACGCATGCGGTTCGATCTGCTGATCAATGCCATGATTGCCAGTTCGTTTTTTCAACAGACGATTATTTTCTACTCCAATCCCCTGGTCAAGCGGCCCCTGGTTCATATCCGGGATCTGTGCAATGTCTTTATTCATTTTATTGAGAATGATCTGAAATCAGATATTTATAATGTGGGACGAACTCTGGACAACTATTCGATATCCGATATCGCGATACTGGTCACTCAGGCGTTCTATGAACGATTCGGCCAGGATATCAAACTGCGTTACAAAATCGACAATGCTGATCCTCGATCTTATCTGGTCAGTTTTGGAAAGCTTCAGGATCAATGCAGGGAATTAATCACCCATGATGTATATCAGAGTATCCGGGATCTGATCGATGATTTCGCAAAAAATTTCACACCGGATGATCAGGATCTTTTGAAAAGAGATACTTCCTATTACAGCATTCATCACCTGTTGCGCCGCCTGGAATTAGGCGAACTGGATCATGAATTTCGGGTAGTAAAACGCAGATTCTGTTAAGTGCGTCGAAAATTGTCAAGGGACCTGATAACTCATGAATACAAAAGCCTTTGCCGGTTGCTTTATCTCAAAAGGGATGTTTCATCGTCTCATCTGGATGATCGCCATTATCCCGCTCTTTTTTCTTCTCTGGAGTTGCTCGGACAATCGCATTCAGCGGATCACCTTTTTAGCAATGGGCGGCATTCCTGTGGAGATCATTGCGCAGGGAATTCCACAAGCGGAGTTGGAACGAGCCGGAGATGCCGCTCAAAAGGCGATCGAGCAGTGGGAGGATGAGATCTCCCTATATCGGCCCAATAGTGTCCTGAATCAGCTTCATCAATCTCCACCAGGGACCCCAATCTCACTCACGCCGCATGCATGGGAAGCCTTGGAAAAAGCCCGGGAAGCGCACCGGATATCCGGCGGTGCATTCGATATCAATGTCGGACCCCTGATTAAACTCTGGAAGCAAGCAGAACACCTGAATCGATTACCCACTCCGCAGGAGATACAGACCGCACGACAATTTCTGGGTTTCAACCATCTCCATTTTGATAATCTACACAGAACAGTCACGTTACTTTCGCTGCCATCGGAGAGCACTCCCAAACCGGAAATTCCTCTCGAAATCGAAAGTATTGGCCCCTATCTTGATCTCGGAGGAATCGCTAAAGGCTTATTTTCTGAATGGATACTGCGGAATACTCGAGAATCTCTATCCGAATCTGCTCGAAAACATGGCCAGAAACTGATTGTCAACTGTGGAGGAGATATGTACTGTTACAGCTTCAGACCCAGCATAACCTGCACAATCGGGATTCAGAATCCGTTTGGCGAAGGTTTGTGGGGTGATGTTTTGGTTCGGGAGGGAGCGGTTGTCACATCCGGTACCTACGAACGTTTTTTCACCATCCAGAACAAAAAATACTGCCATATCATCGACCCCACCACTGGCTGGCCAATCGAAACAAACCTCGTTAGTGTTACGATAATCGATCCTTCGGGAGCTATGGCAGATGCCCTGGCAACAACGGTTTTTGTTCTTGGAGAGAAACAAGGTTTTGATTTGATCAACGCCCGTCCGGATACTGAGATGATCGTGATCCGTGCCGATGGTTCCTGGACCGCTACAGAAGGAATTAAGAACCTCATCCAGAGGCATTGAATCAGTACAATACCAGGAAGCAAAATGCAGAGAACGAGAAGCAACCGCAAAATCCTCTAAATCGATTCCCCGACTCCCCAGATAAATTACAGAGTTGGATTGTCCTGAGGCGTGTTTCAGCCCAGATGTACCGATCAAGATAGGCTTAATTCAGCAACAGTATTGCGGTCAGGGCAGAATCATAATAGAATCAACACAAGACAGCGATTGCAGACCATTTTATAATCCGCGATGTGTATGGGTGTTAGAGAAAGGATATTGATATGGGAACCCGAAAAATCATAACGTTTATGGCGTTTTTGTTTCTGACCGGCAATTTCATTTCTGCAACAATTCCGAACCTGATCAATTATCAGGGTCATCTCCTGGATGGTGCAGGTGATGCACTGACCGGCAATTTCGAGTTTATGTTCCGGATTTATGATGATGAAACGGGGGGAGTTGTGCTCTGGTCAGAAATACAACCCAATGTTTCGGTAGCAGATGGAATTTTTCAGGTTACACTGGGACAGGTCAATCCCTTCTCCCTGGCTTTTGATGCTGGAGTCTGGCTTGAAATAGGAGTCTCCGGTGAATGGCTTTCACCGCGACAACCTTTGACAGCAGTTGGACAGGCACTCAATGCAAAAGATACGTATGAGCAGGATATTCATCCTAATAGCATCAGTATATCAGGTTATGGCCCCGTGATTGATGCGTCGGGTCAATGGATCGGAGATCCCTCGGGATTACAGGGACCTACTGGACCCACCGGATCCCAAGGCATTCAGGGGATTCAGGGACCTACTGGAC
>CAZELM010000060.1:11308-23667 GCA_964512995.1 uncultured bacterium
CCACCGGACCCCAAGGCATTCAGGGGATTCAGGGACCTACTGGACCCACCGGACCCCAAGGCATTCAGGGGATTCAGGGACCTACTGGACCCACCGGACCAGTTGCTGGCTCCAATATGCAAATCATTTACAATGATAATGGGAGTCCTGCTGGTGCGGATATTTACTACGATAATCTGACCGGAAATGTGGGTGTTGGCACTTTCGAACCCACGGAGAAGCTCCAGGTAGATGGAACATTGCAGGTAGGAGATCTCAAGTTCTGGGGAAACAGTTCCGGTGATTTTCAATCCAGCGGAGATCTGCGACCCCATATCGGAAGCAGCAATTTCAGTATCTGGTCTGGCGACGTTGGATCAGGAACAGAAAAATTCAGAGTCCAGGCAAACGGTGATGTCGGGATCGGAACTGCTCCGCAATCTAAGCTTCATGTAGCCGGGAATCTGAAAGTCGATGGGCAGTATCACAATGGGAGTGCGCTCTCAGGATATATCCAGCCAGTGAACTGGAGTTATTCCTCTTCGGCAACATCCTGGACACAGCTCTGGTCAGGCACAGTCACGGTTCCCAAGGATTCCGTGATGATGATCTCCATCATGGGTCATTGGTCCGTGACAGGTGGCTGGTCGTATCTGGGTGGTATGATCGATGGCGTTCCCATGCATCCGGCTGCATCATCCTGCTGGGGAGCGACCCATACGTATTTCACCAACTGGCATCCAACCGGATATACAGCTACGACTGATATCACCGCCGGAACACATACAATCGGAGTTGGTGTCGTGTGTTCAGGTGGAACGGTATCTGTCAATGGAGCGAGACTGTATTACATGATCATACCCAAGTAATATCATCGGTATTGGAAGTGCTCAAACTCCAAATCGAAAGAGATTAAGGATTACAATAAATTTATCGGGCGAACTCGGTATTCGCCCGATATTATTTTTGAGGGGATTATTGAGTCAGGATCTCATCCATTGACATGCAAACGAAGCAGATTCCTTTTTCATCTGCCTGATAACACACTGAATTTACTCGATTTACCTAAACTCACGGGTAGCTATCGAAAAAATACTTCAAATCCAGCAATCAATTGATTTATTTTTGTATTGTTTTCTTTATCAGCTCGATCGCCAGAAATGGATCCTCTACTTCAATGATCAGCTTTTTGTATCGCTCATGCTCAAGCTCGATCACAATAGTCTTATCGGGATGAAACACGTCCCAGAATATCAGACCACCCTCCTGATAAAAGGTGCCTGCACGGAAAAAATGAGGGATATCCGTTCCAAGCAGTTTCATGCCCTGAAACCATCCCATCGCAGGTTCCGGGTCAAACCTCGCATCGATAACATGGTCAACAGGAATTTCAAGAGAGCTCTTGAACGACCATAATCGATCCCACCCTTCGATACTGAAAACGATATTTTCACGTATGATCGATATGCTGACCATTTCTATGACTCCTCAACCATTTTTCCTGCAACTTCTATTACAGTCCTGAGTTCGGGAGGATTCAGAAGGTGTTTTTTTACGGTACACAGATTTACTGCATTGATCAGAGCGGTTATATATTTTTCCGGGAACCCATCCGGTAACACCACTTTCGTTGTGATTTTTGTCACCAGATGCGTTTCCGGATTCCGTTCCATGGTCAGCAGAATCTCCACTCCTTGCGTCTGCAATCTGCGCTGTTCCATAAAACGTAACACATAAATCCCGGCACATGTGCCGATCGATACCAGGAACAGATCAAATGGTGATGGAGCTGTATTTTCGCCACCGCTCTGCACCGGTTGATCCGTTCTTACAATGAATCCTTTGTAATCAGCCGATACCTTTGCACCTCCCTCGAAATATACGCGCATATCCATAGCAAACTCCTCATCCAATGAAATATTTCATTGTTAAATGATCATTTTCACAAGTGATGTTAAAATATTGAGATCGATCTCGAAGGCCACACATGGCATAGAGATCTGAAAATTCTCCAACACTTCCGGGTGCAGTTCGCCGATACAGCCGACTTGGGTATCTCCGATAAAAATTTCTCCGGAGCGTCCTGGAATGAATAGTGGCAGATCCAGGGGATGAATCACCGCATCCAGTTTGAGTTGGTACAGAATTGAAAGCAGGTAGGCATGCGCTGTTGCAAACTCCGCTTCGCGGTCAGAGATCATCAGTCCCAACCGATGATTTGTTTTACATCCGGTGTCCGATGAGTCATCCAATACCGTTACCTCCCCTACCTCGAAAATCCGATGGGGATAGGTCGCGCTTGATGAATCACGTTCCACTCGAAGCAATGAAGGAATAATCCGATCCCTTACGGCAGCAAATTTCTCAGTCATCGGATTGCTGATTTCGACGAGCCGCCGGTCCGGTTCCCTGACAAGCTGTGCAAATTCGTCCTTTGCACAGAGGATATTCGATATAATTTCTTCGAATCCGAATGGAAGCACGATATCGCGGATCCGATCATCGAAACGGGTCATCGGAGACAATGCACCAACCGTATAGGTTTTGGGCATCTGAGGTACAAATTGATTATAGCCAACGGAGATAGCCAGGTCTTCGATGACATCGACTTGATGGAGCAAATCCCGACGCCATGGTGGCATGATCACTGTGATTTTTTCCTGATCCACATCGGTCTGGTATCCATACTCCTGTAGAAGTTTCGCTACGTGTTCCGAATCAAAGGCACATCCTAACCACTGATTCATTCGGGACAGCTCCAGAGTGGACTGAGAATGGAACAGCATGGGTATGCGGATTTCCCGTCCGAGAGGCGTTTCAAAGGGATATTTCACAATAACCGCTTCCACCTGACCTCCACGATCGGCCATGTTGACTGCGAAGATGTTGAGAGCCAGTGTGAGATGGAACAGTTCCGTGCCGGTAGCCTCGATAAATAAATCCCGGCGTCCTGTCTTGACTTCTCCGGATCCCCGGGAATTGATGATGGGAGGGAATGACATGATTTCGTTCCGGTTATCGATCAGCATGGGAACCCGATCGCATCTTTCCAATGTGTGACGGTATTCGATGCCTTTAGGGTGTTTTTCGAGGATCTCTTCGGGAGTCATCGGATCGGTCATTCCGAGTGGGACAAATTGCACATCGGTCCGTCCGACAGCACAATAATGTATGGGAAACTCGATCTGATTGAGATCGTAGATACCGATGGAGATTGTTTTTCGTTTTCGGCCCAATCCGTCCGCTATTTTTTCCTGAGTTTGGATCGAGGCGATCAAAACATCTTCTGTGACATCGACGCCTCGAACGGCAAATCCGCCTGCATATGGACGGATGAATTGCATCTGCGGATCAATCTCCATCGTTTTTGTAATAGTAGATTTATCCGGATGAAACCATGGATACTGGGGTCGTTCGGGTGTCAATTTGAACCGGAGTTGTCTGGCAATGCCTTCGACAGACCATAAATCCGGCCGGTTGGTATCCTGCAACTCCACTTTTAATTCATCGGAAGCAGAATTGTAGGATTTGATTTCACCCTTGAAAAGATCCGAGTATTCGTTCAGTTTTTCGAAAGTCAGGTTTGTTTTTGCGAGTTTATTGAGATCGTTGAGCGAACACGTTATCGTTGGCATTTATCATCTCCTTATCGTTCAAAACCGGCAAGGGTGGATCGAATTTTATTGAGATCAGTCGCAAACAAATCCCGGATGTCATTGATGCCCATGGCTACCATCGCCATCCGATCCAGGCCGAGTCCCCATGCGATCACGGGGACATCCACACCTTGCGGGATCGTGACTTCCGGCCGGAAAATCCCGGCTCCACCCATTTCAATCCATCCCAGTTTCGGATGCCGGATATGCGCTTCCACACTGGGTTCCGTAAATGGGAAGTATCCAGGGACAAATCGGATGTCATCGGCTTTTGCGACTTCGGTGGCAAAGAGCTTCAGAAGACCGAGCAGTGTGCAGAAGGTGTTGTTTTGAGCAAGAACGATGCCTTCTACCTGAAAAAAGTCCGCAGCGTGTGTCGCATCGACACTGTCATACCGGAAACACCGAGCCATCGCAAAGTATTTTCCCGGAACAGTTGCTTTGTGAAGTGTTCGAGCAGACAAGGCGGTTCCCTGAGATCGCAGTACCAAGGTGCGGCTCATATCGTGATCGAATGAATATCCCCAGCCTGTGGAACCAGTCTCCCCGCCATTGGCATGTGCCTCGGCAACTCGTGAAAAGAATGGTTCTTCGATATGCCTGGCTCGATTGGGCTCTTTAATAAAATACACATCATGGATATCCCGGGCGGAATGAAATTGCGGCATGAACAAGGCATCCATGTTCCAGAATTCCGGTTCAACATGGTCACCGGTCATTTCTTCAAATCCCAGTGCCAATAACTTATATTTCACGTAATCCAGAAATTCCCGATACGGATTCCGTTTACCAACCACAAGGCGGGGGGGATTGAGATCCAATGCATACCGGCGAAATTGGACTCGACGCCATGCACCATCTTTGAGATGATCCGGTGAGACTCGCGAGACTTCCTCGCCGGTCAATCCCAGTCGAATCACTTCCGATAGAAGAAACTGACCTGTCTGTGTGATCCGGTATGTTTTGAAGACACGATCACAAATGCGGAAAATTCCTTTGGATTTGCCTCGTTTCCGCGATAAAACTTCGATTTCCTCCTGTTCACATGCCGAAAGATCATCGAATAACCGTTCATCAACCATCATGTACTGATTGATCAGTTCCTGGATCTTTTGACAGTTGGTCATATTGGATGGGGATTTGATTACAAGAGTACCACCCTCCCCGAAATCGATGATATTATCTTTCTTGAGCGCTCCAACGGCTGGGCTCAGTTCTGCCGGATCGAACTCCCCACACGATTGCAGTTCTTTCATCGTCACACCCTGAGCCGCTTTTTCGATGATCCGAAGTTCCGGGATCTGGTGTAATGCATACTCCCGGCCGATCTCAGTCAATGAAACATATCGCCGGGTTTCTTCATCGATCACTTCCACAGCGTTCCGTGTGAGCAGCCACTCCAGCGCACGTCTCAGCCGGGAAGCATCCAGACCGGTGTTTTCCAGGAGTGACTCAAAGGATCTCACAGCCGTATCTGTATATGCCCGGAGTGTTTTTATTTCCAGCGCATGTAGGGACTCTGCATGTAATTGGTCAACCATAACTCATCTCCCCAAATATCGTTAAGCTTTTATTGAAACTGCAAACAGACAGGACTATTCCACGGATTTTTCTGGATTAAACGGTTCTTCCGGGACATTCAGAAACGCTTTAATGAGTTCCTGTGCCCGATGGGCCTCCTCTTCCAGAACAGCGATCCGGATTTCTCCCAATCCATCCATGGTCAAGGGAAAGATGGAATGGGGAATATCAGATGCAATCTGACATTCGATGCCTTCATTGAGAAGGAGTTCCCGGATTTGATCCGCTTCCAGATCATTATGGCAACGATGAACAATGACAGTCTTCATCAATTAACTCCACACTGACCAATACTAGCGGAACTCCTGACAGGCGTCAATACATGGAAACCATTACCCGATGGAGAATTGACAATCATGCAGGAGTTATCCGACTTTCAGGCCGAACATCTTCAGTTTCCGGGAAGCGGTCTGACGGGTTACTCGAAGCATACTGGCTGCTTCCTCGATTGTTTTCGACCTGCTAGCAGCTTTTTCATATAACGATCGTTCAGTCTGATGCAGGATACGATGGATATCACCCACAATAACGGTTTCTCCACGGTTTTCCGGCTCCGAAAAAGGGATCGGTTTACCTTTCAGATATTCCTGGCAAATACCTGAAATGCAATCCAGACTTCCCTGCATGATAATCTGGCGGATCAGATGATTGCATTCTCTCAGATTTCCAGGCCACTCGTATCCTTGCATATATTCCCAAATGCGAATAGCTGCTCGTTTCGACCAGAATCCAATCCAGGACTGAAACCAAGTGACCTCTTCGGGTATGAATCCCTCTACCATCTCATCGGCCATATGGTTGATCAGATTATCAATGATCCGAATTGCTGCACTCCTTTCGCATAACAGGTCTCTGAGTGGCGGGACTCGAATCACCGAACCCGACAACCGGAAAAACAGATCGCTCCGAAATCGATCGCGAAGGTATTCCTCTGTCCGATTCGTTGCAGCCAGAAGATGAAATCGGGATTGCAGCATCCGGCTGCTCCCCAACGGGCGAAACTCGCCTTCCTGTAATACCCGCAGCAGTTTCATCTGGATATTGCTCGAAGCGTCACCCATCTCATCGAGAAAAAGAACACCACCTGGGTTCAATTGCTCCAGAATTCCGATCCGATCCTGAACAGCCCCCGTGAAAGCCCCTTTTTCATACCCAAAAAGTTCCGATTCCAGCAATGTATCCGGAATATTGGGGATGCTGATCGGGATGTATCTGGGTATGTATCGTTGAGTCGGTTTCACAGCCGCTGTCAGTATCGTGCCGATGGTTCGGGCAATGGCCTCCTTACCAACACCGGTCTCCCCCAAGATCAGAATCCGTCGCGGCTGAAGCCGGGTCGATGCCAGCAGAAACCGAAAATTCCATTCAAATACCGCGGTTATCAAAGAATCGACAAAGGGTTTGCCATAGATCACCAGAAGATTCCACTCCTGAAGCCGCTCCCAGAATTCCACCAACTCCAAGACAAGGTCCGGCAATCGTACCAGCAAAAATTCCGGAATCTGATGCTCCCGGCGCAACGCTTTGATAAATTCAGTGAATTCCTTTTTTATCTTCAGCACATTGCCTTTCTTCCCCAGGTCCATGTAAATAGGATAAAGGTTCTCGTGAATCGCGTGCATCACTTCAATCATCGGAATGGGTCTGTAGTTCACATCGATCTCCTTCTGACCGGATCGAAAACTGAGACTGATCATGGTGATCCCAAACGTCCTTGTAACGACTCTCTTCTGTGCCATCGGGATACCTCTTTGGAATCATCGCTCTTAACATAAGGTATAACATATAACATATAGTATGTAAAACAACTGCGTTCCATCCGGTTGAATTGCCTTGATCTTATTAGATCCAAGCAGTCCCTAAAGCTTGGTACAAGTTTTGCTGAGATAAAATGAAGACATTCCTAAAGGAGCTGATGATGCATTCTTCCAATATTACCTTGATCCAATTACTGAAAACCGTATACATCCGTGCACCGGAACGCCTGGAAGATATTTTTTACCGGCATGGAGTCAATCCGGATGATGCCAATATTTCCTGGCTTGTGACAGAGATCTGTTATGACGGCGCTAATTCAATCGCATCTATTTTTCGTAAAGGAGATGGTGTTCCCTATTCCACAATTGTCCGGGATGTTGCAGGTAAATTGAAACTCCGGGTGAACACTACAGATGACGAAATTTCTCTGGAACAGAAGTGCCTGGAAGCGGTGATTCAGAAATATCTGGACTCAGCATCGTCAGAGGTTCAGCAACGTATTCAGGAGATCATCCGGGAAAGTGGCCAAAGCGTCGGCAATTGGGAGTTGTTCAAGCAGGGGCTGATGAATGGATTCCGGATCGGCACGCTGGGCTTATTGATCAAAGAGATTGGACTCCGAGCCACATCTCAGATTGTCAAACGGATTGTTTTCGTTATTCTTGGCGAGGCTGCCGCGCTTCAGGCAGGTATCCGGGCCGCCCAAATCGCCGGGTTTGCCATTCCGCTCCTAAATATCATCATGATCGGCTGGACGATCGTCGATTTAGCTGGTCCAGCATTCCGGAAAACAATTCCTACTGTTCTGGAGATTGCACTTCTGAGGATGGAGTTTGGATCTGACTCGAAAGGATCTCATGCAAAAACGAGAAATGTGTTAAACACGCAAGGAAGTGAACAACTCAACCATATAAATAATAAAGAAAAGCTTCAGGAAGGCTGACATGATTACCATGTCCAACAACTTTCTGGTTATAAGATCCATTACTCATTGAGATTGGAGGATTTCATGGATTATCGACAAACGATCAATACACTTCTGACAGAGGAAGTAAAAGGCAAAGTCCGCGATATGGTACGAACAAATCCCCAGGCTGCAATCGGTGCTGGTGTGACGGCTGCGGTTGGTGCGGCGTTCGGTGGCCCTGTTGGGGCTGCGTTGGGAGGAGCCATTGGTGGATGGTTCGGCTCTTTTCTCGATCGCAAAAAAAATGACACTAAATAGCGCTCAGCCGGATGAAGATTGATGGTAAGTTTAATGAATCAGAACCAAATACGGATCGCACATATCACTGACCTGCATGTTGCGGTATCCCCGGAAGCAATACTGGATGCCATCAAACTCGCAAGCTATGCGTTTCCGGTTCTAGCTACGGTATGTTACAGTGCGGAGAAGATCATCAGAAAACTCCCATCGACTGCCCGTATCCCAGCAGTGTTTTTTGGTATTATCACAGGGGTTCTTCTCGGTGCTGTCGGCGTAGCTGTCAATGATAAAATACGTACCATTCTTCAATTCATACTCGCACTGGCATTTCAGTATAATCGAAGTTATACCACGGATCGGGATATCCTCTTCAGAAGCATTGCCAGCCAGAACATCGATCATCTGCTCATCACCGGAGATCTGACCAGTACTGCACGGGCAGACGAATTCGAGGTGATACGGGACGAATTAATACGATATGGCTGGTGGGGGGATAATGTAACTATTCTTCCGGGAAACCATGACAAAATCGGATTCCCTCGGTCGGTTCCGTTCACTGATTATTTCCCTGATCCGGAATCAGATTGGCCAAAAATCCAGGAATTGATTCCCGGTGTCATTCTGGTGGGATTGGATTCGTGTTTGCCACTCGACCGGGAGAATGTCTGGGATCGGATTTTTACAAATGTCCGTGGTTGTATTCAGCCTGATTCGATTGATCGAATCCAAGATCTGATAACCATGAATCGCGATGCGCTGATGATCTTCGGTCTCCATCATCCACCGATCAATCGATCCCATCGTTTGATTCTGGAACCGCTGGAGAGCATGTATATGCGGGAACCGGAGAATGCGTTGCTGCTTCAGGAAATACTCAACGGCAGCGATCATGTGATCCTTTGCGGCCATGATCATCCCCGTCGCCCGTTGTTCAGGCCCACGCCGCCTCTTCAGGTAACCATCGGCAGCGCATCCGGTTTGCGCAAGAGCAGTCAGATCACGTATACGATTTTTACTTTATCACACGGAAAGCCTGTTCATGTGGAAATGGTGGAGTTGCTTGCCGGACGTGACCTGAGGTAATGGCATACAATCCCATTAACCCCGAATCTTGCAGAGATCAGAATCTGCAATTCCGAGTGATACCTGCTATCCGCGTTGAAGTGGAACAAAGTATAGCCAGTATAGCACTTCATGGGGTTTGAATGGATCGAACCGTTCGACCAGATAACCCCACGGAAACAGATGGTGGAATTTATCTTTCAGCCATGCATTCGTGTTCTCCATATTAAAAAAGATAAAACAGACAGGAAGATCCTGAGGCTGAAATTCCATCACAGATTCATCGGGGGTTCGTTGACCGATGTTGGCAAACCGATACCGGGGCATTGGTCCATACCGGCGGCCTGGCTCATAGAGTGGAATCTCGATGCTATCGACATGAACCCATGGATTCACAATAACGACCTGATGCGTCGGCAGCAGGTTTCGTGCTTCATCTACTAAACTCAAACGCATCGCCGGGCCGAAATAATCATACATTCCCACCATGGAATTGGTTTTGACAAATATGTGGAGACCTTGAAGAAGAATAATGATCAGCAGACTGAGTGTCATCGCATGAGCTGCTCTGCGCCAGGCGATATGCGGAAAAAGGCTTGCCATACTGAACGTCAACTCCCGAAATGCCAAGACGCCTGCAACATACACGAGAGGCCACATGATAAAATTACGTCGAGGTTCTGGAAATACGATGAGCATGGGCATCAAGCCAAAAATATAATACATGGGTCCAACCCAGCTCCATCGCTTGATCATCGCGACGATGGAGATAATCAATCCGCCTATTACTGCATATGGATAAAAGACCAGAATCGGCTTCTTATCCCGGAACAGCAATATCAGAAAGTCCCGGATATTGATCTCCAGATTCCGCATGATGAGCGACAGCGGCTGAAATTCCTTTGTCACCACTCCGTCAGGCGTCTTATGCCAGATCGCATTGTCTGTGGCGAGAACTCCAAAATCGGATCGAAACATATGACCCAAATGGGGCAATCCTTGCAACTGTATCGTAATCACAACTCCCAGAATGATTAATCCGGTCAGTGGTGCAAGAAATTGACGGGGGCTGGCTTTAATACATTTGAATCCATCGACCAGGAACACCAATATAGAAAATGGGTATAACACTTTGGCGGGAGCATAGGCGTACCCGATCAATCCGACGCATAGTCCCAATGCCGCCCATCTGACCCAATGGGATTTCGGATGCCGGGAAATGTTTTCGGAAAAATACAGAATAGCCATGCCCAACGCTGCACTGATCGACAGAAAAGTGCCCATTCGGGATTGTGCGAGATGCCATGGTGAAATGGCAAAAACGATCAATGCAATGAGGCTCCAATATCCAGGAATGCACCATCGAATCCATAACCAAAAAAAAACCAGCAGAATTGTGGAACCGATCACTTCCGAAAAACAGACGGAAAAAACATTGATTCCAAATACTGTCATAATGACCACCATGAGCGGAAGCATCAATGGGGATTCACCACCGGATTGAAGGTCATAGCCTTTTCCCTGAAAAAACTCAGGTGGCCACTGACCGTTCACCGCATGAACGGCTACCATTCCGGTGTTGCCGGAATAGGATTTCAGAAAAGGCGGAAATGATTCCAACTCCAACGACTTCAATCCAAATAGAAGCGTAATGACAACCAAACCAATCCAGGCTGGCATCAACCGACCGGATGTTTGCCAGAAATCAGACCGATCTGCAAATTTCACCAGATAAAACAACACAAGCAATGCGCCACCAGCCAGAATCCATTTTGCCGGAACGGTTTGAAACGGCAGAAATTCCCGTTGAATCGCAATCAACGAAAAAATGGTAATCAATACGGTCAATCGACCCTTAGTTCTTGATACGGCAGGCCGGATCCAATCCAGTCCAATGAGAATCCCGCCAATCATCAGAAAGACGGTCATTAACGGGAACTCGATTGGTTGGATCAGCGTCTGATATGGAATTGCGAGCAGAGGAATATATTTCATTGTGTATATCGAAGTTCAAACAGAAGTGTTGTGTTTTCAACTACAACTGGACTACACCACGATTGACGATGGAACCCACGATGAAGAGTTTTCAGAAGCTGATTGAACCGTTCTTGATGCCAGCTTCTCAACAAATCAACCATATCTCCCTTTTCCTCCCTTGTAAACTTTCAGTTCATTCGTCATATCATTGAAGCATTCCATTGTCAAAATGCTCCTGGATTGTCACCCACATGAATATAGCGAATCATGAAACGATTGCGCTTTGCTGGTCTGACACCTCTCATTTTTTTCTCAATAGTTTGCAATAACAATCCTATAAAGCGATTTGACCCTTCTGATACTACTTGATACCATTGATCTGACTCGATCCAACGACAGATCAATAGTCACTTATAAAATTCGTCATTTAAGGGAGGATTACTATTCATGAAAAAGAACATACACCTATATATCATTTTAGCTATTGTGTTAATGCACGGATTGATTCACGCTGAGTTTTCCAATCAAATCAATTACCAGGGTCATTTATCGGATGCCGCGGGAGACGTATTGTCCGGCAATTTCTCATTCACATTCACCATGTATGATGTTGAATCCGGCGGGTCGCCATTATGGAGTGAGACTCAATCCGGAGTCATTGTGCGTGATGGAGTATTCCATGTCTCTCTCGGAATTGTCACGCCAGTAGACCTGACTTTCGATTCCATGTATTGGCTTGAAATCGCTATCGATGGCGAAACTCTCGCTCCGAGACAGCCATTGACAAGCATCGGACAATCCTATCTCGCTCGGGATGTATATGATCAGGATATCCATCCTCGGAGTATCAGTATTCTGGGAGCGGGCGAAATCGTAAACGCAGATGGTCATTGGGTTGGTAATCCGACTGGATTGATCGGACCAGTCGGACCCACCGGGCCTCAAGGACTCCAGGGGGAGCAGGGGCTTCAGGGTGATATTGGACCACAGGGCATTCAAGGTATTCAGGGACCGACTGGACCCACCGGGCCTCAAGGACTCCAGGGGGAGCAGGGGCTTCAGGGTGATATTGGACCACAGGGCATTCAAGGTATTCAGGGACCGACTGGACCCACCGGGCCTCAAGGACTCCAGGGGGA
>CAZELM010000061.1:0-23331 GCA_964512995.1 uncultured bacterium
CACTTTGGCACGTGTGTCAGAGTTCATTGTCACGATGTCAGAGCACTTTGTCACGCTGCCAGAGCACTTTGGCACGTGTGTCAGAGTTCATTGTCACGCTGTCAGAGCACTTTGTCACGCTGCCAGAGTTCATTGTCACGCTGTCAAAGCGGCTCAATGCACCGTCGGAACGATTCGACACACTGTCAGAGCGATTCCCTGCCAGAACAAAGTCAAGGACAGTTCTGCCACCTGAACAGCCAGTAAAGCAGTGCCACAGATTTTCAGACAGGGAGACATGAAACGCATTGTCACTGTGATCTTTATGAATCGGACAGGCACCAACAGCTAGAGCTGAAAAGTGCTGCAATAATAGTTGGAAAATACTACATTAAAGACTGAATATTTATGTTTTCCTCATTGAAAGAGAAAAAATTACAAAACTGAGTAGCAAGCTGACATATTCAGAAGCTGTGGAATTGGAACAGCGTGTTACTGGTATGGTGTTCGTTGTAAAGACCTCCACCGTTATTCCGAATTCGCGGAAATGAAGAGAGCTACGAACGCGGCAGCGAAATTGTGTTGAATGGCTCAAAAGTGCTCATCGTTTGGACACTATACTTCAGCACTCACTAAAAACGATGCTAATGAAAATGTGCACTGATCATGGCATAAAACCTGAATGTTTCTGCACAAAGGAAGTAAAATAGGTCAGCTCTTACCTGACTTGTTGAAAGTCGCCACGCAAGTATGCTGCACTTCAGTTTTTAGTCTTTCAGGAGCATAAACTTGGTTGGGGGGTCTCCTATGGAGCGGACTCCCTTTTTGATGGGAGTCCGGCACTGTCTCGATCGAGCATTTTTTTCATGAGCGCTTGAGATCTCGCGCTCACTATCTGGAATGCTTCGACGCACTGTCAAAGCGTTCCGACACGATTCCACGGCGGATTGACTTGCTTGATCCGAAGATCGACTCGTATTTCGCCATTGATTATTCCGAACGGTTCTCCAAGAGCGCTTTTTTCAATGCTTCGATTTCTTTCTGCTGTTCCTGGACAATCCGAGTCAGGATCGCTGTGATATCCATCGGACTCAACCCATTCCGGTCCGGTGTGGCGATCAAATCCGGAACATCCTCGGCGATAAATCCGACATGGTGTTCATCTGGAGCGATCTTGTAGGAATATTTGACCGGTTCCATCCCGGACAATGTGTTCAGAGCTTCTTTGATGTCAAGCGGGATGATATTTTCCTTCAGTTCCCGGCTTGAGGCGTTCGTCCAGACCCCTCCGGCAGAAACATACGCGCCATTGGACAGTTGCAGCGGATACACCGGATTATCGACACCGATTCCAATCCGGCCATTGGGAGCGACTTTGAATCCGACCGACTGATAGGTCTGACTGCTCCCGACATTGATATGCATCCGATGGCCCGTATTGAGGCTGGTACAGGTATATGTTCCGCCAAGTGTCGGCTGTGTGCTGTCCAAAATGTAATCCACGTTGCCACCGGCTGTGGAATCACAGTAAAACGCACCACCCGGAAGATACGATGGAACCGCGCTGATCCAGGCAATGTAATAATCTCCAGAGGCTGGGATGGTGGGTGAGCCGACCGTGGTTTCAGCCTGGCCGAAATACTGTGTTACCGACTCGCCAGCAGCTCCGGCCGGTAACTGAAATCTCGCACCGAAATCCACCTGCCATGTGTTTCCACTGGTATTGTGCACGAACAGGATCCACCACTTCCCGCCTGTGCTGGGGGACGGTTTCTGATAGGTCACCCGGTCATACGTCAATCCGTTGGTCAACCGAAATTCCGCTGTATTCTCAACGCCAAAGTAAACAGCCGCTGCATTGAACCATGACGTTCCACCGGATAAGGGAACCGGATATCCGGAGTTATGATTGAAGTCGGTATATCCTGTGAGTTGACCCCGAAACATCGAATCACCCTGAACATCCAGTCGGACTGCTGGGGCTTGCGTGCCGATCCCGACATTTCCGGTAGTGGTGTCGTAATAGACTTCAGAACCTGCGGATACGCCATTTGCATTGTAGATCATCTGCATGTTATCGCCGTTGATGCCGCCAGCAGGTCCCGTTTCTCCTCGCGGACCCGTTGGACCTTGCACGCCTGCAGGACCCTGTGATCCTGGTTCTCCTGCTGGTCCTGTCGGTCCGGGGATTCCCATCGGACCTTGCGGACCAGCATCACCCGGAGAGCCAACCGGGCCGGTTGGTCCCCGTACACCCATTGGTCCCTGATCGCCAGTCGGTCCCGGAGGACCTGCGGGGCCGGTTGGCCCTTGAATGCCCACGGATCCCTGGGGTCCGATCGGGCCGACTGGTCCAATGGGACCCGTTGGACCCTGACTACCAGAAGGTCCCTGGGGTCCGGTCGGGCCGATAAGTCCTGTCGGATCACCCACCCATTGTCCAGCGTCATTGATAACAACTCCTCCAAATCCTGTAATGGCAATACTTCGTGGATGGATATCCTGATCGTACGTGTCCATTGCCTGCTCCGAATTCATTGACTGACCGACACTGGTGAATGGTTGTCTCGGCGTCATGATCTCGGTATCGATCTGTATTTCGAGCCAATACGCTGTGTCGAACGGCAGATCAATCGGGTCAACGGATCCCAGTAGGACATTGATGAGTCCTTGTGCGACATTCACACCGGGCTGAGCTTCCGTCCACAATGGATCACCTCCGGTTTCGACATCATAAAGTGCAAAGACGAAGTCACCTGTTCCTGTAACCGCTTCACCCGAAGCAGTCGTCAAGATGCCCTGATAACTGATCTGATGCGGGATTTGCGCATTTACGCCACTTCCAGGTATCAACGTCAACAGAATAGCCAACCCATACAGACATATTTTCATAATTGCCTCCTTTCAAATTATGTTTTGGATTGCATTCGGACAAGCATCCGTCTGTATCTATTGTTACTGAAAACCAGATCATCTTCAACCGATGCATGCGGATTGATCAATTCTCCCTCAATCCGCCGGCCTCGTTCTACTCGGCGGCGATGATAAATGTGGCCTGTTCCCTCACCCTGCCGGCCTTGTTGATAAGATGATAAACATGGACTGTTAAACTAACCACCTTTTCTACATGGCGGCGATGATAAATGTGGCCTGTTCCCTCACCCTGCCGGCCTTGTTGATGGATTGGTCCATGCCGGATCTGCCGGCGACCCTCTCCCGGCGGGAAAGGGTGAAAAAGGATCCGGTCTGTATGCTCTTCCTCATTCAGGGGAAGGGTTGGGGATGAGGTCAAAAAGCGTGGTAATGTGTGAAGAACACCAAACTCAAAAACGGTTCCATAAGCCATCAATATTTCCGTCCGATCCAAGTGGCTTGCCGATCCTGTTTCGATTGAGTTAGGATTAACTCATGAGTGTTCATACGGCTCCTGATTTTTCCAATACCAGACATATCAAAGCGCCATCCTGTCATGAGCGTTCCTGTTTTTTTGATCTGATCCGGGTCTCCTTCCTCGTTCTGGCCGTTTCTCTTTCGTACTATCCCGTTCTTGAGGCCGGGACTATCTGGGATGACAAAGCGGTCTTTGACAATCCGGCGATCCGGGATCCAGATGGGCTTCGTAAAATCTGGCTGGAACCCGCTTCGCTTCGACCATTTGAGATCCATTACTGGCCGATGGTATACACCAGTTTCTGGATTGAATATCGCTTCTGGGGAGATACCCCTCAGGGTTATCACATCATCAATGTGGTGCTCCATCTGGTAAACTCGCTATTAATCTGGCGAATTGGGAGAAAACTCCTTCTGCCCGGTTCATGGGCGGCTGCGATGATCTTTGGTCTTCATCCCGTCCATGTCGAATCCGTTGCCTGGATCATGGAGCGGAAAGACGTATTGTCAGCCCTCTTTTTCCTGATTGCCGTGAACCAGTACGACCGGTTCCTGCTGAACAAAAGCGGTTTGAATTATACCCTGTCTCTGATGGCTTATCTGTGCGGACTGCTGAGCAAATCAATTGTCATCACGTTACCTGTGACTTTGTTTCTGATATCCCGGTTCCGAATGAAATCTCGTTCAGAAGCATTTGCTTTGATCCCATTTTTATTGATCGGAGCGATCCATACGGTTTTTGATCTGATATTCTCGTCCGGTATCGAGTTGATGGATTTTTCATTATCCCTGGGAGAAAAATTCATCATAGCAGGCAGGTCGCTCTGGTTCTATGTGATCAAGCTCGTTTATCCGGCCAATCTGATGGTGATCTATCCCAGATGGAAAGTCGATCCAAATCAGATGGCTCAATACGGATATGTGATTCTTTATGCGGGGATGTTAGGTATCTTATGGACATTCCGTAAGAAATGGGGAATGCACTGGTCAGCGTTCGCTCTGTTTTACACGATCACTCTCATTCCGGTGCTGGGATTCGTCCCGTTTGGATATATGAGATACGCCTATGTCGCCGACCGGTTTCAATATCTGGCCAGTGCCGGACCGATTTTTATAAGTATCCTGGTGTACGATCGTATCGTCAACCGATTCAATCCATCATTGGCAATCCAGATAGTGATTCCGGTATTCGTCTTTGGAATTCTTGGTGTCAGGACATGGAATCAATCCACTCATTATCAGAATAAAGATACATTGTTCCGGTATGTCATCACAAAAAATCCCGATGCCTATATCGCACATTACAATCTTGCATCCGAAGCAGCGAACCGGGACGATTATCAAACGGCAATGCGCCATTATCTGGAGGTTTACCGGATCAAGCCATTGCATGGCGATACGCTGATGCAGCTCGGAACCGCCATGCTTCAATTGCGTCGGTGGACCGAAGCGGAAAAATACCTGTCAATGGATATTGCGAACAGACCCTGGAACGTAAACTCTCATCTGAATCAGGGGAACGCCCGGTTGCATCTCGGGAATATCGATGGCGCGATTCAATCGTACCGGAATGCACTCCAACTGGATGCGATGAACGCGAAAGCGCATAATAATCTCGGGTTTTGTCTTGCGGAGCAGGGCATGGAAAATGAAGCACTGGATCATTACCGGAAGTCATTGATCCAGGACCCGGAATCTCAGGAAACGCTGCTGAACCTGGCCCGGCTGCTCCATCATTCAAATCTGACATCCGAAGCAGCGATCCATTACCGGAAGCTGCTGCAGTTGAATCCATCCCATCTCGAATCTGCAAACAACCTGGCCTGGATCCTGGCAACAAGTCCGGATGACCATCTGAGAAACGCGGAAGAAGCCATTCACTGGGCGGAACATGCCTGCCGGCTGACGCAATGGGATGATCCGGATTGTCTGGACACATTGGGAGTCGCGTATTTCGAAGCCGGTCGAATCGAAGAAGCCCGGAATACCGCTCATCGTGCTCTGGAGATCAGCATTCAAAAAGGCCGGGAGGATTCCCAGGATGTCATTCAATCCCATATTGACAGGTTCGAATCCGGGCGAAGGTCCCAGGAGGCGGTCCCCGGTGATCCGACATCGATTGACCCAAGCGAACCATAACATTAAATAATCAAAGAGGGAGGTGGCAGAATTGGAATCAGAAAACAGATTCAACGTGAAAGATGAAAAACCAACCGATGCAATCGTTTCGGACTTTCTGGGTGAATCGCGATATTACTGGGAAGATATCAAACAAACCATCCGCGAACAGGTTGGAGAATTCACTGAAGAATGGAAGTTTTATGGTTCAAAATGTGGGTGGACATTGAAGATTCTATGGAAGAAACGAAACCTGTTTTTCTTCACTGTCTATCCGCATTTTTTCAGAATTGCTTTTGTATTCGGTGATAAAGCCGTAGAAGCCGTGATATCCAGCGATCTTCGTTCAGATATAAAAAAGAGTCTCCAGGAAGCTCGAAAATACGCGGAAGGGAGAGGTCTCCGTCTGGACGTGCGAACATCCAATGATGCGGAATGCGTGAAAAAACTGATCACCATCAAAATCGCTCATTGACCAATCAAACCGACGAAATCCTTCTGCGGACGTTGCAATCTGAACAAAACCTGCTATAACTCCTGATCGTTCATTCTCCATTTGCCGATCACCGATCGTTGAGGATTCAGTGACAAAAAAAGTGATACTCAAACCATCCCGCGAAAAATCTCTCCTGCGAAGACACCCATGGGTATTCTCCGGTGCGATACAACGGGTTGAAGGAAATCCATGTCCCGGAGATACGGTCGCGGTTCTTTCCAATAAAAATCAGTTTCTCGGGAAAGGCGCTTTCTCACCTCTGTCACAGATCGCGGTTCGAATCTGGACATTCGATCCGGATGTGACGGTGGATTCCGGGTTTTTTATATCCCGGCTGGAGTCGGCAGTAACATTCCGCCGAACCAATCCGTATCTCCTTCATCAATCCGCTTACCGGGTTGTTCATGCAGAGAGCGACGGGTTGCCGGGTCTGATCATCGATCAATACAATAACACCCTCGTCTGCGAATTTTTATCTGCGGGAGTGGAACACAATAAACCGTTGATCATCGAAGCCATCCAACAAGTCATCACCAACCAGGGCATCTTCGAACGGAGCGAATCGGATCACCGAATAAAAGAAGGACTCTCCCCGAAAACCGGCATCCTGTCCGGATCTCCATCGCTACAAATGGAAATCATGGAAAAGGATTGTCGATTTCTCGTCGATATTCAACATGGTCATAAAACCGGATTTTATCTGGATCAGCGGTTCAATCGGGAAATCGTCGCCAGCTATGCATCGGAACGAGCTGTTTTGAATTGTTTTTCCTATACCGGTGGATTTGCCGTGTGGGCATTGAAAAATGGAGCATCCCATGTGACCAATATCGACTCTTCCGCTTCCGCTCTGGAAATACTCCAGGAGAATATTTCCCGGAATGCGTTGGATTCCGGGAAATCTGAAATCATCCAGGATGATGTATTCCGGCGATTGCGCCTGTTTCGCGACTCCCGGAAACAATTCGACATGATTATTCTGGATCCGCCCAAGTTTGCGGAGTCCCAAGCACAAATTGAAAAAGCTTCCCGGGGCTATAAAGATATAAATCTACTGGCATTCAAGCTTCTTCGTCCTGGCGGCATTCTGGCTACATTTTCATGTTCTGAGCATATTCCGATCGCCTTGTTTCAGAAAATCATTGCGGATGCTGCCATCGATGCAGGCCGGGAAGCCCGTATCATCCGTCAGTTGGAGCAATCTGCGGATCATCCGGTTGCACTGAATTTTCCGGAAGGCCGTTATCTCAAAGGGTTGATCTGCCAGGTATGATGGGATTTCATGAAGTATAAACTGATACTCGTCGCGCTGTTCGGAGCGGCGGTTTTCCTGTCTGTTGGTCCGTATCTGAATGATGATTCGCTGATCAGCTACCGATATGCATGGCATCTGGTCCGTGGATTTGGATTGGTTTCCTATGAGGGTGGCCCTCCAGTGGAAGGCTACTCCAATCCAGCCTTTGTTTTTATTACGGCTGCTGTTTCCTATATCGTGGGTATGGACGAGTTGAAGCCCATGATCCAGATCGGAATGCTGCTCAACACACTGTCAGCCATTGGCATCTTGTTTCTGATGGTCCGATGGAATCGAGAGGAGTTCGGCGCTGGCTGGTATTCTGTTATGCCGGCCATATTGCTGGCGTCTTCCCTTCCGTTCGTTTATGCCCGTAACACCGGCCTCGAAACGATTCTTCATACCTTTATTCTGACTGTGATGGTGTATTTTTTCACTCGAAACAACGTAACCGGGGGAGCTTTTTTTGCTGCGATCCTGTCGATGAGCCGTCCGGAAGGAATCGGTCTGGCGATCCCGTGCATTTTGATAACCTTGTGGAAATCCGATGGAAATCGATCGGAACTTTTCCGTCGGTTACGACTCATGACGATCTGTTTCCTTCTGCCGGTCATCTGTTTTTATAGCTGGCGTTATTTTTATTTCGGGAGTCTGGTGTCCAATACAACCTTGGTGAAAGCGCGATTCAGTGAACGGGGAGTCTGGGATGGGGAAGGTTTATCATATTTATATCTTGCCATGAAATCCACGCCTCTATATTTATTTCTGTTCCCTTACACGATCGGCAGAATGGTGCATCGAAAACTGTGGACCATTCATTCGTACGAGTTTATCACGATACTCTCCCAGATCGGATTCATCGCTGCATCGGGTGGAGATGATTTTCATTTCGGTCTTTATCGATTCATTGTACCGATATGTCCCTTCGTGTTTCGTTCAACGGTGATCTGGTGGCAGTATCTGAATCGCTGGATGTCACCCGCCTTCTGCATCTTGATTCTGGTACTGTTGTCATTACCGGTTTACCATAGCGATACCCGACAACTGGAGATTCCCTGGCTATCGAAACTCATCGAATTATCTGAAAATCCCGGAATCGTCCTGAAGCGTCAATGGACGCGGTTGCGTGATCCCCAGCCATGGATCGATGAATATGCCGGGGAGTTTATCGCATCGTTAGTACCGGAAAATGGAAAGGGATTGTCGCTGGCTTCCTGTCAGGCAGGCTCCTTGCCGATTCACTGGAAGGGGGCTTTCCACGATTTAGTGGGGTTGTTATCACGGGAATATGCGGTTGCGCCTCCCGATCAGCGGGATCAGGTTTTCCTGGATAATCCTCCGGATATTGTCGCCGCATTCCGATGGCAACGGGGATGGTTTCCGATTCCATCAGTGGCTGCATGTAAAACGTCAGGCTATCAACCGATGGCATTGATCCGGCTCATCGAAAAAAAATCCGATTTCGGTATTTCCGGTGATTTTGTGATAAACTATCTGATGCTCGTGAAAGATCCATCCATTCTGACTAACATGCATACGGTACAATGGGATTACACGGCACCGGTTGCGTATCAGGATCCGACTGGCATCCTGGAGAGTGTCGTTCCGGTAAAAGACATTATCATCGCGGATCCCGATAAATCCCACGCTGAACCATCCTCATGATTCATGGCATCCCATGGGAAACCTCCACCCATCCCTTTTCCTGTCCAAGTGCCAGCCATCATCTGCCAGAATGCATCTGAAAGCGTCAGCAAGCATCCGTCTCCTCTCTATTGGTGATGGCATCAGTCCGGGTATCTATTCTCTGCATTCCAGATTCCGTCGCGTTATCAACTATGTGAATGATCATGACACCCTGATATCCATCACGGATGAAACCATTTCACCGGGGCCGTTTCATATCATCATCCATCCTTTTGAATCTGATGCATTGATCGAGAATGATGTTCTGGAAATAACATTGGAGGAATGCATCATCGGTCAGATCCGGATGCTGATTGACGCTGAGAAACTCTATGATTCCCGTTTACAGACCGGACCGATCGACTTAAAATTACTCGAGTCGAATCTGAGTGGGTTCAAAGAGGCACTCATCATACAGGCTCCGGACAACAGCCTTGCTTTCCTGCTGAACGCTCGGAGAGAAGCGCTGACCCGATGGAATTTTGAAAAGAACGTACTGATGCAGATTTGCTCCGGCGTTGACCTTCTGTTTGAAGGGAAAACGTCAGCCGCGATACAGAAAATGAATGGCGTGGGATTCGGGCTGACTCCCAGTGGAGACGATTTTCTCATCGGGTTTCTCTGGGGATTATATCTGATCGAGAGAATCTATGGAGAGGACTATCAAAAGCTCCGGGATGATATCTATCACCGATCCAGCCAGACAAATCGTATCGCACGTCAGCTTTTGTATGCAGCTTGGAAAGGAATGTTTCAGGAATCCGTGAAATTATTTTTTTTCAGTTTATTGCATGGAGATATCCACAAGGATAAAACTGTTCTCCAGGGATTTCTATCTGTCGGCCACACGTCCGGCTCGGACATGGGAACCGGCTTTTTGATGGCCTTTGCGTATTTCAACCGTTTACAGGAGTCGATATGGTGATCAATGGGTTAATCAAAGAAGGCGAATATTATGATTCCGTGACATTGATGCAGATCGCGAGGATCATTTCTGCATTGGATGGTGTGATCGATGCTGCGGTTGTCATGGGGACTCATGAAAATAAACGAATCCTCGAATCGTCGGGTATGCTGATCGAGTCGTTCCGGAGTGCGGGTGACACCGATCTCCTGATTGCCGTCAAAGCGGACTCCGAAGCATGGCTCAACGATGCATTTCTGCACGTAGACGAGCATCTCATTCGAATCAAACATAACCAGGTTGCGGCAGGGGACTATCATCCGAAAAGTCTGGAAGGAGCACTTCATTTCATGCCGGATGCCAATCTGGCTTTGATCTCCGTTGCAGGGAAATATGCTGCGGCAGAAGCCATGAAAGCACTTCGAAAAGGACTTCATGTCATGCTGTTTTCCGACAATGTATCGATCGAAGATGAAGTTTTATTAAAGACCGAGGCCATATCCCGAGGACTCATGGTCATGGGTCCGGATTGTGGTACTGCAATCATCAATGGCGTGCCACTCGCGTTCGCCAATGTCGTGAACCGGGGCGATATCGGGATTGTTGCTGCATCGGGCACGGGTCTCCAGGAAATAAGCTGCATCATCTCCAATGAAGGATCAGGTATTTCACAAGCGATCGGCACCGGGGGACGGGATGTCAAGGCTCAGGTGGGTGGACTGATGTTTATTAAAGCCCTCCATGCGTTGAATTCGGATGAAGCGACTCGGGTGATCTCAATCGTATCAAAGCCACCTGATCCGCCTGTCATGAAAAAGATCGCTGATGCGCTTATCGACTTTCATAAGCCTGTTGTTGCGACATTCCTGGGTCAGTCAGCGGACGCTGTTTCAGCCATCGGAGCAATTCCTGCGATGACACTGGAAGACAATGCGCTTCTTTCGGTCGCATTATCCCAGGGACTGGATCTGGAATCATCGCTCCGCCGCATTCAGGAGCGGAATGAAAAATTGCAGGCGATCACCGCAGAAATCTCCAGAAAACATCATAACCATCAGAAATACCTTCGAGGATTGTTCAGTGGAGGCACCTTGTGCGTTGAATCCCAGATTGTGATGCGGCCATATCTTGGAGACATCTACAGCAATGCTCCACTGGAATCCCGATTGAAACTCCTTGATGCCTGGACATCTACCGGTCATACCATCGTCGATCTGGGAGATGATGCGTTTACGGTTGGCCGGCCTCATCCCATGATCGATTTTTCGTTGCGCAACCGGCGGATCATCCAGGAAGCCCATCATGATGATGTCGCGGTGATTCTGCTGGATGTTGTCATTGGATATGGCGCTCATCCGGATCCCGGTTCGGAACTCCTGCCCGTTCTACATGAACTGAAACAGATCACAGCGAGCGGAAATCGCCATATCACTGTCGTTGGCTCCATCACCGGCACTGCAATGGATCCACAGAATAAAAACCAGCTCACCGCGGATCTTCAGGAAGCCGGTATGATTATTATGCCCAGTAATGCAGCAGCAAGCCACTTTGCGGCTTATATCATATCGAAAGGATAGCATGATGACCCATGAACCATTATTCAATCAGAAACTGCATATCATCAATATCGGTCTTTTATCATTTATGGAAAACCTGAAATCTATGGATGCAGACGTAATCCATGTCGATTGGCGTCCACCGGGAGATGGCGATCCGGAGATCATGGCTGCGCTGACCCGGCTGAAACAATTCATGACCCAGAATGATTGACTCACCCGACCGGTGCTGAAATCAACCCAGCAAAATCACACATCATTCAGAAGGAGTTCGATATGATAGATATACAGAAAGCCAATGATTCTGTTCTGGAGATTATCCTGAACGGAAAACCGGCCTTAACCGGCCTGGATATCGCTCAAAACGTCATTCCCGGAATGAATCCCGATCTGATTCTGCATGCGGGACCGCCGATCACGTGGGAGCGAATGTGCGGACCCATGCGTGGCGCTGTTGTGGGAGCGTTGATTTACGAAAACCGGGCGACGACTCGCGAAGAAGCGGAAAAACTGGCATCCTCCGGAGAGATCGCCTACTCCCCTTGCCATGAACATCAGACCGTCGGTCCTATGGCCGGTATCGTCTCATCTTCCATGCCAGTATTCATCGTCGAAAACAAGCGGTATGGAAACCGAGCGTTTTGCACGCTCAATGAAGGTCTTGGGAAAGTGCTCCGGTACGGCGCGTATGGTGAACCGGTGATCCAGAAAATGCGATGGATGACTTCTGTTCTGTATCCTACACTCCGGGCTGCTATCGAAAAGCTGGGGGGCATCGATCTGAAAACGATGATCGCTCAGGCGCTTCACATGGGAGATGAGCTTCATAACCGGAATCGTGCTGCCACGTCTCTGCTCTACCGCGTTCTTGCACCCGCCATTGTCGAGACAAGTCCGGATAGTCAAACCGCGATCTCAGTATTACAATTCATCCATGGGAACGACCATTTCTTCCTGAATCTCTCGATGCCAGCCTGTAAAGCGACACTGGATGCGGCTCGAAATGTTCCGGGAAGCAGCATTGTCATTGCGATGACCCGGAATGGCACGGATTTTGGCATCCAGTTGGCCGGGACCGGAGATACATGGTTCACGGGTCCGGCTTCAATCCCCGATGCCTTATTCTTCCCCGGATTTACTAAAAACGATGCCAATCCGGATATCGGTGACAGTGCCATCACGGAAACAAATGGACTGGGAGGATTTGCAATTGCCTCGGCTCCCGCGATCGTTCAATTCGTTGGAGGCTCTACTCAGGACGCGGTCAATTATACGCTCGATATGTATGAAATTTCAGCCGGGGAAAACAATTCGTATCAGATCCCCTATCTGAATTTCAGAGGCACACCGACGGGAATCGATGTCATCAAAGTTGTCGAAAAAGGCGTCACTCCCTTTATCGACACGGGCGTCGCTCATAAGAATGCCGGTATCGGTCAGGTGGGTGCCGGGGTACTGAAAGCACCGATGGAACCCTTTAAAAAAGCTCTCCTCCATCTGGCTTCCCAATTCCCTGTTCTTCCCCAATCATACCGGTGATCGTTCTTCTTTACAATTCTTGTCAATGAACGATATAATTAACTTTTTCCGCTCCAAGGAGGTAAACATGGAAACCGAACAGTTTTTATCATTCATGAATGATCTCAGAGTATACGATCTGACACAGGTTTTAAGCATTCATTCCCCGCCATGGCCCAGTTACATTCCATTGAGTGTCCAGTATTTCAAACGGATTGCCGGAGCGCACATGGGACAGGGCGCCAATGGACAGGTCATAACAACGAGCCATCATGTCGGCACCCATATGGATGGTGAAATCCATTTTCATGGAAGCGGCCGCTCGATCGGTCAGGTGCCCATCCTCGAATGGATCGGCCCGGGAGTCGTTGTCGATATCTCAGATGAAGTCGGCGATTATGACCTGTATTCTCCGGAGATGCTGATGAACAAGGCGGATATTCATAAGGGTGACATCCTGGTGATCAATACGGGGTATAACCGGTATGCCTGGGATCAGCCGGCGTGTGACGAAGTCCGATATTTTGTCAAACATCCGGGACCCAATCCTGATTTTCATAAATGGGCGATGGATATGCAGTTCAAATGGATCGGTGTGGATTGCGGGAGTGCGGATCATCCCATGAACACCATCATCCGGAACTGGCATCCCGGACTGTTCGTGGAAGCTGAGAAGAAGCTGATCCAACGGTATGGCAAATCCTGGGATGAGATGTTTCCGCCCGAAACATACTATCAGGTTATGCATCTAAAATTATTCCCCAAAGGGATTGTTCATGCTGAAAATCTCGGAGGTGACATCAATCAGATACGAAACAGACGCGTCTGGATCGGCTGTTTTCCGCTCCGGGGCGTCGAATTCGAATCATCCATGTGCCGGATCGTGGCCATGGCTCCACCGGAATAGATCCACAGGAGACGCTGGAAATGCCAATCACTCATCCATTTGAATATATCAACGTCCAGACGTTACAGAATGCGCTGGATCATAAGGAACGGTTACAGAATCGAGCCAGAATTCTGGCTGGTGGGACAGATCTCATTCTCAATCTCAAAGAAAATCTCGATACTCCGGAATGGCTCATCGATATCAAAGGTATCCAGGAACTGAATCGATTGGAGTTCCATGGTGGAACACTGATCATTGGCGCTAATGTCACCATTACTGAGATTCACGAGTCACCCCTCGTCCGAGAAAAATACCCTCTCCTGATGGAAGCGACGGGGAAACACGGATCCAGAGCCATCCGCAATCGCGCAACGATGGTGGGTAATATCTGCTCTGCTGTGCCGTGTCTCGACAGTGGTGCATCGTTGCTGATCTATGACGCGTACGTCGAAGCGGCCAGACTCCAGTCTGGTGCGATTTGTTATCGTCACATACCCATCTCGGACTGGTTCAAATCTCCCAAGATGACATCGATCGATCCATCGGAGATCATTACGGGGATCCACATCCCGCTTCCATCAGAACCACATGCCGGATGCTATATCAAACTGGGCCGGTATCGCGGAGAAGATCTCAGTCAGGTGGGTGTTGCCGTCATGGCATTGGACGGATCAAAGGTGCGAGCGGCGTTCTCTGCGGTTGGACCAGTTCCAATCCGGGCGACCCGGATCGAAGCTCTCCTGAATGGAAATACCCCTGATGAGACACTCATGACCCAGGCATTGAACCTGATTGAACAGGAAATCTTTCCCATTACTGACATTCGAGCCACCCGGGAGTATCGGATGCATATGGCGAAAGTGATGTTTGATCGCGCATTGACAGCCGCAATCAGCCGGCTCCACGGAAATGGTCCCGCATACGGCACAGATTTGATATAAAAGGAGATTCAAACTATGCAGAAAACGATCATGTTTCGTTTGAACGGGCAGAAGCGACATGTCGATGTTCAATCTCATGAAGTACTTCTGGATGTTCTCAGGGAAAAAATGGGAATCAAAAGTCCCAAAATCGGATGTGACAAGGGAGATTGCGGGAGTTGCACGGTCTTGCTGAATGGCCGCAGTGTTCGCAGTTGTCTGATATTGGCTGTGGAAGTGGATGGTATGGATGTGGAAACCCTGGAAGGGATCACCCGTGACGGGTTGACTCCACTTCAGCAATCCTTACTGAAACATAACGCGTTTCAATGCGGATTCTGTGCACCCGGCATTATCACAACCGCCACAGAACTGCTCCGCAACAATCCATCTCCCAGCGAAAAGGAAATCAAAGAAGCCATTTCAGGGAACTTGTGCCGGTGTACCGGTTACACACCCATCATCGATGCGATCATGGACGAAGGAGCACGAAAAAAATGCAAAGACTGATGGAAGACAGAACACGAAGATGGTCAACGCCTGTTCCTTTCATTCAGGACGCGACAGCGCAGCACTCGCTTCAGCGCTGATCACTAACCCCTTTGGAGATAGATTATGAATGATTTCAATTTTATCGGGAAATCCAGCATCCGGATCGATGGATTGGAAAAGGTGACGGGAGCCGCTCAATTTGTCGACGATCTCGAATTCGGTCCCAATCTGCTCCATGCTGAACTGGTTGAGAGTCCTTACGCACACGCATTGATCAGACACATCGATACATCGGAAGCGGAAAAAGTGCCGGGAGTGGTCATGGTTGTCACCGGAAACGATTTCCCTTTCAAGTTCGGGCTTTACATGAAAGACCGATATATATTTGCTCTGGACCGGGTACGGTTTGTGGGGGAGCAGGTCGCGGCGGTTATCGCCCAAAATCCGGCAGCCGCAAAACGTGGTGCTGCAGCGGTGCGGGTTGAATACGAACCATTGCCGGAGATTCTCGATCCCCTGAGTGCCATTGCCGGGGGTGCGGAATTGATTCACCCGGAACTGGGTGATTATCCGCATGTTCCATGGTTTTTCCCCAGACCCGGAACCAACATCACCCATTTCCGGAAAACCCGAAAAGGTGATATCGACCAGGGATTTGCCGAAGCGGATATCACACTGGAAGATGTCTATCACGTTCCCCGATATGCCCACTGCGCCATCGAAACACATGCCGCTGTTGGAAGGTTTGATCATGCGGGCCGGCTGACCGTCTGGACCGCCTCCCAATCCCCCCACACGCAACGGAATATTTTCGCGGAAACATTAGCGCCTCTGGGGTTATCTCATAAAGACATCCGGGTGATTACTCCCTATGTCGGGGGAGGATTCGGCGGAAAAGCCGGGGTAACCATGGAAATAATTGTCGCGGCATTGGCGACAAAAGTGAAAGGCGCACCGGTCAAGATGCGTTTCTCCCGCGAACAGGAATTTTACAACACCTATCAGCGGCAGGGCGTTGTAGCAAAATTGAAAATGGGTCTGACGAAGGACGGAACGATTACGGCCTTGAAACATGAGTTGTTCTGGGATGCTGGCGCATATGCAGAATATGGCGCCAATGTAGTCAATGCCGTTGGTTTGTCTGCCACCGGACCCTATCGAATCCCGAATGTTAGCATCGATTCGATCTGCATCTACACCAATCTCCCGCCCGGCGGTCCTTATCGGGGTTTCGGATATTCAGAATTTCATTTTGGATTGGAGTCGCATATCACTCGCCTTGCGAACTTGATCCACATGGACCCGATCGAAATCCGGCGAAAAAATGCGATCCGGCAGGGTGACACATTGGCCTATGGGGCGGAGATGAATCCCAGTGGGTTACTCGAGGCCATCGATAAAGTCGAAAAGGCGATCCAATGGGATCAGAAACCGGTGACCATAGATCCGAACAAAGTGATTGGGAAAGGATTTTCTCTGTTCTGGAAAGCGCCAGCCATGCCGCCGAATGCTGCCTCGTCTGCATTTCTCAAATTCAACGAGGATGGCAGTCTGAATATCCTGGTCTCGGGCATGGAAATCGGACAGGGGTATCTGACCGTGATGGCTCAGATTGCAGCCGAGATCTTATCGGTCCCACCGGAAAAAATTCGGGTGGAGACACCGGACACTGACCGCAACCCCTATGAGTGGCAAACGGTCGCATCCCACATCACCTGGGGATGTGGCAATGCGGTAAAGCGCGCCGCGATCGATGCCCGGACGCAGATTTTCGAGACGGTTCATCGCGCTTATCATCTTGAGATCGATTCATTGTATCTTGAGAACGAGCAGGTAAAATGCCGCACGAATCCGGCATTTGCACTTTCGTTGAAACGATTTGTGATCAATGGGATTGCCACGGAACATGGCTCATTTATCGGCGGTCCGATTCTGGGACGCGGCATGTTCATGCCGGAGTTTTCATCGGCTATCAGTGATCCGGAGACCAGCCAGGGCGGTCATCCAAACGTGCATTATACGGTTGGTGCGGCTGCCATCATGCTCGAGATCGATAAACAAACCGGACGGATGCGCGTGTTAAAGGCTGCTGAAGCGGTCGATGCCGGTCAAGCGCTCAATCCTGATCTGATCAACGGTCAGATCACCGGAGGGCTGCTTCAGGGACTGGCCACGGTGCTTTATGAAGATATGCGATTCAATGTCCATGGCAAACTTTTGAATCCAAACTTCCGGGATTACAAAATCCCACGGGCAACGGACATTCCCGATCTGATCATTCCGATCATTGTTGAATCACCCCAGCCGGATGGTCCTTTTGGTGCGCGTGGTGTGGGTGAGCACACGATGATCCCGGCTGCTCCACTGGTTTCCAATGCCGTGGAAGATGCGCTGGGTATCCGCATCACGTCCCTGCCGATCACGGCAGAAAGTATTATCCTGGAAACTCTGGGACACCCGGAAAAGAAACTGCTCGGTTGAGTTGGTTTTACCAACACTCAGAATACACAACACGTCACGCAGAATCATATTTTCGAATCGCCGATTCCTTTTCAATTACCTTGATTCTGCGTGCCATCCCTCTTTCAGAGATGATTGCTTTCAACGGAATGAACCTCGAGATCGGAAGTTCGAGGGGATTTTCTAACGTCCGCAGCTCAAAACGGCATTCCGGTTGACCTCCAGCGAATCGCTTTCACATACGCGGAACGATTGGATTGGTATGTATTCCTCACTCCGCCAACCATGATGATGGATTGGTCCGTGTCGGAACGGGACGGTGACCCTCTCCCGGACAGTGATCCGGGAGAGGGTAAAGAAGGTTGAATATATCCTTCCCGCCATTCAGAGGTTGTTGAAGCGATCGGATGTTTCGGGAATGGTGGGTTCATTTGCCCTGGTTCAGATGTTCAGAACATTGATACATCAGGTTTGAAACATCTCCTATACCGAATCAGTATTCCGTGAAAATCATCCCATAATTCTTATGGAATTCATCCTGACGAACCACTCCAACCGATCCTTTGACTTTCATCCCGATCTTCGGATTTTTGATCTGCAGTTGCCCGGTGATCCGGGTGCCGTTTTCCAGTTCCACGATACCCAGGCTGATATGAGCCACCTGAAAATCCGATGGAAGGGTATGGAGATGGGTGAATGTCAATAATGTTCCGGTCTTGGGGAGCGGCTCCGCAGTAAATTCATTATGTCCGCATTTCCGGCACAATGTCCGGTACGGGTACTGCAGATGTTGGCACTTTTTACAACGATATGCGAGAATGTTCATTTCCATGAGCTACTCCTCCCGGATAAAGACCAGACATACGACATTATTGCCGAAACCACCAAAATTGCATGTAAAACCAACCTTTGCCTTCTTGACCTGCCGTTTCCCGGCTTCATGACGGAGCTGCAGGATGATCTCATGGGCTTGTCCGACGCCAGTCGCACCAACGGGATGTCCTTTGGCTTTCAAGCCACCGGAGGGATTGATCGGCAGTGGACCACCGAGCTTGGTAGCGCCTTCTTTCAAAGCCAGATGGCCCTCTCCCTTCTTGAAAAATCCGACCTCTTCGCTTTCGACGATCTCGAGAATCGTGAAGGCATCATGAAGTTCGGCAACATTGACATCGGCAGGGGTAACACCCGCCATTTTGAATGCTTTATCTGCAGCCATCCGAACTGCGGGCAGTTCCGTGGGATCTTCACGGTCATGAACCGCGTGGGTATCGGTTGCCTGCCCGATACCAGCCAATCGTATGAGCGGCTTTTTCAATTTCTTTGCGATATCGGCTGTTGCCAGTATGACACAAGCCGCGCCATCAGAAACCGGGCAGCAATCAAAAAACCGGAGTGGATCAGCGACCATCGGATTATTGGTCATGGCTTCGGGTGAATCGAGAATGCCTTCAAGTGTGATCGGCTGATGGAGATGTGCGTAGAAGTTGTCCATGGCATGGGCATGATTTTTGACTGCGACCATGGCCAGATGGCGAGATGTGACTTTATATTTGTCCATATACAGTCGTGTGAACATTCCGGCCAGAGAAGGCAAAGTGACGCCATAGATGTATTCCGCGATGGGATGTGTCAGAGTCGCCACAAAATCGGTGGCCTGCAGATTATTCACTTCCCGCATCCGTTCTGCACCCGTCACCAGAACTACATCGTGCATGCCGGAGGCAACAGCCATGTATCCCTGTTTGATCGCCGATGCACCGGAGGCGGGTCCATTCTCGATCAGCTCTGCTCCAGCGGGTGTCAGGCTCAGATTATCCACAACCGCGCTGGCCAGTCCCGTCTGGTTGTTGATCCGGCCGGCTCCCATATTGGCGACATATAAATGATCGATCCGATCCAGACCGCAGTCTTTGAGCGCCATCATGCCTGGATATGCGGCAATTTCAACTAATGGATATTCCAAACGGGTAAAACTCGTAATACCTATACCAACTGCATATACATCACGCATGGCTGGACTCCTTTTCCTGCTTCCAATACTGAAGCATCAACGCTGTACCGGTACCATCATTTTTGGATCGGGTGGCTGCCAACAAGTCAACGGGTGGTCTGGGAGGATCGGAAGGTGGTAAAATTTTGCCCATGGCCTGTGACATCAATTGATCCGGAACAGGCCGTCTCCCGACGATCAGACTGCCACGAGCCTGATCAAACAGTGCTTTGGTCAATGCCCAGCTCGGAACACCTCCCAACTCATGCGGTAATTCAAATCGCTTTTCCAGCTTATATTCAATCATCCAACGGCGGAATCCGATCGGCGATTCTGCAACAATCAAGACCTCTTTCTGCTTACAAATGTCTATGTGATACTCCATTTTTGCAGCGAACGCGTGAGCGCCGATTCGAAGACCTCGACGAAGCGCCAGCGTATGGTAGGACATCCCCACATCGGGATTGACCATGCGTCCATTGACAATGGCAGCCAGCTCCCCTTCGATCAACGCAACCATTACATATTCATCCTGAACCCGATAGGATGAATAGGATAACAGTTCCGCATACACTCGGGCAGCGACCAGGTCATAGTAATCCCGTTCAACATTGATCAATGGTGCCACATACTTCAACAAATCAGGAATTTCTTCCCGAGAGACCTGACGAATCACCATCGGCTGCCCATTCGCCAATGTAACGTATTTGGCAGGGAATGGTGGATAACGGTTCTCAATCGGACGGAGAATGTTTTCAAAATCACTCATGCTAATCTAACCTCCTTCAGATCTATCTTGGAATGTGCGACTCAATATTATCAGGAACGAACATCCTTGAGGAGAGATTATATGGGTGAAGACAGAAAAGTAAACGTTCAATAAAAAAAAGCAGGATACTGAAAGCGATTGATTGATGAGACTCCCATCAGATTCATCTAAAAGTTGAGATTGGATGGAGAGACCGGCATATCCGGAATCAATCATCCGGGTGAATGTTTTGATTTTAATCACAAATCCTGTGGCGGATTCGTTAAATTCTGCCGATGCCGTTCACGTCGAATATAAAAAAAACGGAATAGCCATAACGACAAGAATAATGATGACGATTACGATCGTGTGCCGGAGGTATGCATTGGATGGTCTTCGAATACTCGGAACGTAAAGGAGACCAAAGATGAATCCAGAGATCAGGCCTCCCACATGCGCAGCATTGTCTATCCCCGGCATCAGTCCAATAATCAGATTGTATAATACCAGTTTCCCGATGCTTTTTCGTAAACTCGTCCGGATCATCGGATTGATCAAGTTGGTGGAAAGAAGGGCCAGACACAATCCCAACATACCGAAAATCGCTCCGGAAGCACCCGCGCTGACGACATTCTCGTGCCAGTACGTGCTCACGGAACTCGCCATGATGGCCGTACCCAGATAGGCAACCGAAAACCGGTACCGGCCCAATAACGGTTCGATCAGGTTTCCGATAAATGCAAGCGCGTACATATTCATCAAGATGTGGAAAATACCGATGTGAATAAATGCGGATGTGATCAAACGCCAGGTCTGAAACTGCGTTAACATTCGGATATTCGCTCCCCAGTTCACCAGGTTTTCGATCGACGGAGCCATGATGTCCACTCCGGAGAGCGCCATCAGAGCGAATACAATAATATTTAATCCAATAATAAATCGGGTTGCGGAATATTTCCGGGATGTGTGGATATTGTTGGATTTCCGGAAGGTTGACTCCTGGGGAGTTTCATTGGGAGTTCTATTTATCGAGTGAGGGGGATAATCTGGATCTGAGCTTAAAATAACCGGTGATGGAGATCTCATCCTGGACTCATCCGCATACTGATCATTTTCTTCGTTTTCAGATGGGACAGACTTGTTCACAGACAATTACCTCCTGTTTTTTCATTTCCTAAGCGACATTTTGAAACGAACCGCATTGTATTCTTCTTTCACTTGTTTCATATTGAACACTGGTGCGTATGATGCATGTGCTATTATACATTTTAAAACGTCCGATTCCATGATGAAACCGTCTTTTCAACGCTCTTGCCTGAAATCTGAATGTGTCACCCCAATGCACTTCCGGGTTAGGATATGAGTGTATGCAGAGGAGCATCGAATTATGATCATTCGCTTAACATATGTCGGATACCTCCAGATCATCGGATATAAAAATGACAGTGATGTTGAACTTCCCGACGGAATCACGATCTCGGAATTCCTCTCCATATGCCAGATTCAGCCTCAACACTGGAAGATGATTATCCCGATGGTCAATGAAAAAGTCGTATCATTGTCAGAGCGGCTTCATGACGGAGATGCACTCTATCTGCATCTGGCTATCGGAGGTGGTTGATCCTCTCATTAAAAAAATGCCTGCAACTCACTACAAAAGAAGGAACATTACAGGCATTTATTGATTACGATGTCAACGATTCACTTCATCGCATGGCTGCGAACCATCCGCCCAATTCCGTCCCATTGGAATTGCATGAATGTGTCACAGCCCAATCCCCCAAAGCAGTGTTGACGTTATAAGTGGTACCGTAATTGTAGAAGTACTGATTCTGGCAACTGCTGTTGAGATGGTAGTAATTTGTGGAGTGATGATCAAATCCGGCTGAGATACAGATTCCATAGTCTCCCCCGCCGCTCGTGTTAAAATTGCTGTATCCCATATATCCAAATGCTGCAGAACCGTTCCGTGCAGTGATGGTGACAGACCAATGCTTATGCTGGTTCCCCGCGCCTACCAGATCATTATCAAACAGTGCGTGATTCGCCCGAATCCATAGTCCGTTGCTTCGTTTGATCAGAGATTCTGTGGACACAGCGCTGATGTATTCCTTCTTGTCCAAGCTCAGATTATACGCCTGAAACGTAATCGCGCTTCCAAACGATTCCGTATTATCACAGAGTCGCGCCTGGCCGGTACTGCCAGATTGAGCGGTAACGATCGTCCAGCCTCCCCCGCTGGTGGTCATGTCACAATACACCCGGAAAGCTCCGGTACCTGCGGGATCGATCCAATAAATGCCATCTTCGGTTTCTCCGGAAGACAATAAATCCAGACATGATATTCCGGGATTCAATTCCGTTCCATAGGGCGGCGTATAAATTGGTGTCCACATGGTGCCATTGCACACTTCCACCTGACTGTTGTGCCAGCGAAGTGTCCCGGCTTTGGCGGGTGTGCAATCCGCCGGATCATCAGCCATCTGCATGCCGCCATTGACATGAAACGCCGATTGGGGAGTATTTGTGCCGACACCCAGTGCGCCGGAGACATTGTCATAATATACATTAGCACCGGCTGCGTTGCCATCCAGGTTGTAGATGATCTGATGGCTGTCACCTGCGACGGGTCCGGTTGGTCCTTGTGGTCCGGCAGGACCGGTAGCGCCAAGTTCACCCGGAATCCCTTGAATTCCTTGCGGACCGGTTTCGCCACGGACTCCCTGTGGACCCATCGGACCGGTCGGTCCGGGAATCCCCTGAATACCCTGTGCTCCCGTCTCTCCCGTTACTCCCGGAGACCCTTGCGGACCCGTTTCGCCACGGACTCCCTGCGGACCCATCGGACCGGTCGGTCCGGGAATTCCTTGAATACCCTGTGCTCCCGTCTC
>CAZELM010000062.1:0-23112 GCA_964512995.1 uncultured bacterium
AGTGCTCTGACATCGTGACAATGAACTCTGACACACGTGCCAAAGTGCTCTGACACTGTGACAATGGGCTCTGACATGCGTGCCAGAGTGCTCTGACACTGTGACAATGAAATCTGACACACGTGCCAAAGTGCTCTGATACTGTGACAATGAACTCTGACAAGATCCAGTCGGAAAAATGATTATGGGTGATCGCACGCCGCATTTCTCAGCGCCCGGTTATCCGCGTCTCAAAATGCTGAATGGACGCCTGATCTCCCGTTTTACGAGCTAATTCCAGTGCTTCCTGAAAAATGCGAATTGCTCGCTCGGGTTCTCCCTGAGCGGTATAGGCTTCCCCGAGTGTATCCAGAACCGATAATGATTGACCCTTTGTCAATTGATACGCTGTCTGGGCATGGTTGATCGCTTCATCGATGTCTTCCGGTTTCCGATCCGGCCCAGTTAATAGAAACCATGCAATGTTATTGTGCGCATCAATATTTTCCGGCTGTAACCGCAATATTTCGTGTAATTGAGTAAATGCACCCGCATAGTCACCCATCGAGACGGTAACTATGGCGATATTGTTTCGAGCCGGAACATGATCGGGTTTGATTTCGATGGCTTTCTGATACTGCTCGATGGCTTTCCGGGCATCACCCGCAGCCTGCCAGGCACGTCCCAGATTAAAATAGCCAGTCGAATTCCGGGGATTCATCTGAACAACGCGATTCAGATACGAAATGGCGTCGGTTATCTGTCCCATCTCGACAAGACATGCTCCGGCATTGTTCATGGCATTGATATAGATCGGCTGAATCGTCAGTGCTTGCCGGTACGCATCGACTGCTTCGGGGAACTGCCCCTGCTGCTGATACGCCACTCCCAGATTATAATGGATATCCGCAAGATTCGGATCCAACGTGGTCGCCTGCTTGAAATGGATAATGGCAGATTCGACATGACCCGAATCCATCAGGACTGAACCCATGAAATTCTGAACCGGGGCATAATCCGGAGCCTGAGAGATCATGTATTCTGCAAGAGTCCGGGTATCTTTCCATTTGGCGTAATACTCCCGGACGCTGGTAATCTCCATGGCATAAATCAGTCCGATGCAACCGGTCAACCCCATGAGTATCACCGGCCGTTGAGCCCCTGCACGCCAACTCCATTGGAATATCCAGGCCAGTATCAGGAGGAGCCCGATTATCGGAAAATACAGATATTTGTCCCATGCGGAGTCCCATGCGGCATATTTGAATATCCCGAGCATTGGAGCCATCATCACGAGATAAAATAAGAAGCCGTTGGCGATCGGACGGGTGGTTCGGAATGAAAATGCGATCAATCCGAACAGGATAATCGTTCCAATCATACTCCCAAGAATGATTGGATTCAGGATGGTCACCAGGGAAGGGTAAGGTGAAATCGAAGACAGATTGACCGGCCACAGAATCTTCTGAAAGTAATGCATGATCAGATAACTGATGACCATGGGGGCATGAATTGGATCAAACCCGGTTCCGATTGCGCTTGTCAGGCTGCGCCGGTGATTGGAGATGATCGTAATGATGGTAAAGAGAGCGGACAAAATGAAAAAGGGAATCTTCCCGTGAATCGTTGTCTTCCGGTGAAACGGCCATCGATCTAAAATGACCAGACCGATGGGTAATGGCAGTACGGTCGGCTTCGACATCAATGCAGCTAAAAATGCAAGCCAGGAACCCCAATATGTTATCTTATTGGAGTTGCGGATAAATCGAGCATAAAGATTCAGGCAGAGGAGACCGAAAAAGGCCGCAAGAAGTGTCTTCCGATCCGATACCCACGCAATCGGTTCCACGGTGATCGGATGCAGACTGAAAATCAGGCTGACGCAACTGGCAATGACAGTGTTTTGAAATATCTGATGGAGCAGAATAGCGATGAGCAGTGTATTGCAGACATGCAGCAGGAGATTCGTCCGATGAAATGGTAAAAGATGCGACTCGCTTCCGCCCGTGACAAAATCCATCATCAGAGATATCAATGTCAATGGCTGATAATATCCGGTCACAGCAGATGGATTGAGAACTTCACGGATCACCGTCAGAACCGATATCGCGGAAGGATTTTGCACCAATGCATTTTCTTCGCGGAAAAAATCACTGTCATCAATGGACAGCGCGTGAGTATACAAAACAGGCCAGTGTACCACGATCGTCAGAGCAGCGATTCCGATTAGCACCAGAACTCGAGTGGTGATGGGATCCTTGGCTGTACCAGGTCCGGATTCCGTATTGATGGGAGAGCCGGGTGCTGCTTGTCTGACCCGTTTGGGTTGTTTCTGAATGCGGGAGTTTGTTCCTGTCTTCATCGTTCGATAAAAAAACTCCCGCCATCAGGAGGCATCATCTGCCGATGACAGCGGGAGTTGCGTTTCAGGACTTATACGAAACGTCTTTCCCTTCCATATTCAATCCGGTCGGTGAGAGTGATCATTTCCAGCCGAATGGCCATGTTGCCATGGTTCCGAGAATCTGGGTGAAAGCGGTATCGGTAATGGCGCTGTAAAACTCCAGTCCGGAAACGGGTCCCGCGACATCCGGCCATTCAAAAGTGGGAAGAACATCCTGAGTCGTTGTTCCTGTCTGAATATCCAGCGTATACCAGCTCACATCCTCTTTGATGTTCTCCCAACCGGGAGCGCTGTAGAACTCACCGAATACATTCAATAATACAAAGAGCGGTACCTGCGTCATCGGAGCTCCGGGATTATCCACCATGGCTTTGAGGTAGCACGGATCGCCGGCACTGAACGTGTTCGCCGGCATCTCCAGCCGTACACCCAGAGTCATTGGTGTACGATCCGAGGTTCTGAACCAGTAGTGGTGCGGGGACATGACATTTCCGGTGACATCCGACGCGTTGACTTCAACGTGAATTTCAGTCTCGGGCGGAAGAGCGCCAATCAGAAAATCGATCTGGATCATCCGGTTCCCGAGCGATGTGACAGTTGGCACAACGGAAAGCTCATTGAGTTTGATGGTCAATGAAGCGGGATCGATATCAGTCAGTTCGTCATTCATGAGAAGGGTGCCGGTTGATTCAGAAACCTGGATGCCAAATGGTGAGTATGCCATGATGTAAGGGGGACTGGAATCATCGGCCACGGCATCGGTGGCGCAGAACTCAAAATTAGTGGGTGAGTTGGTGGAGTTCCGGTTGACGACGATCAGGTCGACCTGCGCACCTTCCGCTCCAAAATTGGCAACCTGAATGCCATGGAATGCCGGATCCCGGGGAATAAAATGTTTGTCCGTGGTATTGGAGTAAACCATGAAACCCCGGAGATCTCCCGCAGAACCGAGATTCATGTTCAATTGGGATGTACCATTGATCCAGCGATAACAGGTACCGGTCCAGCGAAGGGTGGAGTTATAAATTTCACCGGTCGGGTATCTGTCGATCGTCTGAGAGATCTTGAAGGCGGGAAGCGTGATGTGATCGTATGAATATCGGCCATTGTTGATGCTCGGATCATTGATGAAATTGGCCAGAGCCCAGTCCGTGAAAACGTCTTTCTCATCCCAGTGCCATCCGAGAGAAGTATACCCGGCTTTCAATCCCTCAAATCCATTGGCCGTCTGTGCGACACAGGCTCGGATTCCATCGGCTCCGCTGTACTTTTGATACAGATACAGACCAAACAGGAACACCTGACCATAATCTTTGGATGTTGATCCCCATTCCGTCAGATCATCGTTTGGGTTATTGGCAAATGCGGTTTCAGCGCCGTCCGTGCCATACCCGCAGAGATACCAGTTGAGCTGAGAACAGGCTTCGTTCACCCAGGTTTCTTCGTCGGGATCAGCGCCCCAGTGAATGAGATGCTGAAACTCATGAGCTAACACACCCAGCATATACGGTGATCCGGGATCTGAGGGATCGCAGTCCAGATAGATCATCTCACATTCATTGGATCGATATCCCTGAGATTGAGCTTCTTCGTCGGTCATCTGATTATAGGCATTGAAATAGCCGTCAAATGAACTCCCGGAAAAGGAGCCGATATCATAGAACAGGATATGAATCCGGATGTTGTTGTCCAGCTCATCGGGAGGTGTGCCGAACGTATCCGCGGCAATTTGATAGATTCCCTTTGCAGGATCGACCGAGCCTTCCGGGGATTGCTGTTCCCATGCAGCCAGCACCTGATCCACTTTCGTCTGATCGACGGTCGTTCCCCATTGGTCGTCTGCGACCCAGATGAAGCAGTAAGTGCCTTTGGCACGGCAGGTTGCGGGTGTTTCGGCATCAACAGGGGGCATCTGGGTCAGGTCCCATGCCCAGAATACGTGGGTATCGCCCACATTGTAATCGGTTCGCTGATCGGGCAGTGCTCGATGAGCCTCCCGTAATGCCTCCCAATCGACCTTTGCAGGATAGAGTTCATTCACTTCCGCTGTTCCGCAGCGAAATGCATGATCCACATCCGCTCCGAAAGTAGTTCCCACTGTCGATACGATTATCAACAGCAGAGTGATCAATTTGAAGTATGCGCTCATGGTATATGATCCTCCAGGTTGAAAGTGTTGTTTATTCGATAAATTGCTGCGGCTGAAGGTAAAATGCCGCATTGGGTCTCCAGATGTTTTCCATCAGATGTTTATAGTGAGCATAGAACTTGTCATATTCATTGGGCGGAAAATCGCTGAACTCCAGTGAATATCGGATGATCTCGTCAAAATGGCGATCATAGTAATGGATCATCTGTTCTTCATAATGACCGCAGTTCAGCGCACAGAATTCCTGAAATTTTTCGATCTCGAAATAGTCTTCTGCATATTTCCTGGCAAAACCGTATTTCTCTTCCTGTGGGATATCCGGATTGTTCAGAATCTTCAGGCACTTGGTCATTTCCATGTCGATCCGCATATCTTTTTCGGTTACGGCGCAGAACGCCAGCCATTTCAGCAGATTGCATACGAGTAAGGGGAAGTGAACGTGGAGCGACAGGAATTGACTGTCCGGGCAGGCATTGGCGAAATCGATGGGATGGAGCTTTCCGTCTTTGAGAAGGCTTTCAAATGAGTTATAGGTCCAGCGATGATATGCATTGATAAACAGAACATAGGTTTCCAGCCGCTGGAACATCTCCCGATCCATGACCACTTTTTCTTCACTGTAGTGTTTGAAGTGGGGTTCATCAGGCTGGAATCGCATGGGGAAAACAATCGGTCCGATCCCCATGGCACGGTAGAAGAAATCATACGGATCGATGCCTTCCTGAATGTGATAGGACTCATCACCGGTCTGATCATATTTTTCATATAATTCGTCGAGATCATGGATTTTGAAGACTTTGGATCCGCCCCCGCCAAACGCTTTTTTCAGATATAACGGAAATTTATTCTCAAAAACATCCGCGACAACTTCCTTCAGATATTCTCCGGAATAGTAAAATTGTTCCCGGACGATCTGTGAGCGCCGATAGAATCGTTGTTCGTGCTGAAGGTCGTGACGCACCTTTTGCCAGTCAGTCTGCCGGCGTTTCTCATCGAACCCATACCGGGTATTCTGAATGATCAGCTCCTGTTCCCGTTTCCACCAATAGTCTTTGACCTGATCGGGTGTCCATGGATTGAACTGAGGGATTAGCACGGTTTTGGGGAAGCGGTCGCTGGGATGGATGAATCGAGCCATCAGATCATAGGTCGCATGTTTGTCATACACTGAAAATGTAAAGGTATGATTGATGATACGAGCGAGCGAATTGATGGCTTGATGTCCCCAGTATTTGTAATAGGGATTCCAGTGGGTCGTCCGATCGACGATCAGATCGATCCCTTGAGCGACATCGCTTCCGGCCTGGATTGGACGGGCAATGACCCGATCCAGTTGTATCTGGTAGTCATGGCCGTTCCATTTGAAAACAGGATTGATGAAGTCAATAAACTCAGTCAATGTCCTGCGGAGTGTCCAATCATGAGAAGCCATGATCGAAATTTTCTTTGTTCTGATATTACTCATAATGTTCCCTCGAACCTGATCAGGCGATGGTTGTTTGATGTGATCTGTTTCTGGCACTTGCCGATTCAGAAAGATTTACGTCGGATATTTTACTTTAGGTTCTGTATCAAAAGAAACAATTTTTTTCTGGCTTTTTGCGGGAGGGAACAAGTATGAAAAACCTTGTTCAAAATGATCACGCCATGACACCCAGTTATGTCCGTCATTGCTTTCAGTATACTCCACCTGATGCCGGAGCCGGCGCATTTCTGAAGCAAACTGACGATTATAAGACAAGATCGTCTCGAATGTTCCGCAAGAGTGGAATATTTTCATTTTCTGACCAGGACCATCCGGAAAAAATTCGCTCTCCAGAAAATAGGTTATCCGATCGAATTCGTCCAGTGGTGAGAAAGGTCCGGAAGCCCGGACGATGTCCTGAAACCGGAAAGAACCGGATTGGATGAATAATTTTCCGATCAGGTGCGGATATTTGAATGCAGTATATACCGATGTGATCGCGCCGAAGGAGGAACCCATGATGCAGGTATCCTGCCGGGAATCACTCACCGGATAGTTCTTATGAACCCAGGGCAATAGCTCCTCCATGAGAAACTGAGGATGAGCCATGGTGCAACTGTATTCTTCGTTGCGATTTTCAGGTTTGGAAAGGATGGCGATCACGGGAGTCATCCGGCCGGTTCCAATCAGATGATCGAATGCCTGAATGATCGATGAATAGTTGATGTAATCCGGACCATCCATGACCAATAACACAGGATATTTCTTCCGGTTCGGTTCGTTTGCTGGAGTATATACAAGGAATGTGCGTTTATCACCCAGCGCTGTACTGTCCATCTGGTGTGTTTCGACGGATCCCCTGGGGATATCGTTTATCGGCGTCAGCCATTGGGGAACTTCATATTGCTCGGTCAATGCCACGCTCGTCGGACCAAAGGGACACCATGCGACTTTTGGATTGTGGGGATCTGTCCGAATTTCTGGAGCGCCAGTAACGTAGGTGATCCCAAATGTGTATTCCATCCGGGCACGCTTCGGTAAAACGAGATGAAGCGCAAAGGGGCCGTTCTTATGGGTTCGCTGAAATTTGGGAGCTCGATCGAGTGTCGATACATGGTGTACCAGACGGACGGATTTGATCTCCCGATCCGGGTCATCGTATAAAAAAAGAATCTCTCGATCCCGTATTACAGGCAGCATTTCCTGTTTGGTCAATTTATTGAAATATGCCCTGCCTTTTTGGGTCAATTTATCCAGTATATCATTCATTTTTTTCTCTCCTTTAATCAGATAGATCCCATCTGATCTGATGACGACGGCGAGATTATCGGTCATAGACGATGATGTCAATTCCGGAACAATTGGAGTCAATGAATTTCTTTTGGCACTGAAACTGATATACTAGGATTAGAAAGGTCATCATTCAATGGCGAGTGTATGGCTTTGTATAACTTTAGGTAAGAGTATGAACAACTCCCTGAATATGCTTCATGAATATCTGCTTCATATGAAATCACTGCGTGCCTCGGATCTGTTTCTCCGGGCGGGTAAATTCCCTGCCTATCGGATCGATGGTCGTATTGAGCGGACATCACTCACGCCACCAACAGAAAATGCGCTGAAGGAAACACTCAAACAGATACTGACACCAATCGCACTTCAGCGATTCCAATCAGAAGGGGATCTCGATGTGGCATATACTGTACCGGGAAATGCGAGGTTCCGGATCAACGTTTTCCTGCATGGTGGTTCGATCGGATTGGTGGCGCGGTTGATTCCTTTGGGAGCGGTCGATTTTACACCGTTGCATCTTCCGCATGCTGTCCTGGAACTGGTCGATGCCCCGAGTGGCTTATTACTTGTTGTCGGTCCCACAGGATGCGGTAAAAGTACAACACTGGCAGCTCTGGTCCATCATCTGAACGCGACCCGGAATGCCCATATTGTCACCATCGAAGATCCCATCGAGTTTGTGCATGAAGAGATCCAGTCGTTAGTTCATCAGCGGGTGGTCGGATATGATACCCGTTCCTTTGCTGTCGCACTCCGTCATGTAGTCCGGCAAAATCCCGATATCATCATGATCGGGGAGATGCGGGATCAGGATACGGTACAGACCGCTTTGTCTGCTGCGTTGACCGGGCATCTGATTCTGAGCACATTGCATACCACGAATGTGGTTCAGTCGATCGATCGGATTTTGTCTTATTTTCCTCCGGAAGCTCAGCAGCAGGCTCGGGCTGATCTCGCGAACACACTGGTGGGAATTGTGTCGATGCGGTTGCTCCCACGCCTGGGCGGCACAGGCCGGATCCCTGCCGTGGAAATACTCCGCGGAACCCCGACCATTCGCAGAATTCTCCTGGAAGGACACTCCGCAGAGCTTTACGATATCATGAAACGAAGTAACGACTTTGGGATGTGTACATTCAATCAGTCATTGGTGAGGCTGTGCCGGGAAGGGTGGCTGGATCCACGAATTGCGGTACAGATTGCTCCAAATCCCGATGAATTCCGATTGAATATGGAAGGTATGTTTACGGGTATTGACTCCATTGATCTAAGAACAGAATTATGTGACCACAAGGAGGAATCGTCGTGGTGAACGAGCAGACCCCGGATCGCATCAAGCAACTCAGCGGAAATGATAAACTCAATATGAAAACCCTGTTCGAATACTCCGCGGAGGTCGGTGCCAGTGATTTGCTGATCACCTCGAATTCGCCACCCATCGTCCGCGTTGATGGCGAGCTGTATCCGATCATGAAAAGCCGGTTTACTCCAGAAAACACCAAACGTCTCATCTGGAGTTTATTGAATGAGACACAGCAGGAGATGTTCGAACGGAAACGGGAACTGGATTTCTCTTTGAGCGTGACCGGTAATCTGCGATTTCGTGCAAATCTGTACTTTCAGAAAGGTACGGTTGCCGGCGCATTCCGGCTGATCCCTCGGGTGATTCCGTCCATGGAGGAATTGGGATTACCGACAATCATCAGAACATTGTCTTTGAAAACGAATGGACTGATCCTCATGACCGGACCCACCGGATCCGGAAAGACAACGACCATGGCGAGCATGATCGATCTGATCAACCGGACTCGGCGTTGTCACATCGTGACCGTGGAAGACCCCATTGAATTTGTTCATGACAATAAAGCCAGTATTGTCGATCAGCGGGAGGTTTATGCCGACACACTCTCGTTCGCCAATGCGCTGAAGTATGTGCTTCGGGAAACACCGGATGTCATTCTCGTCGGAGAGATGCGGGATCTGGAAACAATCGCAGCCGCATTGACAGCCGCAGAGACCGGGCATCTGGTAATCGCGACATTGCATACAAACGATGCCATACAATCCATCGATCGAATCATCGATGTGTTCCCTCCCCATCATCATGATCAGATCCGGATCCAGTTGTCATTTTCACTTCTGGCCGTGATCGCTCAGCAACTGGTCCCGCGTGCAGATGGAAAAGGACGGGTTCTGGCTACAGAAATCCTGATAAAAAATGCGGCGGTTGCCAATCATATCCGGGAAGGCAAAACACACCAGACGCACACGATTCTGGAAACAGGACGGGCAGATGGCATGATGACGATGGATCAGCGTTTGAAGGAACTGTGCGAAGCAGGTCTCATAACACCCGAAGAAGCCATGCGCCGGGCCTCGAATCAATCTGTTTTGAAGGAGTTGAAGCGGATGCAGGGCATGCAGCGCGACACCGTACAGCAGGAAGCATTCCATCGATTTCAATCATCATCATCGAGTAACAACACAAAATAAGATGCTGTAGAATCATTCGAGAGAGTTCCAGTAGCGAATTCAGAATCGTGGGAATGATTGGGAGGCGTTAAAGACATGATGCCAGATGAAAGTGAACAACCTTGTATCAATGTTCAGAAGTAATACCGTCCTTCTAAATGGCAAACCGATTAGTTTTGACACAGCGCAAATGGTGATTCAACAGTGAGGGATTCTATAAAATGAAAATGATACATCAACAAATGAACATCAATCTGGGAACGATTCTGGGGATCATCTGGTTCTTTCCGTTTAGTTTTGTACAGGCGGATGTGGATTTTACATTCACCGTGACATGTGACCAGCGCAACTTTTCCGGTCCGGGACATTATGACACGTCTCTTTATTATCGGGGAGCCTGCGAGGCGATTCATTCCGTTGGGAGAGGGGCATTCATGATCAGTCCGGGAGATATTGATCCACCGTGGGATGTATACTGGACCATTCAGCAATACATTGGAAGTGACTACATCTGGTATCCAGTCATCGGGAATCATGAAAGTGAAACTCCGGAAGATATGGTTTGGCTGCGTGCATTCAATCCCGATGGCTATTCTTTGCCGAATATCGTCAATATTGGACCACAGGGTTCGGAGGAGACCACATACTCATTCGATTATGAAAACACACATTTTGTGGTGATCAATGAATATTTCGATGGAGTTTCCGATGTCGGGACAAATGGCGATGTTGTGGATGCATTGTATGACTGGCTGGTGGCGGATCTTTCTTCAACCGAAAAACCGCATATTTTTGTTATTGGACATGAACCAGCTTTTCCGCAGCCGGATGCGGATAATGGCAGAGAACGGCATATGGATGACAGCCTCAATGTGCATCCGGAAAATCGCGATCGATTCTGGGCTTTACTGGCAGAATTCAATGTAAGGGGTTATCTATGTGGTCATACACATAATTACAGCATGGTTCAGATCGATGGTGTATGGCAAATGGATGCAGGTCACGCCAGGGGAGTGGGAGATACCGGAGCTCAGAGTACATTCGTTGTAATCCATGTCACGGATGATGATGTGACATACGAAACATACCGGGATAATTATCAGGGCGGACCTTACACGATTTTACATTCCGGAAGCTTTCTGGATATCGCCACCCCGTTACCCACTCCCTCTGTCACCCCACCGGAAACACCCACTCCCTCTGTCACCTTGACGCCCACCAGCACTCCCATTTCTGGAACCGATCTTCTCATCCAACCCGGTTCCCTATGGCGGTATCTGGATGATGGATCGGATCAGGGTACCGCCTGGGTTTCATCGGAGTTTGATGACTCCGCCTGGGCATCCGGGAACGCTCAATTTGGGTATGGGGACGGTGATGAAGCAACGGTTGTTGGGTTCGGTCCGGATCCAGGAAATAAATATATCACGACATATTTTCGGCATCGGTTCACTGTGAATGGTTTATCCAGCATAAATTCCATCCGTCTGGGTATTTTGAGAGATGATGGCGCTGTAGTGTTTGTCAACGGTATGGAAGTGCTTCGGACGAATATGCCATCCGGGTCGATCAATTATCAAACACTGGCGGTGTATGTTGTGGGTGATGCGGAGGAGAATCAATATTTCGCGACTCCATTGGAACCCGCTTTATTGGTTGAAGGTGAAAATGTGATTGCAGTCGAAATCCATCAGATCCATGGAGCCAGTTCTGATTTGGGATTTGATTTGTACATCGATACAAATCCACCGACACCTACTCCCATTCCACAATGCATTCATAATGGTGACATCGATCAGAATCAGATTATTACGACAGGGGATGCACAGAACACATTCTTTATCATTTTTGGATATATCGTTCCTACATACTCGGAGGCGTGTTCGGCGGATTGTAATGATGATGGGGAGGTCACGGCAGGAGATGCTCAGACTATTTTTGCAGCCTCATTGGAAATGGGTTCTTGTGTCGAGCCGGTCTGAACCGCTCGGGAGATCCGGTCAACTGTCAGAATTCCATCGATGACCCTGACCGAGTGACAGATCCTTTCCATATCCATTCCATATAATGTGCATCTTCCAGGCAATGATGATCGATGAATAGCTGTTTCATGGCGGAGTTTTGAACGGTGCAGCCGCCATGATAGACAAGACCGCCCTGGGATCGCATCATAGTGAATCCATGACGATGTACCCATTTACCGAGTCCCTTGTTTCGCATGGATGAAATCAATCCCATGTAAGTGATTCGTGACCATCCATCTTCGGGAGAGACTTGAGCAATCACCAGAGCGACAGGTTCGCTTCCAAGGTATCCGATATGAACACAGTCGTGACCTGTCGTCAGATCCGGTTCAGAAAGATATGTCCTGAGGAGAACTTCCGGGTTATCGTCCGGATCATAATCTGTTGCTTCTTCTGAAACACGTCTGAAAAGAGTCACAGTCGTTTCCAGACCAACCTCTTCCATATTTCTCCAGGTGAATGGTGTCCCGATATCATCGGGAAGATTGACAATCTCTGCCCGATATTCGACGCGTTCGCCAAGTTTTCTGAAACCGGCTCGCGCCAACGCCAGACCATATTCGTTGAAAAATACGGTCATATTGATCCGGGTAAAGAGTTGTCGGGCAACCAATCGATGAGCGCGTTCTACGGCTTCGAAGATGAGTTGTGTGGCGGAAACCCGCTGCTCATTGGATATTCCCCTTGCGGTGATCAATTCTGAAAGAATATATAGCTTTTCTCCAAGTGGCACTAGCCGCAAACACGCAATGACATTTCCGAGTGGATCATCCATTATGAACGTGTCTGCAAAAAAGCGTTGTCCTGATGCAAAACTTTTCTGCAACCGTTTTAACATTTGTGATTTTTTCAGCTCTGTGAGATTCGGTTCCCGTAAAAGTAGATAGTCTTCCAGGCGTTCGGGTGTGAGCTGCAAGAGGATCCTCCTTTCTTTGTCGACTCAGGAAACAATCGAAATCGAGTGATTGATCATGCACTTCCGAGTTTACTGTTTTCCATCCTGTATTTTTATTGTCTTTCTTTCCCCATTCATGATCTTCGGGATCATCATACCATGTTAGATGTGGATTGAGCCAGATGTTTTATTGATAAAACAATGCAGGTAGTGCGAGGATCACCAGTGTTTAGAGAAATGGGATCAGGGACAGATCGGATCTTACGAACGTCTGGGATATGACAGAAGGTCGTCCATATCGATGTCAAATTTGATGTCACATTTTTATTGTTTTTCTGATATGGACAGAATTGAGTCAATTTTTGCTGTGTTTTTGATTTGAGGATCGGTAAAAATTCATGTGAATATGATGATCTGAGATAGTAATCCCTTTGATACTGCGAATGTCTCGACATTTTTGCCTTGCTCAGACGTATTCCTGTTACGTGGAGGTCGTAATCGTACGATGATAGAGGAGTAAATGACATCGGCTCAAGGAAAGCGTGGTACGGTTATTGCTATGTTAATAGGTGGCGCATGAATCAACTTGGGTTGAAGTGAGCAATCGATATCAACGAGTTGTAAGCGGGGGTGATGATGTGAGAAGTGATTCAAGATGATCCAAGATGTCTGAATCACGATAGCTTGAATGATTAGATTGGATGGAAGATCAACTTGTTGTTTGTAACACCTTATGGTATCGAGATGATTGGGGTCGATTGACTTGATGGCGATGGAGACAGTGAATGGTGATTCAGGGTAATGTGGGATTAGCTTGAATCACATCAGATCGAGTCTGATGAAGCGTGGGAAGAATTTTGAGGTTATCCCGAGTCAGTACTTCCTCTAATATTGACTTCTCCGTGATAGCTCCGGATCAAAACATGATCCGGAGTTTTCTTTTTATAAGATGCAGGATAATGGCGATTTGGACACTATTTTCGCTAAAATGGTTTTTCATTACTGCGTGCAGCATGTGACATAGACCAGAACAACCTTTTCATTAGACCAATGGAAATGTACCAATGCTTTCATAATTTCGCGAGGCTTGTGTCTCATTTTATTGACACGTTCCGCAGCCGTTCGGTCATTTTCGGATCAAGTAAGTAATAGTTGTATGATCGCAATTAGAAGAGTATGGCCTCAAGCCGAAAACAATTGTATGATTTGTTCTGGAATTGATTACAGGGATGCTCGTCAGACCGGACCTGATTTCGCGGTAAAGAGTTTCTGAGGAACGGAGTAAAGATGTGTATGATAAATGAAGGAGTTTTTGATGTCTGAATTTATGGATCATTCTGGGATCGAGATTACGGTACTTCGGGAACTGGGAGACGTTTATTTCCGCCAGGATAAAGACGAAGATGCAATCAACTGTTATCAGGATGCTCTCTATCTCGCAGAAGAACAACAGAATACTCAGGAGTGTCTTACTTTGATTGCCAATCTGGCACGAATTCAGCTCCAGCAAGGCAATTATCAAACCGCTTTTACTATCATTACTGACGCCAGACAAAAGTATCAATCTGGATCGCTCTCCAGTATCTGGCCCGTGATAACCGTCCTGCTTGATACTCTCATCAATATGAATGCAATCAATGAAACACGCCAGCTTCAGGATGAATTGAGAGCTGATCTCACGGCCACATCCCGCAATAATCTATCTTTATGGTCCTATTTTATCTGGAAATCCGCAGAAATTGACTGGATGGAGCGTCGATTGAATGACGCGAAAAAGGGATTGATAGAAGCGTTGGAACTTCATATGAATTCATCCCAGAACACCATGATACCAATGATTACACTTGATTTGATCGATGTATTAATATCTTCCGGTGATTACAATTCCGCTCAAATTCACCTGCATCATCTGGAAAACAGTCTGAAGAATCTTGAAACACTGTCTTACCAGGTTCAGGCTCTTTATTTTAAAGGGCTCATACTGAGGGGACTCAAACAGATAGACGGTTCTGAAACGAGAGCCATCCTGAAAGAAGCACTGCGAAAAATTCGATATATAAAACGTCCGGAACTCACATGGAGACTCCATTTTCAGACTGCCTGTGAGCTGGAAAATGACGATGAGTTGGAATCTGCATTGGGGCATTTTGAGAAAGCAGCCGCCCTTATCCGGGATCTGTTCAACCGCGTCCCTCCGGAATACCGATCCGGGTATCTGTCTCATCCAATATTGCGGAAGAATATCGATAAAATGGAAGCTCACCGTCTCAAAGTGTTCGGACGGAACAAAACGGGATGGACTCCGCAGAGTGATATGTTGGATATACCAAGCAGCCGGCTCAGTGGCATTATCACGGGGGATCCCGAATGGGATCAGAGAAACATCGAAATCGTCCTCCAGATGCTCGAACTGATCGGGAAAACAGGATTGAACCTCAACGAGTTGCTTCGAGGTTTTCTGCTGAAGGTGCTGGAAGCGTCCGGAGCGGAACGGGGGATCATCCTGTTTACGGCGGAAAATGATCTGCTCGAAGTTCATATGGCATTGGATCGCGATGGAAATCCGATTGACGGGATTGACCGGTTCAGTCAGAGTGTACCTCAGGATACAGTTAAATCCCGTAAACCGATTTGTATCCGGAAAGCATTTGATGATGCTGAAGATCTTGATCCCCGGCATAGTATGATCGCTTTTCGCCTCCGGTCCGTCATGTGTGTTCCACTTGCAACCGAACAGAATATTTTAGGTGTTCTTTATATTGATAGTCAGGCAACAATAAAGGAATTTCAGAATCGCGATCTGGAACTGCTCACATCTTTATGCCGTCATCTTGCACTTCACATCGAAAACGCACGGTTCTGGGCGGATCAGCGATCATTGGAAGATGCCAGAAGGCAACGGCTGGAAGAGGAAATCGACCGTCTTCAAAAAAATCTTTCCGCTCAAAATATTCTGGTGGGTGAAAGCCCTGTCATGCAGTTTTTATTCAGCAATATATACCAGGTTGCAAAGACAGATGTGACAGCGTTACTGCTTGGGGAAACCGGTACTGGGAAAGAATCAATAGCACGATTGATTCATGACAGCAGCAGCAGGTGTCATAAACCGTTTGTTATCATTGATGCGGGTACGATTCCCGAGTCCTTGCTGGAAAGTGAACTGTTTGGTCATGAAAAAGGATCTTTTACTGGAGCGATTTCCCGCAAGATCGGTAAATTTGAATTGGCGAATGGCGGCACTGTATTCCTGGATGAAATCGGAGATCTCCCGCTCAATCTACAGGGGAAGCTGCTTCGCGTTCTGGAACAACGGGAAATAGAACGGGTGGGAGGTTCGCAGATAATCAAAGTGGATATCCGAATTGTGGCTGCAACCAACCGTGATCTCAGAGAAATGGTCGATCAGGGTAAATTTCGCGGTGACCTTTATTTCAGACTGAATGTCGTACGTGTCCGGATTCCCCCGCTTCGGGAGCGCGGACAAGATAAAATGGTTCTCGCTGCCTTCTTCCTGAAACAATTCGGCCGTGATTACAAAAAGGATATTCTCGGTTTCACGAGAGGGACAGAAAAATTGATCGAATCATATGAATGGCCGGGAAATGTCAGAGAAATGAAACATCGGATCCAGCGTGGTGTCGTGTTGGCCTCGGGTTCTTATCTTACAGAAACGGATTTGGACTTTGAAATCCCGGCCAATGAGACGCATTTGATTTCGCAACAAATACCGAGCGTAATCCTTCATGACATTCAGGACGAGGATGAATTGATCGTGAAGATCATTCAGGATATCATGAGCCGATCCTTGGGGGGATCGATTCGCATGAGAATCATGGAACCTTTGGAGCAGTTGCTGGTCGATGAAGCCCTGGCGATGACCGGGGGTAATAGAACGCGAGCCGCATGGCTTCTGGGTTTGGAGCGACGGAAAATCGTACGGCTGATGGACAAGCTTTCCAATATGGAAACACCAGACTGGCAGTATGAGCCGCTTCAAAAATTGAAGAATCGATTCATGACGATTCTTCTGGAGCGGGACAAGTATGCAATGGATCGGCTCGATCACCCCAATATCTTCGATGAATTAACACAAAAATTTATAATGAAAACATGGGAACTTACCAAACATGATGTCGGTCTCGCTGCAAAGATAACCGGCATATCGGAATCAACGTATCGCAAAAGAGTCGCCAAACCTCCCGCCAAAGAACAGGAGAATCAGTGAGCCGATGGTAAGCCGACTCGGGAGATCGCCAGGATCTTGTAGTGTCCGGGATCCAGATCCGAGATAGAGTAACTTTTTGTTCGTGCAATCCGGTTTCCAGCATTTGGAACAAATTCCGGTGCATCGCCTGAGAAGATTTCGAAATGATCAAATTCTCCCCAGTCGTTCCATGTGATATCGGGCCGATCAGGCCAGATGACCGGCGACCATGTGAGTGTACCATCAGTAAAATGGATATCATTGACTGATGGAGGCAGATAGTCAATCCATGTGATATTGGTATAAGGCTGATCAAATCGCCGATGATTTGAGTCTGGCCAAGTGGCTGTGAAGAATTCCTGCCAGGCTGTTTCATAAGGGGTGCCAAGTAGTCTGAATAAACCATCAGAACTTCCATGCAGCTCAATCGGAACGACGACGCGGGGACGTGTACGATACAAAATTGCCAATGCTTCGTTGAAATATGCTTTAGGATGAGACAGATAAGGATCCGGATGATATTCGAAAATGCCCCATTGTTCATATTGAGAGAAAACAAACGAAAACAGTAGTTCCTGATATGCGGATTCCTGGTAGACTGTGAATCCTGGATTGCTGTAATCATTCACGGCTGTCCAGAATGGAGATGCTGAGCTTTTAAAACGGATCCAGTTATTGATAAAGTCAGCCGGAATCTGGTGCGTGTAAATCCGATCCACCGGAATCCCATGTGAAACCATCCATCGTGCGTTATCGAGGACATAGTGTGTGACGAGCATTTGCCGGAATCCGTATCCATACTGATACCCAACCATCAGATCACTCTCATATCCATCCCATAGTTTTTTAAACAGGTCATTGCCGCCGATCAACTGGCCATTGACGGATCGGGGAGCGTCGAATCCTCCGGGAATATATCCAGTCTCACCATCTCCTGGCAATGGATTGGCGGTGTCGGGTAGGGGTTCCGGGAAATGGGTTGGATCCCAGAATGCGAGATCCCATGTTGTAAAATGTGTACCGAAATACGCGTTAAATGAGAGGCCGGCTCCAAGATGAATGTCTGGAGCAGGATCTTTGGAGAAATCAAGATTGTCGATGAATGCCCGGGGAACACCTTCTCCTTTGTATTGTCCGATGTGATCATCATAAAGACCGGCATGACAGAGCCAATCCCGGAATTCCTGGATAGTGAATGGACTGTAGTCTGCATAGTGCGGGAGTTCAGGGAAAGCTCGTCGCAACTCCACTTCAATCGGTCCGCTGATACATATGAGATTGTTTGGATAAGATTCCATTCCTTCACGAAAACCGTCGGCGTGACGGATGACAATGGCTTCCCGCATGGCGACCAAGTCTGTTGCGTTCCGTGAAAGTGTCAATGCTGTCAGATCACTTTCTCCAATGTCATATATTTTTCCATCGGATTCCCATTGATTATATCTGCGATCTGTTTTTCGAAGTGTATCCAGGGAGCCGAATACATGGTGCGGAGTAACCCCACAATGAAAAGCGACTGCCAGACCTGAAGGAGATGCTTTTGATAACGTTTCCATTATCCGTGAGCGATCCTGAGGGGATGTGATCGGGTCGATCAGGCTGATTCCCGTTCTCATATATGGACCTTGAATCGGGAAATGGGTCTGAAGCTCCAATGCGATGGTCTGAAAATCGATTTCCGGATTCGAAAATTTCAGTGAGTGATCGCCAGGCAGAAAAAAGAATGTATTGTTGATATCCGGTAACGGAAGTTCCGGCCATGAGGTCTGGAGATAAAATCCTTCAACCGCAACATTGGAAAGGAGCTTATTGGTGTTTGGCTCCAGACAGACTGCATAAATGGAACCTCGCACTATCGGGAGATTCTGAGGCAACTGAATCATCGGAATGATTGATAAACGAGTATGCTGATTTGGGGTTGTGTGTGCGAGATGGAGCTGTTGGCAATCGATATCGGTGGTGAATCCCGGATAAAAATAATATTGATCGGCCAATTCAATCGCGAGATAAAGATCGATGATCTGCTCATCTCCAGGATTGCTTACTGTTACATCCAATGAAAAAGGATCTCCTCCTTCGTGGTATAAGAGATTAGGGATAATGTTTATTTCCAAATTGGTTTGGGCACTACATGATACTGGCAGGATGGATGACAGGATGATGGTCATCAGCAAAACCAGCTCTGATACGATTGCTGATGACAGATATGGATGCGGATCGGATAGCAGCAAAATTTTTATCATATATTCACTCCTCGAACCAGTTATATTCATTCACTATTTTCCTGTCAATTTGGTATGATCGAAATCGGTGATGTGGATATCACACTGATACCATTGAATACTTCAGGCATTCATTGGAAGACGCAACCTGGTTCGATCATGGAAGTAAAAAGGTGAGATTGAAACAAAGAAACTCAGGCATGTTGGAAAATAAGAATATCAGTTGGACAAAAAAAATAACCTTCTCAGGACTCGCCTTGCTGCTGGCAAGCCTTTTCCTAATGATTCCTTATTCCGGATATATCATCTATCGAAGCAACCCGCTGTATCGATATCTCAAGACAAATGAGAGGGGATGGAGTGGCCGAGTGCATCGAGCGGACCCGGAACTGGCTTACGCTCCGGTTCCTGAAACTGAAGGAGCGCATGTTTTTCCCATTGGTCCCTGGATTCCGATGAGGTATGACGATCAGGGATTTCGAGTCCCGGTTGTGGATCGGTCCGCTCTGACAGATGATGGACCCCTCATCCTTGCACTCGGTTGTTCGTATACCTATGGCGATGCAATGTATGCGGAAGATACATTTTCATACCAGATTGCTCGGTATTTGAGAGGTAATGTAAACAATGCCGGAGTCTGTGGATATGGTTATGCTCATATCCTGATTTTGGCCCGGCGATTGATCCCAAAAACTCAGCCCGATTATGTAATTGTTCAATATTCCAAATGGCTGACGGATAGAGCACAACAACCATTCGGTCCAAGTTATGGTGGCAAAATTGCCTTTCCCTATTTCGTTTTGGATCAGGGAAAACTGGCCATCCAGCCTCCTGTTTTCTCCACGATGGTCTGCGACCTTGCATTAGATTCATACCGAAAATCCCCCAAATCTTTCACCGATTACTTTCATTTTATTGCAGAAATCGGTTTCCCTCTGTTTCTTCATGATGATTATTATATGGCGAAGTATTTTATCATGAGAGCTCTGAAACTTTTGCCTACTCCTGAACGGAATCGATCGTTGATTGAATCGGAAGTTTTTCGGGAAATCGGGGATATCGTTCGGAACAATGGAAGCCGTCTAATAATCGTTATCATCGGCAACAACGAAAAACCTGTTAATTATAACCGGAACATTTTTCCACGAGATGCAATCGTTGTGGACGGACATGCGGCACTTCTGGATCGGCTTTCTTTAATAACATATGAAAATTATGTTTCAGAGTATGCCCATTGGCGGGGATGGCCATCACGTATTGTGGATTTTCATATCAACGAGAGGGCTCATCGTATCATCGCAGCAGAAGTCGCAAATAAGATTTTAGAAGACAAAAAAAAGGTTGTTGATCCAGAACCGGCTTCCATCTCAACAACCAGAGATTTAAAAATAAATTAACGGATCCTCGAACGACTCATCCTTAATCAAGGACCACTCTGATATACATAAACATCTTTCAGATAAAGATTTTGAGCATTGGACTCAAGGATTGAGCCATTGCTGTTTGATCCACACATCTGAATGGCGATAGTATCTCCACTGGCGAAACCGGTCACTTGACGGACATGTTGTCTGGAATAAGCATGTACATTTCCAGTGTATCCAAACCATGCCTGCGAGTTATAAGGTCCATTTCCACGTTCGGATCCCACGTTTATCAGTGGTGTATTCTGCGTCACATTGTAGAACCGGTAAGCATACCAGGATGGTCCGGAAATAATGTAAGAGGTCATATCAATCGTCAGAACACCACCTGAACAGGTAGTTGTAAATGTTTTCAGATTCTGGAAGGAACCATTGTTCAGAATGACAGACTCGGATGTGTCCCGGAAGAGCAGAATGGCGTGGGTGTCCATCACACACCATTCCGTACCATTATAAAATTCAGGCAGATTCGTGGATGTATTAAAGCGCATCGTTCCTTTGATTGGCAAGACAGGACGCTGTGTAATCGCGCCTTGAGGAAGGATAATACCATCCGTATTGTTTTGCATATCGAGGGTCGCTTCGGGTGTTGTCGTTCCGAGTCCGATATTGCCGCCGATTAACGCAATTCCTTCACTGGCATCCGTTTGCAGGATATGGATATTGGCGGTATCATTGTAATTTATCTGGAGATTTCGTCCGCCATCGCTTTCGGACCGGAGATTCAACAGAGTGGTTTGACCCGCGGGTGCATTGACGAATATGCGGGAATCACCGGGAGTGGATGTGCCGATACCGACATTTCCGGTGGTGTTATCGAAATAGACATCCGCGCCATCTGCTGCACCGCTGTTGTTATAGATGATCTGGCTATGGATACCCGCAACGGGACCGACTGGTCCCTGAGGTCCGGTTTGACCCTGAATGCCTTGTTCACCTTGTGGGCCTTGTGGTCCGGCAGGTCCCTGGATTCCTTGCGCTCCTGTTGGTCCCTGAGGTCCGGTTTGACCCTGAATGCCTTGTTCACCTTGTGGGCCTTGTGGTCCGGCAGGTCCCTGGATTCCTTGCGCTCCTGTTGGTCCCTGAGGTCCTGTGGGGCCGACCAGACCCGTTGGATCACCAATCCATTGGCCGGATTCATCTATCACCATCATACCGGTTCCAGACATGCTGATTGTCCGGGGGTGAATATCGCGCTCATGAACATCGTCTGCCTGCTCCGCACGAAAACCTTGACCGATGCTGGATAGGGGTTGACGTGGAGTCAACGGTTCGTCGTTAACAATGACTTCAAGCCAATAAGCTCCATTAAAATCGAGTTCAATCGGCGTGATGTCCCCGAGAATCACAGAGAACGTACTGTTATCGACAGGAATGACTGGTTGAAGTTCTTCCCACAGCAGGAGTCCATCAGCCTCTGCATCAAACAACCGAAACCGGAATTGATGATTCCCTGATACGGGATTCCCTGTGGAGTCCAAAAGATGACCCTGATAACTGAGCTGATGGGGAACTTCCGATAATGCGATACCACAAGTGAATAGAAAAAATAGAAAGATATAAATATTCAATTTCATGAGAAAAATCTCCTCCCACGATACGTAAGTGGCAAAACAGGCATACATCGGTTGATTTTCATGCTGAAAGTGCCTTCCTCGGTGTATGCCTGTCCCGAATGATATCAGAATGTATTATTTGACACCGGTCCATTGCACCGTTAAAGTGCTCCAATAACTGTTATCCATGCTGTCAATCGTGCTTGGTTGCGCCTGAAATGAAATCAGGTCGTCCGCATTTGCTTTCCAGGATAAGTTCCCGATGACCTGCTGCCATTTACTGACACCGGCTGCCAGTGTATATGTTTTGGGATCGCCATTAACGAGAATTCGCATAGAACTATAGGATCCGCCGTATATCACATCATAATTGGCACACGCGGTGATCACTCCGGGTTTTTTGATTTTTAGAGTGCCGTCACTGAGCATTTCAAACACATTGGGATCGGAATTCTGGCGGATATTACTATATTTCAGATTTATGAAGTCTCCCGTGGGGGTGGTAAAATCCGCAGCATTGGTCAACCATGCGGTGAATGCTTCGGTGCTGAGCATGTTTGATGCCTTGATCGAACCGTTTACATCCAAAGCGGCGGTTGGTGCGGTTGTTCCGATACCGATATTGCCACCCATGAGTGTCAGTCCAGCAGCAGCATCTGTTTGCAGAATATGGATATTGGCTGTGTCATTGTAATTGATTTGGAGATTTCGTCCGCCATCGCTTTCGGACCGAAGATTCAACAGGGTGGTTTGACCCGCTGGCGCATTCACGAATATGCGGGAATCACCGGGAGTGGAAGTGCCGATACCGATGTTTCCTGTGGCATTATCATAATAGACATTAGCCCCATCTGCTGCACCGTTGTTATTATAGATGAACTGGCTATGGATACCCGCAACGGGTCCGGTTGGTCCTTGAGGTCCCACGGGTCCATCTGGACCTTGTGCTCCCGGAATCCCCTGTTCGCCCTGCGGTCCAATCGGCCCTGTCGGTCCCTGGTTACCGGGGATTCCCTGTGGACCAG
>CAZELM010000063.1:0-14065 GCA_964512995.1 uncultured bacterium
CATCAGCGACATCCGATTCATCCGCGTAATCAGCGGTTCGGACCTTTACCCCGCAACAATCCTATGCCAACCATAATTTTCCCTCTGTGCCAATCGATGGTTCCATGCTATCCGCTCTGCAATGGCACGCCGCCATCAGCGACATCCGATTCATCCGCGTAATCAGCGGTTCGGACTTTTATCCCAGCCAACGCCGCTGATATGATCACTTCTGCAGCGGGACCGGTCACCTGTAAAATAATTTGTAAACTTTTTCATTATCGTGGAGTCTAATGACTGGAACAGTGAACGGGAGGAATTCGTTCACCGTGGTGTGTTATCTCGACGCGCTGATCAGAAAGGATAATGATTTCATGGCTTCCAATGGTTCACAGAAAAGACATCGCCTGGTACGAGTCTGGATATCCTGTCTGGTATGCCTGATATGGATTCGGCCTGGGATGGCAGAAACGATGCCGGCGTATACGATCAAAGAGGCTGTCTCCATTGCACTTCAGCATAATAAGGAATTTAAATTGACGGCCATGCAGGTTGATCTGGCGAATCTGACAGTTGCCCAGAACGAAGCCAATTTTCTCCCCAACCTGAATACTGCCCTTCAGACGTCCGATCGGTATGCCAAATCCGTCGATGCAATGACCGGAAAACGATCCTCGGATAACAATTTTTCGATGGATGTATCGGTGTCGTCCAGTGTGAATCTGTTCAATGGATTCGGAGATACCGCAACACTGGCTCATTCCAGATATGCTCTGAAATCGACGGAAAGCAATGTCGTCCGGCAGAGGCACTCCGTCATCTATACCACGATCACCCGGTTTGTCCAGGTGGTTACAGCACAGGATGCCGTTCGGGTGGAACAGGAAAATCTGGCGGCCCAGAAACTCCAACTCCAGAAAATACAAGCATTCTATGAATCAGGAAACCGGCCGGTATCGGATGTGTATCAGCAGGAGGCGGATATTGCTGAAGCGGAATTGCGTGTTTTGAATACTGAACGCAACGTCCGGGTGGCCAAGTTGCTGTTGATGGAGACGCTGGGGCTGGAGCCGAATACCGATTATGATCTCGATGCGCCTGAAATCGATCGGATGCTCCATACTCTCAGAACAATGAATCCGACGGATTCCATAGCCGAGATTGTCACTCGCCGGCCGGATTACGTCTCACAGCAAACACGGATCGAAGCAGCGCGTGAGCAGATCACGATCGCCCGATCCGATTATTACCCATCCGTGGCATTAAGCGCCAATACGGGTACTTCGTACAGTGAGTCAGGAAACCGTTCGGGGTCATTTGGAGATCAAATATTCGATTACAATCCATATGTGTCAATGGGATTCTCGATCCAGTTACCCATTTTCGACCGCCATTCGGCACGAATCAACACTTCCAAAGCCACGATTCAACTGACCAGCGAGCAGTTGAAACTGGATCAGATGAGACAGCAGATCAGCATCGAGTACCGGCAGGCGATCCAGGATTATCAGACTGCGATTAAGCAGGTGGATGTGTCGGAAAGCAAAGTGAAATTCACGAGACAATCTCTGGAGAGTTATCAGGAGCGGTACAATGTGAAAGCATCGACATTGGTGGAACTGTCTCAGGCGCGTACCCAGTATCTCCAGGCACTTTATGATCAGATCAATGCAAAATACAATTTGCTGTTGCGGGGAGTTGCCATTGCGTATTATGCGGGAGACGAGGAAGGCATGATGGTTTTGCTCGAGGTTGGAAAAGGAAGCATATCATGAAAAAGTGGCTCATCGGGATAGCGCTGATCGCAATCGGAGCTGCGGTATTTTATGGAGTCAGAGGTAAAAATACCGAATCCGTATTGCGTTTCCAGTATGGTGAAATCAAACGGGGTGATCTGGAGTCGCTGGTTTCCAGTACTGGGACCATCGGTGCAGTCGGAACCGTTGACGTTGGTGCGCAGGTTTCCGGCACTCTGGAATCTGTTTTCGTCGACTACAACGATCGGGTGGAAAAAGGACAACTGCTGGCGGTCCTGGAAACATCGTTGCTCGATGCCTCGGTTCGGGATGCACAGGCCAATGTGATGAAAGCCGAAGCGCAACTGCATCAGTCCGAAGCCGAACTGAAACGAAATCAGGATCTGTTTCAGAAAAAATATATCTCGGAGTCGGAGTTTCTGGTGATCCAGACAAATCTCGAGATGGCTCGGGCGTCGCTCAAATCCGCTGAAGCGGCATTGAACCGGGCGCAAGTCAACCGCAAGTATGCGGAGATCAAATCACCGATCAGCGGAACGGTCATCGAGCGGTCGATCGAAGCGGGTCAGACGATCGCTTCCGGATTTCAGACGCCTCAATTGTTCATTATTGCGGAAGATCTGCGGAGAATGCAGATCGAAGTGCTGGTGGATGAAAGTGATATCAGCTCTATCCGGGAGAATCTTCCGGCCCGGTTTACCGTTCAGGCGTATCCGGATGAGGTGTTTCATGGAACCGTCAAACAGATCAGACTCCAACCGCAAACGGTTCAGAACGTGGTCAGCTATGTCGTGATCGTAGATGCACCCAATGATGAAAACAAACTCCTTCCCGGCATGACCGCTACGGTGGAGTTTGTGATCGATTCTCAGAAAGATATCATGCTCGTTGCCAATGCAGCCGTATATTTCCAGCCGGATATGGACGCGTTAGAGAAAAGCGGTATTCAGTTGGAATCGGGGCGGAACCCGGAGAATGGAAAAACCGGTAAACAGCCCAAGCGAAATTCCAAAGCCAATCATGGCGACAAGAATGAGAAACTGGAGACAGTTTTTTATATGACCGACGATCACACCATCAAATCGATCGTGTTTGAGCCAGGGATTTCAGACAGCACAACAACCGAAATCAAACGGATCGTAAACGGTCCGGAACAGACGGAAGGATTGAAGGTGATTACGGGGACTGTCGGGGAGTCGAAATCACAAACCAGATCAATGAGTGGCATGGGATTCCCCATGGGACCACCGCCTTCAGCAGGACGAGGGATGCGGCATGCCGGCCTGTAGATCTGCACTCGCGTTTAATACAGGCCGGGATCAGTGTCACTCATGACAATAGAGAGATTATGAATCATGTCGGTGATTGAACTACACAACATCAATAAAGTATTCAGGATGGGTGATGTCCGGGTGCATGCTCTGAAAGGGATCTCCCTGAGCATCGAACCCGGTGAATTCGTGGCAATCATGGGATCATCCGGCTCCGGAAAATCCACACTGATGAACATACTCGGCTGCCTGGACTACTCCTCGGAGGGCGATTATTTTCTGGAAGATGTCCACGTGAACACCCTGAATAAAAATCAGTTGGCTGATATCCGCAATCTGAAAATCGGATTCGTGTTTCAGGGATTCAACCTGCTCCCCCGGACATCCGCTCTGGAGAATGTCGAGTTGCCGCTGATGTACAACCGTTCCGGACATTTCCGGAATATTCGGGAGCGTGCCATCAGCGCGCTCCAGCGGGTTTCCCTGGGAGATCGAATGGATCATGAGCCCAGTCAGTTATCAGGGGGACAACAGCAACGTGTGGCGATCGCCCGAGCGCTGGTCAATGAGCCATCACTCATTCTTGCGGATGAACCGACTGGAAATCTGGATACCATCACATCTCTGGAAGTCATGACAGTGTTGCAGGGTCTGAACAATCAGGGCATCACGATTGTTCTGGTCACACATGAACCGGACATCGCTCAGCATTCCCGACGAATCATCGAACTGAAAGACGGGAGGATCATCAAGGACGAATTGGTGAAAAACCGGATCATCACGACACCATCCATACCCGCCGGTTTCGGACCAGCAGAAGAACAGGAGTAATGCCATGAAACTGCGGAATCTGATCAAAGTGGCGTTTAAAAGCATTCTCAAGAACCGGATGCGGAGCCTTCTGACGATGCTTGGAATCATCATCGGCGTGGCGTCCGTCATTGGGATGATATCGGTGGGAGAAGGGGCTCAGTCATCCGTGGAAGGCAGAATCTCCTCGTTGGGTACCAATGTGGTGATGATACTACCCAGTGCGAATCGGTTTGGCGGTGTGAGTTATGGAGCTGCCAGCTACAACACATTGACCGTATCGGATCTCAGACGCATCGAAAAAAGCGCGGAGTTCATCCAGTATATCACACCGCTCGTGAATGAACGCGAACAGGTCGTAGCCGGCCGGAACAACTGGTATACATCCATCGTCGGTGTAGCTCCCCATTACCTCGAAATCCGGGCATGGAAACTGGAGAGTGGTTCTTTTCTCAATGATCGGGATGTAAAAACGGGAAAAAAAGTGGCGATCCTGGGGAAAACGGTCGCGGATCAGTTGTTTCCATCCCAGGATCCAGTCGGAGAAAGCATCCGGATCCGGAATGTCCCGTTCACGGTGATCGGTGTCATGCGGGAGAAGGGTCAGGGGGCAACCGGGAGTGATTCCGACGACGTGATTTTAGCGCCATGGACTACCGTGATGAACCGGTTGGATGACGGAAAAACAATCAATCTGATGATGGCCAGTGCGATTTCGACAGATAAGATGGACGACGCGCAGGCGGAAGTCCGGCAGATCCTCCGGGAAGAGCATCAACTGAAGCCGGGCGAAGAAGATGATTTTACGATTCGGAGCCAGACTGAAATTACGGAAATGGCTTCGAGCGTGACCAAGACATTCACTCTCTTGCTTTCTGCGATTGCCAGCGTTTCCTTACTGGTTGGAGGTATTGGTATCATGAATATCATGCTGGTATCCGTCACGGAGCGTACTCGGGAGATCGGCATCCGGCTGGCAGTCGGTGCACGGAGCGGGGATGTGCTGGTTCAGTTCCTCATTGAAGCGGTTGTTTTGTGTCTGCTGGGTGGCGTGATCGGGATTATCGGTGGCATTGGCATTGGGTATGGATTCTGCACATTTTTGAAAATGGAGATGGCATTGAATCCCATGATCATTCTGGTCTCCTTTATTTTTTCTGGAGTTGTTGGCGTCTTTTTTGGATTCTATCCAGCCCGGAAAGCAGCGAACCTGGATCCGATCGAAGCGCTTCGTTATGAATGAGAACCGATTTCTAAGGGAACTTTAAGGAAGCTGCTGGTGTTTTTATCTCAGAGGCCGTTATACCGGGAACCGGTTGTATCAGGTTGATGATTTGGATCAGGAATTGGTTTCAGTCGCAGATTGGGGATCCAAAGTTTGGTGAATATACAGCAGGCTCCATTTCTGCCTAAAGGAGAGTCCAATGGCGACATTCTGGATCATTGGATGGATTATATCGACATCCTATACAGGATTGGAAGGGCAGGTACCCATGAGTTACAATATGTTGACGCCCGAAGAGGAACGGATCATTGTTCACAAGGGAACAGAAGCTCCGTTTACCGGGAAATACCTGAATCACCATGAAGCAGGAACCTATAGCTGCAAGCGATGCAGTGCTCCCCTGTATCGATCATCGGACAAGTTTGATTCACATTGCGGCTGGCCAAGTTTTGATGACGAGATCCCCGGTGCGGTGAAGCGCGTTCCGGATGCGGATGGGAGACGGACAGAAATTGTGTGCAATACATGCCAGGCACATCTGGGGCATGTTTTTTTGGGAGAAGGATTGACTGAAAAAAACACCCGTCATTGTGTCAACTCAATATCCCTGAATTTCATATCGCTGGAGGTGAAGAATCAGATGGAACGGGCGATCTTCGCAGGAGGCTGTTTCTGGGGAATGGAGTATTTTTTTCAGAAAGCCCCCGGAGTGATTTCCGTGACATCCGGATATATCGGTGGTTCAATTGATCATCCCACCTACCAGCAGGTCTGCCGTCATGAAACCGGTCATGCAGAAGCAATTGAAGTGATTTATGATCAGTCGCTGACCACATATGAAGATCTGGCGCGGCTTTTCTTCGAAATACATGATCCGACTCAGATCAATCGGCAGGGACCGGATATCGGTCATCAATACCGGTCAGAAATCTTCTATATTAATAATGATCAGAAATTGACTGCGGAAAAATTGATTCAGATTTTGAAAGCGAAGGGATACCACATCGTAACCCAAGTCACTCCGGCGACTGCTTTCTGGAAAGCGGAAGAATATCATCAGGATTATTATGAAACAAAAGGGGGGATGCCCTATTGCCATGGCTATACCCGACGGTTCTGAGAGGGCGTTCGTGTCAGTACAGTAATCAGAAGCGGTAATAGATAGCATTCAAGATCCAGCGGTAAGAAAGCATCAATGCCCTTGAAAATTGATCCGCGCATCGAAATTGTTCGTAACAACAATCAGAGAATCGGGTCAGCGATTGTTCAAAAGGATCGTTTAAAGGATAAAAACAGGCTCAAACACACCAGAAGAACGAATAATCCTTTGAAACCGATAGCTGGAACGAGAAAATCGGGATCATTGGATGCATACTTCAGTCCCATAATAGTCATATCCTTGTAACTGATGTGGGCAAATCCATTCGCATCCAGTGCCAGAGAGCAGTAGCTTCCGGAGGAATCCCAGACTGATTCATGGTTCCATCCGAGCATATCTTTATGCGCATACCGTACCCCCGCGCCTGATGAATAAACGATATGCGGTGCATCATTGGCGTCAAGAGCCAGTGAAGAACTGGCATACTCATTCGTCAGTGTCTCCAGGTGCCACCCCGATTGATCTCTCAGTCCATAGCGCACATCTGAATCCCTGAAATTATAATAGGCAACATGAACATTGTCTTGACTGTCTATTTTCAGAGAGTTTCTACCATTAGTAAAGTCTGTGGCTTCGATAGTCTCGATATGCCATCCGGTCGAGTTCTTATAAGCATACTCTGTCTGATGCTGCGAGGAGTCGCCATAAATAATGTGTGGAAATCCCAATGAATCCAGATCCATAGATGTGCCCATTCCAGTAAAGGTTCCGGTGTCGACCGTTTCAATGTTCCAGCCAGAACCATCTTTATAAGCGTATTTCAAAGTGCGGTATCCGTGATAACTGATGTGCGGATATCCATTGGCATCGATGCAGATAGATGAGCTGCTTCCGTCATCGGCAATCACCGTTTCAAAATGCCACCCGGTGTCATCCCGGAACGCATACATCAGTTCCCCAGTGGTTCCGGCACCATAACTGACATGAACATGATCATTGGCATCAACCGCAATCGAAGAAGACCAACTCGGAATATTCCGGTCATCGATGGTTTCCGTATGCCATCCCATAGAGTCCTGATAGGCGTAATTCAGGCAATGATACTGATCGTTGTAATAACAACAGTGAGGGAACTGATTCGAATCCAGAACAATACATGAATTGATGCCGGGCTCCCCATCAACATCCACCGTTATGTTTTTCCAGGCAGACAATCCCACAGGGGGAGCACAGATTCCGATTGATAACATGAAAACATACAAAAACCGGTATGACCATGACATAAATCACCTCCACATTTTTTCGAGTAAAAATAACAACGATTTTTTATTATAGTTGATGATACATCGCTGTCAAGTGTAGCAATTACAGGGTCAGAATCTTCCGGCATTGGATTTCCGGATGAATTTCAGGACGCTTGCAATTTTCCGCTGAGACGGTACATTAAAGAGCATGAATTGGGTGAGTTTGGCATTCAAACCAGCTTAGAGAATAAGGAGTCATCCATGCAGCCAACGGTTTTAGTTTACAGTTCCCATAACAGATCAAACGATATCCACAATGACTGGATTGTCCAGCGTGCCCTGAATGGTAATAAACAGATTCTTTTTCTGCCGATGTCGGAAGGTGAATTCCGGGGCGATGAGTATTCCCGGCAGGTATACAGTTGGGGGAATTTTGCCTGGTTTTTCAATTTTTATCGGAAATATGACCTGAATGCATTCCCCTTCTACTGGAATAAAAATCTGAGCAGGGAAGATGTCGACCTGTTGATGGATTATTTATCGAAGAGCGAAGTAGTGATCTTGGGTGGCGGAAATCCATCCACCGGATTGATGCGGTATAAAATCCTTGGAGATTGGTTTTATAATGACAGTGATACATTTTGCCGGATTATTCACGAACGCCAGAATCAGGGGCTTCTGACCGTTGGTTTCTCCGCAGGCGTAGATCAACTATGTCAGATCATGAGCAGCAGTATCGATGAGCCAATACCGGATCGCGATGGATTTGGCTTGTGCCGGAATATCATTGCGACCTCACATTTTGAACATGGGAAAGAGAGTACATTGCACCTGGCTGCAGAAATGTATGGTCATTGCCTGGTCTTCGGGCTTCCCAATGATTCCGGTCTGGCAATCAATCAATACGTGCTGCACTCCGGAAAAATCTGTCAGATCATTCGGTTTATCATCGACAACACCTGGACCATACCGACTGATCAGTGGCATATCAAAACCAGAATGGGTATGAAGATTGTGCATATTTATCCCGATGGTCGGCATTGGGCGTTCAATGGTGGTGACATCATGGTTCGGATTCAGAGTATGGATAATACTCTGTCAGAATCCTTCATTGTTCTTCCCGGCAACCGGATATTGGATTATTGGACCCAGGAGATGACTGGATATCAATCAATCGAAGAAATACTCGATCATCATTAGAACTGAAATCTGAAAGTATCCCGCTCAGAGGGTTTTGACAGAATCTTATCTCACCAGGCATTTGTATATCTGATAAAACATGTGCGTGCAGATTCCTTCTTTACCCTCTCCCACCGGGAGAGGGTCGTCGGCCGATCCAGTGGGGATCAATCCAGCAGCGCGGCCGACGGGGTGAGGGAGACATGCCGATGCCATCACAAGTCGTGTGTGTGGACCGGTTGTCAGCCAGTGACCCGGTCATCAAAATCAGTCCAGCGATGAGGGAGACATACCCAATGTCCTTGTACTGTCCGGTGAGATCGTGTCACCCAATCCGGTCCATTCTTAGATCCTTCTTTTATCTGCAAACAAATATAAGTATCAAGATTGGTTTTGGGTTGATATTTCTTGATGATGTTTAATCTCATTTGAACCCATGATCGACATTGTGGTAAAATTTTAGCAATGCTTGGACGCGAATTATTTTTTGTGAATGAGCGTTTTTAGGTCGTATTTTTTTGCTTAATACAGGATCGATGAACCCGAAGAGGTTCGATATATTATCTTAATCCGGATCACCATTCCGAAAGATCTGCTGCAATTAGGAGAAAAAGCATGATAAGAACAACAATATCAATCATCATCTGTATGATTTTCTGCGGGGGAGTCGCTCTTCTTGATATCCCTCATTCCATCAATTATCAGGGGCATTTATACGATAGCTCCAGTGTCCCCTTGACCGGAAGTTATGACTTTGTTTTCCGGATTTATGATGACGAATCTGGTGGAGTTCAGCTCTGGTCGGAGAGCCAGACTGATCTTGTCGTCGATCAAGGTGTGTTTCGGGCGATACTGGGAGCGGTCACACCGCTCGATATTGCATTTGATGGTCAATTATGGCTGGAGATTTTGATCGAGGGTGAAACGATGTCTCCACGTCAACCTCTTGCCAGCATCGGTCAGGCATTCCAGGCGGAGGATGTTCTGGGACAGGATATCCATCCACAGAGCATCAGCATTCACGGTGTTGGACCAGTCGTGGACTCTTCCGGTCATTGGGTAGGAGATCCCACCGGTCTGATCGGTCCGCAAGGCCTAACTGGACCAACCGGTCCCCAGGGCGAAATGGGTTTGCAGGGCCCAACTGGACCAATCGGTCCCCAGGGCGAAATGGGTCCGGTCGGCTTGCAGGGTCCAATTGGTTTGACAGGTCTAACTGGACCAATGGGCATGGAAGGAAGTACAGGTCCAGTCGGTCCACAGGGTCCCCAGGGAGATATCGGTCCTCAAGGTCCAACTGGACCAATCGGTCCTCAGGGAGAAATCGGTCCACATGGTCCCACGGGTCCAATTGGTCCAACCGGCCCTGCTGGTCCCCAGGGAGTGATGGGTTCTCAGGGTCTTCCTGGAGCATCCGGTCCGACGGGTCCCCAGGGTCCTCCAGGTCCCACAGGTCCCATTGCTGGCTCGGAAATGCAGATGATCTACAATGACAGCGGTGTCCCGGGCGGAGCGGATGTTTTTTATGATAAGACCACCGGATACCTGGGAGTTGGCTTTTCCACTCCCACGACACGGCTTCATGTAGCCGGTGGCGTTCAGATATCCGATGACACGGATGACTGCACCGCTGCAAAAGCGGGGACGATCCGCTGGCATGACAATCGTCTGGAGTTGTGCGATGGGTCTGTCTGGGGACCGATCTATTACCCACCGCTGGGCTCCGAATCGAATCCGGGGCTCAGTTGCAAAGATATTCTGGATAACGGAGACTCCGTCGGAAATGGTCAGTATTGGATAGATCCGGACGGCTCCGGAGGGAATGCTCCATTTCAGTGTTATTGCAACATGACAACCAATGGCGGAGGCTGGACATTTGTTGGCGCTACCACCAGCACCGAATATGCCGCTTGGAATCAGAACGATCCAGCCCTGGGAACGGTCACGATTCCCGGAAGCACCTCGAACAGCCGATATTCCAGAGCGGTCGTTCAGTCCATCATCGACAGTGGCCTGGGTGAGATCATGACGCACGGTGCGGTGACGAATACCATGTCCAAATTCAGGCTGACCAATAACGAACCGTTCGGATGGTACAAGAACTACAATCGGAACTGGCAATATTCATCGACATTGACCACCAACTGGTATGATCCGCCGACAGCGATCAAAACATACGGAATGGCGCCACAGGATGGCTCGAACTGCTTTTCGGGCTCTACGTCGGTTGGTACTTATTTCGTCCCATTCCTGTATGCCGGGAACACACATCTGAATTACGGCATTCCCACTCAGACATGCTCCGGCTATCCAGAAAATACCGTCAATATTTATGTCCGATGAAACAATCCAATCAGAGTCATACAGGAAATCGAACAAGATCGGATGTTGCGATTCCGCATGGCAGAACAATTCGTTTTGAGCAAACACTGGCATCCATTCCTGATGGTGTTTGCAGTGTGAAAATATGTTTCTGTTCTTGGTCAGCCCAAGGCTGTAAAAGACTTGTAAATAGTGAGTTTCATATTTATACATAAGGAGGTAATCATCATGCGATCACTCAGTTTGATACTCGGTTTTGTTTTGTTTTTCGGGGGAGTTGCTATTCTCGGTATTCCCCATGCGATCAATTATCAGGGTCATTTATACGATGGCAGCGGCGAACCAGTTACCGGTAGCCATGATTTTGTCTTCGGAATTTATAACTCGGAGACATCGGGTTCGTTGGTATGGTCCGAGACACAGAATGACGTATCGGTGGAGCAGGGCGTGTTTCATGTTACACTGGGAGCAGTGACTCCCATTGATATCGTGTTCGATGGACAATTATGGCTGGCGGTCACAGTAGATGGCGAAACGATGAGCCCACGGCAGCCCCTGTCATCCATTGGCCAGGCTTATCAGGCGGAAGATGTATCGGGTCAGGATATTCACCCACGCAGTGTCAGCATCGAAAATATCGGAACCGTGATTGATGCGACTGGTCAGTGGGTGGGCGATCCCACCGGATTGCAGGGTCCCATCGGCCCAACGGGTTCTCAAGGTCCGATCGGTCCGCAAGGTGCAATGGGACCCATGGGACCAGCGGGTCCTCAAGGCAGTACCGGCCCCCAGGGATTGATCGGTCCGGTTGGACCCCAGGGACCAGCAGGCCCCATCGGTCCTCAGGGGATTGCTGGTTCGGCAGGACCCCAGGGACCAACAGGATCCCAAGGTCCCATCGGTCCAGCAGGTCCCCAAGGTCCAACCGGCCAACAGGGATTAACGGGACCAGCCGGCTCGACGGGTCCCCAGGGAATCGATGGTCCACAAGGACCAGCAGGTCCCCAAGGCCCTACGGGTTCTCAGGGTCAGCAGGGACCGACCGGTCCAGCGGGACCCCAAGGTGCGGTCGGTCCGGCAGGTCCTCAAGGTCCTGTCGGACCTCAGGGCCCGACCGGACCGGTCGCCGGTTCAGATATGCAACTGATCTATAACGATAATGGATCTTCCAACGGTGCCGAACTGTATTATGACAGTGCAACCGGAAATTTTGGAGTGGGCACATCGACACCGGCAACGCGGTTGGATGTCGACGGAGATATCACCTTTGATCAGTCGATCAACAGCGTTCAGGCGAACACACTGATCAAATCCGCTGATTCCGTTTATCTGCAATTAGCCAATGATGATCTGAATGTTTATAAACCCGTCAACCAGGTCGCAGAGGGAACCGAAACCCGACCGGCATACTTCTGGAACTCCGATCAGAATACCGGATTTTATCACCCGAGCGCAGATCAGTTTGCCGTTACGACCGGCGGTACTGAGCGGGTACGAGTTAACGCCACCGGCAAGGTTGGCATCGGAACCGATCAGCCGCAATCTGCGCTTCAGGTTGCCGGTGGTGTTCAGATCGCGGATGATTCCGATGAATGCACCGCTGCAAAAGCCGGAACCCTGCGATGGCACAACAGCCGTGTGGAAGTGTGCAATGGCACCGAATGGTCTCCGATCTATAACCCCCCGCTCGGAACGGAATTGAATCCCGGTTTAAGCTGCAAGGAGATTCTGGATGCGGGTGATTCCACTGGAAACGGCTATTACTGGGTCGACCCGGATGGCTCCGGCGGAAATACATCCTTTGAAGTGTATTGCGATATGACGACGGATGGCGGCGGCTGGACATTCATCGCCACCATCTCCGACTCGGGTACAGATGTCTGGTCCCAGTTCATGCCGACTCAGGATACGGGTCTCTGGCAAAGCACCGCCACATTGGGAACGACCATTTCATTCACATCGGATTATAAATCCCGCGCATACAATGAAGTTTCTGGCACGTCATTGTTGGTTAAACACAGCATGAATAATGTATTGAAGGCAACTTCCTGCTGGTCAGCTCAAACATTCCGTTCATTCATCGCAGCCAGAACATGGAATGGCGATGGAAGCGATACCAACTGGTCAGATGCATCGGGAGCTTATTTGTGCAGTTTTGAACACTTCGGATATGCGGACCCGGTGTTACGCGCCAGCAGTCACTCCGGGAGTGCTCTCGTGTTGGGTTTCAAATGGGGTGAGCGTGATGGTGTTCAGGATGGTAACAAGGATCGTACGATGATCACCGCATATAACTCCAATGGAGTGACTCACCATGTCGATAATCCGACCGGATTGGGTGGATTTACCGCTTATGGTGCCAGTCAAAATTATGAAGACGATAATGAATGTCAGGGAGACGGACCGGATCAATGCGCCAATGCGGCACAGGATTATCAACTGTTCATTCGATAACGCAGGAACAGAATTCTAAAAAGGAGAGATAATCATGAAGAAAGGATTCGTTTTATTGGCGATGATCGTTATCGTCAGCCAGATACATGTGCTCGCGATTCCCCATCAGATAAACTATCAGGGACATCTCCTCGATGATACCGGAACCCCGGTCAGCGGCACCTATGACTTTACTTTCAATCTTTATAATATGGAGACCGGTGGCGTGTCCCTATGGTCTGAAACCCATCCGGCTTTGATGGTCACCGATGGTGTTTTTCACGTTGTTCTGGGAGTCACTGAACCCATCGACATGACATTCGATGGACCATTCTGGCTGGAGATTTCCATTGGCGGAGAGACACTCGCGCCGCGTCAGAGCCTGAGCAGTGTGACATACGCATACATTGCGGAAGATGTATACAATCAGGATATCCATCCCCGATCAGTGAGTATTTTCGGCCAGGAAGAAGTGATCAGCTCAACGGGGCAATGGGTTGGAGATCCGACCGGATTGATCGGTCCGCAAGGTCCGACCGGGCCAGCCGGTCCCCAGGGAGATATCGGTCCGACCGGTGCAACAGGAGCGATCGGTCCACAAGGCATCCAGGGTCCGACCGGTGCAACAGGAGCAGTTGGACCCCAGGGCATCCAGGGTCCGACCGGTGCAACGGGAGCGATCGGTCCACAAGGCATCCAGGGTCCGACCGGAGCGACAGGAGCGATCGGTCCACAAGGCATCCAGG
>CAZELM010000063.1:14165-23049 GCA_964512995.1 uncultured bacterium
GTCCGACCGGTGCAACAGGAGCAGTTGGACCCCAGGGCATCCAGGGTCCGACCGGAGCGACAGGAGCGATCGGTCCACAAGGCATCCAGGGTCCGACCGGTGCAACAGGAGCAGTTGGACCCCAGGGCATCCAGGGTCCGACCGGTGCAACGGGAGCGATCGGTCCACAAGGCATCCAAGGTCCGACGGGTCCCGCCGGTGAATCGCTCGTGCTGGGTGGCACTGATCGGCAATTCATTTACAATAACAATGGAGTCGCGGATGGGGGAGATGCGTATTACGATAATTCTACCGGCAACTTCGGCATCGGAACGAATGCACCGGAAGCCAGACTCCATCTTGTCAGCGATGATGAAACAACAACACCGTTTCGGATCGATGCACAGGTTCTCCCGCTTCAATGGTGGAATTTGTCATGGACCAAACGGAACGAAATCACGATAACCGGATCCGCTTCTGATCTTACTGATTTCCCGGTGTTGATCAATCTGACCTATGACTCGGACATGAAAGCCGACTTCAGTGATATCCGTTTTGCGCAACAGTCCGGACTCTTGACGTATTGGATTGAGTCTTACACATCGTCCATCAGTGCCAGGATATGGGTGAAGATACCCAACCTCCCGACGACAGGAACCTCTGTATATCTCTATTACGGGAATCCGGTGGCTGTATCGGTCAGTGATCCATCCGTGTGTCCGGGAGGCGCTCCCGGTGGTGTTTGCTGCAATTATTCCGATAACTTTTCAGACGGCAATTATAATGGATGGACTGTGGCCGGTGGTACCTGGTCCGCATCAGAGTTTTATCTCAAGGGAACAACCGATGCCAGTGGTATTTATACGACAGACAGCGTGATACCGTCAGGTCCGAAGGAATGGTTGTTCCGAATCAAAAATCATGGTACCGGAGGCTCTGATGATCAGTATCACCCTCGAATGATGTGGTCATCCGACAACGATTACCTCAAAGTTTATTTGCGAACCTATGCATCTACTGATCAGTATCTTCAGTTTATTCAGAAAGTCGCTGGAGTGGAAACCGTTCTGCATCAGAATAACAAGTATAACTATCACAGCGAAGCCGGGAACTGGTTCTGGATCAAGGTCACCAAATCGGGGAATGCAGCCAAATTCAGAGTATGGAAAGATGGTACGACCGAACCGACATCATGGGATTGGGAAGGTACTTACAGTTCCAGCCTGATCGACAGCGGCCAATTTTATAACCGCGTGGAACTGACGAATGCATCGGGAGTCGGATTGGATGATATCCGGGTTCGACGACTCGCGTCACCGGAACCAACCGCATCGACCGGGAGTGAAGAGGAAGTTCCACCCCCTTCGCTTCAGACAGCGATCGCTCTCGAACCATTGACCGGCAATCTGGGAATCGGCACTGATGATCCCAATGGCTATCGATTGTTTGTGGCAGGTTCCGCGTATTCCACCGGCGGATGGAGCAGTTCCGATGCGCGATGGAAAAAGAATGTTACACCGATCGAGTATGCACTGGAGACCGTTCTGAAACTGCGGGGAGTGAAATATGACTGGAATCTGGAAGCGTATCCGGATCAGGGGTTTACAACAGACCGGCAGATTGGTCTGATCGCTCAGGAAGTGGAACGGATTATTCCGGAAGTTGTTCATGCCGATCCGGACGGATTCAAATCGCTCTCCTATGAAAAACTCTCTGCGATACTGATCGAGGCGATTAAAGAACTTGAAAAGGAGAAAAACCAGCAGATCGAGGAGCTGAAACATGAATTGGAAGCACTCGAAAACAGGCTGGAATCACTCGAACGTGGAAATATCCTGGAGTAATATTGGGATAGCGTCCGATTGAATTTTATCTGACTGCATGAGAGGGTACGCGAAAGCGTGCCCTTTTCTATCAATTATCGTTCAAATCAGCAAGAACAGGTTCTGGAATGCATTTGATCGTATTGAATAGTTGATAAAATTTTGAAAAACCATTGGAGTATAGTCTGATCCATGGATCAGTATTATTGATGAGGTCATTTGCTGTTCAAAGGTTCTACCATCTGTGTCAGAGATGGAGAGAATCCCTTTCGAGCCAGCTTTTCCAATGATTGAAGATAGGGTGATCCAATGGAGTTATTCCAGCTTTTATCATACTGAATATCAAGACGATAGATCACATAACCACCGATATGATCGCCAACCGTTTCCCGATCAATCGTCTGGTTAGTGATCACTTTTTGAATACCACGTATCGTCTGAGTGGGATTTTCAATCGAGTGTACATGCATGGGGCTGCGCACGGTTTCAGTTGATAAGCGAATACCCGGTAAGAATGTTGCGCCAAATCGATTTGAATACCAGGCATTGATCCATGCCTGATCGGCAATCAGATTTAAAAATTCTTCTGGTTCTTTCCCCATCCACGTGTCATAAAGCATCAAACAGACTTCATCGGCATGCGTGTAGATGGATTCAAACACGTGAGGCATTCGTCCCATATCGGCATATCGTTTGGGTTTCTGAAGAATGTTGAGCCATGGCGATTGTTTGTATCTCAATTCATCAAAATGAAGCGGATTTCTTTTGATAACAGGAATGGCGATGGAAAGAATATGGTTTTTTCCTATTTTCTGTTTCAGCCTTTTCAGAAACATGTCAAACCCTCGAAATTTCTCCGGATCATCAATCTCAGCACACTCCAGATCATATTGAATGCCGTCAGCTCCCATAACGTCCATGCTATTAAAAAGTGCATTGATTTCCTGATTCATACGTTCATCGTTCTGCCAGAAAGGCAGTCCCGTTGTTTCTTGGAGATTATCTTTCGAAATGGCGCATGTTCTGACTCCTTTGAAGGGAATGATTTTTATTCCTGGGATCCGTGTTCGAATCGCTTGACAGAATGACCGGGCGATTTCGGGGTGTTTGACCCATCCGATTTTTTGATCACTGCCCGGAATCTCTGATTTAGATTCCAGGTTGAGCAATGGATATATTCGGTTCATGTCATATTTCATGAGATCATCGCTTAGCCGGTGTATCTGCTTTTCGGTATTGGTATTTAGCCACTGGCTGAATAACCATGTACCGCGAATCGGTTTACCAAGTTCCCGGGTTTCCATGCTGCGTATCTCAAAAAAGCATGTGATGAGAACCACTATTGAAGCTGTAAAAACAAATGTACGCATGGTATTCTCTCTTAATATTCGGCAAAGATTTGCCGATGAAGCCTGAATACACTGTTATGACATTACACTGATCATTTATTTTATCAAACGTCATCCGTGCAAGCATCCAGACAATCAGAATGATTTCTGAGGTAATGAGCAATCCGTTCCTGTCGCCGCCACTGTCCGCTCTGTTTCCGGGTCCCCGCCAGTTTTTCCAGGAGATTCCGGATGCGAGGGTCCACGGAGCTTCCGGGTAACTCTGCCCATGACGTTCCAGCCAGTGGCATGAATGTATGACTGTGGATTGTCGCTCCCATGGATGTGATATCGGAGATCACTCGAATTGTCTGGGAGATATCATCCGGTGTTTCTCCGGGCATTCCAAAAATGAAATCCACGTTTGCAGCGAGCCCGGCTTTGAGCGTCAGCTTCACAGCCCGGTAGATATCTTCAACCGAGTGACCGCGATGAGCCAGTTCCAGTATCCGTTGACTCCCGGATTGGCCTCCGATGACCAGTGTTCGGGTACCCGTATATGTTCGGATCAGCTCCAGAGCCTCCGGTGTGACCGAGTTGGGTCGGACTTCAGATGGGAATGAACCAAAGTGGATCTGATTCCTGTCGATGATACCAGAGATGGCCTGGAGCAGCTTCGTTACATCTCCCAGGTTTTGACGGTTTTTATCTGATCCATAAGAAAGCGCATCTGAACTGATAAAACGGATGAAACCACGGCCGTGTGAGCGGAAGACCTCCGCCCAGTGAACGATGTTGTCGATACTGCGATGCCGTTGCCGGGTTCCCATCAGATGAGAGGTCTGACAAAATCGGCAGTTCCATGGGCAGCCGCGTGTGATTTCGATCGGAGCCAGTAATCCAAGATCGATGGCAAACGGTGGGTAGATGTCGAGATCCATGACACGAGATGAAGGTCCGGAATATTGGAGTTCGCCATTTTGCATTGAAACGATCCCATTTATTTGAGAGTAGTCTTCTCCATTCATCCAGCGGATCAGTAACTCCGGAAAAGTGATCTCACCCTCGCCGACGACTACGATATCGAATCCCATCGCAAGTGTATGAGCAGGTGCTCCGCTGGGGTGAGCGCCTCCCGCGATCAGTGTGATATGGGTGAGATGATGTTTTGCCGTATGATGAATTTCTGAAATCTGTCTGGAAACATTTGAGGCATTGGGAGTCATGAATGAGAATGCGAGCATGGTTTTCTGGTATGAAGAACCCGATTCTCGAATCCATTCCATGACATTCTTTGATGGAGGGATGATTTGTATCGACAGGTTTTTTAGTTGGGATCGCATCCGGATCGCTCCGCACAAAACAGCAATGCTATACCGATTCACCTGATTCTGAATGAAGACCAATACATGTGAAGAGTGTGTATTTTTCTGGGTCATTTTCCAGTCTCTCGATCGTTTTTGTTCAGCGTCAGTCAATACAGACAAAGACACTTAATGAGGATCCGGAAACCATCCTATCATCCCGTGCATGCAAAAGAAAACCTTGAGGGTGTTGACATTTATGGAGAGATTTTCGTTTTCAATCCATCGGTCATGGTCATTCGTCTGCTGTGATTCGTATGGTATGCAAATGCCTGATGAACACCAGAAAGAAAACTATCAGGGGAAGAAATAAGTTTTTCTTGCTTATGATATCGAAAATGTGCCGATATGTATGCTAATCTGTTGGAGTTGTTGGGTTCATGGCAATGCAGGATTTTTCTTCAATATGAACATCTGTCTGCACACGGGTTGGAAGCGAAATATTTTTTTGACAAATGAGATGATAAGACCGTATATCACTAGTGTCACCCATTATTTAAAAGGAGTAAGAATATGATGCAGGATGTTTTGTCAAACGAGCGGACCGGATTTCTGCAGAAATGTGTTGGGTTGTTCCTGATGCTGTTGGCATTGGATCAAATCTCATCAATTGTTCATGCGCAGCAGATCGAACAGGAATCGAAATTTGAGTATGGACTGGGAGAGATCCGGATGGATCCGGACGAATACAGTCGATTGCTTCGAACGTTTCCGATCACAAAGCAGCGACTGGATTATTTTGATTGGCGGGATTCCGGCGGAGTGACTCCAGCCAAAAATCAGGGTGCATGCGGCTCCTGTTTTGCGTTTGCCATCACCGGCATATTTGAATCCTGGATCAAGATTTTATATGGACGAACGTATGATCTCTCCGAACAGTTTTTTCTGTCATGTGCCACGAATCACAGTGAATGTTGTGGCGGCAATTTTGGCACCATCTCGTTTTTTGAAGATCATGATCCGGTACTGGAAACCTGTTTACCTTATGGCGATTCATATACATCGTGTGAAAGTTTCGATGAATGCCCATGCACGAATGTCCCGTGCAGTTGGAGTTGCGCTCCGATCGGAAGCAGGGTGGATCATTATTTCACAGTGTCAGTGAATGACATCGATCAGATGATTCAGACACTGCACGATTGGGGGCCTGCTTATTTCAGTTTTGAAGTCCATACGGATTTCAAAACATACTGGAATAGTCCTTCTGGTACATCTCCCTGGTCAGATGGCGTGTATGTCAATTACCAGACCCATGTGGAAGGCGGCCATGCTGTTCTGCTGATCGGGTATGATTCTGTCAATGAATACTGGATTTGTAAGAACAGTTGGGGAACGAACGGGGGACCGTTTCACGACGGCACATTTAAAATTGCATGGGAAGGTCATGAAAACAATATCCTATGGGGGTGTGGTCATGCGGACATGACCGGTCAGCCGTTTACACCTGTACCGACATCCACACCAACCCGGACTCCGGCACCACCAACGGCAACGCCGAGTCCAACAGCGGCACCTGGAGACAATTGCAGCAATCCCATCATATTAAATGTAGATGATTGCTATTGTGGGACGACATTCCAGACAGCCCGGAACGATCATGACTGTGGAATCGGCCACTCGGGACCGGATCTTGTTTTCAGGTTCGATGGATTTCAGCCAGGCAGAACGTACCGGTTGATTGGGGAGGCAGAGACTAATGCGGACTGGACAATCGCTTCTACGTGCGGGGAGTCTGTCTGGGATGTCTTGTGTGAGGACTATACATCCGAACACCAGAAACCATCCTGTTCGACGCTGAATGGATTGATCAGCACGGGGTATATCCTGTTTGACTGGTTGTCTTCCCGGACACAATATTATATCTGGGTGGATGGATACAATACTACGTCGATGGGCCGTTTCTGTCTGGAAGTCGTCGAAGTCTCGACGCCAACGCCAACACCAACCCGGACACCCACTCGCACTCCCACTCCGACCTCAACACCGACCCGGACGCCGACTCGGACACCCACTCCCACACCAATTCCACGTGTATTGTGGGTACCTTTGCAATACACAACCATTCAGGCAGCGATCGATGATGCAAATTCTGGAGATACGGTTTTGGTTGCGGATGGTATTTACACCGGCGCTGCGAATAAAAATCTGAATTTCGGAGGGAAATCGATCAAGGTGATCTCGCAGAATGGTCCGACGGAGACCATCATCGATTGTCAATCCAGCGGCAGAGGCGTCTACTTCTCACATCGTGAAGGCATCCATGCGGTATTTCAGGGATTTACCATTCGGAATGGCCGCATGACAACGGGAGGAGCGATCGCTTTTTCCGATGCATCAGCGACGATCGCCAATTGCATCTTTTCCGATAATCTGGCCACGGATAGTGGAGGAGCGATTGCCTGTTCGGGATCATCTCCATACATCATTAATTGCTTGTTCGAATCAAATCAGGCGACAAACGATGGTGGTGGATTGTTCATTGCCGGTGGTTCAGAGCCGCAACTGTTGAATTGTACGTTCTCAATGAACCAATGCAACGGAAATGGCGGTGGTATTCATGTTCATGACAATGAGACGATTGTGAGGAATTGCATTTTCTGGGGAGATAGACCCAATGAGATTTATCTGGATTTCTGGGGTCAGGGTTCATGCACAGCATCTTATTCGGATATTGAACGCCCCATTGGCGTGTATCCGGGGATTGGCAATATCAATACGGATCCATTATTCATCACTGGTCCGCTCGGGGATTATTATCTTTCATTCCGTCCAAACAGTCCATGCATTGACGCGGGGGGTGATCTGGCCGAGGAGGTGTGCTTCCCGGATCTATCATCTCAGATATGCCTGGATCAGCTCATGACCACTGCTTCATTGGATGATTCTATCGTGGACATGGGATTCCATTACCCGGACAATCTGGCTCCGACATCAACTCCTATTCCAACATATACACCAGGGAATTCACCAACGCCTACTCAACCCCCCTATCAAACACCGACACCCACCGAGACACCTACGCCAACTCCCACAATGACACCGACGATCGAGACATCCCCTACATCAACGCCAACACCGACGATTCGTCCACCGCGGATTCTGTATGTTCCATCGGAGTTTACGACCATTCGGGCGGCTATCGATTATTCGATCCCCGGAGACACGATATTGGTTGCTGACGGGACATACTCCGGATCAGAGAACACCATGCTGGATTTTGATGGCAAAGCGATCACGCTTGCTTCTGAAAATGGTCCGGATGCATGTTACATCGATTGCTCCAACTTCGACAGCGTCTTCCGGTGTGTCTCTCGGGAAAGGGATGATACAATCATACAGGGGTTCACAATCGGATACTCAGAACGAGTGGCTGTTCAGTTGTATAACGCCTCTCCAATGATCGCGGATTGCATGATCATGAGAAATCACCATGCGGTGGTCTGTGAATCCAATGCATCACCCGTTTTTCTGAATTGTCTGATTGCAGAAAATCAGGGAACCGAATCCGGAACTGCTGTGATTTGCATGGACGAATCTTTTCCCAGCTTTTATAACTGCACGATCGCACAGAATCGCTCATCATATGGAAGCGGTGGAATTTTTTGTGACAGCCTGTCATCATTCTCCATGATCAACAGCATTATCTGGCATAATGACGGCCGGCCGTTTGAAGCGAATGGCGATTTCCCGAGGATCAATTACTCAAATATTGAATCCGAAGAGGTTGTTCCGGGAACGAACAATCTCAACCTCGATCCTCTGTTCACTGGAGGTCCTTTGGGGGAATTTTATTTATATGACTTCGGTGTCATCGCCAGTCCCTGTATCGATTATGGCGACACGAATTCCAGTGAATACTGTCTGCCTTATCCTCCGGATCGAGTTTGCATGAATGATCTGACCACGTCACGATATGGATGGATCGATTCCAGATGGATCGATTTGGGATTCCATTATCAATCCATCATCATGCCGACACCAACATCGCCGCCTCCGACCGCAACACCGACGCCCGTTCAGGAATGCATTCATAACGGAGACGTCAACGGAGATGATCAGATCACAGCAGAGGATGCACAGGTCGCATTTTATATTGCGATGTCACTTTATACTCCGACATTTGAGGAGCAGTGCAGTGCAGACTGCAATAATGATAGCAGCGTCACTGCCGGGGATGCTCAGAGCATTTTCTATTCGGTTTTCGGAATGGGATCATGTACTGATCCATTGAAGTAATCTTTTTTCATCGTATATCTCCTCCGATGGGCTTTTCATCGGAGGAGATGATTGGTTTCAGCAGTATGCGTATAACGAGAGGGGCTGGCTGACCCGGTTGAAGTATGTTGGGAGTTATGAAGATGAGTTTGTGTATGATGCGACGGGAAACCGG
>CAZELM010000064.1:0-22236 GCA_964512995.1 uncultured bacterium
CATTTAATTCGAGAAAATAGCCTGAAAGACAGTCTTATAATGTGACTCTCAACAAATGGCTCACACGAAGACGCGAACATCACGAAGGAAAACATTGTTGACGTATCCACCAGAAGAATGGCTCACACGAAGACGCGAACATCACGAAGGAAAACATTGTGGCAGTATCTACCAGAGTGTACATCTTCGTTATACTCCCCATAAATGAATCCCGCCCATATGGCCAACTTCTATGGAGAAATATAAGGGGGGAGAGGTCAAAAACATTGCAATGGTCAGTGATTCTTCACTGGCTGTAAAATTAGCGAAGTAAAGCGAATTATTTACAGATTTCATGCACTATCGGTACTCTTTTTGCTAATATTATTGTGGATGAAGAGATGTGGGGAGTGGAATTCGATATACGGTTTTGGGGAGTTTTTTATGAAAAGGAAGTTCATACTTTTTCTGTGGATATGCACGATCCGTTGTTCAGTGTTTGCCGTGCCATTGGAGGATCGGTCCGTCGTTCGGGTGGAAATCAAATCCTGGCAGACATTGCTGCATGAATCGGATCAGACCATCCGGGAGTCGCTGGATCTGATCGCCTTCGATTGGCAACAGGGAACCGTGGATCTTCTCACGGAGAGTGACGGAAAAGATATTTTAACACACGCCGGAATTGACTGGGAGGTCGTTAAAACAACGAATGATCTTCGGGATGAGCGAATCGACCAGCAATATCTGGATTATGACGAGATCACAACTCAGATTGCTGCCCATCAGTCATCCCACCCTGCAATCGTCAAACGATACGATCTGACGACCACCTTCGAGGGCCGTCATGTCTGGGCCGTCAAAATCTCGGACAATGTGGATCAGGATGAAGACGAACCCGCCTTGCTCGTGATCGGTCTCCATCAGGCCCGTGAGATCATGTCAACGGAAATCGCCATGGATATGATCGATTATCTCGCCTCCCGATACGGATCCGATCCGACGGTTACCAACTGGGTGAACACCTGGCAGATATGGGTGATCCCCATGCTGAATCCGGACGGAAGTGCCTATTGCTGGTCCACGGATCAATACTGGATCAAGAACCGGCGTGATCTGGGCAATGATGTCTATGGTGTCGATCTCGGGCACAATTATCCGGTTGACTGGGGAAGCTGCTTCGGGTCATCCTCCGATCCGAATTCCAACTCCTACCGGGGTCCGAATCCGCTGTCGGAGGTTGAAAACCTGGCTGTAAGCCAACTCGCCGCCCAGCATCACTTTGTCGCTGTTTTGTCCTATAACAGCTTCGATGAGCTGGCTTTGATGCCATACAGTTGTTATGGCGAAATCGCTCCAGAAGAGGAAATCCTGCAAAGCATCGGCAATGGCATTGCGAGCCAGATCCAGAAAGAAGACGGCAGTTATGGCTATCCATTGGGTAAATTCTGGGAGCTGCTCTATTCCAGCGATGGAAATGAAATCGACTATTTTTATGCTCATCACGGCAGCATGGCCTATGCACTCGAAGTGAACCGCTCCAGTTATTACCCCCCGTATTCTCTCCGGAATTCAACTGTCCAGCGGAATCGGGCGGGTTGGCAAAAAATTCTCCAGCTATACACATCCGGAAATGTCGTCTATGGGCATATCATCGACGGGTGCGATGGATCTCCGGTTGTTGCCCGTCTGCATTATCAGCAGTATCCATTGACCGACAGAGAATTACCGCGCTTATCCGATGCGACCACTGGCCGGTACGACTATCCCGGTCGAACGGGCACCCTGACATTGGTCGTCGAGGCTGACGGATATCTGACCCAGACCATTCCGGTGAGTTTCCAGAATCAGCCGGTCCAACGCGACATCAACCTGATCCCGGTCAATGAACCCGCATTGGCTGTCTGGTCGACATGGGTGGATGATTCAACCGGAGATCAGGATGGTGTTATGGATCCCAATGAGGACGCGATCGTTCAGATCTGTCTTCTCGCTCCCGGACTATCGGTTACGCATATCAGCGCTACCATGAGTTCCACCGATCCGTACATCACGATTCTGGACAATACGGCAAGCTGGCCGGATATTTCATCCGGGGGAGCCGCCTGGTGCACATCCGATACCTTCCGCATCCGAAGTGCTGCCGGAACTCCCGAAAATCACGTCGCGATTCTGACACTGACCTACTCGACCGATCAGGAGCTTTGCGACGATACGGGCACCATTCAGATCGAGGTCCGCTCCCTGAACTATATGTGCCCGTTCTGGGGAAACACATTGGATGACGATCCGGGCTGGATCATTTCCTCGTATCCGACATCCGGTTCTCCACCCGGTCCGTATCACAACTGGGAATTCGGCGTGCCGGAAACCGGCCCGGCCAATGCCTATACGGGCATCAATGTCTATGCAACCGATCTGAATGGCAATTATGACGACAACTGGACACTCTGTCTAACGACTCCCCCGATCGACTGCACTGGTTTATCGGATGCAACAATCCAGTTTGCCCAGTGGGTTCAGATCGAACCCAATTACGACCATGCGCGTGTCCGCGTTCGAAACGATGGAACCACCTGGCATACCGTCGTTGACACGGTCACAAGCACCGGCCAATGGGCATTCATCGAAGCCGATATCGCCCAATATGTTGATAATCAACCCAGCGTGGAAATCCGATTCGATCTCCGTGCAGATGGTTCGGTCAACTATTCCGGATTTTATATCGATGATATTGCATTGTGCGGGAACTACACAGGTCCAGTGGATCCACCCTCCACACCAACCCTTCCTCCGACTTACACACCCACGTCCATCTATTCCCGGACTCCGACGCCGACACCCGCCACACCGACATTCACGCCGGTCCCTTTCACCCGAACTCCGACGCCGATCACAGCCACTCCCACCCGGACACCCACCCGAACCCCGACACCCACCATTTCAGCAACACCATCCTTCACACCATCGCCAACGATCACCGCCACTCCCAGTATCTCCCCGACGCCCTCTCATACGCCAACCCCTTCCCAGACGCCCACATCGCCTGTCGATTCATTTCAGATCACCCTTCACCTCAACGACGACATGTTCTCCGCCGGAGAGGAATTTCTGTTGCAGTGTGAGATCGAACGGCATGGTCCCCCAATCACGGTCGACCGGTATCTCCTGCTGAATGTCTATGGCATCTATTTCTGGGCGCCCGGCTGGACGGAAATTCTGGATTACGAAACCTTCACCTATTACGATGGTTATCATGAAACCGAAACGATCTTTGAGTTCATCTGGCCGGAGGTGGACGGTCATGCTCGAGATCTGATATTTTACGCAGGATGCCTGAGTGCCGGAACAACGACACTCGTTGGAGATGTTACGTTTGTCAGCTTCGGGTACTGATCCTCGTGGATCACATTCCATCACCTGAAGATACTGGGGAGATATGACATGATCGATCAAGACCGGGAAAAACGATCTGGGATGGCATGGCACTTTTATATTTCAATGGTCGCCATCCTATGTGGCGTATTTTTCAGCCCGACCTGCGCCGTAATGGAATCAGAAGATGGTGTCGCAATCGAGATTATCCAAAACGCGATCGAAGAAGAAATCATCATCGAACTGGAAGTTACAAATATCGAGATTCAGGAAAACACAACGGGGAATCATCCATCTACCATCATCCGCATTCCGGGAACGAATGGATTGGAACTGGCAGACCAACCCGATCTGCCGGTCGTGTCGCGATTCCTACAGATCTCAGACACACTCACACCCCATATCTGGATTGAACCTATCGAATCACAATCTATAAAACTGACACATCCGATAGCACTCCATCCTGCAACCCCAACTACCACCCTTCATCAGAGTCCTCTCCCTGCGAATCCGTTAATATCAGTCGCATCCTTCAGACAACCATCCGGTCTGACCGCATCGTGGCAGTTCCCGGATTGCGAAATCCAATTGGGAGAACCACAGATCGTACGGAGCATCCGGATTGCCCAGATGACATTCTGTCCGGTAATCTGGTTCCCGGAATCCAATTCTGTCATGGTGTATCGAAACGTGCGAATCCATATTGAAATGGATGGTCGGGACAACCGGAATACACTGACGGAATGCCCTCCAATTACCCATTCATACGATACGTTCTACCGATCGATTGCGTTGAATTATCTCCCGGAGGCATCCCAACGGGCCGGTGAACCGGAATCCTATCTGATTGTGACCCCTGACAGCTATGAATCCCGCCTTCAGGGCTTCATCGCATGGAAAGAAGAGGAAGGATTCACCGTTGATATTCTGCGTTCATCCAGTCTCCCCCAGTTCCCCGTTCCAGCGGATTTGAAGGCTGCCATCCAGGCAAGGTATGACGGACCGAATCCGCCTGTGTATGTTTTATTCTGTGGAGATGAATTTGCATTCCCGGTGTTTTACTCCTTGGACGACACGCATCCGGGAGAAGAAGAATATGCGGATGATTTATATTATTCCCTGCTCGCTGGAGACGACTTTTATCCGGATGTTTTCATGAGCCGGCTCCCGGCCGCTTCCGCCGCTGAACTCAGTGTCATGCTCACCAAAATCCTGAAGTACGAACTGTATCCGCAACTGGATCATCCGGCCTTCTATGAAACCGCTCTGATGGCCGCTTCGACACTCGAGGAGTCCCAGGTCACAGTGAAAGAACAGACACGGGAACGGATGCAGGAATATATGGGATACACCACGGTCCATACGGTTTACGCATGGAGTGATGATATCATCTCGAATATGATGGACCTGATCGATGATGGCGTATCCATCATCAACTATCGAGGAGAAGGATGGCGGCGCGGATGGAATCCCGAGCACCTTTACTGGTTCGACAACTATGATGTCTATGAACTCAATAATGACAATCAGACGCCCTTCATCACATCCATCGGATGCGGCGTATGTCTGTTCAATGACCCGGATGAAGACGACTGCTGGGGTCAGGCGATGATGCGGCATGGCACCACGCGGGTGCCCAAAGGCGCGGTCGGCGTGATCGGTCCGACCTGGAACACCCACACAACCTATAATAATTGGCTGGACCGGGGAATTTATCGCGGATATGTATATTGGGATGTCTACCGATCCGGCCCCATGATGAATTACGGCAAAATGTATATGGCGGAAAATTTCCCGGATCCCACACATGATGTCTTTCTGGAGCAGCAATTCCGGACATACCTGCTCTTCGGAACTCCCGATCTGTGGATTCGCACATCACTCCCGCAAGAAGCTCTCGTTGGAATCGCCTACGGCAATGATTCCATGAGCCGCTACCTCGCTGTTCGGGACGGAGCCGGCAACAAATCCGATGCGGCCGTCGTTTCCTGGACCGTCGATGACACCCGGTACGTCGACCCGACCGATGAAAACGGCGGCATCCTGATCGATGCCACCTCTATCCAGGATGAAACAATCGGCGTGGTTATCACCGGTAAAAACCTGATCCCGCTTCAGACACATCTGCCGCTGACCCGAACATCGCGGTCAGCCAATATCCTGATCACCGAAATCAAACCCGATATTCTCACCAATGGAGTAACGGGTGACATCGTCGAACTTTTCAACAATGACGCCATCACCGTTGATCTCAAGGATTGGATACTCTCGGATCTCGACAGCCTGGATACTCCTTTCGTCGATATCCCCGCAGAACTCGCTCCCGGAAAGATCGCAGTGATCGAATTTGCCGGACCTCTGGGAGTTGAAGAGGTCAACCCGGTATCGTATGGACTCCATATCAAATCCCGGGAGATCCCTGACTTTTCCAGTCTCGAGGGAGTCGTTGTCCTCCGGGATCCAGCCGGCCGGCCGGTCGACAGCATCGCATGGCATGACAATACCGGAATCTGCTCGACCAATGTTGCCTGGGATATCTCCAGATTGACCACACCGACAACGCCATTCACCATGCAGAGTGGTGGATGGTGGAGCGGTCCGGATACGATCGCTCCGGAAACCTATGAAACCTTTGCGATAAACTGGTCCATGTTCGCCGGAATGGAGGGACCGGGCTCCATTCAGCGGATCTCCGTCGGCTCCCCGGACAGTCCATCGAACTTCACGGTGCAGGCCGAAACAGACTGGGGAAGCTATTAACTCGCAGAACCGAAAGGATTCCATCTTGACTCGTTCCAGACTGATCGGAGGATTGATCATCACTTTTCTTTGCCTGCTCACGGGTGGCAACCATGCTGCCGCATCGGCTTATATCCATGGCACGGTCTTCTCGGATCCATCGGGTCACCTGCTCTCAGGAATCCGGATTCGGGTATTTGATGCCGCTTGGAATTACATCTCCGCAGCATCGACCGACACCCTGGCCGATGGCACATTCGTCACGGGCGAACTCCCCGATGGAATCTACTATCTTCGAGCTGTGGCGTTCTATCCCGATCCGTATGTCCCGGAATACTGGTATGACAGCATCGAACGGGAAACAGCGATTCCGATCCGGATCGAATACGGAACGGATGTGTATGGTATTGACTTCCGGCTGGCGCGGGGTGGATACCTCCGGGGACGCATCGTGAATCAGGCTGGAGAGCCACTTTCGGATCTGGATCTGGATGTGTATGACAACGAGTGGACCCGCCTGAAATCGATTACCTGTATGACGGAAGATGACGGGAGTTACCTCCTGGGACCTCTTCCCGAAGGTCATTTCTTCATCCGAACCGATCCGGACCTCTCACACGGTGTTCAGCCTCGGTACTGGCCGGGTGCTTATTATCGCGAAGAAGCGACATATATCGCGATTCATCCGGATACGGAAATACCGGGAATCGATTTCGTTCTCCCGCCCGGTGCCGTCATTTCCGGACATGTTTTTCAATCCTTGGGAGGTGTGGTTCGGGACTGTTCAATCCGCGTGTATAACCTCGACTGGATCGCTCAGCCCATTCACCAGTCGATTTCCAACGATCAGGGGGAGTATCAGGCCTTTGGTCTCCCGGCCGGAGACTATTATCTCGAAGCCGATCCGGAACACGGGTGTGGATTCCGGGGAAATTTCTACCCGGATACCACTCAGGAAAATGCCCGGCCCGTGCATGCAGAACCTCTGACCATCACAGAAAACATCGATTTTATACTCCCGGAGGGCAATTTCGATGTCCAGTTGGCATTGGATATGCCCGGCCGTCATTTCGATCCCGGCGATATGTTCTATCTGAACCTCATCATCGAGCATGACGGTCCGGAACTGAACCAATTGCCGGTTTTCCTGATCCTCGAAGGGTTCGGTTCATATTTTTTCTGGCCGGAATGGACCCGGTTCAATCCTCCCGAACAAGTCTCCATCGACTACGACCTCCGGGATATTCCATCCGATGAAACCATCATCGAGGTGTTCTCTCCGTTTGCCTGGCCGCACACCGGCATTGACGCCGACGGATTGCGCTTTATCGGCGCAGTGACGAACTGGAGTATTTCCGATGTGATCGGCGATCCGGATGTCGTGTCATGGTCATTCGATCCGTGAAGGGATACTCTGAACCACTGATTCCGCTGATGGCGTTTTGCCGGTGAATAGCGGAATACGGGGAGGATTTATGATCTGTGTAATCTGCGGTTCAAACGTCTGCCCCGTACCCACCCAAGGATAACTCGAACACCTCCATCTGCGTAATCCGTTTAATCTGCGTAATCTGCGGTTCTGACTTCGACCCTGCATCCGGAAACCACACTTCATTCCTGTGACAAGATTTGGTATACTCCGGTTTGATCGAAGTCTCAGTTACTGAATTAACCGGGGAGATTGTTTCGTGAATATCAAACACATGCTCATCCTGCCCATAATCGTTATGCTGGCACCGTTCACCCTTCTGGCCGGCACTGGTAAACTCCAGTTCGTCGAAACCGATGTCTACCTGTTTCCCGATGGAAAAGCCTCCATAGAATACGCCGTCCGATGGGAAGTCCTGTCCGGGGAGTTTCATGGGTTTTACCTCGAGGGATTCGACAAACTCGCTCCCCAGTTCGATCGGGAGAATGCCACGGCGATCGATCAGCGGGGAACGGTCTATCCGCTGGAGATCAAAAAGGTCAACTCCCGGAAATACGATATCATACTCGCCGGCGGCCGCAGCGTCACATCCGGCACCATCACCTACAAAGTCCGTTTCGGAGCCGACATGACTCAGGCCGGGTATCTCGCGCCGACCCGGACCGACGATGGCCGCAACCTGATGGTCTTCCACTGGGCACCCAGCGAATGGGACGAGCCCCTCCAGCACTATACGGTGAAAATCGTCTATCCGGTGACACTGACGAGTTCCGAACTGACCCGGACCGAGGTGAAAGACCATCTGACCAATCTGGGATTCGCCACGGAAAAATGGATGAATGCGGAGTATAAAATCGATTACCGCACGCGGGAACTCGATGGGAAAATCCTGGCCGAAGTTCTCCTCCACCGCGAAAACGTCTCCCGGAATTATGCGTTCAACATCCAGCAGTATATCGACGCATCCGTGTTCACTCCAGCCATGCAGCGGCCGGCAGCATCATCCCGGCCAGCCGCCGGTTCCGCCTCCACCACCTCCCAGGCAGTCCCGAATCCGAAAAAATCCAAATTGATACTCGGAGCCGGTCTCGTGATTCTATTCGGTGCTGTCATGATCATCTCCGCCGGAAAACACCGCTCGATGGTCCGCGCCCACACCGGACTCGACGACATCCAATGGATTCGGAGCGACTGGCAGCCCCCGAAAATCGAACTCGCAACGTACCGGAAAACCGGCAAGATCGCCAAAGATCTGGATCCCATCGAAGCGGCGATGTTCATCGGTGTGCCCTACAAACAGATCTTTTCGACGATCCTCTCCCAGCTCATTCAACGGAACTGTCTGCAGTTGGAATCTCAGGACCCGCTCGTTGTCCGGACCACTCAGCCACCACCCATGCCCTTGACCAGTCTTGGACCGTATGAACTGATGATGTACCAGGCGGCGCAGGATGATGGCCGGTTCAGCGAACGGGAACTCAATGAACTGCTCCAGCGGGTTGCCGATACCGTCCAGCAGAAAGCCTGGGACTGCGATATCGATGCGACAAAAGAGTATTATCACGCGCAGATTTCCGAAGCCTTCGGGAGCGCTCCCGAATCCGGCTCATCCGGACCTCGGGATCAGACCCGCCGAAATGATCCGGCCGGAAGCTGGTGGTACTGGTATCATTACCGCCACAACATGCACGACCGGTATGACCCGTATCACCACAACTATGAATTTGAAGCCTCCATGCCGGTCAATCCGGACAGCATCTCCTACGAAAAGTTTCTGGGCAGAAATGCACAGGGGATCAACGCCTGCCACTCCGCGTGCCACGATGCCTGCCACTCAGCCTGCCATTCCGCCTGTCACTCCGCATGTCATTCGGCATGCCACTCCGCATGTCATTCCGCATGTGTCAGCGGTGGAGGGCATTGATGACCCACACCGGCCACTCGCTCGACTGGATCGACTCGTTCATCGACCGGATCCGGCCGTATATTCACGTTCGTCTTACGGACAGCGTTCTGATCCGGATGCCCAACGAAGCCTATAAACTCAACGAAACCGGCGCCCGACTGATCCACTTTCTGCTCACAACCGGAAAGGTAGCGGACATCCTCGCCCAACGTCCCGATGACCGATCGCTTCCGAACCAGCTTCAGTCGTTTTTCTCCGATCTGTCCCGTCTGCTCAGCGGACCGGTGTGCGACCGGTATGAATCACCCAGCCTGGACCGTGTTCCATTCACGCTGGGATACATCACGCTTCCCGTTCTGTCGGAGCTGGCGATCACGAGCCGGTGCAATATCCGCTGTGCATTCTGTTACGCTTCCTGCCGGTGCACATCCGATCCATCGACCGATCCGGATCATTCCCGGGAGTTGACGACCGCACAGTTCAAGGACATCCTCACGAAAATCCGCCGGGAAGCGGAGGTCCCCAGCGTGTCGTTCACCGGCGGGGAGCCGCTCCTGCGACCTGACCTTCCGGAGCTGATCCGGTATGCCGCTCGCACCTTGCACATGCGCGTTAATCTGATCACGAACGGCACTCTGATCACGCCGGCCATCGCTCAGACATTGCACCGGGAAGGGCTCGCATCTGCACAGGTCAGCATCGAATCGTCCGATCCGGAGATCCACGACCGGATCACCGGTGTCACCGGCTCCTGGGAGAAATCCGTATCCGGTCTGAACGCGCTTGCGGCAGCAGATGTCCATGTCCATCCCCACACAACGATCTGCCGGATGAACCAGAACACCATCGCCGGCATGGCGGCGTTTGCTAAAAATATCGGAATACCCCGCTTCTCCGCCAACATGATGATCCCAGCCGGGCGGGGTATCGACCCGCAACTCGGCGTCACCTACAGCGAACTTTCGGATATCCTTCACGGTGTGATCGATGCGGCGGAGTCGGCTGGCGTCCGGTTCATGTGGTACTCACCGACTCCCCTGTGTCTCTTCAATCCGATCGCACATCAGCTCGGAAACAAGGGATGCAGCGCGTGTGAGGGATTGCTGTCCGTCGATCCGGCCGGGCAGATTTTACCCTGTTCCAGTTGGCGGGAACCGTTGGGGAGTCTGCTGGATCGGCCATTCCGGGAGATATGGTTCAGTGACCGCAGCCGGTTCCTCCGGAAAAAACAGGCTGCGCCGCCGGAATGCCGGAAGTGTGCCCATTTTCCCGTCTGTCACGGAGCCTGTCCGTTGTATTTCAACATCCATGGTTATCACGAGTTAGATACCGAATGGCGCCGGATCGGTGAAGCGGTCTGTCCATCGGGCAAACTGAAGGAGATGATATGAACGCGATTTTGCGAATGCTGGGATTCCCGGCTCCCGAACACCAGGGAATCGTCACGTTTTATGTTGCCCGGAGTCTCCCCTATGCCACACGGGTAGTGCTCATCTGGCTCTTTCTGATCGCCGGATTCGGCTTGCAGTGGATGATGGTGAGCGTGTTTCCGGGTGTTCCGTTTCTGATCGCCGCCGTCTCCCTGATTCTGGCGAAAGGGTATGACAGCCGGGTTCGGCTGAAGACATTGCAGATCGATCCCAACTGGACACAAGTGACAATGGATCAGATCCGGGAACTCGACCAGCTTCGGAAGAAAAACCGTCAGTGGGACAAGGATGCGCTGGATATCTCCAATCCGATGGGTTTTTTCACGTTCATTCTGATTGGCGGCGCAGCGGCGATGTTTGCGGTGGGGATGGGCATTGTGGCGCAGGATCCCAATATCACGGTTATTCTGCTCACTGATACCATCATCCTGCTGGTTCCCGTGTTCTTTACTGGGATGAAGTTCATCCTCAAACAGCCGGCGCTGGCCATCAAAGTGGATCTCATGCTCAAACTGGCTACGTTTTTTGATTCGATCAAGAAACCGGCCGAGGAGTTTGTTCCGTCGATGATGCTGGCCCAGTCGAAAGACGCCAAATCCGTTCCATCCGACGTGAAGTTTTCGATCCGGATACCGGGTTTACCGTCGGAACTGTATGGATTGCAGGCTCAGATCAATATCAATATGGTCCAGGGTCACAGTTACCCGTATTTTTACTGTGTGATCGTAAGCAAATCCGGTTTCGGGCTCTCGAAATATCCGGATCGCATTTCGCTGGATGCCAACATCATCTGTGAATATCAGCAGGACGATGATGCGGAGGTGCTGATCATCCGGCAGCACACGACCAAAAAATCGGGATACCATACGCAGCTCCCGGTCTGTCAGCGAATCCTGACGATTGCGCTGAACGCTGTGCGGGAGATCGGCTGATAATTTCGCCTCTTCGTGCCTTCGCGTGAGAATCTTCACTGGTTTTGACCTCATCCCCAACCATGAAATCGACCACTAAAAAATCGGTGGCAGGTTTGAACAGGGCCTGATTGTGTGGGCATGGATTGGTCGGCTTTCAAACCGGTCAAAAAAAACGATTACGAAAATTCGGTGGCAGGTTTGAACAGGGCCTGATTGTGTGGGCATGGATTGGTCGGCTTTCAAACCTGCCACTACGGGGAAACGGACCTGTTCCGCGATATGTCATCCAAAAACTCGGATACCGGATCCACCCCCGTGATCAACAATTCTTCCCGTGCACGGGTGCAGGCGACATACAACAATTGACGCTCCGTGTTAATCACCTCTCTCAGATCAGACTCCTCCCCCACCGTCTCAATCCGTTCCTGGAGCGGGATCATGGTATCATCACACGCCATCACCACAACCGCCCGGAACTCCAGCCCTTTCGCCAGGTGCATCGTCGTGATGGATACGCTTCCGGACTTCGATTCAACACGATCATCCTGAAGAATCCGGTAGTTCAGTCCCGCACCTCGCACCGCACCCAATGGCCGCAAAATCCCTTCGATCGACCGGATAAAAATACCGATCTCATGCGGAAGAAATCCCCGGCTGATCCGTTCAGCGATCCATCGGCTCACAAACTGCTTCTCATCCTCTTCGTTCGGAAACGATCGGATCATGGGAGCCGGCCCATTGAACACCGAGATCGTGCCGCTCCGGTCTTCGACATGGCCGTCCACATCCGTAAACACCGCTCCAAGCAGCCGATCGGCATGGACACGAATCTGATGGGAGGTCCGGTAATTGATGCGCAGCGTGCGGGAACGTCCCCGGATATCGACACCGAGCGCTCTCCACGAAAACAACGGCTGGAAGATCCGCTGCCCCAGATCTCCCACAAAAAAGAGCGAATCCGGCCGATGTTTGCCCAACGCGACCAGAAACCGGAGCTGCATGATGCTGATATCCTGCGCTTCATCCACCACCACAAAATCAAACGGTCCGGTTTCCGACCGGGAGAATACCACAGCGAGCGCGTGGAACATCTCGGACACCGTGATCCGGTTATCCTGTTTCAGATCCTCCCGGACCCGCTGAAAGATCGACCAGAGCTGTTTCCGACTTGATTCCGGGAGCGCTTTCTTTCTTCCCAGCCGGTCGATATCGCGGTATTCCTCCCACGTTTTCAGTTGCCAGGCATCGACTACCTGATCCCATTCGGTCCAGAGAAACCGAAGATCAGCCGAAACCCCCAAACCGATCTGGACAACCCCGAGACTCTCCCGGATGGAAACGGAATCCGCGAACCGGACGCTCCCGAACCGGGAGTGATACAACCGCATTCCCAGCATATCCAGAGCATAAACATCGATCCGCTCGATCAATCCCGGTTCATTGCCAGCCAGCCGATACAGCTTGACGCGGAGCATATTGGCCAGTGCAAACGTGAACGTGACCAGCAACACCCGCGATCCGGGATTTATCCGGGCCAGATGCACCGCTCGGTGCAGGGCGACAATGGTCTTGCCCGTGCCGGCGGACCCGGAGATCCGGACTGGGCCGTTCCATGTCTGCTCCACGAGCCGCATCTGATCCGGGTGCAGAAAGATGGTCCATTTCTCCCAGGGATAATCCAGTGCCTGTCGGAGCGCTTTTTGGTTTTCCACGATCCGGAACCGGCGCAGCGCATCGGGATGATCGAAGGGATTCCCTGCGGTTTCAACGGGCTGCGGGACCGGCGGCGTAACACCGATTGCCAGTTCCAGCAACGCTTCGCCGGCTTCGGCTGGCAGATGATCGATCAACGCCAACAAGGCATCTTCGGATTTCACGGACCGGACATCGGGAAGCCATTCCGCCGGAACGCCATATGCGAGCAGATCCGGATCGGACACTCCGGAGAACATCGGATTTTCCGGCAAAGCGGGTGTCACGGATTGAATGGCCGGAATATAGACCGGAACGACGATCTCCTTAACCGTCTCCCGGATTTCGACGAACTGAGCGGCTCCTGTTTGTGGATGGACTTCCAGCTTGCGGCGGGACGCCCATTCATAAGCCTTGTCGTGATGTGCGGCAAAGCACAGGAGCAGGCTTTGATCCGATCGGTGGACGATCAGTCGGATGTCGGTGTTGACCCATACCGCCCAGAACCGGTTGTCTTTGACCTTTTCGATCCGGTGGAACTTCAGACCGGGATGGCTTGGATTGAGTTGCAGATCGAACGCGGTCGTTTTGACAGCTTTCTGCTCGTCGGCGGTCAACCGGGCCAGACTGTCGGTGAATGTCACAGCAATCCGGAACTCCATGGATCACACCTTGAACATTTCGTGATGACACGGCTGGCTAACCGGGGAGTTTAACACGGGGTGATCGAAAAATGGGTTGGTCGGGTTTTGCGACTGATTCATCGTTCATTCATCCTGGTTGGGATCACTGTATGCGGCATGTGGAGCAGGCTGGATTCAGATATCTGGGACGAAATTGAAGCCGATGCTGTGGCATTGGGTTACCGAAGAGGAGTTTCTGGTCGATCTTCGGCAACAGCCGCAATATGCGGGGGAGCATATCACCATCTTCGGGGACCGGCAAGAGCGGTGGAAATCCGATAAACAAAGGTGAAGATCTCACGCGAAGACACAAAGGCGCGAAATAAGAAATTTGTAGAGACAGGTCTGAAACATGCTTCCACATCGGCCAGAATAATCCCTGCTGGATTCAGATCTGCCTCTCTTTCGTGAAAATCATCGGTATTGGCACGAAGCTTGCGGACAAATCACACCGGTTTGACGTTTCATCTCGCGGGTGCGATTCAGGATTCATTCCTGTTCACAATAATTGTTTTTTTTTCATTTTTCCGGGAAAGGAAGGATATATGAAGTCATTTTTTCGATGTCTCGTTTTTTTTCACGTATCGATTTTAATGTTGGGAGCTGCCATGCCGACGGGCGCGACAACGATCTATGTACCGGACAATTACACGACGATTCAAGCTGCCATCACTGCGGCAGCGACGGGTGACCAGATTCTGATACGCGATGGCACGTATACCGGTGTCAGCAACAAGAATCTTTCGTTCGGAGGGAAAGCTATCACGGTACGATCTGCGAATGATAATCCCGGTGCGTGTATCATTGATTGCCAGAGCAATGGCCGTGCTTTCATTTTCAATAATGGTGAATCAGGAAATGCGGTTGTTCAGGGAATTACCATCCGGAACGGGCGCATCACATCCGGTGAGTTTCCGGACAATTGCGGAGGTGGAGTGTATATATCGGGTGCATCTCCCACCATCACGAATTGCATCTTCGAAAATAATTACACTGTTCATTCGGGAGGCGGTCTGTTTGCCTGCAACAACGCCAGCCCCGACATTATCGGGTGCACGTTCCGCGGGAATACTGCCGATCAGGGCGGTGGAATCGGAGCGGATATGACGACCATCTCGATCGTGGACTGCCTGATTACGAACAATGATGCCTCCAACTGGGTTGGGGGAGGAATTTACATTTTCGGCTGGAATCCTGTCACAATCACCCGATGCATCATCACGGATAATGTCGCGAATCAGGGTGGCGGATGTTTATTCTATGGCGGATCCGATATCACGGTGACAAACTGCATCATCGCCGGCAATTCAGCCAGTTCAGATGGAGGCGGGATCAATGCGCAACATGGCGGGATTATCATCAATTCCACTATCACCGGAAACACGGCTTCCAATACCGGCGGAATATATCACTGGAGCGGACCATTGACCGTCCGGAATACCATCATCTGGAACAATGTATCCGCTGAAATCTGGTCGAATGCCTCCAGTGAACTGAGTGTCACTTATTCCGATATCCAGGGCGGCTGGACCGGAACGGGGAACATCGATTGTGACCCGACCTTCATAGTGGGAAGCCCCGCATATCATCTGACTTCCAGCAGTTGCTGCAAAGATACTGGCACCTCCAGTGGAGCACCATCGGATGATATCGATGGCGAATCCCGGCCATATGGCGGCGGGTATGACATCGGCGCTGATGAATACTATCCTGAATTCCCTGACTGCGACATTCTGGTACCAGATGATTACTCCACCATTCAGGCCGCTATCACTGCCGCATCCGCCGGGCAGGTCATCTGTATCCGCAACGGCACCTATGCGGGAACGGGCAATACCGCACTCAATTTTGGAGGGAAAGCCATCACCGTGCGATCTGCGACCAATGATCCCGAAGCCTGCATCATCGATTGTGGAAATACGACGCGGGGTTTTGTCTTCACCAGTGGTGAGAGTGCATCATCGGTCGTCAGTGGATTGACCATCCGAAACGGACGAATCACTTCGGGTGACTTTCCGGACAACTGCGGTGGCGGTATGTACATCTCCGGCTCTTCACCGACGATCACACACTGCATCTTCGAGAATAACTACTCCATTCATTCCGGAGGCGGTCTGTTTGCATGCAACAACGCCAGTCCGGACGTCACCACTTGTACGTTCCGTGGGAATACCGCCGATCAGGGCGGTGGAATCGGAGCGGATATGACGACCATCTCGATCGCGGATTGCCTGATTACGAACAATGATGCCTCCAACTGGGTTGGAGGTGGAATTTACATTTTCGGCTGGAATCCTGTCGCGATCACCCGATGCATCATCACGGATAATGTGGCAAATCATGGTGGCGGATGTTTCTTCTATGGTGGAGCCGATATCACGGTAACTAACTGCATCATCGCCGGCAATTCAGCCAGTTCAGATGGAGGCGGGATCAATTCGCAACATGGTGGGATCATCATCAATTCCACCATCACCGCAAACACGGCTGCCGATACGGGAGGTATTTATCATTGGAGCGGTCCGTTGACCGTCCGGAATACCATCATCTGGAACAATGCATCCGCTGAAATCTGGTCGAATGCCTCCAGTGAACTGAGTGTCACTTATTCCGACATCCAGGGCGGCTGGACCGGGACGGGGAATATCGATTGCGATCCCATCTTCTCTGCGGATCCAGAGTACCATCTGAGTGACGGCAGTTGCTGCATCAATGCCGGTACGGGCTCCGGAGCGCCGGCAGACGACATCGATGGAGACACCCGGCCAATCAGTGGCGGGTATGATATTGGAGCAGACGAAAGCCCATTCAACCCTCCACCGACACCGACGCCAACAGACACACCGACTGTCACACCAACAAACACGCCGACCAGCACTCCAACACCCATTCCGACGGAGACGCCGACTGCGACCTTTACACCAATGGATACGCCCACGCCGGAACCGACAGCAACGCCCACGACACCGCCACCGATTCCCACCATGGGTGGTCTGGGAATGGGACTGCTCATTCTGGTGTTCTCTACGTTGTTGGGCCGGAGCTTTTTGGGGAGGTCCGCTTCTGTAAAATAAAACGCTGATACGATAATCATTTCTCCAACGCCGGACTCGTCATGATGGTGAGTTCGGCGTTTTATGTACCAGACAATGTGTGAGGGAAAGAAAATTTAATCCTGAGAAATGCATGAGAAATAACAGATCTGTGGAGATTCTCACACGAAGACGCGAAGATACGAATAAATACAAGATGTTTCTGAAAAAATAAGAAGTTCTCACACGAAGACGCGAAAACACGAATAATACAAGATGTTTCTGAAAAAATAATAAGAGTGAGAAATAAAGATTTAAATTCAAGCAATTCACACATATGCCCTTCTCCATTCAGAAGCTGTTGATTTAATCGGATTTTCGGGTTTTTCTGTCTGAGATGGGTCTTGCAACTGATTGTATTTAAAGCACATCAAAAATCCAGAAACAGTGAAAAATGTCGATTTGGGGACTATATCAACAGACTCTTCATGGAGAAGGGTTGGGGATGAGGTCAAACCTTGTGCTTTGACCATTTTTCTGATTAAATGTGCCTCATCTGGTTACAATCTTCCGCTCTGCATGGTTTTTGTCTGATTACTCACTGAATCACACCGAAAACATCAATCGAAGAGAAAGGACGATGCAATGAAACGAAACGTAAAACTGAGCAAATTTCCCTGGAAGGCATTGATGTCACTCGGATCATCCATTCTCACGGGTGGATGGGCTGCGGATGGTATCAAAGGTGATCCTCTGTTTACCTGGATCCCAATTCTGTGTAATTACCCCATCATCATAACCAGTGTGGTGACCATTTTGTTCATTTCCTCCATTGCCTGGGCTTATAGCCGGAGAAGCGATTTTCTGGCGTTCAGAACCCTCAACCAGGAAGAATGTTCTCCCCATTCCTGTCTGATCCTGCCATTATCGATTATGCTTCCCAAACCTGTCACCTCTGATTTTCCCATCCAGTTCGCCTCGGGGGTATCCATTCCCGGAGATGATTTGCAGACCGATATTGAGGGACTTAATCCTGCGAAATGGAACTGGCAGCAGATGCTGCGGGTACTCCAAATCCACCAGCATACCCTTAAGCACGTTTTTTTAATTGGATCCGCCGATACAGAATATCAGGGCAAAAAAACACTCGGTTCTTTTCATGATATTACATTTGCGAAAAAAATCATAAAAAAATACTGTCCCAATATCGTCAAGATAGATGATATAGATCACTATGGCACGCCAGTGGATTTCGAAGATTTCAAGAGCCTCGTATCTGTAATGGAAGAAGGGATCTCGTTCTATAAGAAAAAGGGATTACATGAACAGGATATCATCATCGATGCAACCGGCGGCCAAAAAATAACCAGCATCGCCGCAGCCGTCGTCACGATGAACAATAACGTAACATTCCATTATGTTCAGACCAATCCCCCTAATCGCGTGCTGGCGTATGATCTGCTCATTCAATCCGAACAGAAATGATCCCGCTGATCAACTGAATCAATCACTCAAAAACAGATTGATCCCATGCAGATCATTAAACAGATCACCAAACTGAACAACCTGCATTCCGCCTGGCGCTACATCCGGACCCACAGCAAAGATCTGGGCATCGACCGCGACAGCCTTCATGAATTTGAGCTGAAACTCTCCAGAAATCTGGAAATCCTCCGGCTCGATATCGATGAATCCAAGTTCATCCCATCACCCAACCGGCAGATGGTGATCGACAAACCGGGGAAACCCGGCGAAAAACGGGAGCTTCGCATCCCGCAACTCCGCGATAAAATCGTCCAGCAGGCCGTACGGCTGGTGATCGAACCCATTCTGGAAAAGAAATTCCTCGACACCAGCTATGCCTATCGTCCCGGACGCGGCTGCCATCGCGCCATCCGGCGCGTGCAACACGAGATCCGGCATTTCAATGCCCTGTTTGCCGTTCGAAGCGATATCGACAACTTCTTTGACAGCATTTCCCATGATGTCCTTCTGGAGCAGTTCCGGAAACTGTTTCCCGACACCCGACTCCAGGAACTGATCATGCTGTTCGTCAAAAACGGCCTGATCGCCATTGACGGGAAATACATCGGCAGCGAAACCGGCGTGCCAACCGGAAGCATCCTCGCACCGCTCCTGTCCAATCTCTATCTGCACGATCTCGACCGGTTCATGACCGATAAAAAAGCCGGATATATCCGGTATGCCGATGATTTCATCGTGATGTGCCAGAATAAACAACATCTCCTGAACCTGCGCCAGGATATCCATTCGTTTCTGACCCAGACGCTCCGGCTGAAGCTGAATGTGGAGCGCAAGGAACCCTATTCGATTCATGACGGATTTCCTTTTCTCGGGCTGTCCATCCGACGGAACCGCATCACCATCCTCCCGGAAAAAATCCAGAAAATCCGCGAGTCATTGCGGCATCTGGAGCGGATATCGCGATATTGGAATATCCGCAGCGTCATCCTGAAAACAACCGAAAAAGCCGCGGGATGGTACCATTATTATAAGATCACCGACAACACGGACGAACTCCGTCAGATCGAAACCGCAATCTGGAAACTGCTTCGCAAATCGGTCCATCACCGCGTGAAACGGGGATATATCAAACACATCGATGATATCGATCCGCTGCTGCTGGGTTTTCCGGTCGCAGTGACCAGCCTGGAAACGCTTCTGGCGGAATTGAAAGCCGAACCACCGGCTCAGACATCCTCCAGTCAACCGGCTGACCGGACCAGTGCCAGAGCGGAATCTGCTGCTCCACCCGCGAAACCGCAGCCCGTTGTATCAGAACCTGAATCGCTGGCCAGTGAGATTCAGCCCAGTGCCAATCCAGAACCGGAAGACACGCATCCACCCGCTCCCCAAAAAGAAAAAAAGGAAGATGCGGTCACGCAGCAGGTGGAAGGGAAACTGGCCAAACAGCGCCGGATTTATCAGAAAGCATATATCCGGTCTTCGGAGCTGGCGATCTGGACGCAGGGGGCGCATCTGGGAGCCACCGCAAACCGGATTTCCGTGCGCATTCAGGGACAGCGAAACCAGGATATACCGGCTGACCGGATCAAACATGTGACGATCCAGAGTCTTTCCACGATGTTCACCGGTCATTTCGTCAAACTGTGCAGTGAACATGGAATAGCGGCCACATTTCTTGACAGGAAAGGCGACCCCATCGCCTGCATTCATCCGGTATCCCGGACCGATATCGACCTGCTGATCCGGCAACTGGCGTGTTCGGAGAACCGGACCGGACTGGACATTTCGCGGGAGATCATCGAAGGAAAAATCCGGAATCAGCTCAATCTGCTCAAATATTACCGCAAACGGATCGAGTCGGAGGATGCGAAGAAACTGGACGAACTGAGCATCCGGTGGAACAATCTCGAAACGGTCATCGATCAACTGGTCACATGGGAGCCTCCCGATCAGCATGCGGAGGGGCTTCAGAGCCTGTTGAACATCGAGAGCCGGGCAGGTTACGAGTATTGGGCGGGGGTGCGCATTCTGGTTCGGGACGACATCGAATTTACACGGCGGGAACGCGCTGGTGCGAAAGATCCGTTCAATATGGCTCTGAATTATGGGTATGGTATTTTATACAGCCGGTTGTTCAATTATTGCCACCTGGCCGGACTGGAACCCGCGATCGGAATTTTTCATAAGCATCATCGGGGAAAGCCGGCTCTGACATTCGATCTCATCGAGGAGTTTCGGGCGTTTATCGTCGACCGGACCGTCATCGGCATGGTGACCCGCGGCGAAAAAATCAATGTGGAAGGCGAGTGGCTGACGAAAGAAATCCGGCAACGGCTTGCCGCTAAAATACTCCAGCGGATCGGGACATCGACATCGTATCGCGGCGAGTCCTGCTCCCTGGATCAGGTGATGATGAAACAGGTGGAACGGTTGAAGAATCATTTGCAGGATAAGGAATCCTATCGGGCGTTTGTCGCCCGTTGGTAACGGCCCGGTATCGCAGACCGGCATCGGACTGCCAAACCGGCCACTGACAGAAACCTTTTATGGGGACAGAATTATGAATCTGATCAGTTTACTGGACGGTCACTCACTACCCAAACTTGTCGTATATAAACAACTCCGCCCCAGCAGCGTCGTGATCTTTCATACGGATACCGATGCGGTGATCGAGTATCAGCAGGAATTCCATGATTGGATTGCCGATCGGAACATCCCGGTCCGTTCCATCCGGATCGATGAAGCGGACATGACGGGGATGAACCGCATTTTTTCGGCCCATTTTCAGGAACTGGCTCCGGATGACACGCTGATCGATTTAACGGGAGCCGGTCCGGTGATGGTCATCGCAGCTTCCCAGGCAGCCGAGCCGTATCAAATCCGAACAGTCTGTCTGGATGATGATACCAACACATTGATCTACATGCCGGACGGTGAAAAACAACCCATTTCCGTGAAAATGGATATCGAGGAGATCTTTGAATCATCGGGCCGGCGGATCATCACTGCCCGAAGCCGGTTTGAAAATACCAGTCGTCCGCACATGGAACTGTCGTATTTCGTGGGAAAACATTATGGCCAACTCAAGAAACTGTTCCGCCGCATCAATGGATGGTATCAGGATCCGAATATGGATTTCATCCGTTTTCATCTGGGACAGGCGCTCAATCCGCCACTGGTGAATTTCCTGAATTACGCCCACGAACTCGGATACATCCACTATCTGTCGTTCACGCCGCATATGGTCTGTTTCCAGCCATCCAACGGCTCCGATCACCGGAAATTTTTCTGTGGGAGCTGGCTGGAATGGTATGTGGTGCAGATGGCCAAGCGCTGCAGACCGGATGATCTCCTGATGGGAGTCCAGTTGCAGTGGGACGAAGACGATGACGCGAGTTCCAGATACGAAATCGATGTGGCATTCATCAAGAACGACCGGTTGATTTTTGTGGAGTGCAAATCCGGGGGACGCATCATCGAGGGAGGGAATGAAATCGTATTCCATCTGCACCGGTTGAGTGTTGAGAGTCACATTATAAGACTGTCTTTCAGGCTATTTTCTCGAATTAAAT
>CAZELM010000065.1:0-18494 GCA_964512995.1 uncultured bacterium
GACGGGCCCGATGGGTCCCATTGGTCCGCAGGGAGATCAGGGTATCCAGGGAGTCACTGGTCCGACGGGCCCGATGGGTCCCATAGGTCCGCAGGGAGATCAGGGTATCCAGGGAGTCGCTGGTCCGACGGGCTCGATGGGTCCCATCGGTCCGCAGGGAGATCAGGGTATCCAGGGTCCCACCGGCCCTGTCGCAGGAACCGACATGCAAGTGATATACAATGACAATGGATCGAGCGCTGGAGCTGAGATCTATTATGAAAATGCATCCACTCGGGTTGGAATTGGTGTCAGTGCTCCCGCTGCCAAGCTGGATGTCGATGGAGGCATCAAGATCGCTGATGATACAGAAGCCTGCTCCCCGGAAAAAGCCGGAACTCTTCGCTGGCATTCCGGGTTGGTTGAAGTCTGCGACGGTACCAACTGGAAACCTATATTCTCTCCATTGGGTTCCATTTCAAATCCCGCTACCAGTTGTCTGGAGATCTTGACATCCGGTTATGCGAGCGGAGATGGTGTTTATTGGCTGGATCCCGATGGATCGAGCGGCGAAGCGGCGTTTCAGGCTTACTGCGATATGACGACCGATGGCGGCGGTTGGACCCTCGCCATGAAACTCCGATCCGGCGGACAGGAGTTCATTTATGAATCGAACTACTGGACAACGAACAATACACTGAATGAGACAGATCTGGATATCAGTGTCAATGCAAGTTCTAAATATAAAAGCTTCAACACGGTCAGCGGCACACAGATCCGCGGAGCCTTCGGGTTGGGTAACAAAAGCGGTATCATCAATGCCATGGGCGGCACCAAGACCCTGCTCCAGTTGTTCCGGGATACCGCCGAAAATACGGTTTGGTATGATGGATCCGGACCCGATTCGGTTGACCTGCAGTGGCTCCAGATTCATGGACTGGGTTACGCCAATCTGAGTTCCGGAAATCCGCCGGGCTGGGCACGGGCCGGAATCAATATCCGCGATACTCAGAGCGTGCATCGCGCCAGATCCCGGTATGGTGCCGGCTGGAACAATGAAACAACGCAGAATACTCAAAATGACGCTTCCGGATTCGGTATAGAAGCGCATCCGACGGATGGATCATCCAAACACAATTGCGGTGCGTCCCTCCCGACCATCTATGCCTATTTCGGGACGATCTGGGTGAAGTAATACTTTAAACACATGGCATAGCGTTTCAGATAACAATTCGGAGAAATCAAAGGCTGGACACGACCTGTTCAGCCTTTTTCTTAGTGTTCAGATTTTCTGCATGGTTCGCCAGAACGAGTTGGCTATATGTATAATTGGAATAATCCGTCAGACAACTTTGCTTTTTGCCATGAGATCATCGATCTGGAACATCAGTTTGGTCAGGTTGAGTGGTTTGGACAGAAAGAGGTCAGCTCCCGCATCATAACTGAGTTTCAGATAATCTTTATCATTGCGATTGGTGGTCACGATGAGTGGGATTTTGTTCCCTTTGGGATGATCTTTCAGTTTTTTGGTCAGCGTCAACCCATCGATACCGGGAGTGAAGATATCCACGATGATCAAATGGGGTCGTGATTCCCGAAGTTTATGGACGGCTTCCAGACCGGACCGAGCATTATACACGTCGTAATTCAATCCGGCCAGGAATGTTGTCAATGACTGCAGTGCCGTCGTGTCTTCGTCCACCACCAATATGCGTCTCCTGATCATAAACACCCTCAAAAAATAATGATCAAGCTGATCTGTTAAATTGATAATAGCCAATCTGTGGGAGTTCGTTGCATCGTCAACAATCACCGCGCAGATCATATACTGATGAATTGATGTGTTCAAGTGAGATTATCATCTACATATATACTGTTATCGCGTTTCTTTTTGTCGGATAAATTAGTATGGTGACGTCTATGAACGTTGACATTCTGTTAATACTGATGGATGTCATCGTATAATAATGGAAAGGTGGAAGGGACAACGCAATCCCTGACCCAATCCGGATTCGGATGATGGCAACCATTCATTCAAATGAGGAATCTATTATGAAGAATCAGATCAGAATCTATGCTCTCCTGATATTGTTTGTGGATGCGGCCATGGGAGTCGCTTTTGCGGGGACAATATCCGGAACCGTGACAGATCAGTCGACCGGTCAGCCGATTTCCGGCCTTGATTTCAATCTGTATGACCCCAATTGGACCTATATACCCATCAACGCAGTGTCTGACAGCGGAAACTATACGTTTTACAATATCGAACCCGGTCGTTATTACATCAAGGCCAATCCCGCTTATCCATTGCATTACCGGCCTCAATACTGGGATGCTTCCTATGATCGTGCGGGAGCGATCCCGGTTGTTGTTGCAGAGGGAGAAGACGTCACCGGTATCAATTTCCTGATGACTCCCGGATATTACATCAGCGGGAAGATTGAAGATATCAACAGCATCTCCATCGATGGCATTGATGTGGATGTGTATGACACATCCTGGAACAAGATGGATGTCGATGGTGAATCGGATGAATTTGGACGGTATCATATCGGCGGTTTGCCGGAAGGCCAATATTATGTGAAGGCAAACCCGATCTATCCCCAACCGTATGTCGATCAGTATTGGGACCATGCAAGCGGTCCGTTGGGAGCTGATCTTGTAATGATCACCGCACCCGACGACACGATTGGGATCAGTTTCAATCTGGACTTCGGAAATTATATCGAAGGTGATGTTCTGGATTCGGTGAGTCAGCAGCCGGTTGTGGATATCAACATGAAAGCCTACAACTCCGATGGTGAAAAAATGCGGGTTGAGGCTCGCACAAGAAACGATGGTCATTATATTCTGGGAGCGTATGTTCCAGGGGATTACTTCGTGCGTGCGGATCCGACATATCCACAGGGTTATATGGATATGTATTATCCGGAGGCATTTTCATTTTCCAGTGCGTCACCGGTCACGGTTGTCGCCGAATCCCCGTCCGTGGACATTGATATGAATCTTTGGGCAGGTTCCTATATTCGAGGATCAGTTGCCGCATCCGAACCGACACCCATTCCTGATATTCGTATTCGATTCTACGACCAGGCGATGGTTCTATATGAAATGGCTGGCACCAGTACCAACAGCAGTGGCAATTTTCTGTCCGGCGCTCTTCGTCCAGGATTGTATTATGTGCGAGCGGTTCCGGTGTATCCTCAGCCGTTTATCGGAGAGTATTATGAAAATGCGTCTGAACCGGAAGGTGCAATGCCGATCAATGTCGTGCTGGGCTCTGAAGTGACGGGAATACAGTTCACGCTGGAGTCCGGCGGGTATCTTCTGGGAACGGTTACCGATGCACAGACAGGCGATCCCATCCGGAATATGGATCTGGATATCTACAATGACCGATGGCAGCTCCTGTCATTCAATGCATCGACCGACCGTCTCGGTGAATTTATCGTCGGTCCAGTCCCATATCGAAGTTATTATGTGCGATGTGATCCGACCTTGAGTCAAGGATTTATCCAGCAATATTATTCACTGGCTTTCTGGAGAACCGATGCACAACTGCTCAACCTGATCTCTCCGATGATCGAGATCGCAGATATCGATTTCGCTCTGGAAATCGGTGGCCAGATCAGTGGGATAATCACCAGTGAATCCAGCGGTATTCCCATCGAGAATATTCCGATGGAGGTGTATTCGCTGGCATGGAATGAACTCCCGATTCACCAGATATCATCGAATATCGATGGCACCTATACCGCATTTGGCATCCCGGCCGGGGAGTATTATATCAGAGCGGCTGCCCCGTCATCCTCCGGGTATGTCTCTGAATATTATGATAATGCATCATCACATGAGCAGGCGATCAGTGTGCATGTGACGGCCGGAGGCATAACATCCGGGATTGATTTTGTTCTTTCGCTGAACGGCACACCCACGCCAGCTCCCACAGCAACTCCAACACAGCCGGCGTGCCTGCATCGCGGCGATGTCATTCCGAATGGGACAATTACGGCCGGAGATGCGCAACGGGCTTTTGAGATCGCGCTGTCGGTTTATATTCCATCGTATACTGAAGCGTGTGAAGCGGACTGTAATGCCAATGGAACGGTCACAGCCGGAGATGCGCAAGGAATATTCAGCGCGGCATTGCAGCTTGGAACCTGCACTGATCCAATGGTTTTTTTGTATTGATGGACATAATGGCAAATCCACCATCAACTCAAGGGTCTGAGGTACTGTTTTTGCAGAAATCCATTCAGGGCTTTCCGAAAGGACAACATTCCAATGACAATTATTCATGAAACAGATGGAGCAAGGGTATGAGAAAGTATTTATTGATTCCGATCATCTGGATGGTTTTCTGCAATTCTGGACTCCTGGCATCCGAGAACCGTTCTATTGTTCAAGTGGATATTGACGATCTGATGGGTTCATTTCCCGATATGGATATCGACCAGCGGTCACTCCTCGATATGATCGGATTCGACCGGGAGTCGGGTCAAGTGGATCTCCTGGTGACATCCAATGGATTGGATTTATTGAATAAACAGAATATCCGATGGACGCTTCTGAAAGACTCAGATCAGATCGGTGAGGAGAAAATTGATTCGCAGTATTTCGATTATGCCGATGTCACGAACTCCCTTCAAACCTATGAGATCCAATACCCCTCCATTGCGAAACGAGTCGATCTTGGAGTGACAGCCGAAAACCGGCACATCTGGGCCATGAAAATCTCGGATAATGTGAATTCTCAGGAAGCGGAGCCGTCTGTGCTTTTTCTGGGTCTTCATCAGGCACGGGAGATCATGTCCACTGAGATAACGATGGATATCATCAGTTATCTTCTTACCCGATACAGCTCGGATCCGGAAGTCAGTGGCTGGGTGAATCAGTGGCAGATCTGGGTGATCCCCATGGTGAATCCGGATGGGAGCGCGTACTGTTGGTCAACGGATCAGTATTGGATCAAGAACCGGCGTGATCTGGGAAACCAGGTGTTTGGTGTTGATCCGGGACATAATTATCCGGTGGCCTGGGGAGCGTGTTATGGGTCTTCCTCGGATCCCAACTCCAATTCCTATCGAGGCCCGCAACCGGCTTCGGAGATCGAGACGCAGGCGGTGATCAATCTGGCGCAGCAACAGCGATTTCTGGCTGTTATCTCCTATCATAGTTTCAATGAAATGGTGTTGACCCCGTATGGGTGTTATGGCCAGAGGGTTCCGGAACTGGACATTCAATCTGCACTGGGACACTCGATTGCTTCCGCGATTCAGAAGGACAATGGCCAGACGGGATACGATATGGGCACCTGGTGGGAGCTTCTCTTCTCCAATGATGGAAATGAAGGGGACTATTTATATGCATCCATCGGCGCAATGGCGTATTCTATCGAAGTCAATGCATCCAGTTATTATCCGGCATACAGTTTGAGAACGCCAACCTGTACGCGGAACAGGCCGGGCTGGCAGGCGGTATTGAATGTGTTGGAATCGGGGAATGTGTTATACGGGCGAGTGTTGGATGCCTGCACCAACCAGCCGGTGGACGCGGCATTTCGTTTCGACCAATATACCTATACGGAACAGGAATCACCCCGGCGTTCGGAGCCCACAACCGGGCAATATGCGATTGTTGGTCGTCCGGGTAATCTCACGCTGAATATCACAGCACCGGGATACATGCCCCTGACGATCCCCATTCATTTCAATGGTTCGCCGATTCAGCGGGATATCGAACTCATCCCGACCAATCAACCTGCACTGATGATCTGGGCAACAGTAATCGATGATGCGACTGGGGATCAGGACGGGCAATTGGATCCGGGGGAGCAGGCGATTTTGCGGGTAGCGGCGCTGGCTCCCGGTTTATCCGTTACCGGTATCACCGGTACGCTATCGGAAAACGATCCCTATATCACAATTCTCGACAATTCCGCTTCATGGCCGGATATTCCGGCGGGGGGAGCAGCCTGGACAGGAACGAACACGTTCCGGATCCAGTCCAATGCCGTAACTCCCGAAGGATATGCCGCCACATTGACCATCACGTTTGCGACTCAGCAGCAGCTTTGCAACAATACCGATCAAACGGCCATCACCGTGCAAACATTCATGCCGCTCTGCCCGTTCTGGGAGGAAAACCTGGATTCTGATCCGCATTGGAACATATCGGCTTATCCGACATCCGGATCACCTCCTGGCCCTTACCACAATTGGGAGTTTGGTTCTCCGGTCGTCGGTCCTCCGGGTGCATACACCGGTTTATATGTGTACGGGACTGATCTGGACGATAACTACGACAATAACTGGACGCTGGCACTGACGACGCCTGTCATTGACTGTACTGATCTGACGGAAGTTACATTACAATTTGCCCGGTTCCTGCAAGTCGAGGCCAATTATGATCATGGCCGGGTCCGAATCCGGAACGATGGCACGACATGGCATACGGTTTTTGATTCCACGAGTTCTGATTCCGCGTGGGTGTTGACAGAAGTTGATATATCCGAATATGCCGATAATCAGCCGAATGTCGAAATCCGGTTTGATGTCCGGGCAGATGGCTCGGTGGTTTTTCCCGGTTTCTATATCGATGACATCCGGTTATGTGGAAATTATCATGGGGATGTCGATCCACCACCGACACCGACTTTCCCGCCCACTGCCACTCCAACAGCGACCCCTGAAACCTGTCAGCATACGGGAGATGTGAATTTCAACGGACAGGTGACCGCTGGTGATGCACAGACCGCGTTTGCGATCACGTTAGGTGTTGTTATCCCCACCTATCTGGAGTCCTGTGCGGCAGACTGCAATGGAAACGGTGTGGTGACCGCTGGTGATGCTCAGAGTATTTTTGCCACTGCACTGGGTATCCCCTCCTGTGTTGATACACCATAGGTGATATTCTATTGAAAATTGTCAGGCACGGGGTTTTGATTCCGTGCCTTTTTTTTTGTGGTGTGCGCTTGAGATTTGATCTTGAACACCGCTCCCGAATCTGAAATAATAAATTATCTATTTAACAGGAAGGCAGGGATTATGTTTAATCTAAACTGGGAAGAGCTTCTGAATAATGATCTGGATCGACTGATTCAGCAGTCCGATTCAGGCGCGGTCGATGGACAGGAAACCATTCAACTGACACCTGGGGAGCGCCGGTTTGTGTCCGTACTATTCATTGACATGAGAGGCTTCATGGCAATGATGGAAAAATCGGATCAGCAACAGGTCGCCACCATCCTGCAAAAAGTGCATACCATCATCAGAAAACTGATTGAGAACCGGGGAGGGTGGCTCGAAAAGTTCGAAGGAACCGCCATCATGGCTGGATTTGGCGTCAAAATCACGCATGAAGACGATGCGGTTCGGGCACTGGATGCGGCATTAGCTGTGATGGCTTCGTTTGATGCATTGAAATCATATTTTGATGATCTGGAGATCAGTACTGGTATCCGGTGCGGGATTCATTCCGGGGAAGTCACTCGGAGTCAGCGTGGGAGTCAGGATGTTATCGTGGGAGATACGGTCAATATCGCCGCTCGGTTGCAGCAATCCGCACCAGTCCATGCCATCATGATATCGGAAGCGACTCGAAAACTGGCGGGAGACCGTTTTTCATACCAGGATCATCCGCCGCTCACCGTCAAAGGGAAGTCTCATCCGATCAATGTGTTCATCCTGACGGGAGCCGCTCCCAGAAACGAACGATGGAAACGGTCGCAAATAGCTGCCGGCACACCCTTTATCGGACGTCAGAATCAACTGGATACGCTTTTCCACCAGTTTGATGCATGCAGGGAAATAGTGCTCCAGCCGGATGATGATGCGTCGCATCATATCCTGGTTGATCTGATTGGTGAGCCGGGTATGGGTAAATCCAGGTTGCTCCATGAATTTGTAAAACAGTTGCGTCTAAACCGGAGTCCGGGAGATTTACCGGCACCCACCCCTGTTTCCATCCCATCGATCATGAGGGGTTATGCGGCAAGCTTCGCAGCCCGACCTTATAATACCATCATCTATATGATCATGGATTATCTCGGCATCTCAGATATCGGCTCCGAAATGAAAGTTCGTTTTGAGGCATTGTGGGAGTATCTGTGTGGCCAATTTCCGGATGATCCTGAGTTGGAAAAAAGCCTTCCCATGCTGGGATTCATCCTGGGAATCCCTTATGAGGACAGCCGGATTGAGCATCTCGAGCCCAGTAAACTCCAGATCGAGATCGTGATTGCTTTCCGCACCTTCATCGAGCGTCTTGCAAAAATGAGTTGGGATCATCTCAAACAACCATTTCTGATGATATGGGATGATTTTCACTGGATCGATGACCCCTTCCATGACTATTTTGGCCTCCCTGTTAAGGCAAGCTCGAACACCTGTTCCGATGATGTTCGTTGTGTCCCATCGCCCGGAAAGAACAGTGGATGCATTGGCTGTTCCAGCGGATCGAATGATACAAATGAAGCTGGAGCCGTTATCTGAATCGGAACAGCTTTCATTGATTCGCGGCATGCTGGGACCGATCGACATACCGGTGCCGTTTCAGGTGATGCTTTTTGAAAAGGGAGCGGGCAATCCCTATTTTGTTGAAGAATTTATCCTGTATTGCATCGAAAAGGAGATCATTCAGGAGAAGGATGGTATTTGGTTCTTCGGAAAGACGGATACGGGTATCCAGGTACCGGCAACCCTACGGAATCTGATCACCGCCCGGATCGATGCGCTTCAGACGGAACTGAAGCATGTTCTTCAGCATGCTTCGGTACTGGGGAAAGATTTCTATTACCGGACGTTTGAGTTGATCGAACAGAAGCTGACGCCCCGATTCGATCCTAAAGATTCTCTGGATGAACTGGTGATGGTATCATTCCTGATTTCCTCCATGGAAGACTTTGATATCAATTATATATTCAAGCATATTCTGACCTGGGAGGTCACTTACGAAAGCCTGCTCAATCGGAACAAGATGATCATCCACCGGTTATGCGCTCAGGTGATCGAAGAACGGTATACCGGGAATCTCCAGAGTTTTTATTTTGAGCTTGGCGAGCATTGGCTGGCATCCGGGGATCTGCCCAGAAGTCTGGACTATTTCAAGAAAACGGCGAGTTATTGCCAGGCACGGTATGACAATCAGGGTTCAATCAATGCCCTGTCAAAGATCATTGAACATGCACCGGATGAGGAACCGCTCAAAGCAGAGTCCTTGATGGAACGGGGTGATGTGTACAAACGCATCGGTAATAACAAGATGGCATTTGAGGATTATCGATGGAGACTGGTCCTTGGGATCAGACAGAAGGATCTCAACGGTACCGCTGATGCACTCCGCAATATCGGCCTGATCCATTACCTGAATTCCAAATATCCTCTGGCATTGCGCACCTTTGATGTATCTCTTGATATGAGCTGTCGTATCGGTGATCTGAAGGGACAGGCAGCTACGATGAATGCCATGGGATTTGTTTATCGGGATATCAATCAATACGCAGATGCGACGAACTGGCTGAATCGTGCATATGAGATCGCTCAACAGATCGGAGATCTTCGGGAATCCATTTATTCGATGAACAGCCTCGGTCAGATTCAGCATCTGCAATCCGAGTTTTCGACCGCTCTGGAATATTTTGAAAAATGCCTCGAAATCGCCCGGAAAATTCAGGCTCGTGATCGGGAACTCTCTGCTCTCGTCGCCATCGGGAATACATATATGCAAGTCGGTGATACTCCACTTTGTAAAAAATATCTGTTCAGCGCGTTGAAAATCGCCGATGAAATCGGTGACCGAAAAGCCCAATCAACGATTTATTTCAATCTGGGTAATGCGTTCTATCGGATGGATGAATACGATGATGCATCCCGGCATTATGAGATCGCCATTACCATAGCCAATCAGACCGGGAACCGGCGTGAATTGATGATGCTGGCGTGTATGGTCGGGACGTTGTTCCAAGGACGTTACGAGTTTCAAAAAGCAATGGAACATTATCTCAAAGCCTATAAACTCAGTCTTGAGATCGGTGTGATCAAGGTCCAGGGTGTCTCCTTGAATAACATGGGCATGCTTTACTACGATATGGGAGATCTGGAACAGTCGGCGGAGTACCTGGAAAAAGCGCTCCCCCTCCTCCATTCCATCCGGGATCGCCAGTTCGAAAAAGAGGCGCTCGAAGCAATGGGTCTGACATACTGGCGGCTGGGTGATCTGGAAAAAGCCAAGGAATGTGCGATCCGTGCGGTAGCGTTATGCGGAGAGATCGGACTGATCGATAAACAGTATCATCTTCAATCGGTCGTGTGTCTGATCATGCTGGATCTCGGGGAGTTCGAGGCGGTGGATTCCCTGTCCCGGCAGGTCATACGGGATTGGGATGCGTTTTCGAAGGACCGATGGCTGGAGGATAACCGGATGCTGTTCGTACGATATTCCATTCTGAAAGACAGTGATCCGGTCCAGGCGTTTGAATATCTCGGCAAGGCCTATTCCAGGCTGGTGGGGAAATGGGTGAACCGGCCACCTGAAATCGAATCTGCGGTCCGGAATCACCCATTTAACCGGTTGATTGTGGATGCGTGGATCAGACATCAATCCGACGTGAATGGATGATCAGGATGTAAATAGTGTGGAATGAATGGATATGCGTTTTTTCTAACTACGCTGGCCATGTCTTTGAATTGATCCTGATGGACTAGCCCGGCAATCCTCTCCCCGCTGCTCTGCTGGGAGAGGATGAATTTTAATAGCACCCATTCGATAGAAATACACAGATTTAGTGGACTCCGAAAGGAAAAACGATCATTGTCCTTTCAGATGGTGTTGATACTATTTCAATATTCAAAAAAACCTGAAAAGAACCTGTTTGGACTCGATACCGTGATGCAATTTCACCGGTGCAGAAGAAGGGCACTCCTTCACCCCGCCGGCCATGTTGATGGATTCGTCCGTGTGGATCGGCCGACGACCCTCTCCCGGCGGGAGAGGGTAAATAAGGTATCTGGATGCACATGTTTTGTCTGATAACCAAATGCACGGGGAACACCAGAAAAGATTCTGTCAACACCCTTTCCGCACATATTTCCGGATTTGGACTAGCCTGCGTTTCGAATATAGACTTCAACCATTTCGCTCCATCCCTGGAAATCGAGGAAGAGAGTCAGTGCATCCTTTGCATCCAGGCTGTAAGGTGTTGCATTGTTTATCATGGTATAGAGGACGGATGCTTTTGCATAGATCACATAGGTGGATGGATTGTCTTCATCGTTCCGGTAGTCGGCGAAGTCGATTTTATATGGATCATTATTGCCTGTGGGGACCTGGTTGGAATACCCATCCTTGTCATCCGTATCCGCATCGTTGAGCATTGTATTCATGTCGGATGGCTTGATGAAAAAAGAATGTTTACGGCTAGACGTATCGGTGAGATCCCGGATATAGAGTTCGCGATACTTCTCACGGATGGCAGTGTAATTGAAATCATCGAATACGCTTTTGACCGTCGTTGCTCCCGAAGCGGGTAGATTGTCCCAGAAATCCTTTGCTTTCAACCGGATAAGCCAGGATGGCATCATTTTGCAGGTTCCGCGATAATCCGCCACTTCCACGGTGCGATCCTTGATGTTTGTCGATGAATAGGGAAATGTAATGTTATTGATCCTTTCAAAATGCGCTTTGCAGGCTGCCTTATCGCCCACGTCAGTCACCGCAGCATTGATGATATTCAGCATATGAGACGTATTAATCGTCATGGTCGCTTTCCGGCCCATAGTATACCTCCATATTGTATTGTGCTTACCCAACAAACCTCGATGTCAAAGTGACAATATATTCATATCATACAGTCGGAATGTTGTCAAATAACAGCAAATGATTTTTGGGGTTTCTGGTGGGTGTTAATGAAGACCACTTGCTGATGGTCATGGTGACTTTTTGTGTTATGATGGTCGTGCGGTTACCCGCACTCCAGTTCCCGGTTATCGTGTCTTCGTGTGAGTTTTTTTCAGACCACTCCCTGATCTTTGGGTATCAGTTTCGGTCTACAGAATACTCGGTGATTCTACTCTGATTTGGGCAGCGGTTTGCACTCCTCACAGAGTCCATTCTGGTTTATTCCCCGGATGTAAAAGGCTGGATTGATCAAGAAGCTCTGAAAAATGGCGATAAACGCAAAACCGGCTTCGACCATCAGCAGTTTGTTTTCATATAAAGCCGACAACTGCTTCTTCCGCTCTCCTGGATCGGCATGATCAAAGAATCCTTTGAAGAAGCCGTCCAGAGGCTGTCCTTGAATCTGTGGAGTCACTGTCTGGATGCGTTCACTATAGCAATACTCCATTGCATCGAGGATCAGTTGACGTTTGCTCCCGATCTTCTCCGAATGATACTGAAAAATATGGATGATAATCCGTTGAGCCTCCTGAATGCTGGCGTTGGCTACTTCCTGAAACAGCGTATTAAATGCCTGATCGGTAGTCTGGACATTTTTTTGACGGATCAGTGAAAGGAGAACTGCGTTTTTGAACAGTTGATACAGCCGATATGCTCCGTTCAGCAGACTGGCGGCCGGGTGTTTTTTCGGTGGACCCGGTTCGGGAGTGTTGCTGATGAACAGATATTGAAAAACCGTCTCATAAAAATTGATGTTCGACAGTGGATCTCGTCGTACCACACGCAGATCCAATGTGTTGTCGAGCCGGTCAGCCAGTTTTTCATAGACTACTTCGGGTGTTTCGGGTGCTTCATCGAGTAAGCGGCCGATATAGCAATAATACAATTCGTTTTTTTCCCGTGTGAGCCATTTCAGACGTTGCATAAGAAACCATTTCGTTTCCGATTCGATCCGTTGAATCAGCTCGTTGAACTCCTTTTCCAGTTGCTGCCAGACATCCGGTGGGTAATTACTCTCTTCGATGTCCTCGAACTTATCGTGAAGCAGTTCCGTCAGAATATTCAAGAAGAGCCATTTCGGTTTTGCACGTGCAAGCAAAGCGGCTGCACGCAATGGATGCAACACCATCAAAGGTCCCAGCCGCCGTGTCTGTGTTCCATAGGCATGAATCAAATATTTCAGAGTATCGATCAGTAGCTCCCGTTGCTGATCCGGCAATTCGTCGTCATCGAGGATAACATCCAGAATATTGTCAAGACCATTTTCACCGGCTCCCAATTGATAGGTCATTGTGGCAGACAGATTCATGAACTTGTTTAGGTTGGATAATTTCATTTTTCCCTCCTTGATACCCATGACGGGATTATCCCACAAACAGGCAGTTTCGTCCATCATTTTAGGGAAATGGTCATTCCAGCCTGTTTGGAGCGACATGATCACATTGTCATCAGATCCGAACCGCGCAAACCCGGAAAATGATTTGCCGGATGATGTAAATACCCGATAGAATAACAACGCAGAACAGGATGTGAGGGAGGAATGATGAAAAGCATACTGATAATCGTGATTGTGAGTTTGATCGGGATCAGCGGAGCAATATTCACGGTGGATGCAGCCGTGATCCGGATTCCTTCTCAACAACCCAATATCCAATCCGGCCTGGATGTTGCCCAGGATGGTGATACGGTCTGGGTTGCGAATGGAACATATCAAGGGGAGGGCAATAAACACCTCGATTTTCATGGGAAGCGCATCATTTTACGATCTGAAGGTCCACAGGAATCATGCATCATTGATCTTCAGAATGACGGCAGGGCGTTCATGTTTCGGAATCAGGAATCGTCGGATGCTGTGATCGACGGATTCACGATCAAAAACGGCAATGTCAATGATAAAAACGGGGGAGCCATCTTATGCGAGAATGCATCTCCTTCGATCATCAATTGCATCATTACGTTGAATTCCGCTTATTATGGCAGTGGCATCTATCTGAACCATTCATCGGCGATCATAAAAAAATGCGATATCATTTCGAATGGACACAATGTGGAATGGATGAACAATGGTGCCGGTATCTATTGTCTGGCATCCAGTCCAACGATTTCTCATTGCCGGATCTCTGAGAATCAGGCCAATAATGCAGGTGGAGCGGTATATTGTCTGGGTCAATCGTCTCCGGTGATCACGGATTCGGTCATCGGGAATAATCGTGCGGAGAGCAATGGAGCGGGGATCTATCTGGCTGAGGGATCATCTCCGGTTATTACCAACTGCAGTATCCATGAAAACCTCGTGGATGGCTTCATCGATCGCCGGGGCGGCGCCATCTTCTGTACAGACTCCTCCCCCCGATTGACATGCTGTCAGGTGACGGATAACTTCGCGGATTATGGAGGCGGAATATATTATTACGGCGATTCGCATCCCATCATCACCAACTGTCTGATTACCGGAAATAATGCCCATCAGGGTGGGGGTCTGTATTGCGCCATCTCGGCTTTGGAAATGACCAACTGCACCTTTTCAAACAATATATCGATTCAGGGGGGAGCGATCTATGCCACCATCAACTGCTCGATCGACATCCTGTATTCGATTTTCTGGGGTGATACGCCTGGTGAAATTTTCATCGAAGACACCTCCACAGTATCGCTTTCCTATTGTGATATCCTCGGTGGATTCGACGGCACGGGTAATATTGATCTTGATCCATTGTTTTCGAGCAGTGACGAAGGGGAGTACTTTCTCAGTCATCGGGATGCAGGTGATCCGTCCGACAGTCCCTGTGTCAATCGTGCAAACATTCTCTCGCTGGAGCGCTGCTTTGATTTATATGACTGGCCCATTTGCATGGATGAGTTTACGACCCGAACCGATCTCCGTTCTGATGACACACTGCTCGATCTGGGATACCATCATACCCGATATCCGGAATGCAGTGAACTCGGATGCACGATCATCATGCCATCCCATGATTTCGCGTCCGGGGATGAGTGTTTCTGTTCGGTGACAGTTTGTAATCCCGCTCCCGTTCAATACACCCAAATACCGCTGTTTGTGATCATTCAGCTTCTTGATCAGTTCTATTTCGCTCCGGCATTCTCAGACTTTGATTATTATTCCATCGACATTTCATATGGTCTTCAGGAGATCATGGTGTTGCCCTCGTTCATCTGGCCCCGGACGTCGAAACCGATGTCAGACATCACCTGGTATGCAGCTCTCACCAATCATGACATTACGGAGTTACTGGGAGAGATGGGTACCTTTACCTTTGGATGGCATTAGACCGAATGGAAGAGACCCCTGCAAAGCTCCAGGAAGCAAAAGAGTATTTACGAGCCCATTTCGGATATGATCGGTTTCTGCCGGGTCAGGAGAAATCGTTGCAGAGTATTCTTGCAAAACGGAACATTCTGGCTGTCATGCCGACTGGAAGCGGTAAATCACTGCTCTATCAACTACCGGCATTGATGGAAGAGGGGCTGACCATTGTCATCTCGCCGCTGATATCCCTGATGAAAGATCAGGTCGATGAACTTCATCGTAAAAATATCCCGGCGACGTTCATCAATTCCAGCCTGGGATTGAACGAACAGCTTGAACGCTTGCGGATGTGTATGGATCATCACATCAAACTGCTGTATGTCGCTCCGGAACGATTCAGAAACGCCATGTTTCTCAATACCATCTCACAACTCAAGGTTTCACGGATGGCTGTGGATGAAGCGCATTGCATTTCAGAATGGGGGCATGATTTCAGGCCGGACTATCTGCGCTTGAAGCAGTTCCGTGAATTGATCGGGTATCCCGCGGTATCTGCATTGACTGCGACGGCGACTATCCGGGTTCAGAATGATATCATTCAGGCATTGGGATTGACAGCAGAAGAGATCGATGTTCATGTTCATGGATTTGATCGTCCGAATCTGAAGCTCAGTGTTGTCCGGACATATACGGAAGATGAAAAGTTGAACGTGTTATCCCAGATTATCCGGGATCATGAAGGATCGGGAATTGTGTATGCGGGAACCCGGAAAATCACCGAAGATCTGGCGTTGACGCTTCATACCGTGGAAGCCCGGATGGGTGTGTATCATGCCGGTCTCGATCCGGATGCCCGAAACGCGGCGCAGGATGCGTTTATCAGTGGGAGAGATCGGGTCGTGGTCGCAACATCCGCCTTCGGCATGGGGATTGACAAGTCGGATGTGCGCTTCGTGGTGCACTACAATTTTCCTGGCTCCGTCGAACAATATTATCAGGAGATCGGACGTGCCGGGCGAGATGGCCAGGTTTCCCATTGCATTCTTCTCTATTCCCCCGGCGATCGATTTCTGCGAACATTTTTCATTGATCTGAGTTATCCATCCGCAGACCAGGTTGAGTCTGTGTTTCGTACGCTCTGGGAAACGGATGAGAATCCGGTGATGCTGACATATAAACAGATCGCGGAGCGGTGTGGGGAAAAATTAAAAGACGGTCAGGTCGGGGCGGCCATCCGCTTGTTGGATGAATCGGGAGTCACCCGCGCTTTTACCGGTGACTCCCGAGTGATGGTCACGATCCACCAGGCAGGACCGGCATTACTGACTCAGATCAAAGGACCGCACCAGCGGATGGTTCTGGAAGCGTTGACTGCGACCTTCGATCTGGAGGAGCCCGGCAGGTATGAGTTCAATCTGGCGGATATCTGTTACAGCTCCGGCCTGACCGAAGAACAGGTCCGCCGGGCATTCGTCGCGATGGATGGGAGCGGACTGATCAGGTATGAACCACCATTTCGCGGCAGAGGGATTGTGAAACTGACGCTTGCCCCTCCCCCATTTCATGAACTCCCCATCAACTGGAACCATTATGATCAGCTTCGATCCGCCGAAGAGGATAAACTCAGGATCATGGAGCAGTATATCAATCGTTCCAGTTGCCGGCGCGGATTTATTCTTCAGTATTTCGGAGAACGGGACAACTATCGATGTGGCGATTGTGATCAGTGCCGCCGGTTGTCTCCAGGAGAAACTCCGGGGGATATCGTGGATGAAAAACCAGAAATCGCATTGCCGATTCTGATCTCCGTCAAACATCTCCGCTTCCCTGTCGGAAAGGGTCTCTTGTCACAGATTGTGACCGGCTCCAAAGATAAAAAGCTGATCAAATGGGGACTGGATAAAAATCCGGCCTATGGTTTCATCGCTGCCGGCAAACACGATGTCCGGAAAGTGATAGATGATTTATGCCGGGACAGATACCTTGAATCCGGTGGTGATGCGAATCGACCGGTGTTGAGTCTGACAAAGACCGGGCGATCAATCGCGAATTCCGTCACATTGGATAATATCGTCCCGGATAATCCGGATGGTGGTGGTATCCCGGATAAGGAAACTGTCAAACCGATCGCGGCCTCACCAGAAGACAGCGGACGGCTTCGGTATCTGATCCTGACATGTATCGCGGAATTGGATATTCCATTGGGAGCAGTGAAGATTGCTGCCATCATCACGGGTTCCAGAGCCAAATGGATCGGAACGGGTCATTTCGATGCATTATCGGTCTATGGAAAGGCAACGTGCGGCCAGCCGGTTATCCGGGAGATGATCCTCGATCTGCTGGAAGAAAAGCTGCTGAAAACCGGCGGGAGTGGTTTTTATCAGGTATTGGAATTGACGACCCGGGGTCGTCTGATGCTGGAGTCCATGACCGAGAATCATGCGATCGATGACCATGCATCTTCTGAGCCATGCGAGGAGGAATTGAAACGATCGGTGGTTCCGGAAAAACGAGAGGTGATTCCGGATCAGATTTTGATTGCCGATCCTGCGCCGGCCGCAGATATAGAAAATCTGCAACAGAATAAAGACCAGACGATCGAGATGATTATGGAGCAGCTCCTTCAGCGGTTCGTCACGGAACCGCCTGAAGCGGCCAAGTCAATTCTGCCTCACCTCCTGGTCTTTCATCCCGATTATGTCGTTCAGCACCTGATCCACCGATTCGATAAAAGTGGTATTTCGAGGGAACGGGCACGATGCATCTGGGCATTGGGAGAACTGCCATTCAGCCGTCATGTTGTGCCATTTCTGGTCAATTGTGCCAGGACCGAAGAAAAAACATTGTGCTGTCTGGCACTCAATGCAATGAGCAAAGTATGGAAACAGATTTGCGCAGAGACAGCCCGTAATATGAGTGAAATTCAGAAAATCACGGGCTGTCTGCAGGATCTGAGTCAGCAGGCGTATCTGGATGAGGATGTCCGGACCTGCCTTGAGAAGAACAGGAACATATGCCAGTCGACGGGCAGATAGAGCCTGTCCGGAACAAGTGTGACGCAGCGATTGTCAGGGAGCGCAATGCAGCAGGGGCGACCCTTTCCCGGCGGGAGAGAGTAAAAAGAATTCCAAATCATTCTAGATTTCCTGCCATGATATTACCAAGATTGCACTCAGTCATCGGGTGGTTGTAAGCGGTCATCCTATGGTTGTAAGCGGTCATCCTGTGGTTGCGAGCGGTCATCCTGTGGTTGCGAGCGGTCATCCTGTGGTTGTAAGCGGTCATCCTGTGGTTGCGAGCGGTCATCCTGTGGTTGTAAGCGGTCATCCTGTGGTTGCGAGCGGTCATCCTG
>CAZELM010000066.1:0-18165 GCA_964512995.1 uncultured bacterium
ACGGTTCATCCTATTTGCGAGCATACCGGGTTTTATTTGCGAGCCTCTACAGATAGGATAGCAATCTTTTGATCGTAAGAGTTCATTAAATAAACGTAGATTCTTATCTATACCCTTAATTTCTTCTTCTCCCCATTTTATGAGAGCTCCCCGAAAAGAAGTGAAATGGATTCTGTATTTATCACCGTCAATCAATTCTGTGATTTGTTTCCTGAGGTTTTCTAATAAAGTTATTACAGTTAAAAGGCTGTCTTTCCAAAGCGGATTTGTGATACTTATTCTATCTCGATATATTTTAGACACTTCGGTTTCAATTTTTTGTATGGTTTCTTGGGCTTTTTGAATTTGTTCTGGGAATACATCTTGAAACAGCGATTTATACTTGTCTGCATTGTCATAATCTTTAATATTTTTAAAACTGAATAATTTTATATCTTGATCAGGGATTTTAGAGGTTAGGGAAAGGTCTGAATCCTTTTCGTTTAATTTAAAAACTATACTCATAAGAAAATAGAGTGGTGCGAGTGATAAAAAACGATAAGTTTTGTTTTTGAGAGAGGTTTGACCCGGCTGAAAAATATTTATTAATTCCGATAACTGTCCTCTTTTGTTTAACACCTTTTCGCATTCAATTTGATAGCTTTTTTCAGCAATAAATTCTAAATAGCTTAAATTAGATGACATAATTCATCGGTCTCAACGTCTTAAAAGGTTGCTTAATATTTTATCTAAATCTATTTTAGCTTTTTGAATAAGAAAGCCTGAATTTTGACTTTCCCGATAAGTATTAATCTCTTCGATTTTAAGACTTATGGCATCCTCAATTATATTGGCATCGCTTATCAATTCTCTTAATTTTTGATCGTTAAGAAGCGATAAATCCAATTTGGTAGAAGACTTTATAATTTCTTGCAGCAATTGGTAGACTTTTAAAAATCGTTCATCTCTGCAATCCAATACTTTCTGAACAGTAATTTCTTCAAGGTTCTTGAATACTAAATTTAATGCATCTGAAGAATGAGATTTTTGTATATCTTCGGATATGAATGAAGTAATCTTATCAAGATTATCAGTGATAGCCATTCCACTACTCCCTATCGTTTAAGACACTTTCCAGTTCTTTGCCGGTAATCCGGGCATATAACATGCTATACATCGCATTCTTGTGCCCTAATTGCCGTTGCACTGCCGCGATATTACCAGTCTTTTCTATAATATGTTTCCCCATAGCATGTCTAGCTGAATGCGGTGTTTTTCCTTCAATTCCCGCTGTCTTGGCTACATCATTCCAGATTTGATTCACCGTCCAGCTACTCAACCGTTCATTCGGGCTGTCTTTTGTAGTAGCTGCTAAAAATAAAGCAGGTGACTGGTTTTTTTCGCTATCCTGATCGCGCTCGCGGTCAAGATAATCACGGATCGCTTGGAGTCCCTGATTGCTGATCTTGTAGGAATGAACAAGCCCTCCCTTCTCCTGCACGGAAATAGACTTGTTTTTAAAGTCTATGCTGTTCAGGTTAGTTTTTGGGATTGCTCCTCTCCTCATACCGGTTTCGATCAGAGTGTAAATGATCGCTCGGTTCCGATAAGCCCTGTATCCCTTGCGGATGGGGCGGGTAGTCGGGTCTTTGTAGCGGTTCCGGTCTTTGGATCGTCCGCCGTTCACAATAAGCTGGTCGGCAAAGTCAAGCATCCTACGTCTTTCTGTTGGTGTGAGGGCGCGTTCGATCTCAAGTCCGGTTCCCACTGGCATCAGTTTGATCTTCTCCATGGGGTTTCCGAGTGGGAACGGTTTTAGCTTGTGTATCCACTTTGAGAAGGTCTTGAGATGAGCCATCATGCGGTTAATGGTTCGATCTGACCAGTGACGTTTGCCGTCTTGATATGTGTTCCTGAGGGTTTCCTGAAAGGCGCTTGATAGCCTGGGTATCCAGTGGTCTCGCAAGTCGGTCTCGGTTTCCCGCTTCATAAACTGAATGAAATAAGCAATGTCCCTGCGTTGTTCTCTACGTGACTTCTCGGAGGTAGTCACTTCAATTCTGAAATACTGGTCTGCCCACCAAGTCAATGTGTCTGGAAAGGCATTTGGGAATACAATCAGGCTGTCATTACTGTTAGCTTGGGTGATTTGTGAGATGTTTTCAGGCATTTTTCTTTTCCTTCAAAGCGATTTTCTATCAGAATACCCAAGCTAAGATACCTTTGGTATGGGTAGATGTCAAAAGTGAATAGGTATTTTTCCCTTGTTGGCAGAATTGCTTTAATGTAATATAGTGTTAGTCAACCATTTTGGAATCTTGCCAAAATAGTGGGGAAAAATGACCATTATATGGAAGACTGAAAATACTTTAGCAAACCCAAATAGAGGTTTGTTTGCACCGCTCTCATTAGGTAGTCGGGTAAAGCGGTGGTGGCGACATCACCGCTTTACCCGACTACTTTTATTTGCGAGCATAAGGGGTTTTATTTGCGAGCATCTATAAGTAACAGCCCTGAAAATGGAGTAAAATTTAAAAATGAATTGATCATTATTTTGGTTACCACTCTTTTAAACCTCGCTGTGAGTGCATATCTTGCAAAAATCCAAAGAACACAATCCATGAACATAGAAGAATTAAGGTTTGATCTAGAATCGAGATCGCATATAAATCAGAGTAGATGGGAAATAAAACGCAATGCTTGCATTGAAGCAATGGATATTATTGATTTGCATTACGTAAATTTGATGAATGAAAAAACAAAAGGTTTTACTCCTGAAGATATGGGTATAGAAATTAAACAAGGGCCACAAAAAATAGATTTGAACAAGGCTAGACATGTATATAATGAATTGGTGGTGGTGTGCGATTCCCAAGAGCTTCCTGCATTATTTATTAAAATACTCCGTCATTCAGATAAAAATAGTCAAGCTAATATAGATGGAACTGCAATAAAAAAATTTAGAGAACTGTGCCGAAATGAATTAGGGTTTGAAAAAATTAAACTGAATGTAGTAGATACTTGGCTTGTTGATATATGGGGTAGCTCAGAAAAATGAAATCAGAAATGCAGCGACATGATGGATTCTGAATCTGATGAATCAACAGGCACATTTGAACAGAAACTTAGAGTTTGAGCCTTGGAGCCTCTCTGCACACAAACCAGCCCAAAAACGAACTCAAATAGGGTCATAAGGCGAATGTGTCAAAATATCACAAGCATTTTTAGAAGTAACACTCCATTTTCTTAAAATCCCAATAACCCCACTTATAATTCATGAATGTGAAAAACATAAAACAGACATTTTCGATTTATGAAGTTATGAACCCTTAACGTTCGTTTTTAGTTTAATTTTTAGATCATTCGGACATTGAGTGTTAAAAATTGTCTTACGATTTGACACAAAAAATAAAAAAGCACACATGTACTGGAAATCGGATGAAAAATAGAAGTTATATTCTGAAAATCACAACGTAAATTCGGATTATCACTCCCAATTCGCTACATCTACACCTACTTATGCACACTTCTTATGTAATTGTGATGTGAAAATTAATATTCCAACTATAAGAAGGATAATCCCTAAACCCTTAGAATCTGTTGCCGGAATTATTGGGGGAGTTGGAGTTTGTGATTGGTTCGGAGTCGGGGTCCAGGATGGGGCAGGGGTTCCTGTTGCCTGGGGAATTGCAGAAACCTCTGAACTGAAGAAACTTAGATTATGTTCTCCATCATATGCTCTAATTGAAAGAAAATATTCTTGCCCATTCGTCAATCCGGTTAACCGGAACGCATTCATTTTTCCCACATCGATTGGAGAATCCCCTTCATTTGCATCTGTTCCATTATAAGGAACGCCTGAATTCAGGTCATAATACAGATAATAACCTCCAAGGTCAGGTTCATAGTTGGGTTGCCAACTGATATCAATTCCTGAATTGAGCGGAATTGCTGCAATACCTTGAACTGCGCTTATGCCTGTTTCAATGATAAAGGTATGGCGAGTATCCTCTGGAATCTCCATTCCATAAGGATCTTTTGCACAACAGACTTTAATCGTATTCAAGCCATCGCCAGTGAAGTAATCGATAATAAAAGAACCAATCCATGTTTTGTCATCTATCTGCCAAGCTCCGGTTACCTGGTGTTGATCATAGGGCGCTTCCAGACCAAATGTAACGGCTGGAGTCACAGATGTATACATGGCTCGATTAAACGTTAATGTGAAAACCACTTCTTCAGCTCCCACGGGACTGGGAGGATTTAGTGTGAGTTTCCACAGATATCCCGGAGCATCGCTGACGGGTGAACTTTGCCAATAACTGAAGTCCACCCACTCCAAAGCACTATTATCCCAAATATCATAAATGGCTTCGATATTCGACATTCCTGTTGGCCAGGTATTTTCAGAATTCATCTCCTGCGTAGTGAGTTCGCCCCAATAACAATAAGTGGCATCCGAATCGATATTTGCGGATTCGCGGGTTAAAAAGTTATAGCAAGGAGTGCCATAAGCAGGGATTCCTGGATCAGTAAAATTGTTATACCGATACCGTAATTGAGGGGGATTGGAATCAGCTACTTGAATACCGATTTCATTCCCAAGTAGATTATTATGATTACACCCATAGGGAAATGGTGTACTCGTTGGCGCAGGTGTTGGTGTGATATCACCTGGCACATAATGATACCCCATATCGACAACTTCCGAATCTGTAATATCATCCGTTCGCGTCGTCAATTGATTGTAATAAACGATTCCGGAAGGATTTGTGTAATACTGGACACTCGATTGACCGCTTCCGCTGTTTAAACATGGACTATCAGCAGGTTGCCCTGAAGCGATTTGGCTTAAATAATATTCGCCTTTTGATCCTGCGACAAAAAGAGGATCGCTGGTAATATTCCCAGTCCCCGGATAAGGAGTCCCTGAAGATTGATAAACATTCGAGTAGGTGACTGTAGGTGAACCATAGATCTGATCCGGTGTATTGCCCCATATAATACAGTCAGAAACAGTGATCCCTGGACCACGACAATAGATCCCTCCCCCTTGCTCAGGTCCATTTCCAACAATCGTGCAATTTTTAACAATCGCATTTGTATACTCTGAAAAAAGTAAACCGCCTCTCTGATTGAGATAAATTACACTGTTTAATACTGAGATACATGATTGTCCTAAACAAAGAACAGGATAGTCGCCACTGTTATTTGTTATCCTACAATTGTTGATTTCAACATTGTTGGAATTAAAAACATTAATTCTGATACAACCTCCATTCACTGAATTATCAGAAATAGTGCAATTTGATATGAAAACATTTTGATCACCTTCTAGCGATAAAATACTGTCCGAGTTTGTTGTCATATAACAGTTTAGGACCTTTATATTTTCTGAATAGGAATATATACAATCACCGGAGTTATTTAAAAAATTGCTATCCTCTATATTGACAGTTTTACAACAAACTGAAAGACATGATCCGTGACCATTGGTAGAATTATCAACAAATTCACAATTCAAAATATTTAAGATATGGCATGCACTCGAACAACTAATTGCACCACCACCTACACCTCCATAAAGAAATGAATTTGATTCAAAATGGCAGTTAGTAATGTCTACGAATTCATTTTCGATTAATAATGCACCCCCATTAACACTGGATGGCTTTCCATTACGTATCGTCAGTCCCTGAATAACCAGCCCAGGACCGATTCCTGTCAGATAAAAAGCTCGACCACTATTTTCGCAGTCTATGATACAATTATCTGGTCCATTCTCAGATTGAATGATGAGACTCTTGCCATTATTTTCAAGATTTTTATTCCCATCTCCAGTATAAGTTCCGTCTGCAATTAAAATCGTATCTCCCCAATACGCAGCATCTATCGCGGATTGAATTGTAGAATAATCCTCCGGAACGTGGAGTGCTTTGTAAGATCGTCCAGTTTTCTCTTTATCATTCTGAGCTGTGGCCTTATCCAATTCATTATCTTTAATGGCAGTTTTACAATTCAGAATGGTGTTATGATGGATGGAGGGACAATTTACTATGCCCTCAGTGCAACCTTCAATCACATTGTAAGATGCTTCTAAAATGCTCATAATTCCAGAGGTTGAATTAAATAAAATCCCATCTGGATCGCGAATAATATTGTTTTCCGCAATGATATTCCACTTTATGTCAGAATAGTTCGGATCACCTATAGCAGGACCACCCCAAGGAGAGAGTTGATTGTTAATAATAAAAATCGTATGGGATTCATCGTCACTTAATCCTGTGCCCGGAATACTGGTATAGATTGCATCCAATGTATTGTTTTGTATGAAAATAGTTTCGTTTGACAGTGGAACAAAGTCATTGATATATAAATCAAAAACGCTACCATCACTATCATTATCTTCAATGTAGTATTCACTCACCAGATCAGAATCAAGATATAAAACCAGCTCAGGATGGGGAGTGTACACAATTTCCGGATCATATTTCCCAACAAAGGTATTTCCATGGAATTCATGAACTGCAAACTTTCCTGGCCAACCATAACAAATCACTGTATTATTGTTGAAGATCATGTTCGCATATACGTTGTAATTATTATTTGTTACCACAGGATCAGTATCTTGGATGGAGCAATATTCAAATTGCTGCACAGGCTGTGTTGAATCTGCATTGAAAACAAACCCATACCATTTGGAATAAGGTTGCTCGGTCTTAAATGTAATCGGATTGGATTCTGTTCCCACAGCATGTATTCGAGCTCCATTGCTAAATACCATGGATGATCCTAGAAATTTCACGATAACACCTGGTTCAATCGTCAGCACTGCCCTGACAGTAACTCCTGAAGTCTGAACAATATAAGTATTATTTTGATACCATGTTGTATTGAACAGGATTAACGCTGGAACCGAATATTCGACAGAACCCGTGATCACAGTGAGTTGAAAATGCCAGGTATTCAAAAACGCATCCTGCACATCCAGATCAAAAAGAACCTGATGTCCGGATGGGCATGAACTGCTCAACGTTATATTAAAGGGTGAGGAGCTGTTTGAGACAGTATGTTGTGATCCGATCGCTCCAAAGTTCGAATTGGCATCATTGATCGTGATATATGTATCAGAGGTGCTTAACGCTGCTATGACATTGGATGTATCTCCCCATGCATTATGGAGAGAAACAATCAAATCCAATGTTTCATTTGGATCCAGCACTCCATCAGCATCTCCCGGAGCAGGATCATTAATGGTGCAAGAAATATATGAAATATCTGGTGCAGGCGAGGTTGAGATACAAGTATGAGCATTCACACGCCCCTGACCCAACTGCTCAATATAATCCGGATTGGAAGCTTCCACATTATCAGCAAGCCGCTCCATCTGAGCTTCCACAAGATTATTGCTCCAACTGGCATTGGCTGAAAATAACAGTCCCGCCACTCCTGACACAAATGGAGCTGCCATGCTTGTCCCAGACCACGAAGCATATGTATCAGGATACACAGTGCTCTGAATATTCACTCCCGGTGCACAAAGATCAATCCATGTCCCAAATCCAGATAATTGGTATTTCTCATCATTGTGATCCAGGGCAGCAACTCCAAGAACATGATTGCATGCAGCAGGATAAAACGGATTACTGTTATTGAAATTGCCCGCTGCACCTACAACAACACATCCCAAATTGTGAGCATAATCCACTGTGTCCTGTAATAATTGAGAATATGTCTCACTTCCTAAACTGAGATTGAGGATCTTCGCTCCATTATCTGCCGCATACTCGATACCTGCTGATATTTGAGAATATGTTCCATTTCCGACTGTATTCAAAATCTTGATTGGCATTAATGTGCATTCCCAGCATACACCAGCTACTCCTTGCGCATTGTTTGTGTGGGCTCCCGCAATTCCAGCAACATGAGTCCCATGCCCATTGTCATCTTGAGGCATAGGATCACTATTCACCACATCCCAACCATTGACATCATCAATGAATCCATTATGGTCATCATCAATCCCATTTCCTGCTATCTCATCCATATTGATCCATATTTTTCCATCAAGATCTGGGTGATCCAGATCAATCCCTGTATCCAGAATCGCAATAATCACATTGGCATTTCCTGTTTCCAAATCCCATGCTTCTGGTGCATCAATATCAGCATCCGGAGTTCCTCCTGTCTGTCCGGTATTATCTAATCCCCATTGATCGGAAAAAGATGAGTCATCCGGATAGTTTTGTCTTGAGTCTCCTCCTGATCCGAAACTTGCAATATAATTGGGTGATGCATAAAGAATTGCGGAATTTTTTTCATATCGTTTAGATAATGCCTCCATATCACAATCTTTGTCGAATGTGAAAACATAAATATCGGATAGTTCGGAATTCCTGAAGACTTTTCTAAAACTAACCGCTTGATATTCACGATTCAAAAAATCAATGGAATCAACCTTCGTTTGTACCACTCCAGCAGTTGAAATCGAGAGAGTTACTGGATGGTTAAATTTCAGAATCAACTCATTCGGAATATAACACGTGTTACTCGCATTGACAGGTGATTCAACGATCAGTAACAAGATGAAAATATAAAAAAAAGGGCTTAATAAATTCAAATGAAAGTTCCTTTTCATGGTTCCCCTCTCTAAAGCATATGTTCTGATTCGTTGAATTTGGATTTCGAACCTAATTCAATATTCTATCGATGCATTTTCTGAAATTAATTTACTAACTTTATTGCATTTTGTCTATAAAAAATAATCCATTGGGGGATTTCATGCATAAACCATCCAACGTTTTATGTTTGTTGTTGTGAGTCGTGAGTTTTTTCAACTTAAAACGTCCTTTAATTATATTGAGTTACCATAAAAATAAATCCGGAATGAAGGTTTTCTTATTGATTGAATTTTATCACTCCAAAGTAGTTCAAAATTCTCCTATGAAACTTTTCGTGGTTTTGTGCATAGAACCCCAATATCGCCCTTTATTAGGTTGGGGGAATCCCCAATGTCTAGTGTCGTACTATTTGCGGGGATTCTCATTCTTTTCCGCAGCTATCTTGATATTATTTGGTTTGATTTACTGCAATTAGGGTGATTACCCTCAGACAGCAGTACTCAATGAGGTACTAAACATGAGCGCCAACCCATTTGATGACTTCATTTCTTTTGTCACCAAAAATCATGGTGAGGAAAATTGGGTAACGGTATACAAGAACATCCCCGTCGCTGGAGGAAGTGAAGATGGCGGAATGTACTGCGCACTCGTAAGCCCTGAAAAGACGGAAATTGCGTTGAGTCAGCCGAGCTGGGACTTGATGATAGGTGCCGGAGGTCCGGGGCTTTGCATGTCATATGAAAACGGCAATGAAATTACAAACTATTACGCCAATGCCGATGAAGGGTACTCGAGGCTCGTACTTAATCGAGACTTTCATGGGAGAAAAGACGACTACATTGAGGTACTTGAAGAGTTTCGTTTATTTCATAACCTTTATTGCCAACATGCTGGCTCCACGTATTTAGCCTTTGATGACACAGGGGATGAAGTAGAAGTTATTAAAGTCACCGAGAGCGAAGTAAAAATTCGGAGGGGCTATTTGCGCTCTTTCATGGCCGCAAAACAAATGCATCTCCTACTATACTTCGAGCTAACAAGGCATTTTCATTCTTCTGTTAGCTTCAGTGCAGAAGAATCGAGTGAATCAATTAATTTTACAATCTATTCGGGTCAATCTTACGTAAAAGGATACACATCGTTTTCCAGGGTTCTTGGTAAAAAGCTGATTAAATGTGGCGCGATTGACAGTTGTGGGGTCTGGCCATTTGGAAAAAATAAAAGCTACCAAGATTTCATTATCGGTGGAGATATTGATGATCCTGAAAAGTTTACCTGCAACCCAGACCTCCTTGCCAATTATTTTGGTGCGAATCCAGATGCTCCACACTATCTGACACCGGTGTTTTTCCGCAAGGAAGTAATGCAAAAATATTACGGGGCATCCGAATATGAAATAAGCGATGGTCATCTAAGTCGATGCGGAGCATGGAGACTCAGACTTGACAACAATTCGCCTGGTCATGTCTCTGTTTTCCTAGGCGATTTGGGAAGAGACTTGCCAGAGAAGGAGCAAATTTACTGGAAGAGTTTCAATATTGTTCCTGATGGGAGAAAAATAAGCAAAACGAACTTCCAAAGAAGCTTCATGGGCAACTTCTTTGGCCCAGAGAATCCAGAGCACAAATTCAGGAGCAAATACAGACTACTTCATGAGGCATGGCAAGAGAAATATGGATGGAATCTCTTTCTCCCCCTATCAGAAAAAGATGAGCACTTTCTAAACACAATACGCTCAATGCTGAGCAATGAGCAGTCAGAATTCGACTCCCAAATTTTAGCGCTCACAAAGGCAACCATCGATTCTACAAATATCAAGGACCTTCGTAAGTTCCTCGACATTACAGATACAGACAGCAAATCAATCGCATTAATCGAAGCGTTGTTGAATAAAATCCAAGTTCCAGAAGCGCTGACACATGTAACACTGCTTCGTGGCATTCAATCCGTCAGGTCAACAGGCGTTGCCCATCGTAAAGGTACGGAGTATGACAAGGCGATTGCACGGCTTGACATTAATGAAAACAACTATCAAGCAGAATTTGACCAAATTTTGTTGGGCATGGTTAAGTTCTTTGAGGTTATAACACCACCCCATGACTTCGCCTAAGTATTGGTGCTGTCTAACAAGTCATTCGAGATGGGGGTCAAAAATGCTACGCATTTTCTCCGCCCATCAATTCCAACGTTGGGCGGAGAAAATATAAGCGGCACATTACGACACAAATAAATAAATTGTTGACATCGTTCACATAAATAGGACATTGTGTAGCTGTGTAACCCGCAGGAAAGGAGCTATTATGTCAACAAAAAAACTTTTAGGAATCGCTGAAATAGCTGATTTAGCTGGAGTCTCTAAGCAGGCTGTAAATAACTGGCGTATGCGGTATGACCATTTTCCGCGTCCACTTCAAAATCTTCAGAGTGGGCCAGTATGGGACAGTGAAAAAATCGAGAACTGGGTCAAGAGTTTCAAGGGTGAAGAAACGCATGTCCTCAGCTTTATTAATCTGAAGGGTGGTGTCGGCAAAACCACTACGGCAGTTGCCGTCGCTGAAATGCTTGCACAAGAGGAACGTAAACACGTACTTCTTATTGACCTTGATCCACAAACGAATGCTACCGTTACCCTGATCTCCGAAGACCAATGGGCCGAGATGGACAAAGACGGTCGAACAATTGCTCAGCTATTTGAGGATCGTCTCAATTCACACAATTCTCCACGCTTTGACATTGAAAAGGCAATTGCCCAACGTGTTTCAACAATTAATGATGGTATCGCAAGACTCGATCTATTGCCGTCAAGCATACGCCTCATTGATCTTCAAGACCGCATTCCAATGATTGCTCTGTCGGGCAATTTCACGGCCAACCCGCTCGAAATCTTGCGTGTTGCTATTCAACCGGTTATTGATCGCTATGACTATATCATCATCGATTGCCCCCCAAGTCTCGGCACAGTTACTAAGAACGGATTGCGAATATCAACCGGCTATATAATCCCTACCATTCCTGATATCGTGTCAACGTGGGGCATTTATCAGATAGTCGATAACGTTGCACAGTTCTCCAACGATATAGGTCTCCCTATTCCCGCGCTTGGGATAGTCGCCACAAAAGTACAAAGCAATGATTTACATAGGCGGGTTATATCTGACCTCAAGGCAAAGCGTCTTGGTCGGTTTAGTGAATCGGACGGGACAGTGCAACCGCCATTATTCACCAACGTCATACCTCAGACCGTGTCGGTAGCACGCGGCGCGGACGTAGATGCCGATATTCACACCTTCAAGGGGAAATATGGCACCGCTTATGATGCCTTACATGGACTGACACAGGAGATCAAACAGCTATGCGAAAAGAAAAAGAACTGATTAATTTGCTACGCGGTTTGGTCGCTTTACTTGTCGAAGAGTCCGAGCGCAATCAAAAATTTGCACAGAGACTTGAAACTCTCTTATCTGGATTGCCTGAAAAAAAAACAAGAATGAATAAGGCATCCAAAATTTCTTCACCGACGCAGATTCCAGATATTTATGCTGAATGGGAAGCACGCGAAGAAACAGACTTTCGTCTTTGGCTGCGTGATCAGCCAATAGCGGTGTTGCGCGCAATTATTCGGGCCGAAGATTTTGATGCTACGCGCCGCACGTCTAAATGGAAGGAGGCAGAAAAACTATCAGAATTCATTTCTGCTAGACTTCGGGATCGTCAGTCTCGCGGTTCTGCTTTTATTGGACGGAATCGGAATCTCAATAATGAATAATACCAAGAAACTGCAAACGCCCAACCCATCGGGATTGATCCGGCCTGACGGTTCATAAACCATGAGATACGAAGAGAGCGTGTCGTCAGGTCTGTTCAATCCATTGTTCAAGAAGCCCGTATAAGATTAAAAGTAGCGAAGCTGTCATCGGGTATCACAAAGAAAAATTTCACTTGAAACGTCCGTTTTCAGTAAAACTCTGCTCGCCCCTTTCTCTCTGGAGAGACCGAAATATTTCCTATTTGGATTTCCCAATAATTGTTTTTTTACCCAAATTTTAACTTTGGAAGCCCATTCACAATATCTACAGTCTGAATACTTACATTGATGATGCTTAAAAGCAGATCAAGGATGTATCTTGGCTTTCCTATTTCCCGAGCCCAATCATTTGGATCATTTCTGATGCCAGACTCTTTATGGACCGTAATCTGATAACGCTCCATGATCCATTCGATTGCACTCTTCCCATTTACCACATACTCATATGCCTTATCTGGAATATTATCGATAGTGATATTGCTGTTGTAAATGATCGTGTCCTTCTGGTCTTTCCTGGGAAACCGCATTTTATCCACTTTATAAAAACAGCTCTCGGCTCCTGTTACAATTACATCTTCATAAGCAGGGACTGATTCATAGTTAATGTGCAATTCCGATAATGCTCGACCTGCTTTACTGAATTCCCAGAAATCACTTGCTTTTTCTACTAACGGTAAACGGGGAAGCGACTTCTTTAAATCTGTAGAAAACGTTTTGCGGTATTCCGGACTGTGCAGGAATCCATATACATAATAAAAAATAGCTTCCTTTGTGACAGTTTTACCATACATTCTTTGTGCCCGTTCCAGGATAAAATCGGAAACCCCATCCCTTCGGATGTAATCACGATTGTCGTCCATGGCATCAAATAAACCCGGAATTTGTCTCGGGCGTTCTTCGTAGTAGTAAAGGGGGAAACATTGGGTTTTTTCAAGAAAATCGTAACATGTCAGCTTATTGGTAACTAATACAGAAAACCATTTAGTCGAACCAATACCTGAAATAGAAATAATAAGATTATCGTATAAATGGGAAGGAAAGAATTTTAAACTCAACCCGGGTCTTTCAATAAATGATTTGTCGTAATAAACTCTCTGTAGGCAAAATGGTCTATATGCGCCAATCCGTGATGAATGAAGGTTATAGAGATGTGGAATACCCTTTAATATTTCTTTTTTCAAATCCCATGTCCAACTAATTTTAGAAGAATCAGTATTAATGAAATCCTCAACCGTCAAATTTGGTTCGCTTAATCTGGCTTTCCTAAAACCTTCTTGTTGTTCATTATAGAAATCAATCATTCGAGTCATATTATTCGTAACTTTTACTTTTGAAAAGTTATAAACCCAAACATCACGACTAGATAAAATCCCCGGTCCTTGTATGATAAATATTGATTGAGTTTTAATATCAAACTTCTTATCGGGTTCCAGAGGAATAAATGTTTCAAATAACCTGTTTCTCTGAATAATCCAGTCCGAATGTTCATTGGGCGATAGATATACCCACCGCATCTCGGAATTGCCGATAGAACGGTATTTTTTAATAATCGCTAGTTTTTCTTCACGACTCAGGTAATCCCCAATGTCGTTGTAGTAAATGGTCGCCCTTTCGGTTTTTACTGCAGGATTCTTCACTAATAATGTTATGGCAATCGGTGTTCTGGAACCTGAACCAAATATTTTACCACCTTCTTTTCGGGACAATTCCCCACTGGTGCGTTGGTTTCCTCTCAGATTCAAAACATAAATGGATGTAAACTCTTTCTCCAAACATTTACGGAGTCCATCTGTACTATTTCCGTCTAACCATGCTCCATTTGAAACAAAAGCAATGATTCCACCATTCTTATCTAATCTATCAGCACTCCAACGGTATGCTTTGATATACGAATCGTAGAGCGATTTATTCAGACCTGCTGATGATTCCTTGGCATATGTTTTAGAAATCTTTGCATCTAATTTCGGGTAACTTTGGTTTTGGGCATTATCATTAGCTGACCGTTGTCCAACTGAATATGGTGGATTACCCATTATAACCATCAATGGAGCATTCTTCTGTTTTACTACCCGTTCGGAGTTCTTTTTGAAAAGTTCAGAAAAAAGTTCCGCACTCCCATCCGTTTCTCCCAACTGAAATGTGTCCGTTAAACAGATACCATCAAATGACCGGTAATCTGTTTCACTCAGAGCATCGTGATACGCATTTTCTATATTTACGGCAGCTATATAATACGCCAGAAGGACGATCTCATTGGCATGTATCTCGTATTTATATTTACGGGGCATATCTTCTTTACTTATCAGACCGCTCTGAAGTAATCGGGTGATAAATGTCCCGGTCCCGGTAAATGGATCCAGAATATGAATATTCTCATCGCCAATACTACGATTAAATTCTTTTTTCAGAACATCATTTACCGAATGCAGGATGAAATCCACTATCTCCACTGGTGTATATACAATACCCAGTTTTTCTACCATCTTGGGAAAAGCAGCTTTAAAAAACTTGTCATATAACTCGATGATGATTCGCTGTTTGCCTTCCGCATTATCAATACCAGATGCCCTTTTTTTAACTGATTCATAAAAATTCTGCAGTGTAACTGTATCTTTTTCTATCGCCTGGGCTTCCAGTAAATCCAGCAGGGACTGCATGGATACCGAGATCGGATTATTTTTTACAAAGGAATCGCCCTCAAATAATGCCTCGAAAACTGGTCTTGTAATGATATGCTGAGATAGCATCTCGACTGCTTCTGTTTGTGTAATACTGGGATTGATATTCTTTTGGAGACCACCCAGGAATAAAGTAAATGCATCCCGATGGGTCATATCTTCATTAATGAGACGGTTAATACGGACCATCTGCCGTTCCGCAATCTCAGCAACATTTTTCGCCCACTGTTCCCAATATCTACGATCACCTACTTTTTTGACCATCCGGGCAAATACAACACTCTGAAGTTGTTCAAACTGAATCGCGAGTTGTCTGCTGATCTCTTTATTTACTTCTGATGCTGATTCACATTCATCAGATCTTGAATTCCCTTCTTCATTGAATGTATGTTTGCTTCTGCCAACTAATATTTGCACCGGACGTTTCTTGTTAAGTTCTATTTTATTGACGATTGCATTAAACCGATCATCGTGGGCTCTTAATGCATTTAAAACTGTCCAGACTACCTTATAGCGTTCGTTATCATCTAATGCCTGGTGTGCCTCTACATTCGATGGCACTATGATTGGAATAATAATGTATCCATATTTTTTACCAGGTGATTTCCGCATCACTCTCCCTACAGATTGCACGACATCAACCTGAGAATTACGGGCGGATAGAAACATCACCGCATCCAATGATGGAACATCCACTCCCTCACTCAAACACCGGACGTTTGTTAAAATACGACTTTCATGGTTCCGGGTGTCTGATTTTAACCACCCTAATAACTCATCTCGTGTCGGGGCAGACATCGTCCCATCAATGTGGCGTGATGAGACTGACACCATTTCATCTTTTACGATATGAGGTAGTGAACTCGTATATACATCTGACGCTGAATTGAATACTCCCGTAATTTTTTTGGAAACAACGATGCTCTGGCAAAATGCAACCGCTCTCCTCATCGGCTCTGGATCACTGCTTTTGATTGTTCCTTCATCTCCGATAATCTGTTTGGACAGCGCATTTATGCAGCCGATCAGTTTGGATGCGTCATCACTATCGATCTCATGATCTTTATCGTTTACCATTTCTCGAATAGCAGCAGGAATATCACTATCGTTCATCGTTAATATCAAAACTTTGTAATCTGAAAGAAGGTCCTTTTCTACTGCATCTCCAAATCCGATCCGGTATATTTCTTCGCCATAAAGTTCCGGATCATCCATTGAACATAAAACAGCATCGGATTCTGCCGCTTTCTTCTTGGCTTCTTCTCCATAAAGACGCGGCGTTGCCGTCATATACAGGCGCTTCTTGCCTTTTATAAATTCATTGTCATGGACTTTAACAAATGCTGATTCTTCTTCTCCTGCCAACGATACACCCGTCGTTCGGTGTGCCTCGTCACAGATAATCAGATCAAACTGTAAAAATTCAGGATATTCTTTCTTTAACTCCTTTTGCGCATTGGAGATTACATCGATGGACTGATAGGTTGAAAAAACTACCGTCATTCCAAAATTACCTGTGTCTCGGATATGACGAAATTGATGTATGATATTCCCAACTCGTGTGGAGGCTGGTAACGCCAAATCGACCACACTGAAATGATCCGTATCTTCGTTCTTTGTTTTCTTGCGGGATACTTCCGGATCTGAACAGATACAAATTGCATTGATGGGTTCCGTGGAATATGCCGTCCATTCCCGTAATGTCTGACCCAGTAACGAAATTGAAGGAACTAAAAACAGTATAAATCCTTTCCCACCTGTTTCATTTTCTGCAATACGAAGGGATGTGAATGTTTTGCCGGTTCCACAGGCCATGATTAATTTACCCCGATGTTCTGTTTTAAAATATGCATGCGCTTTTTCTAATGCGTCGGTTTGATGTTGGAGTAAATTTCTACCGGTTATTCTGGACCCTTCTCCAGTTATCCCTTTTTCAATATTTTCCCATTTTACTGGAGCTTCCCGAAGATTATATAGATTTATTCTGGTTACAGGCGGGTTTTGATTCTTTATAGATTCCTCTGCATTTGTCCCCCAGTTATTTGTTGTAGAAATCCAAATCCTGTTCGAAAAAGCTGTCAATCTAACATTCTCATCCCTAAATTCCCGACTCGATGTGGACAAAAACGAATCAACAGAGGGTTTATCTATCGGCGTTCCTTCCTGAAGACACTTGCATTGAATAGCCCAATAATCGCCTTCTGTCGTTAATCCAACTAAATCTATACCTGTATCTTTTCCACCAAAATCCTTTTTATATGGAAACTCATTCCAGAGCCATACTCTTTTTAAACGAAATGCATATTGGGGATCTGTTAATAGATAAGACTGCATTAGTCTTTCAAACCGATACCCTTTATCTCTTTCTGAAAATGATATCGATCTATATTTTTCGAGTATATTATCAAATCCCATTGTTATTAATCCCTTTTTCTAGTTCCAGAGTCTGTGGAGTGGCGTTTTTCATCGGCTCTAACTCATTAAATTAAAAATGTAATTGTAAAAACAATGAAAACTCTCAATAAATCCAAACAGTTAAAATACCTGAAATTCTCCCTAATGGATTTTGGGCTGGCTTGTGCATAGAACTCCAATCTGGGCGACACCCTTATAAAATTATTTTTCTGACACTAAAAACAAACGCTTATCAAGGTAACTTCAATTTGCCGGTTAAGACATCTATAGCAACTTGCAACTCATCTTTGGCTAATATCTTATCAATCGTATAATCTTTGATTTCATCCAACATAGCAAGAACGGCATCCGTCAACTCCTTTGCACGGATCAACTGCTTTGCAAGCCTGACAATCTCCTGTTCCTGTTGAATATTCAGTTGCTCTTTCTGCCAGCGAGATAATTGTTTTTTATAAATATCAATATCTTCGAGTTGGGCTTTATACAACTTGAGTGCTCGGTTCACTATGGCGTCATCTAAAACATAAGGCTTCGTTTTCGCCTCTGAAAAATTCCGATGTTGCTCCTCAGTGCCTTCAATAACACCGTCAATTAAATAAGCAATAGTGGGTAACATACTGATTGGCTGCCATTTGACCACTTCCTTGTTCATTTTCTTTTTTCCCAT
>CAZELM010000067.1:0-17996 GCA_964512995.1 uncultured bacterium
TTTCGGGTTTCGGCACTTTTTATTCAACTATTATTTATTTTGTCCGAACCATTGAATAACAGATTTTCCATTAAAATCAATATATTTTTTATCCCCAATATTCCGGTAAATGTGATGCAAGAATTTACAGAATAAAGAATCTAGATCATCTGATGGATTATCGTTGCTGGCTGAAAATGAGATATCGAAGGACCCATTGAGTGGTCATTCATTTTTTCTAATCTTCAATATTTTTGGCAATTTTCACCATTGCCGAAACGGCGTTATTCACGCTCTCTCTTACAGGGTCGAGGTTCAATCGTGCATAAATCGCAGTGGTGTTCAAATTTTTATGTCCTAAACTCTTTCCGATGATGTTTAACGATGATCCACTCGCAGCTTGCCAACTCCCGAGGGTTCGGCGTAAATCATGAATGCGTAAATTCTCAATTCCAGCCCGTTTCAAAAGATTTTTCCATGCTCGCTTGGGTTCGGTGATATGACCCATCTTCCCAGTGGATGGGAATACAAACTCGGAGATGAGTGTTCTACATCTTTTTCGATTTTTAAGAATATCGATGGCCTCGGGTGCAAGAATCACCTTCATGGAATCGGCGTTCTTCGACTCACTCGCCTGAATCGTCCATATGCCTTTATAAAAATCGATATCTTTCCATTTCATTGATTGGAGGTTTCCACGTCTGGCTCCCGTGAACAGAGCCAGCATGAAGAAATCTTTCATGTCCAGATTAGGTTCTGTTTCCAATGCCTGAAAGAATTTCAATAGTTCATCTCCTTCAAGGAATCGGTCACGGCTTGTTTCTTTGAAAAAGGTGACTCTCATACCGGGATTCATTCCTTCGTATAAGCCTTGTTTGATTGCAAAGGTAAACATGGATTTTAAAAGTGCTATTGTTCGGTTTGCTTGAATATGACCGGATTCATCACCAATTTTTTTATGTAACTTGGAGATTAGTTCCGTAGTGATGTCTATCAATGCCTTCTTATTCCATCTCGCAAGGTGATTTTTGTAATTGACTACATCCGTTCTCCAACTCCGTTTATGTGGTTTTGAGTGCATCTTCATATAAATCTCGTAAAGTTCACCAAGTGTCAGTGCATCTCTCCGTTTCCGTTTGCTTTCTGTAGGGTCGATGCCTTCCGATATTTGAGAGGATATCTCGTTACATCGTTCTCTGGCCTGATAAATGTTCATCTCTGGAAAAGTATCCAGTTTTATCCACAGGAGTTTACCGTTCCATTTCCTGACATAATAAAACGTTTTCCGGCCTGCGTTCGAGACTCGCAAAACAAGGAATCGGGTTTTGGTATCTCTGTAATCAATCCACTTTTTTTCTGGAATTTCTATGGATTCTATCTGCTTCTGAGTGAAATTGAATTGAAGAGAATCATTTTCAATATTCATCTTTTGCCTCTTTGTTATCTTACTTTTAACAGAATTGATTGGTAAGAATCATTGATATTGTTCATTTTTTTCATCGTTTGTTATCTTACCTATATCTTACTTTTGGCATAAAACATCGGTTAAATTGAAGTATTTTCAATTAACTTACTTTCATTATAAGTTATTGATAATAAAGAATCAATGATAATTATTGAATAGCATTATAGATAGTAACTTTAGACTACGAATCCAAAGGTCGCAAGTTCGAGCCTTGCTGGGCGCATTAATGAAATCAAGTGGTTAGGGAGAGTGGCAAGATCGCTGACAGAGCACGGGCTAACGCCGGGCTGGCTTTTGGTGAACCTTTTTAGTTTATCTAACCTTTACGGATGGAAAATCCCGAATCATGCGGATTCACCTGGGAAAAATCCAGTTTATCTACTGGCAATTCAATGAAAAACCTGGAACGAAAAGTCAAAACCGAAGAAAATCACCGCATCACCGTTCCCAGACACTGAACCCGCATCCTCCGTTACAGTTGTCGAACCAATTGGTTGGAGTATCCCATTATTAAAATCTGTTGAGTCCGATAAAAAACGGGCGGATCACCAGATCCGCCCTCACTTTTAATTACCGAAAGACCTTATGATGATTGATCCTGCAAAATCACCCGCGATAAAGTGAATTCCTGCACGATCAATTGAGGAACATCAAATTATTCAGGATCGCTCCGGCTGTCGGATCAATTACAATACCTGCCGGACACAATCGATCACCGTACCGTCCACCCATTTGATCGCTGCGACGATCTTCTCCCCCAGTTTCGGTTTCGCAGGCGCGCCACCGCACACCTTCTCGGCCTCCGCTTTCAACTCGGATAATGTGCGAAGCGGAAGCTTGGTACCCGATAGAGCCTTGATCAAATCTTCCCGCAGCGGATTGATCGCAATCCCACGCTCCGTGACAATGACATCGATCATCTCACCCGGACCGCATACGGTCGTTACTTTATCCACAATAACAGGGATCCTGTCCCGGAACAATGGGATCGGCAAAATAATACATTTTCCAAACAAACAGTTCTGCCAGCCACCGATACCGTGCAGCAGTTTTCCGTCAGAATGTGTCACGACATTGGCATTGAACTCCAGATCCACTTCGGTTGCGCCCAATACGGTGATATCCAGCAATGACGCAAAATTACCTTTCCCGTGATAATTATAGCTGGTGAATGGACTGGTCGGCTGATGCCGGGGGTTGTCCCGCATCGATCGAACGCCTTCCAGGTCAAATGTCTGACCGTCCAGGATATACTCCGTTAACCCTTCCTCCAGCATCTGCGTCATGTATCGCGTGGAACCGCCTCGGATGAACCGAGCCTTGATTCCCATCTTCCGCATGATATCCGCCAGATAGATGGCAAAAGCCAGCGCCGTTCCGCCCGCTCCCGCCTGAAATGAAAAGCCATCACGGACCAATCCTGCTTCCAGGGCAAACTGAACCGCCATCTCCGATATCAACAATCGGTCCGGACTTTTCGTGATCTCCGTGGTGCCGGATACGATCTTCGTTGGATCGCCGATACAATCCACGACCACCACATAGTCCACATAATTGCCATGAATGTTCCAGGGGATACATGGGAAAGGTTCCAGATTGTCCGTTACCACAATGACTTTGTCGGCATATTGGGAGTCGGCCAGTGCAAATCCGAGTGGACCGCAGGCTGCAGGACCGCGAACGCCATTGGCATTCCCGAAAAAGTCGGCTGCCGGTGCTGAGATCACGGCGATATCGATGTGCACTTCACCATCCTGGATCGACTGATACCGGCCGCCATGAGACCGAAGAATGGCAGTTCCCTTCATTTTTCCCGAGGAGCAGTAATCGCCCAGCGGCCCGTTCATGCTTCCTTCGATATGATGCACTACACTGGATTCCATCAGGTTGATGATCGGTTTGTGAACGGCAAACGATGCACTGGGAAACCATCGCAGATCTTTCACTCCCAGTTCAGCCGCCGCCTGAAACACCATGTTCCCGACATAATCGCCATCGCGCATGTGGTGATGCGTCGAGATGGTCATGCCGTCCCGGATCCCGCACCGTTTCAACGCCTCCTTGATGCTCTCCACCCGTTTATCCCCATTTTCCGGGTAGTCTGCACAGGTGGACACCATCGGTGCCGCTTTCCGGCCGGTGGGACGATATTTGCCAACACCCATGAATGGGACATGAGCGTCTCCATTGATCTCTGTCAACACCTCCCGTCCGATTGCATTGACCGTTGTCTTCTGATTATTCATTGCCGTTCCTCCAATCAGATGAAAGGACATCACTTTTCACCGCCATCTGAATAGTGCGAAGCGCTCGTTTCACAACCGGTGGATCGATCATTTTCGTTCCCAGCGCCACGACACCGATCCCTTTCCGCTCCGCGTCCTCATAGGCCAGCACGATTTTTTTCGCTTTCTCAATCTCCGGTCCGGAGGGCAGAAACGCCTGATGGATCACCGCGATCTGGCGAGGGTGAATGCAGCCCTTTCCATCAAATCCCAACGATTTGGCCTCGATGACACTCTGCTGGAGCCCTTCCTGGTCGGCGACATCCGAAAATACCGTGTCGATCGCCTGGATTCCGGCAGCTCGCGCCGCATTGATCAGCGCACACCGCGCATAAAAACTTTCCTTGCCGTCATTGGTCCGCTGTACTCCCAGATCTGCAGTGTAATCTTCCAGACCGATGGCCAATGCCACATTTCGTCTGGAAGCCGTAGCGATCGAATAGGCATTCACAACGCCCTGACCACTCTCGATGATGGGCATGAAATAGACATCCCACGGTTCGGGCAATGTCGCCAGCACAGCATCCACCTTCTCGTCAACCTTTAGGATCTGTTCCGCTGTCTCGGCTTTGGGTATCAGGATCAGATCCACCTTATGCGGCAGGATCTCTTCCAGATCTTCAAGACCCAATGGGAGCTGATTGATGCGTACCATGCGCTCCGCACCTTTGAAATCAATCGCTCGCAACGCATTCCGAACCAGAATCCGTGCGGCTGGTTTGGCGGACGGAGCCACCGAGTCTTCCAAATCCAGAATCAGACCATCCGGCTTGTGTATGGCCGCATTCAGCATCAGCTTCGGCTGATCTCCCGGCAGGTACAACCTGGAGCGGCGGAACCGGTCTCTCGCACTGGCCGGAACCGGATAGTCCCACTCCGGAAGATAAGCCTTCCCCTGGTGACGGTTCAGAGCACGAACAGCGGATTCCAAGCGCGCCATGAGCACAAACGGCACGGCTCCCGAATCATCCACTTCCAGTTCGGCATCCCGAATGCCAAAAAAATCCAACATGTCGATGTATAACTGCCGGATCGATTCACCATACAATACATCGACCTTGCTTTTTAACTGTATCTTGATTCCACCTGAATCGGTGATCCTCAGTCCCACCCAGCAATCGGACCGGACTTTGGAGCCCCGATTTCCGGCTTCTGAATAAACCATTGTCATCGTGCTATCTCCTCTCAAACTATGCCCGTTTATCTTCAAACTCAGACCATCTTCGGGATGATCTTCATTATTCCTGGATGAGAGTGCCGTTCTTCAGCATCACAAGTGGATCGAATGTGGCAAAATCCGCCTGATGAATCAACACGGTCTCAACGCATTGCGGCCGACCGTCACCTTCTTTGGCGTGACAGGCGATCGTATTCAGAATCGTCCCGGAAAGACCAACCTGAGCGGCCAGTACCGTTCCGGAAATGGGGTGCCGGGCGATTTTACCGCTGAAACTTTTCCGGTATCCGCCTTTTCCATCCGGCTCGATCTCCACGAGTTTCCCGACATCATGGAGCAGTCCTCCCGCAATCAGAATATCCTTATTGATCGGGTATGGCATCGATTTATAGGTCTTCACTTTTGCTTCCATCAATCCCAACGCGCCCAGGGTCACTGCTTTGGTGTGTTCAATAAAATTGACGCCACGCGCATCCGTCAACAGAGTAAACGGCATCTGCTCCAGTTGATCGACCGACTGCCAGCCCCCCTGACGACAGCCTTCCACCCAGGCTGCGACCACTTTGTCACGTAATGACGCATCCTCGATCTGGTCCAACAAATCTTTAAACAATGTCCAAATATGATCTGACGTAATCATTGTTATGTCCTTTCTCATGAATGAACGATCATGATGATGTGTTTCTGAACCCATCCGACAGGGATGTCTGTTTTTCCGGAAAAACGGCATTCAAGGAAATGACTTTCAATCCTTCACCCGTTCTTCCGATATGATACACATTTTCCAAATCTTCCTACGAATATCAACCCTACTGGAGAACTGACTATAGCGGGTATCTTCATGAAAAGTCAATTAGCGCCACGTTCAATTCCAACCGAATACACACAAATCCAGATTACCGACCAGTGCATTGTCGATATCCAGATAACAGAAATACAGGCCGGCGCCGTAAAAGTCTCCGAAGTCGCCATCCGGCCAGACAAATGATAAGAATCGGCTCTCAGAGATTCCAGCGGCGAGAATCAGCGGCAATCCCTCAAAATCCAATGTAAATGCCTGCTCCTGAAAATCCCAGAAATAGTAATGACCCAGACATTCCAGCACCAGATACTCAAAAACCATCCGGGGTGAACCCGGATTGAATGTTTCCTGCCACAGATCAAATGCATCTCCACGAGAAAATCGGGATTGGCTCAGATGCAGATCCACCTGAACGGTATCCGGAGTGGGTGTCGGGAGCGGAATATGTTCCAATGCCGCACCGATGTCTGGCAAGGGGCCGATGGGGTGTCCGGAAAGTACGGGATGTCCCGTGTCGATCAGAATCTGGCGCACATGGCGCGGTGAAAACGGCGTTGCCATCGCAGCACGGGCCACTCCCTGAAAACAGGCGACTGCGGCAGCCACCATGGCGGACGCACCCGAAGTCCCTCCGAAATTGTGGGTATACCACCGGTTCATTTCCGCAGGAGATGCCGGTGCGTTTCCATATCCGGTTGTCCATATGCCGGAACCCCATCCATGCACATCCACCCGGCTGCCGTAATTGGAATATGTTTCCGGTCGGAGCTCAAACGGAAATCCCGCTCCGACCAGAATCGCACCCGAATCCTGATCTTCCCGGTCGAACCACCGGCCATAGACGGGATCATCGAGGTTTTCAGATCCATTCCCCGCCGGCTCCACCACCACCCGGCCCAGATCCACCGCCACCCGAATCGCATCAAAAACCGACGGGATGTATTCCACCGGGACCATCCCGTGCTGACCGCTTCCATGGTAATTGGGACCCGGGACCTGCATCTCGAGCAGGATCACATCTCCCGGGTTCAATACGGACTGGGTGATATCCACCGCATCGGCGATATTGTCTCCCATGACATAACACAACCGCATCGAGACACCAGGACAAATTCCCGTGATACCGGACGGATTGTCTTCGCCGACCAGCATTCCTGCCACTGCGGTGCCATGATTCATCAGATCCATCGACGGATTCTCAAACCCGGCAATCACCACTTCATCCCGGTTTTCCAGAGCATGCACGAGATCCTCATGGTATCGATGGCAGTTATATTCGATATCCGCCACCGTGATCCCCGTGCCACCACCGCCATGATATGCCCACGCACGTGAAAAATACGGGCCGTTCGGCCGATCGGAGAACAAATACGTCTGACACTCCCGGAAGTCCGGTGTCGGATCCCGCCACGCACACAATACCGCCGAATGCACCGGATACACCACTTCAACTTCGGTTCGATCTTTCACAGCCCGGATGAATGGCATTACCCGCTCCCAAGAAGATAACCGGAAGCGGAAATACCGGTTCAGATCCGGGAGTTTCTGACCGGAAGCCTGTTCCCCGCGAATCCGGTCGGTTTCAATGTCGGATTCACTGCGGGAGAAGGTTCGGGAGACCGATGCCATGGGATATTGATGGAACAGCCGTTCCCATTCGTCATTCATCCGGGAGTTGCCCAGTCGCAGATGATCGCCATGGAGTTCGACCGGTGTGTCATCCCGGAACTTGATTTCCACGATATCCGTTGAGAGCGGGGAATGCGAGCCAGCAATCGGAGGCCACTGTGGAGCGGCGTATCCGGAAATGAACGGCATCCACACAAACACACCCAGGAGTATGCACAGACAGCAGAGCATCCTGCGCCGTTTTCCGGTGATTCTCGCGGTCATTCCAATCATCGCAATCATCAGAATAGCATATTGCTGTCCGGGAATAAAGGGCGTTCCTGCCACACCAACACCACCTTAACCATACACAGCACAAACGCATGCATTGTCCCACCCTCATCCTCGATCCTTCTCCCGGGGGGAGAAGTAGGTAAGGAAGGTTGGTTTGTGCAGGAATCTTCTTCACCCTCTCCCAGCGCAGCGGCCGGGAGAGGGTCGCCGGCCCATTCGCCTGGATCAATCCATCAAGCTTTGCCGGCGGGGTGAGGGGATCGCGTCAATTGCCGGTTTCGTGCCTGGTTTCACCATCATGGCCGGCGGGGTGAGGGTACCATGCCCTTGCGATCACACCACCACTGTCAGACCAATTTGTCATCGTGACCAGAGGGGTGAGGAGGGTATCGCGCCTGGAATGGCCACTATGGTCGGTGACGTGAGGGCATCTTACCAATGCCTTACCATGGCGCAATCGATTCCAGAAAGACGTAAGAGGCAGACTCTCGTGGCCTTCGTGGCATCGGGACAGGATGTCTTTTATTATCAAAGTGATATTTGCTATATTCCCGGTAAGACATGAAACCTGGCAGGATCATGATATTGGACGGAGGATGGACGATGAACAAACGAAACGGTGCTACGAACGGTTCACCAAAACCAGCTCTGGCGGCTTTGTGCATTCTGTGTATTTTCCTGAACCTGTCATGCCGTTCGCAATACTATTCCTTCTGGGAAACGCTCGGTAAGGAGAAGCGGGAACTTCTCCGCGATCAGGTTGAAAAAGTCGGAAAGAATCAGGAGGATGCTTCGGAAGAGTTTGAGGATGTGCTCTCGCAAATCCGTGAGATCTATGGCTTTCAGGGAGGCAACCTCGAAAAAGCATACAATAAGCTGCATAGTGAATATACAGACTGTGAAAACCGAGTGAAAGAAGTCAGTGAGCGAATCCGGAAAGTGGAGCAGATTTCTTCCGACCTGTTTCGGGAATGGGAAAAAGAGCTTGAACAGATTTCAAATCCCGATCTTCGGGATAAAAGCCGTCAGAAGCTGACCGAGACTCGAAACCGGTATTCCATCCTGTACGAGTCGATGATCAAATCCGAGAAAAGCATGATGCCTGTGCTGAAAAACCTGAACAACTATGTGCTGTATCTTAAGCATAACCTCAATGCTCAGGCTGTCGGCGCACTCAAGAGCGAGATGGAGGACATCGAGGTGGATATCGCGGATGTCAAAACGGAGATCGCCAAATCCGTTCAGGAAGCCGATGAATTTCTGAAACAGTTGAATTGAGACCCAAACAAAGACCATAAAATGAGTATTGACCATTTCATTCCTTCGGAGTAGAAAAGGAGATTCCTTCTGTATCCTTTCCAGGGGAAGGGCTGGGGATGAGGTCACATTGTGAGGAGCGTTCAGTATGAAAAAGAATCGCGGAACGATCGGCATTCTGACAGGCGGCGGAGATGTTCCCGGATTGAATCCGGCCATTCGGGCAGTGACCATCCGGGCGATCAGTGAAGGATATCGCGTGATCGGTATCCGGCGCGGCTGGGCTGGATTGATCGGCATCATCCGGAACAAAGATGCGGACAACAGCCAGAATTATCAGATCCTGAGTGAAGAAATCGTGAATCGGGCTGCCCGGACTGGTGGAACGTTCCTGCACAGCTCCCGGACCCGGCCGAGCCGTGTTCCCAAAGGGGGCGTTCCCGAGCATCTGCGCGACACCTATGATCAGGAAACCAATGATCTGACTCCCGAAGTCCTCAAAAATCTGGAGTTTATCGGTGTCGATTACCTCATCCCGATCGGTGGTGACGATACGCTCGGTTACGCCGTCGAACTCGCGAAACATGGGATCAGATGCGTCGCCATTCCCAAAACCATGGACAATGATGTCCCAGGAACCGACTATTGCATCGGATTCAGCACCGCCGTCACCCGCGTGATCGAAATGACCCACAGCCTCCGGACAACCGCCGGCTCCCATGAACGATTCCTCGTCATCGAAGTGTTCGGACGATATGCCGGATTCACCGCCCTGCTGCCGACAATGGCCGGCGCTGCCAACCGGTGCATCATCCCGGAATGCCCGTTCGACATCGAAAAACTGACCAGCCTGCTCGTCGAAGACCGCGCATCCAGTCCCAGTGCCTACTCCGTCGTGCTCGTCTCGGAAGGCGCTCGATTCAGAGACAGCGATATGGTGTTCGAGAGCGTTGAAACCGACATGTACGGCCATAAAAAGCTCGGTGGAATCGGCGACATGGTATCCGCCAAACTCAAGGAACTCTCCCCCAAATACACCGGAGGCTCCGTGATATCCACGGTCAATCAGAGGCTGGGTTATCTCATCCGGTGCGGAAACCCCGACGCTTTGGACTCCATCGTCCCGATGGCTTACGGCAATCTGGCGCTCGATCTGATCATCAAGAACCGGTTCGGCCGGCTGGTGAGCATTCGGCGCGGCCAGTACGACGATGTCCCGATCAGCATCATCGCGAGCTATAAAAAAGTCGTGGACATCCAGAAGTATTACAATGAAGACCGGTATCGGCCTCAATATAAGAGTTTTGAATCGAAACCATTGTTGATCATGACCAGCGATGTGTGATACCCGCCTGATCAGGCGGAGCAATCCAGCGCCATCACCACCGGATCGTCACCGGTGACAGGTAACAAGGAAACCAGGAATGAGCATTTTATCCAAATTATTCGGTTCATCATCAGAATCCTCCCGAAACATCCACTTGAATCGCAATGATCCGTGCTGGTGTGGAAGTGGACAGAAGTATAAGAAATGTCATATGGAAAAAGACGAGCCCTTGCGGACTCAGGAACGAAAAGCATTGGCTCCCAACAAGAAACCGATGTTTTAAGACCCGTCCTTGCCACATCGGAATATGGACCTTCCATCCGGGTTGTGAATGCGGCTGGTCCGGTCATGTAACAAACACCTGGATACCCAGGGGAGACCTTGGAAATGTTATTGCGAATGTTAAAAAGTAAAATTCATCGCGCCACCGTGACGGATGCGAACCTGAATTATGAAGGAAGCATCACCATCGATTCGGATCTCCTGAAATTGTCCGGGATTCTGCCTTACGAAATGGTGCAGGTTTACAATATTCATACGGGGGCACGCATCGAGACCTATGCGATCGAAGGAGATCCCGGTTCCGGTACGATCTGCCTGAACGGCGCAGCCGCCCGTCTGTTCGCTCCCGGTGATCTCATCATCATTATCTCGTTCGTCCTGATGGAACAGCGGGAATGCGAAACATTTCATCCCACCATCATTCTGGTGGATGCGCAGAATCGCCCGGCTATCTGTAAATAAATCATCTCACCTGTTGAGGGGAATGCCATGCTGGATATCAGACTGATACGAAAAGATCCCGACTTTGTTCGACGTGAACTCCAACGACTCCATTCTGACACACCACTCGATCTCATTTTAACTCAGGATGAGCATCGCCGGACATTACTGGTGAAGGTCGAAGATCTCAAAGCGACCCGCAACCGTGTCTCCAAAGATATTTCCAGAGAATCCGATCCGGATATCCGGCAGCAGCTCATCGACGAGATGCGGCAAGTGGGCGACCAGATCGCGGAACTGGATCAGATCGTCAATGACATCGACAGCCAGCTCCAGGATCTGATGCTTCAGATGCCCAATCTGCCGCATGTCAGCGTACCGGATGGCGCGGATGACACGGAAAATATCGTGCTTCGGGTGGAAGGCGAACCCGCCTCCTTTCCGTTTACGCCCAAACCCCACTGGGAACTGGCTGAAAAACTGGGGATCATCGATTTCGAACGGGGTGTTAAAATTTCCGGCTCCCGATTTTATATCCTGAAAGGAGCGGGCGCTCGGCTCCAACGGGCCGTCATCTCGTTCATGCTGGATCTCCACACCGCCGAGCACGGCTATACGGAGGTATTGCCGCCGTACATGGTCCGGCGGGAGTGCATGGTCGGCACCGGGCAACTCCCCAAATTCGGAGACAATCTCTATCGGGATGCCGAGGAGGATTTTTATTTCGTGCCGACCGCTGAAGTGCCGGTCACGAACATGCATGCCGGCGAAATTCTGGAACCGGATGTTCTGCCTCTGAATTACGTCGCGTTCACTGCCTGTTTCCGCCGCGAAAAAATGTCTGCCGGCCGGGATGTCCGGGGCATCAAACGGGGTCATCAATTCGACAAGGTGGAACTCGTCAAATTCACCACACCCGAGACCAGTTACGAAGAACTCGAACGGTTACTGGCAGATGCGGAAGATATTCCCCGGCGATTGAAAATCCCTCACCGGATCATTCAGATGTGCACCGGTGATCTGTCATTCACCGCTGCGAAAAAATACGATATCGAACTCTGGGCGCCCGGATGCAATGAATGGCTCGAAGTCAGTTCCTGTTCCAATTTCGAGGAGTTCCAGGCGCGACGGGCTGATATCAAGTATCGGCCGGAAAAAAAGGGAAAAGTCCGGTTCGTTCACACATTGAACGGATCCGGCCTGGCTCTCCCCCGAACGATCATCGCCATTCTGGAGAATTATCAGCAGGAGGATGGATCCATCCGCGTTCCCGATGTCCTGGTTCCCTATATGGGTGGGATGACGTTTATCCGGCCTTAACGGTTCTTCTTCCATTTCAGACCGGGATCCAGTGAACAAATCCGCCATCCATCCGGTTCCTTGCGCAGCCGGATCGTCAGATGTGCGTGATCCTGCGGTGTTCCCATAACGAACCCCCTTACATTTTCATAAGACGCCAACGCGATATACTCCAGGTCAGCCACCGCAGTGTTTCCTGTCCGGTCGATGGTCAGTGAGATGACCATCACGCCGATCCGGTCCAGTTCAGCAGCGGCTTCGGTCGCCATCTGTTCGATATCCTGGCGGGTATAACCATAGGAATCATGATACCGCTCGGAAATGGTTTTCATGGCTCCCGCGATGTCTTCCGCTTCGAAACGCCCGATCGCCGTGTCGATCAGGTGACCAATCCGCCGGTTCTGGAATGTCAGACCATAATACACTCCACCGATCATGGCTACCAGTATCAGCCACGTCATCCTCTTCCGAAGCAGCCGCGGTATCCGCTCCCCCATCCGGTTCATATCATTGGTTCCTTACTTTCTCCGGACTGTTGAAAATCTGTTCCCTGTCTTGATACAATCACACTGACAGGAAAGGTCGAATCATCATGCCGGATTATATCAAGATGGCCCGAACAATGGAAAAGCAGCAGGCGTATCGGGATGCTGCGGAATTTTATATGCTGGCGGGAGAATATGCGCAGGCGATCCCGATCTGGCACCACTTGAACGATCTTCAGCGGGTAGCGGAATGCTATGAATGCATGGGGGAAATCAAGGAAGCCGTCGAATATTACACCCGGATCGAAGACTACGACCATGCCGCGGAATTATTGCGGGAGTCTGGGGATCTGTTTCACGCTGCACTGATGTTCAAACGAGGCAAACGATTTCGGGAAGCTGCATCGATGTTCGAATCCAGCGGCGTGATCTCGGAGTCGGCTCACATGCTGGAACTGGAGCAAGAATTTCAACTGGCCGGTGAATTGTATCTGAAAGCCCACATGTATCAAAGCGCAGCGCTGTGTTTTGAAAGAGCCGGAGAAAAGCTTCTCAGCGAGAATGGAGGCGTTCCCCACGAGACCATCGACTACCGGAATTTTCTGTATCGGGCAATCGATGCATGGAAAAAAGTGCCGGATCTCCGGAATGCAGCAACACTCCTGGGAAGACTGGCGGACTGGCGGGAATCGGGATTCCTGTATGAGCAGTGCAACGAACCTGAACGGGCGGTTCATGCTTATCTGCAGGCCAATGAGATGGACTCTGCGATCCGCCTGCTGGCCCGGACTCCGGACAACACCAGTCTCGCACCGATGATCATGCAACATGCAGTGAAACTCGGGCACCTTTCCACCGCAGCCACGATAGCCAAACAGATGGGCTGGTACGATCAGGCGGCCCGCTATTTCAAAGAAACCGGCAATTTCCGGGAAGCGGCGGTGCTGTTTGAAAAAACAGGCGATTACGCGATGGCCGCAGACATGTATTCCCGGATCGGGAACACCGAAAAAGCAGCGGAAATGTACGAATCGGCGGGGGATTCCGAATCCGCAGCCCGGCTATACATCCAGTTGGGTGTCGAAGTGAAGGCGCTGAAGGTTCTGGCTCGGAACCACCAATATCTGAAAGCGGGGCAACTCTGTCTGGTGCACCACAAATACAGCGCAGCCATCCGATTACTGGACCGTATCCCCCAGGATCACCCTTCCTACTCCTATGCTCAGAAGTTGATCGGCATCGCCCGGTTGCGGAATGGGGATATCGAGAAAGCCCGGCCTATCCTCAATCCGATACTCCGGAAACCCATCTCCCAGTTCACAATCGACGTGTATTACGAATACGCAAAAGCGCTTCTCGATGCCGAACAGATCGATGAATCCATGCGCATTTTGAAGGCGGTCGTTGATTTTGACATGCGATACCGGGACGCCCGGAAGCTTCTGAACTGGTGTGCAGCGCTCCAGGAAGAAATCGCTGCAGAAATCCTGGATGTCACCGTCGGGGAGTTGCCCATCGGTCTGGTAATCAACTCCCGATATAAGCTCCAGTCTCTATTGGGAAAAGGCAGCAACAGTGTTGTGTATCGCGCCAGAGATCGGGAGTTCCATCAGGATGTCGCGTTGAAAATACTCCGGCCCAAATACTCGTTCGATCCGGAATTTGTGGCGATGTTCCAGCGAGAGGTCACACTGGCGCAGAAATTGGCACACCCCAATATCATCCGGGTTTACCAATTGAGCCGCGGAGGCCGGTTATGGTTCGTTTCCATGGAATTGCTGACGGGTCAGGAACTGCGCATGAAAATCTCTCAGGAAGGCGCATTACCGGTGTCCTTGATTCATCAGATCGCATGCCAGTTGTTGGCCGCACTGGAATACTCCCACCGGAACTTCATCTTTCATTGCGACATCAAACCCGGAAACATCTTCATCGATTCCCGGAATACCCCGATCCTGATGGATTTCGGTATCGCCTGGGCCAGCGATTTCCAGCATGACGACAAGATCGTTTATGGAACGCCCGGATATGTCGCACCGGAACGCATCTTCGGCGAACCGGCATCTGCCTCAACGGACTTATATTCTCTGGGAGTCACGCTGTTCGAATCCATCACCGGTTCCATGTTGTACGAAGGCACGGATTTCGAAGCGATCCTCCGGGAACAAGTTTATGGATCAGTGCCAGCTCCCCGGGATCTCCGCCCGGAGATCCCCGAATGGATGAACGAAATGATACTCCGACTCATCGAACCGAACCCCGCACACCGCTACCCTTCCGCCGGGGATGTCCTGGCTGAAATTCCGGAACCCTATTGAATCGATCTTACTCCCTGCTGATCATTGGATTCCTGGTGTGCCTGAGCGTCTGTCTGGTTTGGTACGCGGGTGAAGCGAATCAGGGAAACGGAATCGGATGGGCAAACCGGATCCAGTCCCTGTTCAACGGCTTCTGTGATGGCACTGCGGGTATGACGGATATCTGGGAGCCGCGGATTGGCGCATACCGGCTGAATTCGACCACCGTTATCTTTCCCGGTGATCCCGTCTCCCATGCAAGGCATCTCAGACGGGGATGGAGCCGGCCGGAACCGGAAGCGGCATGGACGCAGGACCGGATCGCCCGGTGTATTTTCGAAGTCAGTCAACCGGAGCCCCTGGTATGCCGGATCACGGCTCGATCGTTACCAGGTCTGACGCCTCCTCAGTCCCTGTCAATTCTGATCCAGGAGACAATCCTGCTGGAAACGGTATTGGGAGACACCCTTCAGACGATATCTTTCGAGATCCCCACTGACCGGCTGGTGTCAGGCTGGAACCTCATGAGCCTTGAGGTTTCGCGTCTCGACCGTCCGAGCGCACTGGGACTGGGATCGGACGGCCGGCTGCTGGGCGCGCTGATCCGGGAGATCCGATTCATGCCGAAAACGAAATCTACCGAAATTACTGCACGTTCTTTGAGTGATGATGATCGGGAGCCGGACCGGATTCCACCAGGATCATCGGTGATCATACCGGTTGCAGCTCCGGACGGTACGTGTGCCGCTCTGGAATTCATCAATCGGGAACCGGAACGGCCGACGGGTGTGGAGATCTGGTTTCAGCAGGACGGGACAGACGGGCGAGATGGTCTCAATCAGAAGCTCTGGTCCCGGACGATTACCCGACCGCGCCACTGGCGAAGGACGATCCACGCGCCCGTATCGGAACCGGGCATTCTGCGAATCATCAACCGGGGAGAATCGGATCTGGTGGTCCGGGGACGCATGTCCGTCCACAGTCAACCGGAATCTCCGGTATCCGGATCGGGAACGGCATTCCGGAGCCATTGGATCGTCATGGTGATGGATGCGTGTGAAGCATCGTTTCTGGGGGGATACGGCGCACCGGATGCGGTTACTCCGTTTCTGGACCGGCTGGCGGAGCGGGGGGTTCAATTTCGGCATGCGGTGGGGACGGCCTCCTATACGGTCACATCGGTCGCGGGCATGCTCACGGGAGAACTCCCCGGTGTCCACGGCGTCCGGGGAATCGGAGACATTCTGAACCGCACCGTGCCAACTCTCCCGGAGATATTATCCGAAACCGGCATGGATACACTGGCGTTGAGTGCCATGCCGACCGTATCCAGGGATTGGGGGTTCGATCGCGGGTTCCGGGTGTTCCGGGAGGTGTTTGCGGAGACCGATCGGCCGGTGATGGCCGGGATGATGGCGGATGCGGCAGCGCAACTGAGTGTCCGGCCAGACTTTCCGACATTCCTTTACGTGCATTTTCGGGAGCCCCATGCACCGTATCATCCGGAAGCGCCGTTTGATCGGATATGGGGACAGACCGATGCGCGGTTCGGTGAGATTGCCTGGCTGAACGAACAGGATGCAGGGCATGGGGCTGTTCACGACAAAGAGATCGATCAGGCGCGTAATCGATACAAAGGTCAGCTTGCATACGTGGATCGTGTGATTGAGCATATGTTTCGACGGATCCAGGAGCGGATTCCCGGACCGCTCGGATTGATCGTGTTATCTGACCATGGGGAAGCGTTCGGGCAACATCAGCGCTTTACACACAATGCGACGGTTTATTCGGAAATGCTGCATGTTCCGTTTCTTGTTTATACCGGAAACCAGGGAGAGAAACAGATCCGGCGGGACCGGGTGAGCAATGCGCAGCTTGGTGAGATCATACGGAAACATCTGCAGGAGTGGACAGTTAAATCGGAACTCTGGCATCGGGCAGCGGGGAACGAGCATTATCCGACTGGTTTATACTTCCGGAACTGGCATTATGTGGATGGCGGGTATTATCCGATATCGGAGTTATATGAACTGGATCGTGATCCAGGAGAGACGATGGATATGGCGACATCCATGCCGGCCATGACGCTCTTTTTGCGAGGCCGATGGCTGGCGAATCAGGATGGCGGAACAGTGGCAGAGGGAATGAAACCGGAAACGAATCCAGCGGAATCGAATCATCTGACGGACCGGTTGCGATCGCTGGGATATCTGCAATAGGGCTTTTACCTCACCCCCAATCCCTCTCCATAAATGGCGAGGGGCACATATGCATTTTCCTTCTTCACACTCTCCCTGCGCAGCGACCGGGAGAGGGTCGTCGGCGTACATGTCTGGTCAGACAATGATCTGGCCGGCGGGTGAGGGTGTCATGCCGATGCCATCGCGCCACGACTGCCAGATCTATTGATCATCACAGCCGGCGGGGTGAGGGAATCGTGCCGGAAATCCAGAGCGCGGTTATTGGCTGCCCTCATCCTCAATCCTTCCCCGGGGGGAGACGGAGGTATGGGAAGGAGTGAATTGTCTGTCTGTTTATTGATTCAACTTGGCATCTATCTTGCTGATATTTTTTCAGCGACCCAATGACTCCGCCCAGTGGGTATTCCCAAACACGGATATCCCAGGGGTTCAGGGGACGAGTTACCATTCAGAATGCCACTAAACGCAAAGAAAGGAAGTCGGTTTTTACATTTTTATGCCATCATTAACGATCAGATCTGCTCTCTCACCGTGAGTGACCATACCATTCAACGCAGCGACCTTACTTTCATCATGAGCGACCATTACATCCAACGCAACGACCATTACATCCAACGCAACGACCATTACATCCAACGCAGCGACCATTACATCCAACGCAGCGATCATTACATCCAACGCAGCGATCATTACATCCAACGCAACGATCATTACATCCAACGCAACGATCATTACATCCAATGCAACGATCATTACATCCAATGCAACGACCATTACATCCAACGCAACGATCATTA
>CAZELM010000068.1:0-10678 GCA_964512995.1 uncultured bacterium
ATTTAATTCGAGAAAATAGCCTGAAAGACAGTCTTATAATGTGACTCTCAACAGAACAGGGTGTCATTCGACGTGATGTTACAAGTAAAGATGAGAATCATAACTTCATTCCTGATGACTTGGGTAACTACAAAGTTGTTCGTTCAGGGCAGTTCGCCATGAACAAGATGAAAGCTTGGCAGGGATCGTTCGGAGTCTCGAAGTATGAAGGTATCGTAAGTCCTGCGTATTTTGTTTTCACCCTGAATGGTGTGGAAGGCGACTTCTTCCATGTAGCGATTCGGTCGAAATCGTACGTTCCTTTCTTCACGAATGCATCTGATGGTGTGCGCATCGGTCAGTGGGATCTCTCCCAAGCACGGATGCGTGAGATTCCATTCTTTATTCCTCCTTCATCTGAGCAATCCGCGATTGTCCGGTATCTCGACTACATGGACCGGCGTATCCGGCGGTATATCGCTTCCCGACAGAAGCTGATCAGGCTCCTGAACGAACAGAAACAAGCCATCATCCATCAGGCCGTCACCGGTCAGATCGACGTCCGCACCGGCCACCCCTACCCGGCGTATAAACCCTCCGGGGTCGAGTGGCTGGGAGATGTGCCGGAGCATTGGCAAGAAATTCGCTTAAAGTTTCTTACTCGAAAGATCACAGATGGCGAGCATATATCTCCCAATCTATCTGACCATGGTATACCTTTGCTGTCAGCACAAGATGTGAGAGATCGAGCTATAAATTACAATGTTGACAAGTATGTGTCTGAGGAAAATGCCGAGTCTTTCTGGCGAAGATGCAATCCAACGCACGGTGATCTTTTGGTTGTCAGTCGGGGGGCAACGATTGGAAGAGTAGGTGTCGTTGAGGAAGAAATACCGTTTTGTTTGATGGGAAGCGTTATCCTCTGTAAACTTCGAGAAGACTATGGTTCTTTGTTCTTATATTACTCTCTGAAAGCAGAACACGCTAAAACATCTCTTTGGTTCAGTTCTGCTTCTAGTGCCCAGCAGGCGATCTATATTCGGGATGTTGCTGAATTACGTCTACCGGTACCACCGCCTAAGGAACGAACAGCAATCGTTAATTACCTATGTGTAGTAGTAGCAGAAATCGAGAAAACAATTACATGCTTCAAACACGAGATCTCCCTCCTCCGGGAATACCGTACCCGCTTAATTGCCGATGTCGTGACCGGAAAGCGGGATGTGCGGGAGGCTGCGGCTCAATTGCCAATCGAGGAAGACGATGACAGCGACTCCAATATCGAAAACGAGCCTGATCCATCGGATGAAATAATGGACGAAACAGGAGATCCCGATCATGCCGAAGAAAAATAATACCCAATCGAACAATACCATCCCCGGACTTGAGATTCCTGGGGGCGAAATCGTTCTCTACCAAGCTCCGGAAGGAGACATGCGGCTGGATGTCTGGCTGGAACAGGAAACCGTATGGCTCTCGCTCAATCAGATGGCTGATCTGTTCGAGCGTGACAAGTCCGTTATTTCACGGCATTTGAAAAACATATTCACATCTGAAGAATTGGATCGCACTTCAGTTGCTGCATTTTTTGCACCAACTGTGGCAGATGGAAAGAACGGATCGGACTGAATGTTTTAATATTTGAAATGAAGCGGGAGGATTGATTCATGACAAAAGATAGATCAAATGATTTTCTGATAAGCTTGATCCGGGAATTAAGCAAATTGCCCAATGAAACTGAGTGGGTTGAATTTAAAGTGAATGATGCAGAACCGCAGGAAATCGGTGAGTATATCTCCGCATTATCCAACTCGGCAGCACTAATCGGGAAAGCGTTTGGTTAAATAGTGTGGGGCATATCGAATAGTGATCATCAGATTGTTGGGACGCGGTTTATCCCGGGAACGCTCAAAGTGGGTAATGAAGAATTCGAGAATTGGCTTTTACGCTTGCTTTCTCCTAAAATCGACTTCCGTTTTTTTTCTGTTTCTGTGGATGAGCATCCACTGATACTGCTGGAAATTGGTCGGGCTTTCCGTCACCCGGTCCAATTCAAGGGTCAAGAATATATACGTATTGGTTCTTATAAAAAGAAGCTAAAAGATTTTCCGGAGAAAGAACGATCGTTATGGCGGATCTTCGATAAGATGCCTTTTGAAGATGGTATTGCGGGAGATCATGTTCAGGATGAAGATGTGATTACACTGCTGGACTATCCAGCCTACTTTGATTTGTTGAAACTTCCACTGCCTGAAAATCGAAACGGAATTCTTCGATCTCTTACGGATGATAATCTGATACGTCCTTGTGCCGCAGGAGGTTGGGAAATAACGAATCTTGGAGCGATTCTATTTGCGAAAAACCTTAAGGATTTCCGATCCATCCGACGGAAAGCAGTGAGGGTGATTCAATATCGCGATACGAGTCGAATCGAAACAATAAAAGAACAGATTGGATCAAAAGGATATGCAAACGGATTTAGTGGTTTGATAGGTTATATCAATGGGATACTGCCATCTAATGAAGTTATAAAACAATCACTGAGAAAGATCATTCATGTGTATCCTGAGTTAGCTATTCGTGAGTTGGTTGTGAATGCAATCATTCATCAGGATTTTTTTTTATATCCGGATCAGGCCCGATGGTAGAAATTTTTACTGACCGCATCGAGATTACCAATCCGGGTTCACCATTGGTAGACACAAAACGTTTCGTTGATACCCCTCCCAAATCACGCAACGAAGCACTAGCTTCTCTTTTGCGGCGTATCGGTATTTGTGAAGAACGAGGGAGTGGATGGGATAAAGTTGTTTTTCAGACCGAACTTTTCCAATTGCCGGCACCTCTTGCTGAAGCTGGAATGGAATATGACAGTTACTTGATAGCCAGCCATATTATGAACATGAAACCAAATCACGATTCTATTAGAATCAATGAATTAAGTGCAGTGATAATACTTGATGGGTATTTGATGGAAGGTGTGATATGACCACTGACATGAGCGAACGAGGTCTCGAATCATTGATTGTCCAGGCCATGACCGGCCGCACCGATGTGCTCGTTCCGGCGCATATCGCGACGGAAACGTCCGTACCCGTCGCGGGAGGCACCGGCTGGCTGCTCGGTGATGCCGCGCACTACAACCGGGAATACTGCGTGGATCTCGTCCAGCTCCGGGGATTCATCCGGGCGACACAGGGAACCCTGGTCGATGCACTCGCTCTGGATATCGATGGACCCACCCGCAGCAAATTTCTGGCTCGGTTGCAGGCCGAAATCACCCGGCGGGGCGTGATCGATGTACTGCGGCACGGGATCAGACACGGTCCCCACTCCATCGACCTGTTCTACGGCACACCATCTCCCGAAAACATCAAAGCCATCGAGCGGTTCGCCTGCAACCGCTTCAGCGTCACCCGCCAGCTCCGGTACAGTGCGGACCAGACCCGGAGATCGCTCGATCTGGCTCTGTTCATCAATGGATTGCCCATCGCCACGTTTGAACTCAAGAACAGCCTGACCCGTCAGACGGTTGCCGATGCCATTCAGCAATACCGGAGCGATCGTGACCCGCGTGAACACCTGTTCGATCTCGGACGGTGCGTGGTCCATTTCGCGGTCGATGATCAGGAAATCCGGTTCTGTACGCATCTGAAAGGGAAAGATTCATGGTTCCTGCCGTTCAATATGGGATGGAACGATGGCGCCGGCAATCCGCCCAACCCGGATGGACTGAAAACCGACTTCCTGTGGAAACGCATCCTGACTCGGGAGGGTTTAACCCATATTCTGGAGAATTACGCTCAGATTGTTCAGACAAAGAATGAAAAAACCGGCAAAAAGAAAGCCGTCCAGCTCTGGCCGCGCTACCACCAGCTCGACGTCGTTCAGAAACTCCTGGAAGATGTCCGGAAAAACGGAGTGGGCCAGCGGTATCTGATTCAGCATTCCGCCGGGAGCGGCAAATCGAACTCGATCGCATGGCTCGCTCACCAGCTCATCGGTCTCAACAAAGACGATCACACGATCTTCGACTCGATCATCGTCGTCACCGACCGGTGTATTCTGGATCAACAAATCCGGGATACCATCAAGCAGTTTGCGCAGGTTTCGGCAACGATGGGGCATGCGGAGCGATCCGGGGATCTGCGGTCGTTTCTCCAACAGGGAAAAAAGATCATCATCACCACCGTTCAGAAATTTCCATTCATTATGGACGACATCACTCGGGATCACCTGAACCGGCGGTTCGCCATCATCATCGATGAAGCGCACTCCAGTCAGGGAGGCCGGGTATCGGCCAAGATGAATATCGTGCTGTCCGAAAGCAGACCGGACGATGAAGACCTGGACACGGAAGACCGGATCAACCGGATCATCGAAAAGAAGAAAATGCTCCCCAATGTCAGTTATTTCGCGTTCACCGCGACTCCCAAGAATAAAACACTGGAAGTCTTCGGGATGCCGGAGCCAGCGGTGGAAGGCAAAGTCCGACATCGTCCATTCCACTGCTATTCCATGAAACAGGCGATCGAAGAAGGATTCATCCTGGATGTGCTCCGCTATTACACACCGGTTAAAAGTTACTATCGGCTGGTCAAGAAGATCGAGGATGATCCGGAATTCGACACACGGCGAGCCCAGAAGAAACTCCGCCGGTATGTGGAGGGGCACGAGCACGCGATCCAGCTCAAGGCGGAGATCATGGTGGATCACTTTCACGAGCACGTGCTGGCCCGATACAAGATCGGCGGCTGCGCTCGCGCGATGGTGGTCACGAGCGGTATCGAACGGGCGATCCAGTATTTTCATGCCATCCGGGATTACCTGAAGACGCGCAGGAGTCCCTGGCAAGCCATTGTCGCGTTCTCCGGGGAACATGAATACGCCGGAAAAAAAGTCACGGAATCGTCGCTGAACGGGTTCCCATCCAGCCAGATTGCCGATCGGATACGGGAAGATCCCTACCGGTTCCTGATCTGTGCGGATAAGTTTCAGACGGGGTATGACGAACCGCTGCTCCACACGATGTATGTCGACAAGATCCTGTATGGAATCAAAGCGGTCCAGACACTGTCACGGCTCAACCGCTCCCATCCCAGAAAATCCGATGTGTTCATACTGGATTTCATGAACGATGAGGAAACCATCAAAGAATCATTTGCCGACTATTATCGGACAACGATTCTTTCTGAGGAGACGGACCCCGATAAACTCCATGATCTGAAAGCGGAACTGGATGGGTATCAGGTCTATTCCCTGGAGCAGGTCGATCGGTTTGTGGAGCTGTTTCTGGGAGGAGCGGACCGCAGCCGCCTCGATCCGATCCTGGATCATTGCCGGCTTGAATATCTTACGCTGGATGAGGATGGGCATGTGGAGTTCAAAGGAAAAGCGAAAGCATTTATCCGGACATACGGATTCCTCTCATCCATTCTGCGGGATAAATTCGCGGACTGGGAGAAGCTGTCCATATTCCTGAATTTTCTGGTGCCCAAGCTTCCGGCACCGAAGGAAGAAGACCTGTCGAAAGGCATCATCGAAACGATCGACATGGACAGTTACCGGATCGAAAAACAGAAGGAGAGAGATATTCGCCTTCAGGATGCCGATGCGGAGATTGATCCGTTTACGACACGGGGGGGACAGAAGCCGGAACCGGCACTGGACCGGCTTTCGAATATCATCAAGGAGTTCAATGCGCAGTTCAGCTCGATCCAGTGGACGGATGCCGATCGGGTGCACAAGATCATTACCGAGGAGATTCCCGTTCGGGTGGCAGCGGATCCGGCGTATCAGAACGCGATCAGACAAGCCGATAAACAGAATGCCCGGATCGAACACGACAAAGCTGTCCGCCGGGTGATCACGAATTTTCTGCAGGTGGATACAGAGCTGTTCAAGTTATTCAGTGACGATGAATCGTTCCGGAGACGCCTGCTGGATATGCTTTTCGGGATGACATATATGCCGCCTGGCGATCATAACACGGCCCCATGAGCCCGAACGTGAAGCAGGGACCTGAAAAGAAAGTCTCACACGAAGACGCGAAGGACACGAAGGAAAAACAGCATAACTGCGCATAATACAGCCACGTAACTGCGATTGTTAGAGAGCGGTCTGAAGCAGCGAGTCAACGTGTTATCACCGGTCCATGCAACGATCAGCCGTCATAGTGAACCGTTTTCACACACGCCGTGCGATGGCATTGCATGATCCCCTCACCCCGCCGGCCATGTTTATGGATTGATCCCTGCTGGGTCGACCGGCGACCCTCTCCCGGACACTGCGTTGGGAGAGGGTGAAGAAGGTTTCTGCATAAACAACCTTTCTTCCCTCCTTCTCTCCCCGGAAGAAGGATCGAGGATGAGGGCGGGACTTGGCAGGCGTTTGTGATGTGTATCGGCGAGGATGAGGGCTGGCATTGGTGTGCGTTTGTGTTGTGCGTCAGACTGATGATGAAGGCCGGAAATCGTATTCAGAAAAACAACTTCCCGCTCAATGCCAACCCGGACACGACACTGGTGAACGCATTTTCGGTGTGTCTGATTTTTTCTGCGCCGAACATCTCCGCCATCACATACTGGACAATGGGAACCAACGATGTCCCACCGGTCATGAATACTGTTTTGATCTGGGAGCGGTCCACTCCGGCATCCATCAGCAATGATTCAACCACGGTCCGGATCTTCGTGATCTCCTCTGAAATGAGCCCCTCGAACTCGGTTCTTGACAGCGAGGTCCGGAGTTCCAGATCGTGTCGGTGAAATGCAATCTCCACCTGATCCATGTCCGACAGCCGGCATTTGGCTGTTTCGATCTGCTGGAACAGCGCGTAGCCCAGGTTATATTTCAGTAATTTCAGGAGCCGGCGGATCGCTTCCCGATCGCTCGCGGTTTTGGATATCTCCGCGATCTGTGCGATCACATCCGGATGATATAGTTGAATGATCCGGCCTTTATGACACAGATCAGCGAAAATGTTGGACGGGATGGGGAGCCACTTATCCGGCCAGCTTTTGTAGGTGACATTGCCTCCGAGATAATCTCTGAAATTGTGATGCATGATCCGGGAGTCGAAGACATCGCCGGCTACGGACAAACCCCGTGTGGCAATCACGTCGGTGGAGCGGTCCCGTGAGTCGACCTTGTCGGGGGAGAGTTCCATCAATGCGAAATCCGATGTTCCGCCTCCCAGATCAGCGACAATCACCCGTTCCGGTTCCTTCAGCGTCAGTTCATACGAGATGGCTGCGGCGACGGGTTCGTATTGGAAAAAGATCTCCTCGAAACCGGCGTTTTCCGCAGCTTCGCGGAGCCGTTTTTCTGCCAGGCGTTCGTCCCGGGGGAGATCGGAAAATCGGGCCGGCCGACCGATCACGGCTTTCCGGACATCCGCTCCCAGAAAGGCATCTGCGGATTGCTTCAGGAACCGCAGGATGAGAGAGACGAGATCCACCGCATCATAGTTTGTTTTGCGGATCTGGGTGGACTTGAAAGTATACGACGGGAGGATTGTTTTGATGGACTGGATGAGCCGGCCATCCATCTCATCATCCAGATACCGATCGAAAGCGGCATCCCCGATGACCACACTGTCGTCCTGGTTCGGAAAATAGAGCACCGACCGGATCATGTTTTTCCGGGAGTGTCCGATCGGAATCAGGACGGGTTGGTTGTTCTGGATAATGGACACCGCGGAGTTCGTGGTGCCGAAATCGATTCCATAGACCCAGTCATTCATCATCCATCATTCCTCTCGTTGATTGTATGACGTTCCGCGTCATTCGGAATTGGAGCTTCCAATCCCGGATGCGGCCAGATAGTATGACAGATTGCCGGATCAGATCCCAGCACGGAAACCGCGATATTGCACTTTTCCCCTGGATTGAGATGGTTTATACATGCAGATTTTCCCCTGCCGACGAATCCATCGACTATCATCAGTTGTGGGTGATTATCTGGGAGTCCGGTGGGTGATCTGGAATCGATCGGCTGGATCACCGGACCACTCCACGAGGTTGCTCAATCGACGATTGAACAAAAGTCCGATAACAGGCGGGAAAGGTGTTCCGGAGTATCGATATGCGATGGTTTCATCGGATTGGTTCAGCATTTTCAGGGTGGTTTCGACCTGAGCCAGTTCATCGGGGTGATTGGTCAACCGATGCCAGTTCCAGCATTCACGCAACGCTTCTTCCCGGGAATAGCCGGTGAATTCGATGATCTTCGCCGGCACAGGAAACCGGTACGCCGACAGAAGGGTCACGATCAGTGCCGGAAGAAACCCGGTGGCCATCCAATGCACAGATCGAATCCGCCAATCGATCAGTGCGAGCAGAACGGCGGAGCCAAAGAAGATCACTCCGATACCGATCCGGCCGTCTCCAATTTCGGCAACGGGTCCCGCGAGAAAGACCATGCCATAATTGCCTGCCAGGTCAGGCATCCACAATCCCATCCCTGTGATGATGACCAGGATACCGAACGGGAGTATCCATCGTGAACGTCCTTCTTTCAGCCATAAACCCGCTGGTGCCAGGAAGACGAAGGGCAACATCGGGGTATATCGCGCCACATGCGACAAAGGCGTGACCGTCAGCCCGAAAATGATGACGATGAAAAACAATCCGTATTTCCGGCTGCAGACCATTCCGGCGCATCCCGCTGGAATCAGCAGCGCACCGAACAGCGTCCCGAATCCACCGGACAGCGTATGAATTCTGGAATTATCGATCACACCCAGTTCGAACCATGAAAAGATCAGATGGATCATTTTTTTGAGGATTTTTCCTTCGGTTCGCTCCAGAAGAGCCGTTTCCTTCGGGGAAAGCTCTCTGCGCGTCAATTGGTCGGCATCCATTTTCCAGGGACCCGGAAAAAGCTGCAATTCGCCGAGTTTCAATTCGAACGGGTAGAATGGATTTTTGAACCGGATGGATCTGAAACCAAGCCAGTAGGAGCCGATGATCAGAGCCAGACTCAGGACGATGAGCGTCCTGAATCCAGGGAGCAGTCGCCGGTTTTTCTTCCGTAAAAGCACAATCGCTGCGCTCAGCAAAACAATGGTGAACAGAAAGGAATGCGGTTTGACTCCCTGAAGCAACGCCAGAGAACAGCCTGATGCAATCAGATCGATCAGGGCTCCCGAATCCGACCAGATCACGATACAGGCCATTGCGCAGATGAAGTATGCCGCAACGGAGATATCCACATACGCAGTAAGGGACTGGACGATGAAGATGGGACATCCCAGAGCACACGCAGTCAAAAAGCCAGCGAGCGAATGATCCACACGAAAGTGCCGGAGCATCGTATATCCGGCGAGACTCGCCAGCATCCAGAACATCCAGTGCGTCAGGCTTAAAAGGTTCGAGTCGCATCCGATCATCGCCGTCCATGCATACACCAGGTGAGTCGACCCCGAAAAATATGCATTGCAGGGGTATGACAGATCCAAGGGTGTCAGCGTTCCGGTCTGCACGATTCCGGCAACGATGGGAATATGATACGCCAGTTCATCCCAGACATGGGGAGGAACGAATCCGGTGATCAGTCCACACCACGCCATCTGCCACAGAACCACTGCCATGCCCAGTAAAAGAGCGGGTGATCGGTATGAACTCCGCATATATTCGATGAATCCCCGGCGGAGATCCCGAAAATAGCATCGGATGATCGCAGCGGATCTGGCCGGGCCGGTATGAATAAACAGAATCGTACACATGGATATCTGTCCGATGATGACGACCCATCGATGACAGACTCCGATCGTTCCGGTGACCAAAATCAGAAGCATGATTCCGGCAATCGAACAAACGGCGGCACGGAGCGTTCGTATGGAAACGGGGGAACTGGACGGGATCGCATTTTCCAGAACCGACAAGAAACTGAGAAATGTCAGTAACAGTAAAAAGCTGCATGCGATCATCTGCCGGTATCTTCCTTGGGTTGGCGTTTTTCCCCAGAACTTTAATCTTGACGAGAATCGAATTTACACGATTGGGAGATAAAAAACAATCTCCACAAAAAGAGATTGAGTATCGTGCAATGACGGAGTTTCCGGGCTGATGAATTCCAATCAAACCGCTACCTTCATAACTGATTACTCCAAAAACCATACTGCTGATTTTCATCGAAAAGCATGAATTCTTTGAAGGAAGATGGATATTCAGGAGTGTCATTGGCTGGAAGTAGTGCATTCAGTGGGATTTTTACAATGATTCATCACTTATCCATTCTGCCGTCCGGCAATCCCTTCAGCCTGGCAGCATCATAGGTGAATGTTTTATCCAGCAAGAGAATGCGTCATCGTTTCCAACGCGAATGTGTGAATGTATTGGTCATTGTGGTGAATGGTTTGATCGCTGCGGTGAATGGTTTGATCGTTACGGTGAATGTATTGATCGCTGCGGTGAATGTATTGGTCGTTGTGGTGAATGTATTGATCGTTGCGGTGAATGGTGTGATCGCTGTGGTGAATGTATTGGTCGCTGTGGTGAATGTATTGGTCGCTGCGGTGAATGTATTGGTCGCTGCGGTGAATGTATTGATCGTTGCGGTGAATGGTTTGATCGCTGTGGTGAATGTATTGGTCGTTGTGGTGAATGGTTTGGTCGCTGCGGTGAATGGTGTGATCGTTGCGGTGAATGGTTTGGTCGTTGCGGTGAATGGTTTGGTCGTTGCGGTGAATGGTTTG
>CAZELM010000068.1:10778-13218 GCA_964512995.1 uncultured bacterium
GGTGAATGGTTTGGTCGTTGCGGTGAATGGTTTGGTCGTTGCGGTGAATGGTTTGGTCGTTGCGGTGAATGGTTTGATCGCTGTGGTGAATGGTTTGATCGCTGCGGTGAATGTATTGGTCGTTGTGGTGAATGTATTGGTCGTTGTGGTGAATGGTTTGGTCGCTGTGGTGAATGGTTTGATCGTTGCGGTGAATGGTTTGGTCGTTGCGGTGAATGGTTTGATCGTTGCGGTGAATGGTTTGATCGTTGCGGTGAATGGTTTGATCGTTGCGGTGAATGGTTTGGTCGCTGCGGTGAATGGTTTGGTCGCTGCGGTGAATGGTATGGTCGCTGCGAGCAAAAGTAAAACCACATCAGCAAGTATAATGGACGCTCACCATGAAAGGAAGGCAATCGTTCAGATGGTGAGAAGCAGCCAGAATCCCCTCCCTAAGAGGGTGGCTCTGTGAAGCCACGGTTTGATTATGTTTCAGCATGGTTTCTTGGTGAACGAAGCAGAGATGGGGTGTGTTCCGAAATATTTAATACACCCCCATCACAACGACTTATGAACAGCTCAGCCTGCTCAATCTGCGCTGATCCTTCAAAATTTTTTCGTGTTCAAATGGCGGAACGGTTACGAATGGATCACCAAACGCGGATGACCAATTCTGTAACGGAAATGCAACCGATGGCTCGTCAATGTTGCCTGAACAAAAAAACCAGCGGTTTCAGTCATCGAAACCGCTGGTTCAGGTTATGTATCGTTTTTATTTTTTTCTAAAAGAGAAGATCATCGGTTTATTTTTCGATCAACTCCGCGCTGGCTGCAATAAATAGTCTGCGACTTTTTATATCTCTCATGAGCCTGGATAACTGCCTCCGAGTGTCATGGTGTTATCGTACCGGGATTGGATCTTCACACGATCCGATTCCAAGAGCAGCAAAGAAAATTCCTTGTGCATCTCCGGAACTGATCACACCATCTCCGTTACAGTCCGCATGACAGAATTCGTCTTCCGTTGGAGTGATGCTGCCTAACGCCATCAGAAATACCTGCTGCGCGTCCCCGGAACTCAATACGCCGTCCATCGTCACATCCCCGTCATGGATACAATCCGGTGTCATCGTTGGTTGTGGAGTGTCAGTCGGAACGGGTGTCGGCGTGTCTGTGGGTATTTCTGTCGGAGAAGGTGATGGTGTCGGGACCGGTGTGTCCGTTGGTGTGCCGGTCGGTGTTGCTGTTGGCGCTTCCTCGCAAACCGGACTCATACACCAGTTGTCTGTGTATGTTTCTCCGGATGAACCAACACCGCACAAACCTGTTCCGGTTGAAACCGGAGCGATCGTCGTAAGATCCCAGTATCCATCCCGATCCGAGTCAATCCGGCCGATACATTGATCACCGGATAATGACATTTGTAAATTGACATCTGTTCCAAAATTATGACCCATTCCGATATTGATAATGAAATCATTCCGAACGACCATATAACTATCAAAGTACCCGCAGGATGTGCTGTCCTTCAGCATCATCATGACATACTCGGTCGGACTGGTCCATCGTCCAACCAGACCAACATAGCGGATGGAACTGCCGAATCCATAGAGCATTCGTGACTCCAGGCAGACATCCTCATCCGTGCTGCCATCATAGGTAATCCATTGCGGATCATTCCCCACGAGATACAGCATGCGGGAAAAGATCGACCAGTCTCCGGATTGCTCCGTCCAACCCGGTACGATGCTGGAATTCGGTCTTTCAAAGTAGTCACAGATCTCTGGGAATATGGGCGTATCCGTGGGTGGAACAGTCGGAGTCCGTGTCGGAGTATTCGTTGGCGTTCGAGTTGGCGTGTGTGTATTGGTCGGTGTTCGAGTTGGCGTATTTGTATTTGTAGGTGTGAATGTCGGTGTATTGGTATTTGTTGGAGTTCTTGTGGGTGTATTGGTCGGCGTGGGTGTCGATGTCGGGGTGTTCGTGTTTGTCGGTGTTCGGGTGGGTGTGTTTGTATTTGTAGGTGTAACTAACGGCGTATTCGTTGGGGTAGGTGTCAGGGTCGGTGTATTTGTATTGGTAGGTGTGCGCGTCGGCGTATTTGTATTTGTGGGAGTGAATGTTGGTGTATTGGTGTTTGTCGGGGTTCTGGTTGGAGTATTGGTTGGTGTGGGTGTCCGTGTCGGTGTGTTTGTATTGGTCGGTGTTCGAGTTGGTGTATTTGTATTTGTGGGAGTGTATGTTGGTGTATTGGTGTTTGTTGGGGTTCTGGTTGGAGTATTGGTTGGTGTGGGTGTCCGTGTCGGTGTGTTTGTATTGGTCGGTGTTCGAGTTGGTGTATTTGTATTTGTGGGAGTGTATGTTGGTGTATTGGTGTTTGTTGGGGTTCTGGTTGGAGTATTGGTTGGTGTGGGTGTCCGTGTCGGTGTGTTTGTATTGGTCGGTGTTCGAGTTGGCGTAT
>CAZELM010000068.1:13318-17385 GCA_964512995.1 uncultured bacterium
GGTGTGGGTGTCCGTGTCGGTGTGTTTGTATTGGTCGGTGTTCGAGTTGGCGTATTTGTATTTGTGGGAGTGAATGTTGGTGTATTGGTGTTTGTTGGGGTTCTGGTTGGTGTATTGGTTGGTGTCGGAGTAATCTTCGACTCAGGCGGTTCAGGGTTGTCAATTATTCCAGCAGCGTTTTCGCCAGCGGAAACAATCGAATCAATGTTTGGCGCTGGTATTGCATCCTGACCGTAAACGGTACAAAATGGTATAAACAACAGAATGCTTCCAAGAATCAACAAGTTCCAGCCTAAAACAGACTTGATATAACTCATTCATTTTCCTCCTTGTTAATAAAACGAATCGATAACAAGCCAACCATATGAGACCTTTTCATTGAAAATAATCCAGAATGAAAGGGTGTATTTTAAAGAGATAATAATTCCCTGACTTGGATTGATCATGCGTCAGACCTTCTGTTGAAACGCAGTGGCATTATCATCGTTATAACAGCCATTTCAAGGAATCAGCACAATATCAATAATATAAAAGCCAATTACAATAATCAAGACTCAGGGATTATAATGGTAATATGATCAAGACGTAAATAAGCACAAAGCTTGATTCCAGATTATTCTGGATATTGCTGGCTGTCATTACCGCCGTCTGAAGCCGTATCGATAATGTCAGCGGCGATTCGTCTGGAGTTCATGATGAACGTATGCAGACACGGCAGACGAATGACCGGTATCTGTTCATTGATCCGTGTTTCCGACACCGACAAGATTCCATCGTTTTCCTCTTCTCCAAATAAAAACCATCTGGATTTGGGTCCTGCCGTTCCAGCATAGATCAACGTCGGGACATTGGGGATTGGGAGCGAATCGATGAAATCGGGTTGAGCGGTTCTCTGTCCCATATCACCTGTGAGAATCCGGTAAACCCGATTTGATGCGAGTCGTTGAGCGATCCGCGGTGCATGACTGGGGGGTGCAATGAAGAAACAGGCGGCTGGAAGCGACTCGGATAGTTCAGGAAGCGCTGCCCGTATGAATACCGTCCCCAGAGAATGCCCCACCAGGATATAGGAATCAGTTTCTCCGATGGATCGGATTCGGTCGATCAACCGATGGAGACAATGATCAAATGTTTCGAGCATGGCATTGTATCCGAATGTAGACACGTTTAACCCGGCCTTCGTTAGACGATGCCGTAACAGAGTCATGGATAATGTTGTTCGCCCGAGTCCATGAATAAGCATAATTTTCATGTTACTTCGCCTTCTCACCACCATATCCGGGTCGATTTGCAGTGTGTCACTTCGTCATTTACCAGGACAAATGATTCCAGTAATAAAATGGATCTCCTTGATTCCACTTCTCATTATGATACCAGTCAAGCAAACCTTTTTATATCGAAATTCGTCTTATCTTGGGAGCAGGGATGGAGACATGCCACCCGGAAATGTCAGTCGTGAGAGGAACGATGGAACTGGAACAACTTTTTCAACGATGTAAGGCAAGAGATCGATTAGCATGAGAACTGTTTCTACGGGAGTATCATGGCCGGATGTTCCAGATCGCGATGATTTACGTTCGAAATCGTGACGACGCCAGTGATTTGACTCAGGAGATATTTATTCGTATTCAGGCGATTGCGGCCATTCTGAAAATCCCGTTGGGAACAGCCCAATCACACTCGAATCGTGCCAGACTGGAACTGACACGGGCAGTGTTATCATTCTGCAAACCGGAGGAACGGATATGACTCACGAAGTCTGCCGGATGATTCAACAACGGATATATCATACGAATCGGTCAAATCATATTTACAAGTCACCTGTTTTGGTGGGTATCCTGTCATTTCTTCCGGGGCTGGGTCAGGTGTATGTCGGTTATTACCGGCATGGATTTATACATGGGCTTATTTTTGCTCTGGCAATTGCCTTCGCCCAAACGTTACCTGCGCAGGGATTGAATGTGATGTTCCGGGTGATGATCCCATTTTTTATTTTTTTAATATCATTGACGCTGTACAGTGAGCGAAATTGTACAATCAGATATTGGATGATATATCTCAAACCAAACGCCCGGATGATTTCAATATCCCCGGATTGAGCGGCTCCATCTCTTGGGGAATCACTTTGATCGTTATCGGATTCGTGTTGTTTCTCCATACTAAATTTAATATTTCCATGGATTGGCTCCAGGAGTGGTGGCCGCTGGGTATCATGCTGATCGGTGGAATCCTGGTGTATAAAGCGATCAAAGACAAACCGGATCAGCAGGCTTTCACGGGATCAGCCGATAATGATAGAATCGGGACAGCGGAATCAGACGTGTCGTTTGGAATCATCTATCCGATCGATCCCCACTTTCACAATTCACCAATAGCCCCATCAGATCTATTGCTTCAGGATTCTGAATGATTTAGCATCTTCAAGGAAATAGTCTGGAGGTTCAACAATGAATGCTGCAGGTTTTGGTTCCATAAACGAAAAAAAAACCTATCGACTCGGTTCGCTTCCATGGATGGTGCTGTTCGGTTTGTGTTTCGTATCCCTGATGCAGGCTCAGGAGTCTGCGGGAATGCCGGAAATGACTGGTATGGAGAATCCGGCCGCGGCTCCAGTGATGGCAGAGCCGGACAATCAGGATACAGGTACGGTATTACCACCATCAAATCTCCTTCCACCCAAAAATATTCTGGCTGAAGATGTACCCAATGACTACGGCGGGGAGATTCAGATATCCTGGGAACCTCCGGATGGCGAAATAAAACCCGATACATATATTCTGGAGATGAGCGGGCCGGATGGTCTTTGGCAGGAAATCACGCAGACGGTTCTGACCGATTACATGATTGCTGATCTTCAGAATTTTACGAAATACCGGTTCAGGGTTGCCGCTGTTTATGGCGATCAGACCATTCTATCTGATCCGACTCCCGAAATAGAGCCTCGGGATCATCTGATCCGTCTGGAATCGATACCGGTGATGGTTGCTATCGTTGTTTTTACCATACTTCTGGTGACATTTATTTCAGCCGCCCGACGAGGAATCTATTTATATATCCGACGGATCACGGGACTGAATGCCGTTGAGGATGCGATTGGTCGGGCCACAGAGATGGGCAAACCGGTATTATATATTCCAGGGACTGATTACATCGAATCGATCTCCACACTGGCTTCATTGAATATTTTGGGAGAGATTGCCCGGCGTACCGTTCATTATGATGTCAAAATCATCTGCCCCAATATCGATCCCATTGTTTTTGCGATTGCCCGGGAGATTGTGAAGGAGACATACGCATCGGAAGGCCGGCCGGATGCATTCGATCCGGATTCGGTATTCTTCATGGTTCCGGATCAATTTGCATATGCTGCTGGTGTGAATGGAATTATGGTGCGCGAAAAGCCTGCCACGATTTTTTTACTGGGCTGGTTCATGGCAGAATCATTAATCCTGGCCGAGACGGGTGCTTCAATCGGAGCGGTTCAGATTGCCGGAACCGATGAAGTCTCCCAACTGCCATTTTTCATCACCGCTTGCGATTACACCTTGATCGGAGAAGAGCTTTACGCTGCTTCTGCATACCTTTCCAAGGAGCCGATGCTTCTGGGCACGTTGAAAGCTCAGGATTATGGCAAACTCGTTTTCATCGGCGTCATGTTGCTGTTGACCGCCATCGCCCTGATCTCCGGCTGGGATGCTGCTTCTCTGGTTCGGGTTCGGTAATTCATTCAATTACCGTTTAAACCAGATATGTGATGGTGTGTGGCCGTTATAAAATAGCACGTGAATCATCCCCCGAAATCCCCACTGCAACGGCACGCCTCTATCAGCGACATCCGATTCATCCGCGTAATCAGCGGTTCAGACCTTTACCCCGCAACAATCCTATGCCAACCATAATTTTCCCTCTGTGCCAATCGATGGTTCCATGCTATCCGCACTGCAACGGCACGCTGCCATCAGCGACATCCGATTCATCCGCGTAATCAGCGGTTCGGACCTTTACCCCGCAGCAATCCTATGCCAACCATAATTTTCCCTCTGTGCCAATCGATGGTTCCATGCTAT
>CAZELM010000069.1:0-5573 GCA_964512995.1 uncultured bacterium
TGACCGCTTACAGTTGCAGGATGACCGCTCACAGTTGCAGGATGACCGCTTACAGTTGCAGGATGACCGCTCACAGTTGCAGGATGACCGCTTACAGTTGCAGGATGACCGCTTACAGTTGCAGGATGACCGCTTACAGTCGCAGGATGACTGCTTACAGCCCGGAACGGACTTCGGAGTGGATCACTCCCGTAATATCGAGCATCTGGTCTGTTTTCATTTCCTTGTCGCCCGGCTGTGTCCCTAGCAAACGGTGCGGCGATTCCACATATTTCTTATTCGACTATCGATAACCACGCATCTTCTATGCGTTATTTACATCGTATCATCCATACGGTATTCTCTATGTAGATTTTGTTGCGCTATGGTCCATTATCCAAAATTGATCAATTTACTGAAACATATTAAAGGAGACTCAAATATGAGACGATTCGTGATGGTGATGAGTATGATCATTTTGCTATGTGGCGTCATTCTGGCGGCGATCCCCCGCCAGATCAGTTATCAGGGTCATTTACTGGATGCGGGCGGGGATCCCCTGTCCGGGAGCTATGATTTTGAATTCCGGCTGATGGGAGCGGCATCGGGCGGCGTGGAACTCTGGTCGGAATCCCACGACAGCCTGCCGGTAACCGAAGGCGTATTCCATGTCGTGTTGGGAGCGACCAATCCGATCACGATAATGTTTGATGAACCACTCTGGCTTGAAATCACCGTATCCGGAGAGACATTGATACCCCGTCAGCCGCTGGACAGTGTGGGTCAGGCACTGAATGCGGGGGATGTATGGAATACGGATATCCATCCCCGGAGCGTTTATATTCAGGGTTATGGTGAAGTGATCGATGCGGACGGGAAGTGGGTGGGAGATCCCACGGGCCTGACGGGACCGATGGGCCCGACAGGACCTCAAGGTATCCAGGGGATTCAAGGTCCGGCTGGTCCGCAGGGTATCCCAGGCCCGACCGGTGCTCAAGGTATTGCGGGAGTGGCAGGGGCTGTCGGTCCCACTGGACCTCAAGGTCTTCCGGGTCCGACGGGTCCGCAAGGTGAGCCTGGCATTCCGGGGCCAACCGGTCCGGCTGGTCCACAAGGTATTCAGGGGATACAGGGACCGATGGGTCCTCAAGGTGAGCAAGGTATCCCAGGTCCAACCGGCGCCCAGGGAACTGCGGGGGATCAGGGCATCCAGGGGATTCCGGGACCTACAGGCCCGAGCGGACCTCAGGGAGCCCAAGGTATCCCCGGTCCTGTTGGTCCAACCGGTCCGACGGGTCCTCAGGGTGATGCCTATTGGTCTGAGAGTGGTTCGGATATCTACTTTGATACCGGAAAAGTCGGCATCGGCGTTCAGTCTCCCCGATCGGCCCTCCAGGTAAACGGGGGCGTTCAGATCGCGGATGATACCGATGATTGTACATCCGAGAAAGCCGGAACACTCCGCTGGCATAATGGAACGATCGAAGTATGTAATGGAGAACAATGGGAGGCGGTTTATTCTCCCAGTTTCGGATCTCAGACAAAACCAGGATTGAGCTGCAAACATATCTTTGATGTGGGAGACTCCATAGGAGATGGATTCTATTGGATCGATCCCGATAGTGTGGGCGGAGTGATCCCGTTTGAAGTATTTTGCGACATGACCCATGGTGGATTTACGGTTCTGGGAAGCTGCAAGGAACTGAGTGATAACGATCTGGATGGATTGTCCGGAAACCCTCAGGGCGCTCCGGGCATCCTGGGTAACGGGATTTATCGGATCGATCCCAATGGAGGGGATGGGATGGATAATATTCTGGCGTTTTGCGATATGACCACGGATGGTGGCGGCTGGACGGCCGTGGCGGTCAACGGGAACAACTCCGTGGAAACATGCCGGGATCTCCATATCGGCCCTGGTACTTCTGGCTGTGGAACCCTGGATGCGTCCCTCCTCTCGGACTACATCATGGCGGGAACATCACAGGGTCTGATCTATTCCAGTCAGTTATTGTTCGTCGCTTACAGCAGCAGTGGGTATAATGATAAAGGCGCATATTTTGCCATCGACTTTGGGTCATCAATCTCCACGCCTGACAACCGATGGGGTGGAACCCCGATTACCTTGACCGGAATATCAACGACCTATGGCTGGCTGTCCTGCGCATCGACTCCCGGCCCGGTTGCCTATCGGACAGGGACCTCGTGTAATAATCCGTGCCCATCTCTGACCACATTTCCTCAGGACAGCGCAAGCTCATCAATGGGATTCTACGATGCAACCTGCACTGGCGGAGTAGATGATTATCAGGATGGCTGCGGATGCAGCGATCTGTGGTCTCCTCAGAGCGTCCGGGGATGGCGTGCCGCAGCTCTCATACGATAACTCCCGGATTCGATAAGGATCTGATCTCTGTCATTTTACAAGGAGAAACATCATGAAAAAGAGTATTCTTTTGACAATCATATTTGTTTTCATCCTGGGAGTCGCTTTGGCAGCCGTCCCCCGCCAGATCAGTTATCAGGGTCACTTACTGGATGCGGGAGGGGATCCCCTGTCCGGGAGCTATGATTTTGAATTCCGGCTGATGAGTGCTGCATCGGGCGGCGTGGAACTCTGGTCGGAATCCCACGACAGCCTGCTGGTAACCGAAGGCGTGTTCCATGTGGTGCTGGGAGAAACCAATCCGATCACGATAATGTTTGATGAACCACTCTGGCTTGAAATCACCGTATCCGGGGAGACGTTGACCCCATGTCAGGCATTGAACAGTGTGGGTCAGGCACTGAATGCGGGGGATGTATGGAATACGGATATTCACCCCCGAAGCATTCATATTCAGAGTTATGGTGAAGTGATCGACGCCGACGGGAAGTGGGTGGGAGATCCCACCGGCCTGACCGGACCAATGGGTCCGACAGGACCTGAAGGAATTCAGGGGCCGCAAGGAGAGCCTGGCTTACAGGGGCCAACCGGTCCACAGGGAGCAACGGGTATTTCGGGATCGACCGGTCCGCAAGGCATTCAGGGCATCCAGGGTCCGCAGGGTATCCCGGGATCTCCGGGATCGACGGGTCCGATTGGTCCACAAGGTATTCAGGGGATACAGGGACCGACGGGTCCTCAAGGTGAGCAAGGTATCCCAGGACCGACCGGCGCTCAGGGCCTCCAGGGGATTCCGGGACCCACGGGTCCCGCCGGCATTCAGGGCATTCAGGGTGTCCGAGGACCGACCGGTCCCCAGGGAATCCAGGGGATTCAAGGTCCGATGGGTCTTCAGGGAGAGCCTGGAGTTCCGGGACCGACCGGTGCCCAGGGCGCGATCGGTCCTCAAGGGGTAACTGGACCGACCGGTCCTGCCGGACCAGTTGGCGGCTCCAATAAGCAGCTCTTATACAATCAGGATGGTGTCGTTTCGGGAGCAGAGGTATATTATGATACATCTACCGGAAATATGGGTATCGGTACATCAGCGCCCACCGCGAAACTCCAGATTCAAGATGGCAATCTGATCATAACCGATGGCGAGAGCGGGGGTGGCGGTATCGACTCCAATACCAAATTGCTGCTTCATTTCGATGGCACGGATGGTTCCACCGCGTTCACCGACATCTCTTCCTCTCATCATACTGTATCCGTTCTGGGTGAGACACATGTAGAGACCGATCGAAGCAAGTTTGGCGGTGCAAGCGGGATGTTTGATGGGAGCGGCGACTACCTTTCCATCCCCGATTCCACCGATTGGACATTCGGCTCCGGGGATTTTACCATCGATTTCTGGGTGTGGTTCGTCAATCTGACCGATACACGGTGCATCGTGGATTTCAAGAATTCGGGTTCCGATACCCAGGCGTTGCGTCATAACGCAAGCACCGGCTGGGAGTTTCATGATCGAAACGGTGCGGGTACGATCATATCACAGGGATCGGTTACAACACCGACACAAACCTGGGTTCACATTGCGTTCGTTCGATATGGAAATACATGGACAATATATCTCAATGGGACAGCCATCGCCAGCACGACTAACTCCGCAACCCTCACCGATCCGACGAATCTCATCATCGGTCTCAATGCGGATGCCTCCTATTATCACTATGGTTATCTCGATGAACTTCGCATCAGCAAAGGGATCGCCCGTTGGACATCGAATTTCACCCCTCCCACGTCGAATTATTCGTATGTGAATTCCAGAGTCGGTATTGGTGTGACCAATCCTCAGAATCCACTGGAGTTGATGGGTGGCGCTTATTGTAACGGGTCGGTCTGGCACGACGCATCCTCCCGCGATCTGAAAATGGATATCCGTGATCTGAGCATCGAGGAAGCATTGGCCGCATTGAATCAGCTCCGGCCAAGCCGATACTATTATAAAAATAACCCGGAAGATGAAAATCTGGGATTTATCGCGGAAGATGTGCCGGATCTGGTGGCCACAAAGGATCGGAACAGCCTGAGTCCCATGGATTTCATCGCCATACTTACCAGGGTGCTGCAGGAGCAGCAGAATACATTGGAGGAGCAGCAACGGCTCATTGAGGAACAAGAGACACACATCCGGGATCTGGAAGCCATTCTTCACATACCGTGATGCAGTGTGTAATGCATTGATCTGTTCAAGACGCAATATCACAACACAGTCTGCTCCATCGGGTGGACAGAGATGAATACCTGCAATGTGGGGAGTAAACAACCGGGGGTTGATCATGGCTGACGTTCAACCTCATTTGTTTACTCCCTATTTCGTTAAATATGCGTTTGTATATTCTGGGTAATGACCTGGATAAATTCGGAATTCAAGTGACTGGATGAGTTTTTGAACGACGGAATTCACCGGAAACAGGCTGGTGTGGGTGATTTGAAGGATAAGGTTGACCAGATCATGATTCTAACCCATAATGATTGATATATGCTGAATTTTTTGATCATTCACAACATTCAAGTTCACGAAAAAAATAGATGAAGGGAGATAATATGAGGAAGTTGTATTGGGGGGTCATCCTGATTGTCATGGGAGTCTGGACGGTGCCGGGATGGACGGCAGTTCCACACGAGATCAATTATCAGGGACATTTGTTTGATACCGCTGGTGAGCCATTGGATGGCAGCTACGATTTTACGTTGAGTATTTTCGATTCCGAAATCGGTGGAAATCGGTTATGGACCGAATCACAGACAGATATCATTGTGGATTCCGGTCTGTTTACGATTCAGCTTGGAACGGCGCAGCCGATTGATTTTTCGTTTGAGATTCCAGTCTGGTTGGAGATCACAATTGCCGGGGAAACCTTGGTTCCCCGGCAGCCGATGAGCAGTGTGGGGCAGGCCATACAAGCCGAGGATGTATACAACCAGGCGATTCACCCGGCGACGATCGATATCGTGGGATATGGACCGGTTATCGATGCGGGGGGACAATGGGTCGGAGATCCGACGGGTTTGATCGGCCCGCAAGGTATTGCTGGTCCAACCGGTCCTCAGGGTCCGCAAGGATTACAGGGAGTTCCGGGACCGACGGGTCCGCAAGGTATTGCTGGTTCAACCGGTCCTCAGGGTCCGCAAGGATTGCAGGGAGTTCCGGGACCGACGGGTC
>CAZELM010000069.1:5673-13579 GCA_964512995.1 uncultured bacterium
CGCAAGGGGATCAGGGTTCCCAGGGTCCGCAAGGTATTGCTGGTCCAACCGGTCCTCAGGGTCCGCAAGGATTGCAGGGAGTTCCGGGACCGACGGGTCCGCAAGGGGATCAGGGTTCCCAGGGTCCGCAAGGTATTGCTGGTCCAACCGGTCCACAAGGAGCTCAGGGCATCCAGGGCTCCCAGGGTATCCGGGGACCCACGGGTCCTCAGGGAGCGGTTGGAGCCAGAGGAGCCACGGGTCCGCAAGGCGCACAGGGTTCACAAGGTATCCAGGGACCAGTCGGCCCCCAGGGTCCACAAGGACCAGCCGGACCGATCGCTGGATCGAATACCCAGGTGATCTATAACAACAATGGTGTCGCGGGTGGAGCCAATGTCTATTACAACAACAGCACCGGAAATCTGGGTGTCGGAACCAGTCCATCTGAGAAACTGCATGTGAATGGGAATCTGTTAGTCACCGGAGCGACTTCCACAGTATCCGGAATCAGTGTGGACCGGGCGACGTTCTGGGCATACAAAGCCAACCGTGGAACAACAACGGTGATCGATGATGATATCCTGAGAAAGTTCTGCGATGACGATGACGGCTGCGAAATACGAATGGGAATGTACAACTGGGATGGTGCCGGTCGGATGGCTTCCCGAACGGTTCACTGGTATTATGATTACGGAAACGATGTATGGAGAACCGATGCATACGGGACCGATATCGAGGGAACGAATGGCAATGGGACCACACAGCATATCTACACCTGCTGGTCGTGCTATTTCACAGACGGACAATACGTCAACTGGTCAGATCAGGGAGATACTGACTTCAATTTCGGACTTCTCTCCTGGAATCAATACAATGCGGACTGTGTGATCACGATCATCGATTAAATCATGAATACGGAAGACCGCGGGAGGCGGTAACGCGAAATCAGTATGATCGCTCTCCCTCCTCCCGCAATTCTCTTATCGCCCCTTTTGTTTTCATTTCGGGCGATCGCTGCAACGTTTGCCAGTCGCCTTATTATGGCAGAATTGTTCGTATCCATTTTCCGGATGGGAGACGAATCCGGAAATATCCCCTTGTCCGGACATACTCAAAATCCATACTGATTTTGGATTCTCCACGATCATTCTCTGAAAACTCCATTCGACCTGTTGAATAATCCTCCATTCTTTTTGTGAAGATCAGTTGATATCGCGGGTCGTTTCGAATCTTGCCGGTATCGAGGTGGAACTGGCATCGATATCCATCGATGACATCTTCAACGGTCAATGTTTTTCCATTACCGAGCAATCGAATGGCGAAGTTGTCATCCTCATAACATTTCCCCGGTTTTAAAAAGAAATCATTTTTCAGGAAGTCATGCTGCCGTTTTCGTTTCTCCGCTTCCTGAAAGCATTTTCGGACTGATTCTTTCTGCTCCCCATCGGGTAATTGGCTGAGAAGCGATTCATAATACCATATCGCATGAAGATGGAATTTGGTGGATTCGATAAAGCGGCCAACAAGAGTCCAGTCCGATGCGATGGCTTCATCGAGCGCTTGGGTTTGCCAGGATGATTCCATTCCCGGTGATGAACGTCTGTATCGAGCGAGCAGAAGCGAAATAGATTTGACCCGTCTCCAGGTATGTTTTTCGAATCGAAGATCATCCCGGCATTCCAGTAACTGAATGGCGCTTCGTAACGAGTTGAGGATTGCGATCGATCGATGATTGGGTTTCCAGTTTTCATAGATCGGACGTAACTCCGCCATGATTGTGTGTCCGGGTCTGTCTTTGCGATCCAGGTAATCATCGTCGGCTTCCATGGGATCCAGTTCATCGTTTGCATCACCATCCGGCGTTTCTTCTTTTTTCCAGACGACACCCAATGCGACTGTTAGAACAGATTCCAGCTTTTCCAGCGGGATATGATCCGAATGTGTCATAATCTGCTTCAGGATAACAGGGATAATCCATCGGGTATATTCCATTTTCTCTTCCCGATCCCTCTCGTTTCGGATATTTTCTTCCCGGGGTTCGAGAAAATCCCAGAGCCGTTCGAAATTCGGAGCGATAGCCAGAAGAAGTCCGGCCAGTTGTTTGGATTCTCTGAGTGATTCATCTGGTTGTGCAGCCGATATTTCTTTGGAAATCCACCAAAGCTGGAATGTTGTTTTTCGGTCGATGGAGATCGGTGTCCGATCACTGCTTGTTTCCATGATCGCGTTGATATTCTGGAGTCTGTCTATGAGTGCGGTGATCAGGATGACCGGTGTTGTGTCTCGTTTTATGGCTTCAAAAAAATGTTTGGGAATGGATGCATACTCGCCCATGACCGCATGGTGCACCATGATCCGGATGAAATCATCGGAATGATCATGTTTGAGCTGACTGAATGCGCGGGTTACCCTGCGCCGGTTTTCTGGCGCCAGATCGATCCAGACTTGATCTTCGCTGCGATTTCCGATGACCGCCTGAAAAGAAGCAATGACGCGGTTGAGTTTTCCAGCGTTTTCCCAGTGCATCAGATTGTCGGGGTAGGGTTTTCTGGGAGCGACCATCTCGTGATACCGCGTGTCGTCCTTTATTCCAGCCGCTTCGAATAACTCAATGGCAAGATCAATTTCTTTACATTGGTATGCTAATTCTGCGAGTTCCCGTATGGTGATGGTAAACACCTTTCGCATGCGAATGCCCAGTTGGAGGATTTTCAGGAGGGTATCGCTTGGAATCATCTCCCGGTGTTTCGCGGACTGGGATATAAACAACCGGATCAGTTCATTCCAGGGATGGCGATCCGGACCGCTTCCCTGAGACATATTCCGTTGTTTTTCTTCCATTTCGAAAGCATTCAGGAATTCTTCAACAGAATCTGTAAAAGATCGGGATAGTTGGGAGGTGTCAACCGTTTTTTGACTCATTGGTAGCCGGCATAGGATCTGTCGATTATCCCAGTTCGGGAATCGATGGGGGTATCGGTTCAGCGTTTCGATCAGGTCCTCCCAAACCGCGCCATGCCAAAACCACTCCAATGCTTCTTTGGGTTTATTGGCATTATCCCGGAGACACAATCCAGCATCCCGGTACCGGCCTTGAAAATAGTGCTTCCATGCTCGGCATTCGTTTCTTTCCAGGGTTAATACACTCATCGGATAGTGCTGGTGTGCTTGATCCATCGAGTATCTCCGGATCGCTCGGTCAAACCAATACTCTGCACGAGCCAAATCTTCTGCATCTTGATTCGCCTGGCCTTTGTCCCTCCAATCCCGTGCTTTAACGACCGGATCTCCACCGCTCAACCCGTCAATATCGTAATCATGAAACTCACATTGGTAATACTCCTCCCATGTAAACTGACTGGAGGCTGGAGAAAGGTTGATTTGTACATACTTAAAAAACGAATTCCAGAAAAACTCTATCGCATTGCTGGAATCCAGAATGACCAGTTCCTGTTTGGCCCGGGTGATAGCGACATACAGATTGTCGAAATAATAAGCCAATTCATATTCGTCACTGACCCGTTGGATACATCTTTCAAAAGATAGCCGATCGTTTTGTGGGGCATTGTGGATGCCAAAAGTCCTCAGAAAATAATCACCGAATCCGGCGATGATGATGATATCCCGCTCCAATCCTTTCATTTCCATCGCTGTAACGAGTAGATCTTCCTGAGAGTGTTCTTTGAGTTGTGAGACAATTGGTACATCCGCTTCTTTATATGGAACAAGGATCTCAATATCGGCGGAGATGATTTTCTGAATGAGTGATGCTGTGTCACTGGCATGATTCAGGTCGTATTTTAAATAACCGACCGTGTTCTGATTTTCCGGATCGGTTTTGAAAATGATCTGAGGACTTTCTTTTTCATCTTCCCGCCAATGACGGTAAGCCTGAATCATGTTGGCCAGACGGGCGATCGGCGGAGCATTCCGGTAGTTATTCTGGAGTTCTTGGTGCTGGATCTCTATCCGTCGACTGGTGGTATTGCTGCTGTGTAATGCATTGATCAACAGATCTTTGACTCCCTCCCATCGAAATCCACTGGGATTGATCGTCTGAAACGGATCTGCGGCGACCAGAAGGGGTAATTTCAACGGATATAATGATCGGAGATCATAGTATCGATATGCGAAAAAATACATCAGAACATCGGTTTCAATTCGAGTAAAATCCTGTGCTTCATCGCAGACGATCAGGGAGTACGCAGCGGGGATCTTTTCCGCTGATATCATATCCGAGGATTCCAGGGATTCCATCCGTTGATGCATAACGGCGAGACACTCCAGAGCGAGATCCTGATCATCCCAGCATGGTGGCCATCCATCAGAATCATCCGTGGTTAAAGGCTGATACCAGTTTTGCCAAACTTGTTCATACACCTGACGGTAAACATCGGGAGTGACATGACGGTCTTTTTTCGGCAGCTCCTTATAACTTTCCGGATCCAGCCATTCAAGCTGACCGCTTTCCGGATTGAACATCGCTCTGCCTTTGATATAGGTTCGTATCACAAACCACGCTAACTCCGATGAGATTGTCACCTGTATGTTATACTGTGGAAAAACATAGTCCTCTTCAGTATGAAAAACAGGTAAGCGTCTACCATAGTATAACCTGCGAAACCGAGCCATGTTGACATACCCGCCGGTTTGACTGCGGTTGGCAAACCGACGAGTATGGCCGTGGTCTCTCAGTTCCCGATCCAGCAGTTCATATAATGTGCGATATGAGCATTCTTCCCTCGCTGTGTCCAATCGGCCACCAAAAACATTTGTGCCGGCGCTGATCAGAGAGGAAATAGTTTCACGGGCATTTCTGAGAAGTCGATCACTTTGGGTAATAAACAGAGTTTTTACCTTGTCTGTCAATTGGGACAATTGGGCGGCGGGGACAGTGTTATTTCTGCTCATCTCATTGAGGGTTTTCAACCAACTGCTGACGGATTCGGCCATCACATAAAACAGCAAGGTACTTTTGCCACTTCCCGCTCGGCCCTCGATCAGCGACGGCAGATTTGAAAATCCTGAAAACGTCGATAGCAGACGGATTTCTTCAGCAGACAATGCCAGACTCGGATGGGGATTGGTCTCCATGCTTTTCCAGTTATCCTTGTCAAACAACAGAAGAGCCGGATAAGCAGTTTGGCAATATTGAGATAATGTATCCAGTTGGTTGTTTCGCTGGATATTGGATGTAAATTCTTTGAATTTGGCGTTGACGGATGCGTCGCTGGTGTCGGGTGGTAAAAGATCCCATAAAACGATCAACCACTGCCAGCGTACGATCTGTTCTTGAGGGCGACAGACCCAATAATATATTGTCCAACCATCGATAAGCATTGTTTGCAGCTTTACATGTTCGATTGTTGGAAAAATCGAATGACAGTTCTCTACTGTGTCCACAAGTGCTGTCAGCTTCTGGAAAAGAAGATTGATCCGGTCGGGATCAAAATCGATCACTTTTTGGCGCCACTGGAAAGACTCGTAGATTGGGCATTCGTTTCTACAGGCATGCCAGTCGCTCTGAAGAAACTGATGCCATTCATCAGGCAATGGTTTCAATGGTGGCGGTCCATTTTTTCCCTGGAATAACGTCGCGATGTGTCTCAGATCCTCATCCACAATCCGTTCCGGATCTGTCTTCTGGATATAATGTGACCGGATTTGTTCACAGACACGGTGCATTTCCTTTTCGTACCCAGCCAGCCATTGCTCCATGCTGGCAGAGTTGTCCGTGATGATTTCATAGCGTTTGTCACTTCTTATGAAAATCTCCAAAAGAAACAGCAGATCTTGTTTCTGTTTCGGCAAATCAAGGTGGACCATGTGTCCCAGCAGGCGATGATGGTTAAACCTTCGCCATTTGTAAACATTTTGTCCATAAAAACAGTCGACATTGCATAATGTCTGAGATTTTTCGATGCGCTGCTGTAAACTGACGACAGAATCTTTAAGGGGAACATCGCTGTCCAACAGCTCTTTTAATTCTTCAGACTTATAAATGAGCATTATCCTCTCCCTTCGACGTTTAGGTTGTTATAGTCTGTTCGAAGGAACAATCCTGAAATTGAAATTTTCAACACATCAGCGAATTGTCCTTCTTGTCTCAGCGAATGAAAAAATAATAAACGAGCTGATATGAAAAATCCAGAGAAATATGGGTTGTGGGTTTCTGTTTCTAAGAGTTTCTTTTTCCATCAAAATCCATGAATGGCTTCAAAACCGGTTAAAGATTGGTGCGCTCTGGTGCAAATTGATACCGTTTTGTTGTTGAATTGGAGATATTGATTCAATCAAATAAAAAAGGCCGCGCTCCTTTTGGAACACGGCCTGTCAATCCGGTTACGTTATGGCTATTTCAGTGGATTATTCTGTTTTCTGTTCGATGCGTTCGCCTTTTTTCATTTTCTGGATCCGTTTCTCTTCTTCCAGATAAGACTTGCTTCGTTCCACTTGTAATGGATCGATGTCCGCCCGGACGGCTTTGACTTCCCAGCAGAAGACCTGGTCAGGATTGGCGGAGTCGATGGCGCGTACGGTGAATCGGCCATTCTGGATCCGGGATGCGGCCAGATTGCTGATCGGTTCATCGCTTTCGAAGATCGGGGTGAGCAGAACGGTGCGATCTTCCGGTCGGGTCAATGATTCGAAGTATTCCGGGAGTTCGATCACGGCTGTTCCGTCCGTGAGTTGGGCTTCGCCACGGTAATAGACACCGGCTTCGGGTCCTTCCAAGGCCGCATGGAACAGGAACTTGTTCTCCGGATCCAGCGGATGATCGATGGCGAAATTTTTGGAACCGACCGCGTTGACATTCCCAGCATAATCGATCCAGAATCGCGGTGTGCCGCTGGGGAGCTGATCCTCGTCATACAGGCTCAGGAGGTTTCCATCTCCAGGGCTCCATAATACAAGCTCGTCTCCACTCAGAAAAATTCCGCCGCTTTCACTTTCACCGTATTCCAGGATCAGTCCGTATTCATCATAGGGTCCCATTGCCCATCCGGCAGCCTGGTAATACTTACCCACATTGCTTCGATACAGGGCATTTTCGGAGGATGAAATGCGGTATTGATCGCCGAAAATGCTTCCGCCGATCACCTGGAAATACTTGTCGGAACCCAGGGTGTGGATTCGGGCATGTCCCTGATAATTGTCGATCTGGAATGCGCCATAGCTTCCGGCGCCATCGAAACGCATCTCGCCGCCTTCACTGGAGCCGTCCTGGGGATTGATGACCAGATAGTCGGTGGTCACAGCGCCGGTGACATCCAGTTTGGTGGAGGGACTGGTATTTCCAATACCGACATATCCGCCCTGCCCATTGATGAATGTGGGTCCCTGGCTATAAAAATTGAGGTATGTACTATACCCGTCCGCTGAATCCAGATGGAGGTTGCCATTGGTTGCGACTACGGAGGCATTGGTTGTTTCGCGGCCATTCCCGCCGACTTTCAGGTAGGCACCCCATGAGGAGTTTGGACCATATAACGAATAACGGTCTCCATAGAGATGAAACGATCCGCCCGGTGAACCCGTGCCGAATCCGATGTTTCCACCGGGAATGTAGAGAGTCCCATAACCACTGCCACTGGATGTATCGAGAGTGACTCCGCCACCCTTCAGGTGCAGATCATCATCGGCATCATTGTTTATGCCAATGAATAGCTTGGTATTTTCACCGGAACCATCCTGATAATACTGAATATACGCGTCGTCTCCGCTGCCACCCCAGATATCGTTATTCCAATTGATACCCAGGCCATTGGCAGGAATCAGCCATCCGGAACCCAGTGTCAGATTTCCATTGGCGTTATTATAGTAGACATCAGCGCCTCCGGGGCTTCCGTTATTGTTGTAGATGACCTGCGTATTGGATCCGGCAACCGGTCCGGGAATTCCCTGAGGTCCCTGAGCACCCTGT
>CAZELM010000069.1:13679-15551 GCA_964512995.1 uncultured bacterium
GGTCCTTGGGGTCCAGTAGGTCCACGAGCGCCTTGAACACCTTGAGCACCTTGAGCACCTTGAGGACCGGTGGGTCCGCGAACCCCCTGTGGTCCTTGGGGTCCAGTAGGTCCACGAGCGCCTTGAACACCTTGAGCACCTTGAGGACCGGTGGGTCCGCGAACCCCCTGAGGTCCCTGAGCGCCTTGAACCCCCTGTGGTCCTTGGGGTCCAGTGGGTCCACGAGCGCCCTGAACACCTTGTGCACCTTGTGGACCCGTGGGACCGATTGGTCCTTGTATGCCTTGATCACCCTGCAGGCCAGTTGGACCGGCAGGTCCCTGAATTCCTTGGATACCCTGTTCACCTTGGAGCCCTTGAGGGCCAGTCGGACCGATCGGACCCTGTTCACCCTGTGGACCCGCAGGTCCCTGGGGTCCGATGGATCCAGTGGGACCCTGGATTCCCGGTATGCCTTGTTCCCCTTGAATTCCTTGGGGTCCCTGAGATCCGGTCGGTCCAGGAACTCCCTGGATACCCTGATCGCCTTGAGTGCCCGGAGGTCCTTGGGGTCCGGTCGGACCCTGCACGCCTTGTTCCCCCTGAGGTCCCATCGGCCCTTCCGGACCGATCAGGCCACTGGGTTCGCCAACCCATTCACCGATATCATTGATGACCATACCATACCCATCGATGCTGATGCTGGCTGGATGGATCTCCTGGTTCAGCACGTCTTTGGCATTCAATGCCTGACCGATCGCTGTCAAAGTCTGGCGCGGAGCCATGGTCTCTCCGGAGACCGTAATCTCCATCCAATAGCTCGTGTCAAAGTCCAGATCCAGTGGATTGACTTCTCCCAGAATGACATGAAAAATGCCGGATTCGACAGCGACATCCATCTGGGTTTCAGTCCAGAGCGCGATACCACCGGTTTCCACATCATAGATGGCGAATCCGAATTCATAATTTCCGGTTATTGGGTTCCCGTCGCCGTCTGTCAGATGACCCTGATAATTGATCTGATAGGGAATAGCGCTTTGCGCCGTACCCAAGAACAAAAGCAGGATCGCGAACCCAATCAAAAAATGTTGTTTCATGTTGTTCCTCCCTTTTTTAAGTTACTGAGTGATGAACAGATCCAGTTACAGATCACTGGCCTGATGATAAACCGTTGCAGAAATATCCCATGCGGTTCCGGTCGGATTGGTAAACCATGCCGATGCGGAAAATCCCAGATAATAATTGCTTCCATTTGGATTTAATCGAATGACCACGTAGCCGTCGGAACTGATATACTGTGAAATGGTTACTCCCGATGCATAGTTATTCGTGCCTGCATTGATAATCTGATTGGGAGTTCCGTAATACGGATACCCAACGGCATCCGAAAATATGGCGCGGGACATCCCGTAATTGTAACCCTCAACGACGATCCGATACATGATATTGGAACTCTGCCGGATGTTGGTCTTGATGTGGATCATAACATTGTTGTTGGAGGATGTACTCCAGGTAAGAAAATCTCTCCGCACCTCACCGCCTTGTGTTGAGAGACTCCCCGACGCATACATATGCCCCGATACATTCAATCGTTTCGGCATCGATGTGGTTCCGATACCCACTCTGCCGGTAGCATTGTCATAATACACGTCCGCACCACCGGCAACACCGCCATTGTTGTAAATGAGCTGCTGATTTGTTCCCGCGATCGGGCCGGTTTCCCCTTGAGGTCCTGTAGGTCCCTGAATGCCCTGTTCCCCTTGAGGTCCCAGTGGTCCGGTCGGTCCTTGAACGCCTTGTTCACCCTGGATACCCTGAGGTCCGATGGGTCCTGTGGATCCCTGAATGCCCTGTTCCCCTTGAGGTCCCAGTGGTCCGGTCGGTCCTTGAACG
>CAZELM010000070.1:0-14910 GCA_964512995.1 uncultured bacterium
AAGCTTCCCTTATTCTTCTTACCCTTTCAAGATGTAGTTTATGGAACGCTTACTGTTCAACAGGATGCGATCAAGTAAAACCATTCCGGTTACAATCAATGCGGCGATGGGATAAAACAATAAACCAAGGAAAATGGACAGCACTGTGAGGCCGGGTTTTCTGGCAGCTAAACTATATACGCCAAGGATCAAAACCGGATCTTTGAAGCTTCTTTGGAGTCCATCCAGGACATAAATACCTGAACTCCACGCATGAAGAGACAGCGCCAGATAGGTAATGGCTGAAACAGCGGCATTGAATAGTCCACCCATCGTGTGCCCTGCCAAAAAGATCAAAGCGGTGGTTATTGGCAGGAGTATTGTGGCCAACAGCTTTGATAATGTGATCGGAGCGATCAGGCAGGAGAGTGTCCTGAAGAGAATCAGAAATCCAGGACTCCGTAAGGCTTTTATTTTCATCATCTCTGCAAGAGCGTCATGGGGGAATAGCTCGGGATCACGAAATGTTTCCATCCACCAGATATGGATTCGGGTATCGTTCTGTACAAGCCGGTCATTCACAAAGTAGGGCCACTGTACCCATATCGCAGTCATGAAAGACAGGATGAAAATGAGAACAGCTCCTGAAATGAAATTGTTACGATCTTTTGATTCTTCCATCGACGCCTCTGACTGCAAGAACCTATCAGGTATTGTGGGGGAGGCTACATTCAGAGTTAGGTTTGATATGGAGGAGCACGTTGAATCATCTGAGATAACCGGAAAAAATAGTAAACGATTCACACGGGAAATGAAAGAGGAATGCCGTTTTTCCCTCACTTGGCATGCCGTCTCTCCTGACCTCTTTTCAGAGTATGTTGACAATGTGCATTCTGGTGTTCATCAAGCATTTTCATGGATATGCTGCTAATCTGTAGCCGCGTCACCCGTCTGAACAGCGGTTTCCGATACGGTGTACTCTCGGCGGCCATTGCGCCATTCCAGCACAACCGGTCCTGTCACCCGGCAGGGATACGGACAGTCCGTTGTGGAATAGGGAATTGACACCTCCGGGAGCGGCTGGTTCCAGATCCGGGTATAGTCAAAGGATCGGCCCGTGTTCGTCTGCACGTGACAGGAAAGGCGGTAGGGTGGCGAAGCGCTGTCCGGGATATCGATTCGAGCCCCAGTGACGCGCTCGAAAATTTTCACTCTGGCGCATTCTGTCCCGTTGGGAAATCGATCGATGGTATCCGATTCGTAGATCAGCCGGAATCCATCGACTCCTTCGACGGTCTCCTGGGAGTTGGTAACGGTATCCGAACCATTGGCAATATGAAGACGCATGGAAGCAGGAGCAGCATATCCGCTTTGTTTCCACTGGTCCAGTGCGCCGATGATGTAGGCAAATCCCGCGAGTTTTTCTCCGAAATTTTCCGTCAGCACAAATCTGGCCTGAAGCGCATCCATGATTGCGCCTGCTTCCCGGCCATCGATCGTGGTGAAGAACCGGCAGGAGGCTTCGAGGCCTTCCCGGTGACCACCCGGCTCCGCACCAAAATTATTGGCAACGGGCGGCCGTCGGCCCAGCCAGGTGATCCAGTGTCCGGTCTCCCAGCTATTCATGATACCATAATCCGGTTTTATCTCCGGCTGGTAGAAATCCCCGCATTCGGGAGTATGGTCGCGCAACCAGTGAATGGCACGGAAATGATCTTCCGAAATGCGGTGCCAGGTGTTTAATCCTTCAGTGATCAGATAATAATGAAATGTCATCACCGGAAGAAAAGCAAACGCCACGAATGATCCGATGGCGATGCGGGTGACTGGTTTCAGGCGGTCTTTGAATGTGTGAAACGCATCGGAACCGGTGATGATGACCAGGAGTATAAATGGGACGGCGAGATGAAAGGCGTATCGGTGTTGCTTGATAGCGACGATCGTCATGATGGAAACCCAGGTCAGAATGATGACCTCCCGGCCAGGATGATGCCAGCTTCGGATTCGCAGAAGATGCCAGGTGATCATGAGCGGAATGAGGTAGATCAGAGCCGTGAACAGTTCCTCTGGCGCATTCCAGGGCGGAAACACCACCGCTCGAAAGATGGAGAATGATTCCGTGATCGTCTCCCGCCAGGGATGATGCCCCAAAAGAAACGAGATCCCTTCCCGCCACACCGAAATGCTCCGGATCGATGCGATGAGGAGTCCCACGATCAGAGAACCCATGGCCAGCGATGCGGATCGGATATCCCGCGTGAGCCAGCGATTCCGGGTGATCAGAATCAGACCGATCAGCATGAATGGGATGGACTGGAATACGGATAATCGATAAAAACTCCATTCATTCCCTGCGACCAGTCTCAATGGAATGCCCAGCAGGTAGATGATCGACGCAGTGATCATGATCGCGGCACCATGACCGCTCCATCGCCGGTTGGATATCCCTGGGATGGGAATGAACGAGAGGATCAGAAGTGACAATCCGGCGATTCCGACAATGAGGATGGCGCCACGCCACGCCAGTTGACAGAATGCCAGGAGCAGGCCGGTCAGAATAGCGGCGGATAAACGATCCACCCGGCTCATAACCGCCAGGGTGATGGTTGCAAGAAGCAGTTCCAGAACGTGATGATCGGGAAATCCGTACGCACAGGGTCTGAGATGTGCGGGCAGGATGGCCAGCAGAGCCATCGCGATCAGGAACTGTCCCGGTGGATCGCGTCTGCGAAAAAAGGGAGCGATTGAGAAAAGGCTCAGAAGTCCGAGTATCACGGGTACGAATCCCGTGGCGGTCTCGCTATCCCAGTCGAATCCTTGACCCATTCGGATGAAAGCCATCAGGATGACATCATAGATCGGCTCCCAATGCGCCTGCGCACCGAACGGATAAGCGCTGAAGTAGTCGATTGGCGGGATGCTGATCCCATGTACGAGCAAATCCGCTCGCCGGATGTGATAATAGGGATCAAAATCGAGCATGACCCGATGACCATCGATATCGAGCCGTTGGATGGTAGCCATGCGAAGACCGCCAGCTATCACGGTGATGGCAATGATCAATCCCCATACACTCCGTTTCGTCACACATTATCCTCCCTGGAAATGGTTCGAGGAAGAAATAGTAGACGATTCACATGGGAAATGAAAGGTAAATGCCTTTTCTCCGTTCGGTGGAGTGAGGAAAAAGGCTTCGTTTCATTCGGAAAAACCCCATCGGATCATCTGTATCGTACCGGCAATGTCAAAGGTTCCATGATCCATGGCAGCACCATAGAAGGTGATTTCATCAACAGTTCCGAACCCTTCTGGCCAGTAAAAATCCAATACCGATTCATGATAACTAGCATTCCCCGGCACCGGGATGGATTTGAAGTCAATACCATCGTCGATCGATACCCAACTGGGGTATAACCAGTACATTCCATAAACATCCAGGAGTATGTACACATCGGCATCCCATGCGTCTTCGGCCGGATTATACAGAAAATAATGAAGATAAAACCGGTCACCCGGTTTGAGATCTGTGTCGTCCATTACCAGTTTCATTCCGAAAGGTTCTTGTGGAGCCAGATAATGGTATCCCATATCATAAACTCCAGCATCCGGGACATGATCAGATCGCGTAGTACCTTGGCATACCAGGGTTGGATCTGCATGATCAACACATGGGGAGTTTTCTGTCTGACCGGAATCGATCTGAGAGAGATAATAATCACCCAGCGGACCGGTGACGAACACCGGATCATCTTTGAAACACCCAGGACCGATATCCCCATCTGTAGACCGATACCGGCTGTAGATCACATTGGCATATCCAAACACAGTGCCGAGAATACAGGAATTCATATCGATATAAGCGGGAGGCGCCAGACATAGATCATAGCTGCTGTTCGAATCAAACGTACTGAATTCGATATATCCAGTCGACTCACCGACCGCACCGCCATGAATGGAGCTGTTATCATAAAACAGGCAGTTGCTGATGGATAGAAGACATCCATGAATGCCACCGCCGCATGTCATCTCGCCCCATCCGTTCGCATGATTGTCATGAAATATGCTGTTAGTTACGGTCAGGGTGCCTTCGGAAATGCCTGCACCCACACTATTGAAGGAACTGCTCTCAGAACCGATGGTATTCCCACTGAAAACGCATCGATCAATATAGATGTCTCCATTCCTGCCAAACATCCCGGCACCTTTGATAAAATCGTCGAAGGATCCATCTGGATCATCCAGAACATTGTTGACGATATGGCATTCCCGAATGTGAAGCCTGCTGTTTTCTGCCAGGATCCCCGCTCCCTTTTCCGCATCGAATCCATTTTGGATGGTCACTTTTTCGATGCGTACCAGACCGGCGGATGCGCCGGGCAGCGTGATGACCCTGCCCATGGCTTTCCCATCCAGAATCGTACTGTTCGGAACTGATGTGGATGTCAGCGTCAGATTCTGCGTTCCGGGCCATTGAATGTTTTCATGATAGATTCCGGGACTGAGCAAAACCGTATCACCGGCATGAGCGGAATTTAAACCTTCTTGAATCGTCGGGTAGTCCAGAGGGATGGTGATAACGGCCGCTGAAACCGGCATCAGCGGGAGGAATACTATCCAGACAATAAATACAACGACTATATCGTAATGATTTGTTTTCATGTTGTTCTCCTTTCCGGGTTGTAAATACCTGTTCAATGATAAGGATACGTCGATGGGCGGATTTTGTGTATCCGGATTGGAAATATTTTGAATAGATCGTCTGTTTTCTATCTGTTGAGCAGAAAGGCGTTTCCGATTTATCGAATGATTATGTTCGAGTTATTTTACAGAACCAAAAAACCTGATAGAATCATGTTGTGTTTGTTTATTTTCCCTAAATTGGAGGGCCAGATGGAAAAGGTCGTATTCAGATGGATTTTGTTGTCGGTATTGTTTGTTGCTGGTTTTGGCAATTCTGCTTCGATGGCTCAGACCTTGGGTGATCAGATTGTGATCGGGTGGAATGATCTGGGCATGCATTGTATGAACCGTAATTTTTCTCATCTTTGTATCTTGCCACCCTATAACACGGTGTGGGCTCAGGCGATCCAGAGAGGCACCAGCACCACGATGCCTTCTTTGCTTCAATCCGGTGTGAGTATCGAATACAGTTTCGCGGACAATACCTTTTCCGTTGGGAAGACGGACTTCTGGAGCTATGAACATCTTCTGTTCGGAGTCAATCTTCCGGACAATGTCGGTCTGACGGGATATGGTATGACGGGTGTGCTCGCCAATGCTTCGACAGGATGGAAAGCCGATGGAATTCCCATCACACCGTTTGACGACGACAACTGGACCGTGGAACAACCGTATCAACTGGCTCAACTCACCTTGAAAAATACCAATGGCGATGTTCTGGATACATCCCAGATCGTCGTTCCCGTTTCGACCGAGATGCACTGTGAACAGTGTCATTCCGGCCCACAGGGAACCGAGATCGCCATTCTGACGAGACATGATAACGACAATGGAACGAATCTGCTGGGTTCGCAACCCGTTTTGTGCGCCAGTTGCCATGCCGACAATGCGTTGGGGACCACGGGTCAGCCCGAACTGCCTAATTTCTCTCTGGCCATGCATGCAAAGCATTCTGAAGCCAATGTCACGAATTGCTACAGTTGCCATCCGGGAACAACGACGCAATGTCTCCGGGATGTCCATTCACTCAATGGGATGACCTGCCAGAATTGTCATGGTACCATCCATCAGATGGCTCAAGATCTGGATGATGGTCGTGAACCGTGGCTGGAAGAACCCAGTTGTCAGAACTGCCATGATGCGATTTACAGTACTGAACCGAATACGCTGTACAGGAATTCCAGAGGACATGGCGGTCTCTATTGTACAGCATGTCATGGCAGTCCGCATGTGACGTACCCATCCCGGGAAGCCCGTGATAACCTGCAGAGTATCCGGCTTCAGGGTTCTGAAGGTGTCATCCGGGACTGCTATGTCTGCCATCGCCGATATCCAACCTCTCCCGGACCGCATGGATACATGTTTACCCCGAGCCCGACACCCACAATCGATGTTCCGGCAACCTCTCCCGTCAGTTTTTCCATTCTGTTTATCTTCCTGTCGATATTGATTCTCATCGGGAGATCAAGAAAATAAGGACCTATCATTTTCGAATCTTCATATATCTGAGTCCAATCCCGAGCAGCCGGTCGTCCCTCGCATCCTCTCTCATTGTCGATGGACTTGCCGCATAAGGGATACGGAACTCGAGTACATTGGGCATTCTTTTTTCCAACATCGAAGTATGGAATGTCAATCGATATATACCCGGTGCAGATCCCGAAAATGAGTCTACAAAATGATCATTCAGAAAGACGTGTACGATCTGGGTTCGAAAAAAGCCGACGAAAATCTCGAGGTCACACCGGTCTGATTCCATGAACTCCTCTTGAATCAGGAAAACCATCTGGCATGCGGCCCCCTTTGACCACCGCACGGATTCACCGGATTCAAGCGTCTCCACATCATACCAATTCTCGAACAAGACATTTGTATCCGCGCACCCGATGACATGGTCCGGTTGAATCCGAGTTTTATTCTTCAAAGAATGATACCACAACCGTTTCATGGACAATTGTGGACTGGCCATAAATTGCGGAAATCGCCAGTCAAAGAGATATGATGGATTCTGATCGATGTTGGGATTCCAGTTCCAGGTAATCGTGTCATTATTGAACAGCCCTTGATATGTGTTGATGAATATCGATACGGTTCCCAGGAGACAGAAAACAATCAGACTCACAAAGCGGACGACGGGCCGATCCATTTTCGTCAGTTGCTTCCAGATCGCGAGCCAGATGATCAGGAATCCGGGGATGGCCTCCGCGCATAATCGGCTCCCAAATGCGTATCCACCCCACCAGTGGGGGAAGGAAGAAATCACGATCCAATGGAGAAATACCCAGATCACGGCACATCCGGCGATCCCGCTTGAAACCAGTCTTCGAATGAAAAAGAATCCCAGCAAGGAAACCATGAATATGTGAGGGGAGTAGATAAACAATCCACGGGCAGGGCTCACGCAATGACCAATTAACGCAGTCACAAAAGACCAGGATCTCACGTTCAGCCCGTGCGTGATGTAATAGTCCGGCAGGATTTGCTCCCATTCATGAACAGAAAACCCAATAAACACGCCCATCATCACCGTCAGGGAGATCATCAGCCGGATCCCGGTTCGAATATCTTTCCCGGTAATGAAGACCAGACTCGATACGATAAAGATGGATGCGGTCGGTCGGCATAGATACGCGGAAAACGAAAACAAGCTGTATGCATAGGGATTCAGCATGCGTTTTCCTGTTTGCCATTGTGATAATAACAGGAGACAGAACAGAATAAAAACAACACAGAAATCGGAACTCCACAATGACTGACTGGTCGTGCTGATCAGAGACGAGCCGAATCCGAAAATCACCGTGAACAACAGACTCATCGAATGATTCACATAACAAATGCATATGCATTGGGTTAAATGAAAAATAACCGTTACACAGATCGAGGAGATGATGTTCTCCCAGAAGATTAATCCCGATGGATTCAGCATATCATCGCCTCGCAGATTCGCAAGCCACACAAACGGCAGGGAGAACAGAGATGTTCCGATGGGGAAATAATAATACAGACTGCCGTTTTTGGTGATGAACTGATAGTGTTTGCCGTATGGTTTCGATTCCGGAGAGCCGTAGGCGTCCAGTTTAAGTGAGCCATGTTGCAGGATGGCCTGCGAAGTCAATAACGATCCATGGGTATCGGTTATCATGAAATTGGGCGAGAAGTAGGCTAGATTGAAGGCCGTTGCGCATAACACGATTACCCAGATGGGATAGTAGCGGGAAATGGCTTGCTCAATGCGATTCGTCACCGTGATGCCGCCAGCCCGTTGCTGGCATGCAGAATAATCGTTATTCATGATTCGGATGAATCTGCAACGGAGAATCACCTGCAGACATTGAACGGCTTGGCTGCTGTTTCATGCCGTTGTTGATCGTGACGGAACTGTTTTTTTTCGATTTGCGGCTGGTCGAAGAGTTCGTGGTTTCAATTTTCAACGGTTGACTTCCCCCATGTTCAGGATCCGGTGCCATCTCCGCAAAAATCCACCGTGATGATATCTCCGGAGATGGTCATCGTGGCTGGATCGACTGCTGCTGACCAGAATCTCCCCGAAATACTCCCGCCTGGGAATACGGGCCAGTCGAAATGGAGTATCTCTTCCCAATGGCTTTTCAGTTCGGGGAGTGTCACTTGTTTGCCATTCAGTTCCGGTGTGAACGATGGCCAGAAGAAATACATCCCGGCCACTTCGAGGATATCGATCAGGATCATGGGCCGTTTCTGACAGAGGTTTTTCCATGTCACGGTGTGGATGAATGCATCCCCGGCCTGGAAGCAGTCCGGAAATGACTGTGTGATGAAACTCCGGATGGAAACCGGATCACAGGCGGTTCCCGTCCAGGGGCAGGTGTCGAGCGTTCTGAAATCGAAATCGAGTTCATCCCGGGGACGGAGTTTGAATGCGCCCATGTGGTAGTCCAGAAGCCCTGTGATCGAACAGATCTGGGTTCCCGGCTCGATGGGTGGATCAACGAGTCGAAGCAGTAACGGCCATTCGCAGCCGTACTGGTCTGTGAACAGGATGTTCCCGTATGGATCCGGATTGCTGGTTACGGTCAGTCCTTCGGCGACGACGATGCAGCTCTCATACGGTTCAAACTGATCACAAACCGGGATGCGTTCCGGATCTGGCAGTTTCCATCCGCAATCCCAGACAACGGGCGGGAAGTCCGAACTGGTATCACTGATGATGATTTCTTTCTTGTCATAATATTCCTGGAGTATCCCGGTCACGGTGACACACTGACCACGTGCTGACGCCAGAGTCTGGTTATGGTCGTAGATTGCGATCCCGCAGCAGTAGGGTCCACCTTCGGGTTCCGAGATGACGGTGATCGTTGTTCCCCATGTGCTTTCTACGGTGCAGACACCCGTTACAGTGACGAGGTCACCTTCGGATACGCCATCCAGGCGATTGCAGGCGCAAATCGTTGTATCGATGGGACCATTCGCAGTCACCGGAATGGCTGACACAATGGCGCACAGCATCAGTGGGACGGTCAGAGCCGTTCGTTGAAGACGCTTCATGATTTCCTCCTTTCGATTAACCCTTGGATGCCCTTATTATATCAGAAGTTCTCCTGGAACGATATTCCGGATTGCGGAATGGATTTGTTCCTGGAGTCGCTGAAACGAAACAGAGACCCGAACCGATATTGACCCGGATGATTGTTTGCAGTAAGACAGACCGGCGGTTTGAGGAGTATTATCAGATGGAGTGGCTGGTCAGTTTATTCAATGCGGAAGCGGCAAGTTATTCGGCAGTGGCGGAATCCCTGCTGGTGCTGTCACTCGTGACATCGCTCGGATTGGCGATCGGCAACTTCCGGATATGTCGGATCAGCATCGGTGTGACCGGCGTATTGTTTGCCGGTCTGGCAGCCGCGCATTTCGGGTTGAATATCGATGAACATATCCTGGAATTTGTCCGGGAATTCGGTCTGATCTTATTCGTCTACACCATTGGCATGCAGGTCGGCCCGAGCCTTTCCGGTAGTTTTCGGCGGGAGGGGCTACGTCTGAATGTTCTGGCGATAGCTATCATTATTCTGGGGACGGTCATTGCCATCGGCATTCATTTCTGGGCATCTGTGGACACGCCCGCGGCAGCAGGTCTCCTGGCTGGAGCTACAACAAACACGCCCAGCCTGGCAGCCGTACAGCAGGTGCTCAGAGAAAGCACGAAAACAGAACTCCGGAATCTGCCCGGATTGGCCTATGCCGTCTCATACCCGTTTGGCGTGCTGGGGTTGATTCTGACCATGCTTCTGATTCGGTTTCTTTTCCGGATCCGCATTGCGGACGAGAAGCAGGCATTCTTTCAGGATGAGGCGGAACACCGGATTCATGTCGGGATCATGAATCTGGAAGTCCAGAATCCCAATCTGGACGGATTGCTGGTCAGAAACATACCCATCGCAGCCGATGCCGGTGTGGTGATCTCCAGGATCATGCACGATGGCGTTGTGAACCTGGCGCAACCAGACATGACGCTGCATCTCGGAGATATCCTGTTGTGTGTGGGTCCGGAGGAGGAACTCCGGAAACTGCAGATCGTCATCGGTCATGAGAGCCAGGTCGATCTGACGGAGGTCAAGAGTGATCTCGTATGGAAGTGGCTGATTGTCACCAAAAAAGCCGCTATCGGCAAGAGCGTTCAGGAACTGAACCTCAGACAGCGGATCGGCGTCAACATTGCACGGATATCCCGGGCGGATATTGAATTGCCGGTCAGTTCCGGAGTCCGGCTTCAGTTTGGCGATCGGCTATCGGTTGTGGGCACCGAAGAGGCACTGGTCAGAGCTGCCGATGAACTGGGGAACGCACCGAAAGAACTCAATCATCCCATGATGGTACCGTTATTTGTTGGAATATCCATCGGAGTGCTTCTGGGAAGCTATCCGTTTCATCTGCCAGGATTGCCTATACCGATGAAGCTGGGTCTGGCAGGGGGGCCATTGCTGGTTGCCATTGTGTTGAGCCGGATCGGCCGGATCGGACCTCTGGTGTGGTATCTGCCCGTAAGCGCCAACTATACGCTGCGTGAAATAGGGATCTCCCTGTTTCTGGCCTGTGTTGGATTGCGTGCGGGAGATCAGTTTGTGTCGACGCTCGTTCATGGAGACGGATTGAAATGGATGATGCTGGCCATGTGCATCACCTTTATCCCGCCGCTCCTGGTTGCATGCATCGGGCGGATCTTTCTGAAGCTGAATTATCTGACGCTGTGTGGGTTGCTGGCCGGCAGTATGACCGATCCGCCGGCGCTGGCGTATGTCACCAATGCGACTGATTCAGAAGCGCCTTCCATCGGCTATGCGACTGTCTATCCTCTGACAATGATCATGCGTGTGCTTCTGGCTCAGATCGTGATCATTTACCTGTGACCGGATCCGGCCGCCGCATGACTGGCTTCAGGATGTAAGGAATCCGGCAGAAACAGCAAGGGCAACTCCGGATGTCCGCGGTATCACCGGCTGTCCCGGATATCGTGTGTTCAGCGGCTCGAAATAACTATCGTATGGAAAGGAATCGCGTTATGGCAAAACATCCCGATCAGGACAGGTTTGAGCCGGAATATCCTGAAAACCAGCAGGCGTGTGATCGGTACTGCCGGCAATTGGTGGACGCATTGCGCTCCAGACTGGACAACCGATTAGTCAGCGTCATACTGTTTGGAAGCTGGGCGAGGGGAGAAGCCGAACCGGGCCGGAGCGACATCGATTTGACAGTGGTCATTGATACCGTGGATGATTCAGCATTGCGTTTGATCCGTGCTGCTTGGCTGGAAGCGCGAGTTGGTTATTGCAATATATATGGATTGGATGAGTTGCCGGCTATGTCAAGAGAGGCTCTGCAGTCGCACACGGTGAATGCCGTGGTCCTCTATGGAACGAATCCGTTTCCCGATCCCACCGTCAAGGATTTCGCCGATGATCTGGCCAGAAACGCGGAAATGGTCGCTCGTATGGCCCGTAATTTAGTTTATGCATACTGGATGACCGGCGATGAGATTTGGGACAATCTGTCATATCTGCTGGGAAAACAATGCCTGAAACGAGCGATCGGGAATCTGTTGGCATTCCGGACCGGCGCATTTCCAAAGAATTTTTCTGAAACAGAGGAGTTGCTCAGACAACAACTGGAATGGCCGTTTTTTCATTGGCTGAACGAGTTGTCCGATCAGGAAAAACGGAATGCGTATGGGGAGATTGCCCGGAAACTGAGCCATCTTGCCGGAGTATGGCTCCGGGAAATCGACGTTTTTTATCAAAAAATGCGAACGGGTGCGTGAATGCGGGAGCGGCAATTCAGTCCATCGTTCGTGGGCAGAAAGAATTGCTCCGAGATCAGTCTTTCCTGAGAAGCGGTTTCCATGATGTTCAGGAACTGAGGGTGTGTGGTTGGCTCATCATACAGAATAAACGTCACGTACGGGATCTTTTCTGTAACCGACCCAGTTTTTTTTAGAATTTGTCGTAACTGCTCGAATAGCATTTGCTCATGCTTCGGCGTTCCATGCACCCAGCAATGCTGGCAGTGGTTGGTGTATGGCATGGCATGAATCCCGGCAAAAAACGCATTTGTCGCCATTTACGGTAATTGCCCTCGCGAATTCGTTTCAGATAATTCTTAGAAGTCGATTCGCAATTCGATGAATACCGGAAATCAAACCAGTTCCGCAACCAGTTTGAAACCTGCCATTCTTGACAACACAGCTGATCAAAGTACACTAAGATCATGAACACCGTATCGAACCCCCATGACCGTTTCTTCCGCCAACTCCTTCAGAACAAGGAAGTCGCGAAGGATTTTCTGAGATATTATCTCCCGGAACCGATTGTTCAAATCCTGGACCTGGAATCCGCCGAGATCCAGAAGGACAGTTTCATCGAGGACAACCAAAGGGAATCTTTTTCGGACATATTGTATCGGGTGGAGCTGGCTGGGAAACCGGGTTACATCTATTTTCTGTTCGAGCACAAGAGCTATCCGGACCGACTGACAGCGCTCCAGTTGCTGGGCTACATGGTCAACATCTGGAAACTGCACATCCGTCAGAATGGCAGGAAACCACTTCCGTTGATCATCCCGGCCGTGATCTATCACGGTAAGCAGACATGGGAACCGGGAAACCGCTTCTCCGGGTTGATGGTGGAGATGGATGCGGAATTCCATCGCTACCTGCCGGACTTCGCGTTTTTGCTCTATGATCTGCCGCATCTCCCGGATGAGAGTATCCGGGGAGATATTCCGCTGCGGATCGGTCTGATGCTCATGAAATACATCCGGGATCCGGAAATCGTGCGGCGACTGGTGGATATGTTCAGTCTTCTGAAAGGGCTGATGGAAAACGAGGGACTCAATGAATACGTTGAGATGATCTTTCGCTATATTCTGTATGCAGTCGAGAAGTTGAGCGTGGATCGTTTGAAAACCATCGTAGATGGGACATTATCGGAGAAGATGGGAGGTGAGTTGATGACCATCGCTGAAAAACTGAGAAAGGAAGGATTCGAGAAAGGGATCGAGAAAGGATTCGAAAAGGGTATCGAGAAAGGCATTGAGAAGGGCATCAAGAAAGGGATCGAAAAGGGAGCGGTCCTGACTGCGCGGGTCGCGGTGATCGATGTGTTGGAGACGCGGTTCGGAGTGGTTCCGGATGCGATCCGGCAGATCATCGAGACGATAGATGATCTGGATCGGTTGAATCGGCTGATTCGGTCAGCAGTGACGGTTCCGGACATCGATCGATTTTACACATTATTGGAATGAGGATGAGGGCTGAAAGAGAAAAATAATCCCGCACATACACCCCTCCAGTCGTGTTTTCAGATCTCCCGAGATAAGCTCAACCGCCTTCCACGCACAGAATTATTGCATAATAAAATGTGTTTATTTGAGGAACTCTTCCGAACCCTCAAAAATAAAAGACCCTCCAAAGAGGGTCTCTTACGCTCACCCCTGCGGGCGATCCACCTCCGTGAGAACGGATTGATTATAATATACCTCTTCCTCCAGAAACGACAGGATTGTTTTTATGACTCAACCGACTGAATAAAAAACCGTCCACTCCCGAATCATTTATTATGTGCAGGAAATCGGATGGGTTTATGTCCCCCGTAATACATCCGACATCCGCCGTGGATTAGACGATGACGGTAATCCCATATCTCTGTTCCATGAAGATGTGTTTCTAAGGAGCTTCAATGGAGCCACGCTTTCTTCAGCGTGGAAACAGATTCCGCCAGGCGTGGGAACAATTCGGAGACGGGCTTCAATGGAGCCACGCTTTCTTCAGCGTGGAAACGTCGTTATACTCTGATCTTGTTTTTGGGAGACACTCAGCTTCAATGGAGCCACGCTTTCTTCAGCGTGGAAACCAGGTATGATCGCTCGAAATCAATCTCATCATGTCTGGCTTCAATGGAGCCACGCTTTCTTCAGCGTGGAAACAAAACAGTATATTGCAGAAACGCATATTGAGGCTAAGCTTCAATGGAGCCACGCTTTCTTCAGCGTGGAAACCGGCAGGTGCGGATATGAACAGCACCGAAACATTGAGCTTCAATGGAGCCACGCTTTCTTCAGCGTGGAAACTAACAACTCTATCAGAAGATGTATCTTTACTGACTAGCTTCAATGGAGCCACGCTTTCTTCAGCGTGGAAACCTCGCTGAGGATTCCACTTAACACCGCGATAGCGGGGCTTCAATGGAGCCACGCTTTCTTCAGCGTGGAAACCGGAATCACAGGGATCGGACCAATGCCTAATTTTTGGCTTCAATGGAGCCACGCTTTCTTCAGCGTGGAAACCTGTTTGCAAATAGCAAAGTCGCGATAAAAAAAGAGGCTTCAATGGAGCCACGCTTTCTTCAGCGTGGAAACGATGCGAGCTATCAATGAAAAAGTCCGAGAAATAGAGCTTCAATGGAGCCACGCTTTCTTCAGCGTGGAAACATATCTCTATGTTATTAAAAGATAGAAATGGAGATGCTTCAATGGAGCCACGCTTTCTTCAGCGTGGAAACTCGCTGGCGATGTTGATTATCAGCAGGAGGCGCTACAGCTTCAATGGAGCCACGCTTTCTTCAGCGTGGAAACTGGCCAAGTTCTCATACAGTCTCCTCATACGGTGTAGCTTCAATGGAGCCACGCTTTCTTCAGCGTGGAAACATTCTTCTGAAAGAGAATCCGGACCTCTGTTGAGAGTCACATTATAAGACTGTCTTTCAGGCTATTTTCTCGAATTAA
>CAZELM010000071.1:0-14453 GCA_964512995.1 uncultured bacterium
TTGCCAACCGTCATTTCCCTTTCGTGTCAAGCGATTATTCCATTCCATCCGCACTGCAACGGCACTCCGCCATCAGCGACATCCGGTTAATCAGCGTAATCAGCGGTTCAGGCCTTTACCCTGCAGCAATCCTTTGCCAACCGTCATTTCCCTTTCGTGTCAAGCGATTATTCCATTCCATCCGCACTGCAACGGCACTCCGCCATCAGCGACATCCGGTTAATCAGCGTAATCAGCGGTTCAGGCCTTTACCCTGCAGCAATCCTTTGCCAACCGTCATTTCCCTTTCGTGTCAAGCGATTATTCCAGTCCATCCGCACTGCAACGGCACTCCGCCATCAGCGACATCCGATTAATCAGCGTAATCAGCGGTTCTGACTTTTGCTCCGCATGGGTATTGGGGACAAATCACCATTGGTGCTATACTCCACATGCGATACGTGGGATATGATTCCCGTTCGTTTAGGAGATCTCCCGGTGAGTTCTGATCGTCACAACTCCAGAAAAGAAAATAAAACATCCAAATCCGGAGTTCCATCCCGGAAAGCCGAACTCCCATTGTCGCTGACAGACCATTTCCGAAACGTCATACAGGAACAGATCCGAATCCATCTTGGTTCTCATCCGCAGATTCGCCAATCGACTCCCCTCACGCTGCAGATCGGATTGGAACCGGGACCGGGTGGCTGTTCGATCCGGATCGAGCCTTCACTGGACGATCAGATCAGATATGCACTGACAGAGATCGCCGCCAGATCCGGTGCTTTTCAGAAAGGTCGGATTTACTGTTACTTCTGCGAGAGTGCATCGTGTATCCATGCATCCCCACCGGAATCCCATCATGTATTTGCCGGGTATCAGGCCAACGGGATACCGGAATGGCTGGATTTTCTCCAATTTCTCATGGATCGCTCCTATCCGGATCCCGGAGTGCTTTTCGAAGAGGATGCAGAGCTGATCGGGTATTATCTGCCCGGCCGGGATTTGAAACAACGCCTGATGCACGGTTTCGGAAAGACATCCAAAGCCTATGATATTTTGGCTCAGATCACGTGTGGTTATCTGTCCCTGAATATCACCGGTGCAGATGGTGCTCCCATGGATCGCATCGCGCTCACTATCCAGGCAGTGGAATCCCGAAGCCGGACCGGTCAGTTCCAACTGGATTTGAATGTCCTGGGAAACCTGCCGGATGAACATGTGCTGGACTATCTGGCGGAGAGCCGTTATGAGCGTATTTACCGGGTGATTCTATCCACTCGAGACAAATTAAAAAAAATGGAAGACACCATCCGGGGAACACCCGTCCCGATGCAACTACACGTTAAAAACGACTTACTCCGGGGGATACCCCATCGCATGAAAGACATCATGCATGCCATATCTCAATTCAGCCGCAGGCAGCTTCGCCGGACACAGCATGCCACAGATCGGGTACACGATAACCGACCGATTCCGGCTGCCACCATGGACACCCGACAGGCAGATCCGGATTGCTATCTGTGGGATGATCAGCATCGCACCATGGCCATTATCGGACCCAAAATGCGGGTTCATATTTTCACGATCGATGGCCGGCTGGTGACCAGCCTGAAACTGAATCACGATGACATCAGACGACGAATTGCCCGGAAACGCTGGCGACCAGCCACAGTGGCGGAACGGGTGGCGTTCATGAATGCTTTCGGTTCACTTCATGATGATAAAAAATGATTCGTCTGGTATGTGGATGGCTGGTGAAAACCATAAGGGACCGTGTCAATACCCGCTGATCGGGAGTATTGATTTTTTATGGAAATTCGAGTTAAATGGTCATGGTGCCACACCAACGGGAGATTCACCATGGGGAACAACAGAGTAACCAATCGAGCGGGAGAGAACCCAAAAATGAAAACATATCTGACGTGTCCCCGGAAAAAAAGCCGTCCCAGGGTGAATGTGGAGGTGTGCCGATCGAGCTGCAAACATAGCGGCCATTGTCCCGTGTATTCGAATTACCGCCAACCCTCCCTGTTTGCCTTTCTCACCACTCCCGACCGTAAATCCCGATAATCAGCGATTACGGCAAACGGCCAGCGACCATCATTTATTCGGATTCAAACATCCAGGGAGCCACGCTGAGGTCGCCGACCAGGTTACCGTCGGTATCGATGGCTGCCAGGTACCAGTTGAATCGGCCATTGGGTATTTCGGGAACCATTGTAAATGAGAGCAGCGGGAATGGATCGATATCCATCCCGGTGACGCATGTCATGGGGAATCCGCCCGGAACGGAGTTCCAGGACGGGAAGAAATAAAACTGCCCGAAAATCTCCAGCGCAATGTATACGGTAACGGGAATGGTGGGTCCCTGATTAGACGCTTCCATGAAAACAATCATGTCATCGTCCGGGCGATACAGATATTGATTGGCACCGATCTTCACCTGCGGGACCGGATTGTCGAACCATTTGTCCCAATAGCTGTCGGCCCACTGGGCGATCGTCCGGTCCGTTGATTCCGACCAGTCGCTATGGTTTCCATCTGCAGCTCCTTCGCCATGCCTGTTTTTATTGTGGCATAATGCACAGGAATTGGGCATCTGATAATCCAGTGTTTTTTGTGGAGCCAGCGGATGGAATGTGTGGGCAGAGATATCGTAATCGGCTGCGGAGGTCGAGACTTTTGACATGTGGCAGTTGCTGCACCGGCTGGCGCTGGTCATCTCGATGAATGCATGATGGGAATGGTTGGTCAGAACGGAACCGGTGAGTTCTCCATGACACTGGTTGCATAACGTATTGAAATCATTTTCGAATTGGAGCATCTTTTCCAGGCCGGTTTCATTGTGGGAATTATGACACTGCCAACAGCCCACCTGAGCGCTCCAGTGGGGACTGTTTTTCAGGTCGATGAATTGCTGATGGTTCTGACGGGAGGTGGTATCGGGCCAGGTATTCCCATTCTCCCGGAAAAATCCGGACAGAACCTGACCGGGAATATAGCCTTTATTTTCGGATTCATCCCAGGGAAAGGGGAAGGAACCGGCGGAGCTTGTTCCGCGGCTGTGACACTGCCCGCAGATCTCCGATTTGCGGACAAAATTAAGGGTGGAGGGGTTGATGATTTTGGATGGGTCTCCTCCGCCGGCGACATGATCGCTTCCCGGACCATGACAGGATTCGCATCCGATATTGTAGTCCCGGAACTGCTCATTGGGTCTTCCCAGCCATTCACCATTCTGATTCTGCTCCATGCGGACCAGGCCGGTCACATGGCATCCCATGCACTGGTGTTGCCAGGAGTGGTCTGTTTTCCCGAGGCTGACCGGCGTGTCACCGGTTCGATAAACGACTCCGGTTACCGGCTCATCCGGATCCAGGCGGCCGTCACCATCGCTGTCGGTCCAGGTGTACCAGTTTTCGGGGAGGTATGGCACCCACTCCCTTGAATCAAAATTGTATTGAAGGGGCGTGATGTATTCACTGCTGCCCCAGCGTGCCAGATAGTGTTGCCGCCACAATCCGGAGCAACCGGCGAGTTTTGTGATCTCGAGCGTCAGTTCTCCGATCGTCACGGTGTATCGACCGTTGGATTCCGATAGCCGAGGGGCATAGTCTCCGGCCGCCCCACCGGTTTCCGTAAACGGAATCCACTGACTGTCAAATGCATGGGTGCCATCCAGACTGAATCCATCTTTGAAATCATTGGAGCCGGATTCGTCAGCATCACACGCCATCGTTTCCTCCGTCACGTCACACATCTGTCGGGTATGTGTGGATGTCTGATAGGTCGAATATGCTGCTGAATGGCAGTATTTGCATGTGATGGAGTTGACATACTCCACAGCGGATACGTTGACTGACAAAATCCCCATCAAAAAAATGCTGCTCACGATGATGATTGTGCTGATTTCCTGTCTCACATTGTTACTCCCTTTTACCGTATCATTTTCCATACACATTGCTGTGTTTCCGGTTTCCGTGATTCTGGGATGATGGATATTCTGTTCCACGATCCGGATCGTTAATGGTTGCCATCGGGGATAAAAATTCAGCATGTGCCCTTGTAATGATGGCAGCTCCCGTGAAGGGATACAATCCTTTTTATTATAACATGCAACAATTTCGTGGGAAAATCCGATTGATGTGTTCTTGGTAATAATATTCTTTTGAGGGGGTTGACGCTATTTCACGTATTCAAAAAAAACCAAAAAGAACCTGTACACCAGAAAAGATACTGTCAACACCCTCTTAGATGCTGTTTGAAAATCGTATCGAAGGTGGAGACTGGAGTTGATTTTCAAGTTTTTGCAGCGGAAAAAGGCTTTTCGGCTGACCTCGACCGATGAATTTCCATTTGACTCAGCATTCATGAAGCGACTAGAATCGTTTAACAGGGAGTTGGTAAATTTGGGTATTCGCACAGAGATAGATCGTTTTACTCTTACGATATAGCTATCAGAGTTTAGATTATTGGCGTTATCTCAATTCAGCAGGAGTTATTTATATCTCCGGGGAGGGTTTGTCATGCATGATGGAATAAGAACGATAAATCGCATCGTGAGCAATGTCAGATGCCTGGCGATTGTGTTGTCAGTGATTTTTTCGATGGGAGCGATGTTACCCATCTCTGCCCAGGTCAAGATGACCGCCAGCGATGGGCAGGCAAACGACTACTATGGCTATTCAGTCGCTGTGTCCGGGAATTATGCCATTGTAGGAGCGTATGGCGATGATGACAATGGTGATGGTGCGGGTTCCGCGTATATCCTCTACTTCAACGGCACGACATGGGTTCAGCAGGCCAAGTTGGTGGCTTCGGATGGAGCCGCTTACGACCGGTTCGGATACGCGGTCGATATCAGTGGCAGTTATGCGGTCATCGGTGCTTATCTGGATGACGATCGCGGCAATAACTCGGGTTCTGTCTATGTTTTCTACTTCAATGGATCGACATGGACACAACAGGCCAAAATCCTGGCCATGGACGGCGCTGCCGGTGCTAATTTCGGCAGGAGCGTGGCCATTGACGGCACCCGGATTGTTGCTGGAGCGGAAGGGGATTATCAGTTGGGATCTCTGGCTGGTGCAGCGTATGTGTATACTCAGAATGGAACAAGCTGGATTCAGCAGCAAAAACTGCTTGCGAGTGATGGAGAAGCCCTGGACAATTTCGGGAACTCCGTGGCGATCGATGGGGATTACATTGTTGTTGGTGCGTACCATGATAATGGCCCCAATCTGGAGGATGCTGGTTCTGCCTATGTTTTCTTTTACACTGGCATAAACTGGACCCAGCAGGCCAAACTGGTGGCGGATGATGCCGATACCGAAGACTTTTTCGGACGGGATGTGGATATTGACGATATCCATGTGATCGCCGGTGCGGATGGAGACGATGATTTCGGTGTATCATCCGGGGCAGCGTACGCTTTCGTCCGTGTGGACACGACGTGGACCCAGATCAACAAGCTGACTGCTGCGGATGCCACCGATGCCGATCTTTTTGGCTATAGTGTATCTGTTGACAATGGCAGAGCCATCATTGGAACGAACAGTGATGATGAAATTCTGGTGAATGCGGGAGCTGCCTATGTTTTTGCCTATGATGGCGGGTATTGGTTCCGTCATATCAAACTGACCGCATCTGATGCAGCCCAGGAAGACTATTTTGGTTTTTCTGTGAGCATCAATGGGGATCGGATCATTACCGGTTCCTATCAGGATGATGACCGGGGCATGAACTCCGGATCAACCTATTTATATGATTACACCCAACTCGCGACACCGACACCATCACCGGTTGCGCCCACCTGGACTCCGACTCCGATTCCATCGACATTTACGCCAACGCCCGGGCCAACCGATACTCCGACTTTTACACCGACAGACACGCCCACGCAGACACCGACTTTAACCCCCACTCCCACACGGACACCGACCCGAACGCCGACAAACACGCCAACGCGAACCCCCACTCGGACGCCGACCCGAACGCCGACACGCACACCCACCCGAACACCGACTGCGGCTCCGACCTCCACACCCACGACTCGTCCGACATCTACTCCGACACCCAGTGTCTGTATCCATTCCGGCGATGTTATCGCAGATGGACTGCTTTCCTCGGCAGACGCCCAGCGTGCATACCTCATCGCACTCGGTTCCTACACACCAACCCATGTAGAAGCATGTGCGGCAGATTGTAATGGTGATGGTACCGTATCCTCAGGTGATGCGCAGTTAATATTCCTGGCAGCCATGGGCTCCGGATCGTGTGTTGATCCAATATAACACATCACTGCCATCCGGCAGTTAATGGGTAAAATCCATAATAAAAACCCCGAATCCAACAGACATCGGATTCGGGGTTTTGTTTTTCGTCTGGATGCAGAGGTTATTGGTCGTTTATTCGCGTTTCCAGATCTGTGATCCGATCATTCTGCTCCTCGATGATCTTCTGCTGATATTGAAGAACTTTTGTCAAAACCGCCAGCACATCCACCGGATTGACTCCGTTCCGATCTTTCATGGATACCAGCTCCGGCAAATCTTCCGCGATAAATCCAAGGTATTCTTCTTCCGGATCGGATTTGTAATAATAGCGGGTGGGATTGAGTTGTTTCAAGGCATCCAGGGCATCCCCGATCTCGAGGTTCTGGATATTCTCCTTGTATTCCCTGGAGGATGCATTGACCCAACTCGTTCCGGTGCAATAGGCCCCTCCACTGGTATGAATCAGATAGGATGGGGATGTGACTCCAACACCGATCCGGCCGTCATTGGTCAATGTCAACGAATTGCCCGGATAATTGGTGAGTGGTTTGATTTTCCATCCCGCGAAGCGATAGGTCCCGGTGCCGGTTGTGTAATTCGCGATCCAGCCCACACTGATGTATCTGGCGTTCGAGGCATGATTTTTCGCTCCGCCATTCGGACCGACGATGAACCGATATTTTGTCCATGCAGTGGGAGGAGTCGCTCCGGAAATGGGATAATGCCACCATGTTCCATCACCACTGATCGCAGTGCCATTGATATCCCAGTCTTGCACTGAAAAATACCATGTTCCCGACGTTCCATCACCCATCCATTTCACCCAGCCTTCGACTTCATAGTTCTGCGTAGAATCCAGCAGAATCTTGGAGCTATGGCACCAGGTATGAGTGGTCGTCTGAGTCACCATGGAGCCGACTGGACAACTCGAATCCAGGACGTATGAGATGGTCCCGCTGTTCCAGATATTCCACCCTTTCTCGATGAATTCTCCGTGATATCTGGAATCAGTATTCACCGTTTCGCCATAAACACCAATCCCGCCATTGACCGTCAACGGATGATTGGGCGTGCTAGTCCCGACACCCAGATAGCCTGTGCCATCATTGTAATAAACTTCAGCGCCGGCAGCAGTGTTGTTGTCATTGTAAATGACCTGGCCATTGACACCTGCGATCGGGCCTGTGATTCCCTGGGGGCCGGTCGGACCCCGAACTCCCTGGATACCCTGAGCGCCTTGCGGGCCAATCGCTCCGGTCACGCCCTGCACTCCTTGCGGACCCTGAACTCCAACTGGACCTTGTGGGCCCGTCGAGCCCGGAATGCCCTGGATACCCTGTGGACCTTGCGGACCAATTTCTCCTGTCGGACCCTGCACTCCTTGCGGACCCTGAGCTCCAACTGGACCTTGCGGGCCCGTCGAGCCCGGAATGCCCTGGATACCCTGCGGACCTTGCGGACCAATTTCTCCTGTCGGACCCGGTACGCCTTGCGGACCCTGAGCTCCAACTGGACCTTGCGGACCCGTCGAGCCCGGAATGCCCTGGATACCCTGCGGACCTTGCGGACCAATTTCTCCTGTCGGACCCGGTACGCCTTGCGGGCCCAGGGGACCGGTTGGTCCGGCGAGTCCTGTAGGATCACCGACCCATCGGCCCGATTCATCGATCACCAGGCCACTCCCCACACTGATACTCCGGGGATTGATATCCATTCCCTGGACATCTTCCGCCTGAGAAGCCCGAACCGCCTGGCCGACGCTGCTAATGGCTTGCCGGGGTAACAGAGTTTCCTGCTCCACCTGGATTTCCAGCCAATAATACCCATTGAAATCCAATGATATGGGTGTGATAATTCCCAGGATCACATGAAAGAGTCCGGATTCAACCGACACATCCGTTTGTGTTTCCGTCCAGAGTTCCGTTCCGGCCGTCTCGGCATCGAACAATCGGAATGTGATGGAATAGTTACCCGAAAGAGGCTCTCCCGACGGATCGGATAGCCAGCCCTGATAATTGATCTGCTGCGGAATCTCCGCCAACAGAATCCCCGTTGTCAATAAAACCATTACACTGATGATAAACCATTTCACCTTCATACAGTCCATCCTCCCCTGATTAGCGATTTCGTGCAACATCGATCATTCACTCTGTTCAATACCATGATCATGTTCGATGATGCATTGCGTTAGGTCTTATGTGCAGGCGATAACTGCGCTGACACTATCATAACACAGGATTCCGGAACCTGTCTAAATCCAGAGCCCGATCAGAAGACCAATTCAAATCCGGAACTCACGAGACCGGAATCGGCGGTCCGTCTCACCTGATAATCCAATTGACATTTCTGTTCCACTTAGATTTACTCCATCGTCTTAGCCCGTTTTCGGGTGTTCGATAAAGGAGATGGATGTGAAAAGTAAACGAACGATGAATCAATTCGCGGACTATCTGGGGATAGCAGTCGGCCTGAGCCTCGTCGCATTGGGATTGGATTTGTTTTTAGTCCCCAACAAAATCGCTGCGGGAGGTGTTTCGGGGATTGCCGTGATTCTGCATCACACATTCAACCTCCCGGTTGGTGGCAGCATGTTGATCATGAATGTTTTTCTGTTCATCCTCGGATTTTTTATTCTGGGGAAAGGATTCGGGCTTCGGACCATTTTATCCAGTGTGTCATTGTCGATCCTGATCGATGCATTTTCTGCCATACTCCCATGGGAAAAACTGACCGATGATCTGCTCATAGCGGTTATATTTGGTGATTTACTGACAGGCATCGGCATGGCAGTCATCTTCAACCGGAATGCATCGACCGGCGGTACCGATATTATCGCCCGGATTCTGAATCACTACTCCAGAATCAATATCGGACGTGCCTTGTTACTGATTGATTTTATTGTGGGAGCCAGCGCTGGAATCTGCTTGAAATCCATGGACATCGGCATGTATTCACTGCTAGCGATTCTGATCAACTGCTTCACCATCGATGCTTTTATCGATACGCTGAACATTTCCAAGAAAGTGCTGATCATCAGTCAGCGGACAACGGAAATCGCCGCACGCGCCATGGTGGAGTTGCATCGGGGCGCGACGTATATCCCGATCGAAGGCGCTTACAGTCACCAGAACGGCAAAATGGTGATGATCGTGGTGCGACCCCGGCAGACCGCTCAATTGCGCGAAATTGTCCGAGAAATCGATCCTCACGCATTCATGATCGTCAGCAGTGTAAATCAGGTCCTGGGAGAAGGATTCCGGAGTATCTGGGATCCATCTTCTGAAATATAAGAACATTGACTTCGACGAAGATTATCTGTTTTATTAGGGGCCGGAAACATGAATCGCCACGCAGAACTGTGGTATGAATCATTTTTGATGTTTCACCCCATACGTCAGGATTCACCATGAATGATATTGAAAATCAGATGTTGCGCTCAGTCATGACCGATCTTGTAACATATCTGGAACAGACCTTCCCGTTTGCTCAGGCACTCTTCACCCAACAGGAAGGCACATTTGTCACGGTCACGGACCGGGAGACGCGGATTCGGTCCTTTTCTCCCGGCCGAGGTGTGGTTCTTTCCATATACAATGGTCGATATATGGTGGAGTTGGGGAGTTCCGATACCAGCGAATCCCATTTATGGGACAATGCCCGGCGCCTGGTCAAACAGGTCGCTGTGAAACCACCGGAGGCCGTCTATGCGCCCGGAGAGCCCTGGTCCGAAGATTTCATCTCCCCTTTCGAGGAAGATCCCCGGAAGCTGAGCCTGGCCGCAAAGATCGACCATGTCATGCAGATTCGCGAACAACTCAAGACAATGAGCCCTCGGATCGTTGCATCATCCGTACGCTACGGCGAAATCACCACTCGAAAAATATATGTCAATCGAACGAAAAATCTCTTTCAGGAGTTGCTGCATACTCAATGTGTGCCATCCATCATTGTATCGGATGGGCGGATCTCCAAACATCACCACAATGGCAACGGCCGTCAGGCAGGATTTGAAGCCGCCCGGATCGATCCGCAATCTCTGAATACGTTGGTTCATGAAGCTGAACTGCTGCTTTCCGCCGGTCATGTCGAACCGGGTATCTATGATGTAGTTGGCGGACCTGAACTGGCGGGAGTAATCGCTCACGAGGCATTCGGACATGGCGTCGAATCGGATATGTTCCTGAAAAAACGAGCCAAAGCGGTCGAATACCTGGATCAGACCGTGGCATCGGAAAAGGTGGATCTCTATGACTCCCCTGCTTATCCGGGATTGTCCGGGAGCTATTTCTTTGATGACGAGGGAATGAAGTCATCGGAAACCTGCATCATCGAAAAAGGAATTCTCCGCCGGACACTGACCGATCATCGCTCCGCCACACTCCTTCAGTATCCCCGAACCGCCAATGGCCGCCGTCAATCGTATGGCCATAAGGTCTATGCGCGAATGAGCAACACCTATTTCGGACCCGGAACCGACTCCCTGGACAATATGATTGCGAGTATTGATCAGGGATTATACATGCCTCACGGCAGCAACGGAATGGAAGATCCCAAAAACTGGGGAATTCAGGTGGAATCTCCCTTTGCCATTGAAATAAAAAATGGCAGACTCACGAATACGTGCTATTCTCCGGTTGTCATCACCGGATTTGTGCCGGATCTGCTGAAGTCCATCTCCATGACGGGAGCCACTCTGGACTTCATGGGACTGGGAATCTGTCAGAAAGGACACAAGGAACAGGTTCCCGTCGCAATCGGCGGTCCTCATCTGAAAATGCGGGCATTGGTCGGATGACCGTGAGTTAATCGTTCCATAGATAAATCAGGAGATCATAAAATGTTGGATAAGATTCGCAAAGCACTCGAACAGAATCCCCGGATCACATCCTGGATCGTTACCCGGAAAAACAGGCACGTTCATCAATTGTTCTCCAGTTTCGGCACACGCGAATCGATTCGGGTCGTTGATGATGAGAGCTATCATGTGGAGCTGTTCACTCCAGTCCATTCAGCCAACTCCAACGCCCAGAATATCCTCTCCGGGTCGATCCAGATCTCGCTTCTGCCTGGCGAACGGGATATCGAAGGAAAAATTGAGGATGGCGTTGAGAAGGCGTCGATCCAGGGCAATCCGCCGTATCGGCTCACACCCGGGGGATTGTCTTATCCGGATTTTTGTGATGCGGACTTGGAAATCAAACAGAATCCATGGAACACAATGGACGCTCTGACCGACCGCCTGGAAGCGTGTACCACCCGGGAAAAGCATATATCCATCTCCAGTTCGGAATTCTTTCTGACATATCTCGAACGCCGGTTGATCAACAGTGAGGGCGTCGATGTATGCTCTGAACATACGGATCTCCTGTGGGATATCTGCCTGCTCTATCAAAACGGACATTCCGATACCGAATACTGGGAAATCTATTCCGTACCCGGATTGAAATACTTCAGGATGGAGCAGGATTTTCAGCGCTTTGCGAAATACGCTCAGGACGCAGCCAAGACCGAAATACCCCGCTCCGGCGAATGCCCGGTTGTGCTGACCGGAGATGCCTTGTCGATTCTGTTACAGTATTTCCAGTATCACTCCTCCGCAATGGCCCGATTCAGCGACGCCTCGCTGTTTCGTATCGGGGAGCCGGTCATTCCCGACGAAATCCGGGGAGAATCGTTGACGATATATTCCAATGCCCTTGTACCGGGAGCTTCTCATTCCTACCGGTTTGATTCGGAGGGACTTCCCGGCCGCCGGGTACCGATCATCACAGACGGCCGGCTGGTGCAATATTGGGCCACAAAACAATATGCCGATTATCTGGGAATGGAACCAACCGGGGATTTTGCCAATTTCGAGATACCACCCGGAAACACTTCCTGGAATGATCTTCTGCGGAGCCGCGATCGCGTGATCCTCGTCGTTCAATTTTCCACATTCGATCCGCAACCCGTCGCAGGCAACTATCTGGGCGAAATCCGTACCGGATACGAGTTCCGATCCGATGGATCCGTTGTGCCGCTCCGAGGGGGGAGTGTCACGGGGAATGTGGTCAGTGGGATGCGTCATTGCACATTCTGCCGGGAAATGGAGACATTTCGGGGGTATTTCGGTCCCCGTGGTATCCGGTTTGAAAAAGCCCAGATCGCCGGGCTATAAATGATACAGCCATCGATTCACATATTCTCTCCTTCAGACACCACCGTCGAAGATGAGATATGTCGACCAGCATACAGACAGGAGGTTTTTCATGCAGGATTCATTTGTGACCACCGTTGAGAAAAAGTACGATGATATATTGAGACAACTGGAGTCTTCCGGCGTCTCTGGACACGAGGCAATGAAGCATCTCACCGCACGGTATGTGGAAGAGCGATGCCTGTCCAGCGGGAAGCCGTTCCCGACATTCATGAAACCCGCATTTTTATCTCCCACGCAGATGGAACAGGTTAGGCGAGTGACCAATATCATCATGAGCTGTCTGGAAAAGGTTTCCAACCTCTACTTCGAGGATCCCAAATATCTCCCGCTGTTCGAGATGGCTCCCGGCGAAAACGAACTGGCTGACATCCGAACGAAATACCCCAACAAGGTCCAGCACGCCCGTCTCGATGCGTTCATGGAAGGAGATCATCTCCAGTTCTGCGAGTTCAACTGCGATACACCCGGTGGTCCCGGCTATTCCGATATTCAGGTGGATCTGCTCCTGGAAACTCCCGCGATGAAAGAACTGGCGAAAGAATACACGATCGATCGTGACCATTTCATGCAGAATGTTCTCGAGAGTCTGCTGGACAGTTACCGGTACTATGGATGGGACGGCACCGGAAAACCCCGGATACTGATCCACACTTTTTTTGATCTCGATCCCACAATGGAAGAGCTGTTTGTGCTTCAGAAATACTTCCGTAACCAGGGTCATGACTGCATCGTGGCTCAACCCCAGGACTGCACGTACGAAAACGGAAAGCTGATGGTCGAAGGGAAGCATGTGGAGTTGGTCTATCGGCGGGGTGCGACTCAATGGTGGATCACGCACAAGGATCAGTTTACCGCATTGTGGAATGCGTATAAAGATGGTGCGATCTGTATGGCAAACCCACTGAACTCCAAACTGGCCGGCAAGAAATCCCTGATGGCCGTGCTCCAGTCCGACGAAATGCAGCCGAATCTGACGGAAGAAGAACGCGATGTCGTGCAGCAGCATGTCCCCTGGACCCGGTTGGTGGACGATAAGCCGACACAGTATCAGAATCAGACCGTGTCGCTGCTTGATTTCATCCGGGAGAATCGCGCCAACATGGTCATGAAGCCGATCGGTCTGTATGGCGGTAAGAATGTGGCCATCGGACGGGAGATGAGTGATGGAGAATGGGAATCGGTGATCCAGACCGCTCTCAAGGAACGATATGTGGTGCAGGAGTATATCCCGATACCGGTGATCCAGCTTCCAGTCTATGACGCGTCCGGGCTTCGGTTTGAACCCAAAAAGGTTAACATGAATTTCTTTGCATTCAACGGGAAGTATGCGGGTGGAATGGCCCGGGTATCCGACAGTTCCATTATCAATATCTCCGCTGGCGGCGGCCTGATTCCGATATTGAGTATTCGCTGAAGGGTATCCGAAAAGCCTTTTTCAATTCTATAGCCTGATTGACAAGTGACATAACGGCATACCAACCCGATCGAGAATGTATCATCTACAAACCCGGCATACCCGATCTGTGTCATCCAGGAGTCATGACATCAGCGGTTCAGACAGTTACCCCAATTTCGTGCTGGATCCACTTAAATTGTCTGAATCGCTGATTAAACGGATGGCAATGATTCCGCAGATTTAGGGAAATAGCTCAACGGATTATCAATCGATTGTCCTCAGCAGGCGGAACCCGACATCGCTGTTCCTATCGTCCGGGGTGCGGTAGATGTTCCGAGAAGCCGACCGGCAATACCTCGCGTTGTTGGCCCAACTGCAGCCCCGTAACACCCGGTACCAGCCTGATGCAGTTCCTGTATAATTGGCCACACTCCCTGAGGGATACGAGCTACTATACCAATCCCAGCACCATTCCCCCACATTGCCATGAACATCCTTCAGATTCCACGGATTCGCCAATTTACTCCCAACCGGCGCGAGCGCCCCCGTGTTGAGAGTCACATTATAAGACTGTCTTTCAGGCTATTTTCTCGAATTAAAT
>CAZELM010000072.1:0-5939 GCA_964512995.1 uncultured bacterium
GAGCACGGTTCATCCTATTTGCGAGCATACCGGGTTTTATTTGCGAGCCTCTACATTTATCCTGCCCTTCGAATGGAAACACGGTCAACACGATGAGTGCAGCCTACCGCTAGGATTGGCAGAAATGGCAAAACACACCCGCGAAATCACTCAGATTGACGGATGGGGTCTTTCGCTGGCTGATGATCTGTGCGATTATGATCTGTCCGAACTGAATTTTGACGCAGACTCTCTCGCAGCTCCTCTGGCGGCGGGATTGCTGCTGGCCAATCGCAATGGGTTGCCTCAAACACATATTCTGAGCACTGGTTGCTGGGTAAACGGATTCATCCACAAAGCAGATCGAATTCAGAACAAAATTGAAACCATTCTCTCACATTATCATGAGTTGGCTCCGGCAGGACAACGGATCACACTTTTCGTTCCCCGTGAGAATTTTTTCGAGCAGAAATCCGACTCCTATCATCCCCATCTTGAAATCATGGAGTATCCGTTTTTATCAGATATCTCCCGGATTTTCGAAAAACAACTCAGAATGCTCCATGCACCGCCTCAGCGAACCGATTCTTTTTCAGACAGACTGAACTACGGAAATGCTCCCTATATCAAGAGTGATGTCAGATGGCGCAGGAATTACTATCTGGAAAATCTCGTGGACGATCTCGCCGATAAACTCGGCAAATCCTATCTGACACATCATGGCACGATCGATGCGCTTCTGATGTCTCTGAGCAAATCACCGGAAATCGCCACATTGATCTGGAAAGCACTCCACCCGAAACAATGTCTTATCATGTATACAAAGGAAACAGAAACGATGTATCAAACGTTCAAGCGTCTTGGAGATGGTATTGATGGACGGGAGCTGATACTTGGGGAGGAAGAGTGTCTTCTGGATTTCTGCATCGCATGGCTCCACCGGGTTACGGGCTCCGCAGTGGTTGATATCACATCGGGTACCAAATGCATGACCGCATTGTCGATCGTGGCTGCTCAACAAACAGAATCGCGAATTGTTTACGTGGACCATCTGGTCAGCGATGATCAGAGACCGGATTTTGGTACTGAATCATTGAGAGAGCTGGAATGGATCATCACACGATGTAAAGGAAAAACGAATGGTAACGAGTAAAAACACATATCATTATGTACGGAAAGATATCGGGAATCCAGGATCTGGGATGGTCATCATCAGAATCGAGGACAACCATGCACTGCGATGATCCAGTCAGCCCAACCCACAAGCAGTATGAGGTTGTTCGTTTGAAACTCGAACGATATGCATCGAGACTGATTGAGAGATATCGTGAACTTTTTTGGATAATCAATGTCGATGCGGCTGACCTCGCGAGCGAAGCCATTCTGAAATTCATCAAAAACAAAAAGGGACAATATGGAGATATCAACGAGCAGCTCCCGTATCTTTACCGGACCGTTTATACAATCGCAATGGATTATATCCGGGAGGTTCTACGAGACCGGGATCATTTCGAATGTATTCCAGACTGGATGAGACAACACGAACAGGATCAGGCCGATCATGAGGATTGTATCAGGAATTACCGGCTCTCCCGGTTCAAAAAGATCCGGCATGTATTGAACCTTGTTCAGAGTAAACCCAAAGCCGGACATATCGATTATTTCGCTGTCTTTATCCTGCAACTACGCCTGACAATGCTCCATCTGATTCAAAAAGTCTGGCATGACCTGCAATGGCACGTCGATGAAACCGATCCCAGGGATTTAGCGCAACGCATTTTCCAATGGACTTCCGATGATGAGGTGCGCGTCATCAAAGAAGGATGTCCCGATCTTCGGTCCATCTGGGAGACGATGCGAACATTACCCATGCAATCGAAAAGTGGAGAAACAGAGATGTTCTTGTCTGCCATGGCAACGATATCCGGAGAACGATTTCAACTCAGTGCGACTCAATGGTACACACAGGTGAAACGAGCCAAGATGATCATTCGGGAGCGCATGGGAGAACCTGATTGGCATCTGCACTTCAGTATATTTTTCCCGGATAAACACTCACGCGATCATTTCCCTGGAAAAGGAGGAACATCATGATTGATCTGAGAGAAATGATTCATCCCGGTAACCCCTGCTCCACTGTGCGTGTTTTTTCCAGCGAAAAAGCGGTGATTGATCATCTGATCGATCATGTTCTCACCGAACCGGAGACATTTTCCTGGGAAATTGTCAACCAGGGTATCAGGGAGATATTCGATCCTACGAGCCATAGAGAACGGTTCAGGCTGGTAAAGGATTTGAGATCGGGAGATAATGATAAGCTTCAGGATCTATACGATTTATATTGCCATTCAATCCAATTGGATAATGAAGATGCCCGGCAACTGAACTGGCACCGTTCACTTCAGATTCACGATCAGGAAGTGACGGTCAGCCTCGGAACATCCGGGATATTGACAGTGATCGAAGAAAATGTGGTCACCGCATTCCTTCCGGGGCAAGGCGTTCCGGAACAGGTGTTACGATCCAGATTGTCCGAAAAACAAGCAAGTCCCCTGCCCCGTCAGCATCATGGCATGCGGTCGCGAAGCAGGAAATCGGAGAATAGAATGGATACCCGAAACCGGGAGAATCGGGAGAAGAATTGGAGCAGCGACCAGAAATTATATTATCGGGTTTTCAAAACCGCAGTCGGGTTTGTCAGATCCTGCGTACTGAATGCGTCTTATAGAATGGAGCCTCATCGTGGGCATTATGGAGTGTTGAAAGAGTGCAAATCCATTTTCAGAGTGAAAAAATATGAGGAATGGCTTCTGCTGCGTGCTAATCGCCGAAGTGCCGATCCAACCGGTCTGGAAAAAACCGGGGAGGTCAGTCATGAATATCCATAATGACCTGTTTTCAGATTATAGTTCATCTGTTGAGGAAATCCTTGTTTCTGGTTTTCTCGATCACGACCTGTTTGAACTTTATGAAACCGATCCGGACGATCCTCAAATCGCTTACGATCTGATCGCAACATGGGGTCGTATCAAACGTTGTAAGACCGAGCTTGTGGAAAAATATCTCGGTGACGCTGCTCGGAAACTTGAAGAAATCATCATTTCGGATATGGAACGTTTATTGGAGATGGCTGTCAGAGTTCCCGATGCGTCAGCCTGGCTGCAATATGCAGAAAAAGTGTCAACCGCATCCGAGAATCTTATGTTTCGGGATCCCGATGTCGAGTCCCACCTCTATTGCGATCTCCTGGAGCAGCTCGATGATGCAGAACTCGTTTGCTGGGCTGCGTCACGGAGGGAAAAAGACCTTCCAACAATTGATCTTGAACCGTGTTTCACTCACATTCAGGAGAATATCGAGAAATATATCAATGCTGCGGGATGGGCTCATGGGATCGTTCAAACCACTCGAACGGATTTAATGGAATCTGATCCGGAATTGGCACTGACACTCGAAAAGATCAACTGGATACTCAAAGAATTCAAAGAGGCAGAATCGGAGCTACGCTTTGCCGCTCTGGACAGGCTCAGTGAACAGGAACTCCTCGACAACCTCATCCAGCTCTGTGATGAAGATTCTCAGGAGAATATCACGGCATCCATTCGCAATAAAATCATGCTGCTCCCAGAAACGATCAGAAACCGGGCACTGTGGAAACCAATCCTGCCGATAGCGCCTGATGTTCTGGCAGCCGCAAGCTCCCCCAAAATCGGGGAAAGTGAATTACTGACCTGGGAGGGAGACGATGGTGGATGGGAGGCCATTGCACGGTATGAACTCACGAAACCGGATGAAATACTGGCGATATGGATCATCACGGATCTGCCTTTTACGCATGCAATCATCGGGAAAAAACGAATCCCACTCGAACGAGAAGAACCGTATTACGTCGTCCGTGTCAACCTCCGGGAATCCCTCGAGGAAACCGGAGCGGACATGCCGATGTTGATTTTGGAGACGATTGATGGCGATTATTCAATCGGATTGATGAAACGTTAAGTTTCTAAAGGAGCACTCAACGATGCAGTTTGGTCCACTCGAATTACAATCATGTGGCGAAAATAATTTCACCATGAAAGCACTGGGGCTTCTGGCATTCCGGCCGGACCTCCTCAAACGCTTCATTGAAAAACTCGATGGTCCGGATGCGTTCTCCTCTAGCGATGAACCCATGAGTATCCTGTTTTTCAGCCGGATCGGGGAGGGATTTTTCCGGGAAGCCATCGAGCGGGAGACGGAACTGAAGTCCGGAAAACTCGAAGACTGTCTCAACAAAACATTCGGCCTGCCCGACGGATTCCGGTGGCGGCGCAACCAGAACGGCCAGTTGACGCAGCCGGCGAAATGGCAATCGAAACACATCGACGACATGCTCAAAGACAATAACCGAGAAAATGATCGAAAACTCAGGGAACAACTCGATTTTATCCAGGATTGCCTGAATACCGAACCGGATATTGTTCTGCAATGGGGCCGGAAACTCGCATTTGTTGAGATCAAAGTGCTGTCGGGTGAAGGGGATCGGCAGATGGAACGTCAGATCCGGCTGGGGCATTATATCTGTAAGCTTCTGAACTGGGACGACCCATTGTTTTTTATGATCGGTTCTGCTGCGGGTAATCAACCGACGGCGACCGAGTGCCGGTTCTTTTCGTGGAAGGATATGGCGGAATGGTTTTCCGATACACCGGAGATATCGGACTATATCCAGTCGGTTGCTTTTTTTTACAACGGATACTGGCAGTCCATGACCGCTAATAATGCCAAATCTCCTGGGATCACAGCATTTGATATTCTGAAAACAGCCACTCACCATCGATCAATGGAATCAATGGACACACCTGGTACATCAGACCAGGTATCCCCCGCTTCCACAACGACCGATCCCGCAAGCGATTCATGGCATTTTGCTCATCTGGGATGCTCATACTTTATCGATTTATTCAATGAATGCAAAAAATACAGGGTATGGCCATTACGGTGGATCTGGATCGGTAAAAAGGGTGTCCCATACAAAGAAAAAAAGAACGGGCGAAAAATCAACCCCAACTGGATGATCGAGGATATGGAGGGAAAACGATATACGCGTTCCAAGAGGTTTCAAAGCGAACACGAGTATGCTGAAGAACACATGAGACGATTTTCCTACGAGGAGATCGCCCGGCATTTCAATCTGTCAACATAAAACGAAAAACGTGAGATATACCCGAGGCGAACGGAGACTCTCGATCGGAACGAATGTAATCTGCAACGATGCATCTGCAAAAAAAAATAACTTCTTTTTTTGAAATTATTGAAATCCCCGCAAAAGCGGGGATCTGATAGCGTCCGATGAGATTCCCAATTTCATGGGAATGAGACCTTATTTGAAATTGCGAGTGAATCGTTGAATGTCAGGGCACATATGACAAATCTTTAATTGCCAGCATGGATACACGCTCCAACTCCCAATGCAGTAAAGAAAATTAACTGGGCATCGCCGGAAGATACGATTCCATCACCGGTGCAATCAGCGGAGCATTCTTCCTCATAAGTTGGTGTATAGGCTCCCAAAGCAATCAGAAATGCCAGTTGTGCGTCTCCCGATGAGATCACGCCATCGTGATTGATGTCTCCCGTGTGCAGACATGCGGGGGTTGGTGTTGGTGTGACTGTCGGGATGGGTGTATTGGTCGGCGTAACCGAGGGTGTCATGGTTGGTGTTTGTGTTGGAGTTTCTGTGGGTGTATTTGTCTGGGTTGGTGTCATTGTCGGTGTATTGGTGAAAGTGGGTGTTTCGGTAGGCGTCATAGTTGGTGTTTGTGTTGGGGTTTCTGTGGGTGTATTTGTCTGGGTTGGTGTCATTGTCGGTGTATTGGTGAAAGTGGGTGTTTCGGTAGGCGTCATAGTTGGTGTTTGTGTTGGAGTTTCTGTGGGTGTATTTGTCTGGGTTGGTGTCATTGTCGGTGTATTGGTAAAAG
>CAZELM010000072.1:6039-12471 GCA_964512995.1 uncultured bacterium
GTTTCTGTGGGTGTATTTGTCTGGGTTGGTGTCATTGTCGGTGTATTGGTAAAAGTGGGTGTTTCGGTAGGCGTCATAGTTGGTGTTTGTGTTGGGGTTTCTGTGGGTGTATTTGTCTGGGTTGGTGTCATTGTCGGTGTATTGGTGAAAGTGGGTGTTCCAGTCGGAGTTGATGTGGGTGTATTCGTTGGTGTTGGAGTATTTGTCGGTGTCGAGGTTGGACTTGGAGTCGGAGTATTCGCATAAATCCGCCAGATGGTATCTTCGCCATCTGCTGTGACGAACATTTCATATCCAGTTGGGGAGAAACACAATTTTGCGGCAAACGGAGGCCAGCTCAATCCGCTTCCGACCAAAATGCCATTGGCAAACAGAGATACCACTCCTGAGGTGCTGATCCGATATATTTCTCCGGATGTGGTAAACGCATAGAGAAAATTTCCGAACGGAGATCCAGGATTGGGATTGAACTGGATATCCGTCAGCCGGATTCCAGTCGTCGCGAAGAGCGTACTCGTTCCGGTAGAATTGATCCGATAGATCTGGCTGGAATCCGCTTCACCTGTATACAGATAATCTCCCCAACTGCTGTCAGAGGGAAATTCCGCATCCACTGGATTGCCACCTCCGATTAAGGGGTAATTGATCCAATGAGTGAGATTGCCCATGCTGTCAATTTTAATAATGCCGGTCTTTGTACCATCAACTTCTGCGGCGTAGATTTTATGATCAAACGTTGACCAAGATGGCGGAAAATCGAATCCCGCAATCTCAGCTCCGCTGCCATCCACTGAAAAATTCACGAATAACGTTTTCGTTCCGTTTGAATCGACCGTGTACAATGATCCAACGCCAGCATCACAGTCAGTGTCTGAAACATAGAGCTGACTGGTGAAACCATTCAAACCGGAACCCCAGACCAGAGAATTGGGATTATTGAAACCGATGGTAAATGGAACCGGCGTGCCATTGATGATTTTCACCAGCCGTCCGTCTGTATTGCTGCAGCTATCGAAATCCGGACCCCAATCTCCAGAAATGAGATTGTTCCCATAAGCACCCGATCCCCAGATAACACCGTTTGGGCCTGGAATGCCGGTCGAATATGCATTAACCCAGAATCCGGGTTGCTGGATCGATGGCATTGCACCCACGAATGGAACCATGATTATTGAGATCGTTAAAAAAATTGAAATGGTAATTGTATCTCTCATACCAAAAATCTCCCATCGCTTTATATCACTCATTAATCAGCTAACGGCTTTACGGATTGCATGCTTCGACGGAATTATAATCATGGGAGCAGCAATGCACAACATTCCATATACTTCATCCGGAAACTGGCTGGTTCTCATTGCGGAGTCCGGGATCCGCTCGCATTCGATGCCGGGCAGGGGACTTCAAAATCGAATCAGCTCCCGGACCATATCAGTACTCAAAACAGCAGATCAACATGGCTTGTAGGTGATCACGGAAATGACAGCACCTTGCGGGTCCTGGAAAACGCAGAATCGACCAACGCCGGGAATGTCCCGGGGTTCCACAAAAATCGTAGCTCCCAGTTGTCTGGCCTTGGCCGCAGTGGTGTCCACGTCATCCACGGTGATATAAACTCCCCAGTTGGGACACATCTCCCCTGCTTCATTGGGAATCTCCATGATGCCGGCAACGGCTTTTTCGCCGACCTTGACAACGGTGTACTTCATGCCTTCCATCGGCATCTCCTCAAAATGCCATCCGAAAATGTCCGAATAAAATTGTCTGGCAGCCGATGTGTCTTTGGTCATCAATTCAAACCAACTGAAGGCTCCGTGCTGAACATATGCATTGTCCATCTTCTTCCCTTTCATATGGAGTCGGTGATTGGGTTTCGTTTTAATGGTACGACAATCAACACAACGATCATACCAGAATCCGGTTAAAAAGGATAATTCCGTAACGGAAGTATATTGAAACAGATTTATCAACCGATTCGGCATCAGTACAGTGCATTGAAGATTTCATTTCTGGCAATCGAAGACTCCGGATGGCCAAGATTCTTGTATTTTTTCCGTTCACATTCATTTAAAACCGAGCAGGCCACCACGAAAGCCTGTTCCACATTCTCCCTGATTCTGGCGCGATCTGCATCCCAGCAGTTCAGATAGACCGCTGAATTCGATGCACTGTCGATTCCGGATAGTGCGAGTATCAGAAACGCGGTTAGCTCCGCCTGGAGTTCTTGGGTTGTCCGGGATCGTTCCTGTCCGTGTTCATCGATCTGTATGTCGCCATTTTGCCGATCCTTTCCGAAGTGCATTTTCACATGGGCGATCTCATGAGCAAGCACGATCAGTTTTTCCGCTGGCGGGAAATGCGGATGCACATAGATCACCTGCCCGTTTGTCGCTCCATATACCAGTTGGTTGACAGCAAACGCCCGGTACCGCAGTTCAAGACCGGACCCAATCACCCAGTCTTCAAGTTTTTTCAGAAGCTTTCTGACGAGAACGTCCTGTCCGGGTTCGGGCGTCAGCATCGGCACATCCAGCGGAGGTCCGATTGTATCGGACCATGACTTCTTTAAATCGGATGAGCGATTTTACAATGCCCGTTGAGAAGACAGGAGCCAGGATTCGAATGGCTTCCACACCCTCGGATACCTGCCGCCCTTCCATCGCCCACTGATTTCGTCCCTTGACAAAGGTCGCATTCTCCTTCTGAAGAAAGATCAGAAATCGGTTCAGTGGGGAGTAATCATGAAATCGGATAGTGAATGCCTGAACTTTTTGAGCAAATTCGCGTGGATCTCGATCCAACGCTTCTTCCAGCCGGCTGATCGCATCGACCAGACCACGCGAGGGTCTGGATAAGCCGAAGAATGATTGTTCTGCCATGATTGTTTTCTCCAATGAATCTCTCATCCGAAATCGTCCCGGGAGATCGAGACGTGTATCAAGAGCATGAATCCAGTTAATTGACCACCGTTACTCCCGGTTGATTGAACCAACGAACCCAGGATACCACCGATCGATTTTGAATAAAATCCACGATAACAATCTAATATCCGGTCGATGAACAGACCCGGATGATCCTTCGGGGAGCCGCGAAAAAAAAACCTGATCAAATCGAATACCCCGACCTATAATATCAACGGGACTCATGAACATCCCTGGAAAGGAGGTTTTCTATGCAGGAAATAACACACATCATCCGCACCGATATCTCCCGGGGAGAGCCGATCAACTGAGTCAATGATTCACTCCCATAGCGGGACAATTCCGGGATTCATTCCTGTTTTACCGCATACCAGTCAGTCCCGATCATCCCTCTCCACGGAAAATATCCGAATCGATCAACCCGATTCCCGTTTACCTGAACCGTTGGAATTTACGACGCGCTTGTGAACGCAGATCGACAGTTCGAACATAATTTTTCTTTTTATATTGTATTCGTTGACAGTTTCGTAATGAGAGGGATTAAAAATGGAGCTTTCATATCTCGGCTGGAATGCTTTTTTTGAAGCGCAATTTCAGCCATTTCGAGCAAAAGGATGGTTTCCGGGCCGGGTGGCTGCGGATCATAAACATCTGTATCACATCGTTTTTGAATACGGGGAGTTGCCGGCTGCCGTTTCCGGGAAATTCAAATACCATCTCAAAGAACGAACCGAATATCCTGTCGTGGGAGACTGGGTGGTGATTCAACCGATCAATAATGGGTCCAGAGCCATTATTCATGCGGTATTGACCCGGAAAACCTGTTTTGTGCGCAAAACTCCGGAAGACAGCGCACAACGAATGATCCATCTGAAAGGCGGCCACATGCGTGTGGGTTATCTGACTGAGGCTCAGGTTGTGGCGGCAAATGTGGACACCCTGTTTCTGATGTCAGGTCTGGACAGCAATTTCAATCTTCGCCGCATCGAACGCTATCTGACGCTGGTGTGGAAAAGCGGCGTTCGCCCGGTGATCGTCCTGAATAAAGCCGATCTCTGTTTGCAGACGGAATCATGCATCGCGGCCGTGGCTTCGATTGCCGGCGATGTGCCCATCCATTCGATCAGCGCGATTGAAAACAGAAATATCGGGGAGCTGACTCCCTATCTCTCCGCCGGTCAGACAGTCGCCCTGGTCGGATCTTCGGGAGTTGGTAAATCAACGCTGATCAATACGCTTCTGGGCACACAACGGCTTCTGACTGGCGCTACCCGAGAGTTTGACGGCAAAGGGAGGCACACCACGACCAGCCGGGAGCTGATATTCCTTCCCCAGGGCGGAATCATGATCGATACGCCGGGTATGCGGGAGATTCGTCTGTGGGCGGATGAGGATGATCTTGGTGAAACGTTCCCGGATATCGAGGACTATATCGCACAATGCCGGTTCAGGAATTGCTCGCATTCGGGTGAACCGGGCTGTGCGATTCAGGAAGCTGTCTCTCAGGGTGTCATTGACCCGAAGCGACTGAAAAATTATCTGAGAATGAAGTCTGAAATCGCTTCTACAACGATAAAAAAGAAATAGCGGATTACGACATCGTTTATCCTGGAATCGGGAAGTTACTTATTCGTCATTTCATATACATCTTGCGATGACACGGGTGTCTTTTCCTCATTCGGTGGTGCATACATGCTGGCATGGTTTGTCCGGAAGTTATGGAATTGAGGTGATGATATGGCTCCATCATAAATACCTGAAAATCCAGAACATTCCCAATCTGTCGTTTCGGATTTCAGATATTTGTTACTGAATGGAAAGCCATGATCGCCAAACGATCTCTTGCTTTGGATGTCATGGGGAGTTAGCCGGAACGGGCGATTGTGTTCGTGAGCCACTCGCCCGATCCGGAAAACAAATTCATATCAATGTGGCTGGAAGCCGCATCTACTTCATGCATCTCCTTCAGGAGCGGCTGGAAGTCGCATCTACTTCAGGAGTGTCTAATCATCCATCAGTCTCTTTCACGAAATCCGACAGACACGACACCGTAATCACGGCCACTGCTGCAATAATTGGCTGATTGATACGGATAGCTGTTGGTCAACCGGGAACAACTCCCCCACCATCCATTGATTCCGCAATCCGGACGGATACCGACCGGGTGATTCCCGTCACCCTGACCCAGTTCCATCAGGACATTGGAATTTTGAGCACTGCTTACCTGATAAATGAAATAGTTATCTGAAGTCAGATGTTGGCTTGTATTGTGACAGGCAAGAATTTTATCAACTCCAATAATATTTCCGGAGGTCATGGAACCTTTACACTGCGTAATATGGGGCAATCCAGATTCACAATCATTCCCTGTTCCAGTGATCAATCGGTTGTAGAAGTTATCGACATTGAATGGGTATATCCACTGCCATTCATCCGCAGTGCTCCCATTGAGCAGAAATTCGACGGAACTTCCGGGAGAAACCCGCTTCATCAGAGATGCACAGTTGACACCATATTGATTGGAGCCGACTGTTCCCCAGACCGAACTCAACTGGGATCTCCCAAGATATCGGTTGCTGGCGCTGAAATCCTGTCGAGCGCATACAATCCATCCGCCGCCATCTGTCGTCATGTCACAAAAGACTTGCACAGCACCAAAACCATCCGGATCGATCCAGTATAACCCGTCACCCGTGGATGCACCTTCGCTTAAGATATGCAAACATGTCATCCCCGGATTGTTCTGACTACCCAGGGGACTTGAGTAAATGGGTTCCCAACTGGTACCATCACACACTTCAATAGTGCCTCCGTGCCAGCGCAGCGTGCCGGCTTTGGTGGCTGTGCAATCGGACGCATCATCTGACAACTGAATACCTCCAGCAACATGCAACGCAGACTGTGGAGTAGACGTGCCGATGCCAATGTGTCCGTTGCTGTCGATTCGCATTTTTTCACTTGCGGAACGGGTATCCGAGTCGCCGACCCAGAACTGGATGCCTCCCTCTGTGCCTTTGGTATGTACAATCAGTCCTTTAGCCGAAGCTTCGGCATGCACGCGAACATAATCTGCGATATCTGTTGCCGAGTGACCGCTTCCAATCGCCTGAAATTGTCCAGTGACACCATTTGCCAGAACCTGGAAATCGACCCATCCGTTACCAGTATTGAGATTCTCGGTGGTGATTCGTGTTGCGGTGGTCTGGTTTTTGGAAACCTTGAGCAATTCTGACGGCGTACTGGTGCCAATACCCACATTGCCATCGTTGTAGAAGATATTGGAGCCATTTTCGGACCAGGTACCTCCGGGGCCGGTGGGACCGGTGGCTCCCCTGGGACCCGTCGCACCGACGGGTCCGGTAGAACCTGTGGGACCCATGGGGCCGGCAATCCCGGCGGGGCCGGCAGCGCCTGTGGGACCTGTAGGGCCGATAGGACCAATCGCACCGGTCGGACCTGTGGGGCCGGCAATCCCGGCGGGGCCGGCAGCGCCTGTGGGACCTGTAGGGCCGAT
>CAZELM010000072.1:12571-13907 GCA_964512995.1 uncultured bacterium
CAATCGCACCGGTCGGACCTGTGGGGCCGGCAATCCCGGCGGGGCCGGCAGCGCCCGTGGGACCTGTGGGGCCGATGGGACCTGTCGGACCCATGGGACCGGTCAACCCGGATGGATTCCCAATCCATTCTCCCGAAGAATTGATCACTGGACCATATCCCTGAATACCGATACTCCTGGGATGGATATCCCGATCATAGACATCGTTGGCGTTAAAGGCATATCCGACGCTCGATAATGGTTGTCGTGGAGATAACAATTCGTCATCGATTGAGATTTCCAGCCAGAGATTTTTATCGAAACGGGTGGTAATCGGGATTATGTTTCCCAGGCGGACATTGAAAATACCATTCATCACCAGAACATTTTCCTGCGTTTCCGTCCAGATCGCTTCTCCGCCAGTAGCAGTTTCATACAGGTAGAATACAAACGTGAAATCTCCGTTCAGAGGAGTTCCCTCGGGATTCGACAGATGACCCTGATAGTTGATTTGTTCCGGAATCTGACCCCAGCAGATTGTCTGCAATAATATCAATCCCCACAATAGACTCCATTTTTTCATAAGAAACCTCCTATTGATGATTATGAATGAAATAACGCTCCCGGATTACCATTCGCCCGTATCCTGATTCTTATTTGGATGGTAACGGATTCCGGGCGCGAGGTCAAAAAGAAATGGGTTGAACGATCCGGTGCTGGTACTGGTTTCAGCGGAATGTGTCAATATTCTCATTTAGAAGCTTTTGTTGATTTTTGATTTGATTATCTCTGAAGATAGAGGCAATTTCCTCGTGTGGCCCATCCAGATTATCGAGAAGTTTCTTCATCTGAAATTCATCGATCGAACGATATTCATTATTAGAAATTACCTTGACAAGGACCATCACCGCAAATTCCCACCATCTATTTTTATCGGCAAGAGTAAGGATGAATTGGTCGATTTCAGCATCGGCTAACTCGTCTTTTCTAGATGAATCGAGTAGTGAGTGATCGGAATCAGGATATTTATATTCCAGAAAATTACTAAGAATCCAGAACATCAGCGTCTCTGCTTCTTCTTCTTCTATATGATTCATTTGCTCGATCAGATAACGACGATTGGCGGCTATAAATGCATCCCGCCTTTTTGGCGGTATAGAATGACCTTCAGCTTTTCCGGCTTTCGCTAAAAGAAACATAATATCTTTTTTTCTGAAGTGAGATAAGAATTTATTCAAATGATTAGTCATCTCGATTTGCTTGATAATCATTTTATGATTCATCCATTCTGATGTATTGTCTGTAAGCGTTCGATAAACCGCATCTTGTAAGTATCAGAGACCTCCGAGAGAATATC
>CAZELM010000073.1:0-9769 GCA_964512995.1 uncultured bacterium
CCTCTATTGCCAATTAATTAGAAAATTTCATCCCAAATAATCTGAGAATCAACACAACAGGCTCGTCTTGCCCAGCATACACTCTGATGAATCCAACACTTTTTGGACTCGATTTGCATAATCCTTTTTTACTTTGATCACAACATCCGGAGAGAACATTGTCATACTATCTTCCAGCTTGCTGATATACAACTGGAGATCTTCGATGATTAAGTCCATCAATTTCCTACCCCCTGAGACAAAACCTTTTATACAGCATAAATCACACAGGTCTACAGCAATTGTTATGCCACTTGATAATACGATGTCATTCGGGAATCTACCAGACACTGTTTGATACAATTTCCGGGCAAACATAAGGTGTTGTTTTGCATATTCATCAACCTTCTACCCCCTTCCATTTCTGTATTCTCTGAGAGAAATAATCCATTTTCGTTGAATAAACGACATTATTTTTTTTATGAAAACCGGAGACTGAAAAAGGATTTTCAGGCTCCGGCACAACAGAAAACTTTTCGGAATATTCATTCCAGATTTCAAACCAGAATATCAGATCAGCAACGCAGTCAGAATTGAATCTGAACCGTTCAAATTTTCATATAAAAAACATCATAACAATTAATCAACTTCTGACAGCAATTCCTGAACAGCCCGGTCCAATTGGGAGTCCTGCCCCAGTTCCAGTTCTGTTGGATGCCGAGGAACTTCGATATCCGGAACCGCACCGGTAAACTCCATGTTGCGACCATCGAGATCAAACCATCCATCCAGTGGAACCCGGAACCGCGATCCATCCAGCAGGTCGATACTACCAGTACCAATAACGCCTCCAAAGGTCGGCATCCCGATCACTTTACCAATACCCAAGGTTTGGTATCCATTGGGGAAAACTTCGGCATCCGAAAACGAATTTTCATTGATCAGGCAGACGGAGGGTTTCTGCCAAATATCCAATGGCTGCGGCACCGGCACACCCCCTCGACGCATAAAATATCCGAATGACTTTCCATGGAGATATCGGATCAATTCGTTGTGAATGTTGCCGCCTGGATTATTCCGCACATCGATGATCAATGCATCTTTGTTCCAGTTTCTGCAGAACAAATCCCGTTCAAACTGAGCCAATGATCTGCGTCCCATCGAGTGTATGTGCAGGTAACCGACTCGTCCATTTGACAGTCTATCGACTCTCTTACGGTTTATTTCCACCCATTGCCGGTAGGCCAGAGTTGAATATTCATTGTAATCGACCGGTTTTAATGTGACCGTCCGGATACTCGGATGGCTATCGTCGGTATAAACTTCGAAATCGGTCATGATATTGATGGTATTGTTTAGAAGTCCGGCGAGTGAAACATCTGGTGTTACGGGTAGGCGATTGATCGCTCGGATATATTCTCCCGCAAGGATTCGGGATTCACAGCGATCCGCGGGGGAATCCGGAACGACATCCATTACACGCCAACCTTTCCCCTCCTCATACCGCCCCAGACGGACACCGATATATCCTGTTTTTTCGCCTTTCAAATCATTGGATTTATGAATACCCAGGTGAGATGCACGCAGCTCTCCCAGCATGAGATTGATTGCAAACTGAAATTCGGGATCAGAGCGACAATGTTCCACGAGCGGCAAGTACTTCGCATATACTCGATCCCAATCCACATCGTGCATCTTTTTATCATAAAAGTAATACTTCAAGGTCAGCCATGATTCACGGTACATCTGTTTATACTCGCCCTGTCGATCGATCTCGATTCGGCTCTTGAAGTGGATCGGTTTGATGGACCGGTCGCCTGGTTTGAGCATTCCGATGCTCCCATCGTTACTCCGATAGAATATCGTAGATCCATCCTTTGACCATATCAGACTGGAAACTTCCATTTCGGCGAGACGAATCAGTGATGTACCTTTTTCATCGAATGTATATACTTCCCATTTTCCCATCGCATCGCTGTTGATGGCGAATGTTTTTCCATCCGGAGATAATGCCGGAACCGTATCCCGGCTTGGAGACTCTGTGATTCGTTTCAATCGGCGCTCAATCCGGTCAAAATCAATCAGGACGGGTGGAACCGTTTTTGAGTCTTTCTTTCTATCTCCCGAAGATATTGGACGATCTCCCTCACCTGGTTTCATCTCAGAGGACCGATCCGGGTTTTTCCGGGCTGGTTGATCTGAGCCTGGTTCCTTATCGACAGGCGGCTCATCATCGTATTTCTGATGATCAACGAGTGTCAGCCATACTGCATATACATCGACATTATCCCGATCATCCTGACCTGAAAAAATCAGCCGTTTGCCATCACTGGAAAAAAACGGACGGGATTCGGTGTTTGGTAACATAGATATGTTATATGATTCGCCATTGGATACATTTTGAATATAAATATCCGCATTCCATCCATCGGAAAACTTTGAATAGGTCAGCCAGCGGCTATCCGGAGAAAAAGCCGGTTTATCACAACTATTATCGGGGGTGAGCTGTCGTCGTGATTTCCCGTTTCTGTCAGACACATACAATCCCTGCTGCGAAACGAAGTAAACGATCGAGTTGCCATCCGGAGACAGCATGTAATATTCGATCGGATCTTCCAGAAGAAGCACTTCCTCCGTTTTTCGGAACCGAGCTTTACTCAATCGTTTTTCAGTCGTATCGGAATAAACCTGATAAAGTCCGGCAACTCCGGAACGATCAGATAGAAAATACAGACGTTGTGAGTCCGGGGACCATTGTGGAAGCCGTTCACGGAATGGTGTTTCTGTTAATTGCATGGCGTCTCCTCCATCCACTCCCACCGCAAACAATTCACCTCGAAAAGTGAATGCAATCTGCATTTCATCGGATGAGATAGCCATCTCATCGGATTTCGAGTTGAATTCCAATGTTTCAATCGGATTGGTTCGAAAATCCGCAGCTGTCATGATGGGGATCGGCTGACACTCTCCGGACGTAAAGCACCGAACGATCTGAAAATCATGAATTAAAACGATTGACTGAGCGTCGGGATCCAAAGCCGGGTCCATAATGAATCCGCTGTCAAAGTGCGTCACCCTACTAGGTTCTCCACCGAATCGATTCATCTTCCACATGTTGGGTACTCCGGTCTCCCGATCACTGATGAAATAGATGGAATCGCCATTCGGTGACCATAATGGGGATGCATCGAGACCGTCATAGTTTGTGAGTTGGGTCAGTTCATCCCGCTCCAAATCGCGGATCCAGATATTGCTGTTGGCTGAGCCATGATAACCCTGACGGAACAGCAAGCGGTATCCAATCGTTTCCAGAAGATATTTCCCATCCGGTGACATTTTCCCTTCAGATGCTTCTTCCTTGTTGATGACTTCCGGTTCACCACCTGAAATCGAAATCCGATAGAGACGTGAACGAAGAAAATCACGGGTTGAATGGAAGAGAATGTTTTTGCCATCCGGAGCGAAACTGGTAACAAAATCATCATGGGAATGATCGGTCAGACGACGGGGTTCGCCACCTTGGGAGTTCATGATGAATACATCGAAATTCCCAAACCGGTTTGAACTGAAAGCAATCCATTGGCCGTCGGGACTGAAAACGGGATTGATATCGGCTTGTTCGTGCACGGTTAGCCGACGGGCAATACCGCCCTGAATGGGAACGGACCAGATATCTCCCTGATAGGAAAATACGAGAGTACTGCCATTTGGAGATATTGTGGGAGAGGTCGCTCCAAGGATATGATTCAAAGCGGAATCACTGGCAAAAGAAAATACTGGCAAACTCAAACTGGTCCAGAGAATGACCCAGTAAATGACATTTCGGCTCATAGGCATTCCTTTCGAGTATGATCAAGCTTGGATTTTAAACGAATGGACAGCAAGCATCGAAGTCGGTTTCTACTTTATGTAACTCAAAATTTCCAGACTTATTTTTATTTCGAGGGAATACACTTTACAGAATAGATTGAAAAAGCTAATTTCCTGATCGGGATCGCAAACGAATCCCTATCCGAAGGAGGTTGTGGTTTTTATGCTTCATATTCGTAATTTCAGTATTATTGCTCATATCGACCACGGGAAATCGACACTGGCAGATCGATTTATTCAGCGATGCGGTATCATCCATGACCATCAGTTCAGAGATCAGTTGCTGGACAGCATGGATATTGAACGGGAACGGGGGATTACCATCAAGAGTCATTCAGTGTGCCTGCCTTATACCAGCAAATCGGGTCAATCCTACATTTTTAATCTGATAGACACTCCGGGACACGTGGATTTCTCTTATGAAGTATCCCGGGCACTGGCATCATGTGAAGGTGTTCTTCTGCTGATCGATGCTTCTCAGGGAGTCGAAGCACAAACCGTAGCCAACCTGTACGCGACCATGGAACATGATCTGGAAGTGATTCCGGTGATCAACAAGATCGATCTTCCATCCGCTGATATTGATCAGACAAAAGAACAGATCGAGATCGAGCTAGGGCTGGATTCGGATACCGCGATACTATGTTCCGCCAAAACAGGCCAGGGGATCGATGCAATACTGGAAGCAATTGCGGAGCGAATTCCTCCTCCAAAAGGCAATCCGGAAGCCCCGCTGAGTGCGTTGATATTTGATGCCCAATATGATTCGTTCCGGGGAGCGGTCGTCAGTTTTCGTATCTTTGACGGGACGATTCGCCCCGGAGAGATCATCCGGCTGATGGCCATGAAAACGGAACATAAAGTGGAAGAGCTGGGTGTTTTTAAAATCAACCGGGAAAAACGCGATCAGTTATCCGCCGGAGAAGTAGGGTATCTGATCGCCGGTATCAAAACGGTCAGCGATACCCGGATCGGGGATACCATCACCCTGGCCAAAAAGCCTTCGGCTGCACCGTTGCCGGGATTCAAGGAAGTCAAATCCGTTGTCTTTTCTTCGATCTACCCCATGGAAGCCGATGAGTTTCCGGCGTTCGCCGATGCTCTGGAGCGATATAAACTGAATGATTCCTCCGTGACATTTCAACGTGATTCTTCTGTTGCACTGGGCCAGGGTTTTCGATGCGGCTTCCTGGGATTGCTTCATCTGGAAGTTTTCCAGGAGCGACTGGAACGGGAGTATGGGCAATCCATCATCATGACGACTCCCAGTGTGCAGTACAAATTCATCCTGAACTCCGGCGAGGAGATCATGGTCGATAATCCCTATTACTATCCCGATCCTTCGCATATCAAAACCTCCATGGAACCGTATATCCGGGCAAGTATCATGATTCCGGAACGGTATATGGGGGGCGTGATGAAGTTATGTCTGGGCCGCCGTGGGGAAAATTCCAGTTTCAATTATCCGACACCGGGACGAATCGAAATGCGGTTTGATATGCCGCTGGCAGAGGTCATTTTCGATTTCTATGACAAGCTCAAAAGCATTACTCAGGGATATGGTTCGTTTGACTATGAGATGATCGAGTACCGGATCAGCGATCTGGTGAAGCTGGATATTCTGGTAAACGGAGAAAAGGTCGATGCCTTATCCATGATCGTGCATAAGGACAAAGCCCGGGAACGCGGTGTGCACGTCTGTGAGCGTCTCAAAGAGGAAATTCCCAGACAACTGTTTAAAACAGCGATTCAGGGAGCGATCGGTGGCAAGATCATCTCCAGATCGACCATTTCCGCTATCCGCAAGGATGTTCTTGCGAAATGTTATGGTGGTGATATCACGCGGAAACGGAAACTTCTGGAGAAACAGGCCAAGGGCAAAAAACGGATGAAGATGATCGGCCAGGTGGAGATTCCCCAGAGCGCATTTGTGGCGGTATTGAAATCGAAAGATGAGTGACCCTGGTCTCTATATTCACATTCCATTCTGCTCATCCAAATGCCCCTATTGTGATTTCTATTCCATTGTTTCCATGAACCGCGCAGCGGAGTTTCGGGAAGCGGTGATCCGGGAGATGAATTACTATTCTGTGCAGTTTCATGGGTGTGACTCCGTTTACCTGGGAGGTGGCACACCATCGATGATATCTGAACCGGACATGGAGATGTTTATTCAGGCGGTTCATTCATCCATAAATCCCGCTCCAGATACAGAATGGACGATCGAAGTCAATCCGGATAGCATCACCCCTGCCAAACTCTCACGGTATCGAAGCCTTGGGATCAATCGGATCAGTATCGGAATCCAATCGCTTTTTGACACCGAGTTGCGATTTTTAGGGCGACGGCATACGGCGAATGATGCACTGATCGCACTCCAACACTGCCGGGATGCGGGTTTCGATAACCTGAGCGTTGACCTGATCTATGGATTTCCATCCCACAATCAATGTCAGTGGCGCCAGACCCTGGATCATCTCCTGTCGCTCCAGCCGGAGCATCTTTCGTGTTACCTGTTGATGGTTGAGCCCGGAACGCGGCTCGCAAAGTGGATCGAATCGGGGAAACAGCCGGATATCGACGAATCACTCCAGACTGATCTTTACCTGTTTACGTCCGCTTATCTGAAGGATCATGGCTATCTGCACTACGAAATCTCGAATTTTGCCCGAGGACCGGATCGGATGTCACGACATAACCGGAAATACTGGAATCATGCGCCGTATCTGGGGATCGGTCCAGCAGCGCATTCATTTCAACATGGCCGAAGGTGGTGGAATGTCCGATCGGTGCCCCGGTATATCACACAGATGATGGGGAATGAACCATTGATCGATGGAGATGAGACATTGACACCAGATCAGATCAGATGGGAGCAGATCTACTTCGGGTTTCGGACGATGGAGGGCATTGCCCTGCGGCTGCTTCAGGAGCAACCGCAGAGCGATCAGTGGATCGAACGGTTTCAACAGGATGGATATATCAACATTCAAGGAGAACAATGTTTTCCAACTGTTCGGGGATTTCTGGTAGCGGACCTGTTAACCGTTCATTTTATGCGGTAGAGCCAACACCGATGACTCAGGGTGATCCGTTCAGCATCGTGATCATCACCGGACCATTGAAATAAGCTGAATTACCCGAACAATCCCGGCAATGGAATTTGAGGTCGATAGTATGGCTACCTGCTGGTAACAGTGTTGATGCGACAGCCGTTATTGGAATCCAGTTGTTGGTATTGTGAGAGATGGCGGTTCCCCACCCAAAATTGTCATTTGTGGCATCGAACATCACGCCATCGAAGAATACAACCACATCCAATGGATAGGATGCACTGGTTGGGTATCCGTGGCCATAGCCAAAAACGGTCACATAGGTCGGCGCAGCCAATGTGAGTGATCGGGTGATGACGGTTATGAAGGTATCCGATGTGGATGTATTCGTCCACGCTGCTGCCCGATCATAATATGTCCGAACACTCGATGGAGCGGAGAATGAACTCGAGATACGGGCGTCGCCGGTGACATCCAGTTTGGCAGTTGGGGTATTGTTATTAATACCGACCTTCCCTGTTCCGACATTGAAGTTCACGTTGTTGTCTGCCCGTTTATACTCCACAATGGGATCCCAACCGGTTCGAAAAAAATGGTAATCACCTTCTGCATCTTGATACTGACCCCAGAAATCACCATCCGGATAATCTCCACCCGGACCAGTGCCACCCGTTGCGAGAGCGGTATCGGAATAGATCCAGCCGGATGACCGGGTGTGCCCAGCAACATCCAGTCTGGTTACTGGTGTGTCTGTACCGACTCCAAGATTACCGGTCGTGTCATCATAATACACATTCGCACCTGCAGAACTGCCGGCATTGTTATAAATCAATTGATTATCAGAGCCGGCGATCGGTCCTGTAGGGCCACGTTCACCTTGCGGGCCAGCCGGACCTTCCGGACCCATCAGTCCCATTGGACCTTCCGGACCCTGAAGTCCCTGTTCACCTTGCGGACCCGTTGGTCCTTGCAGTCCCATTGGACCTTCCGGTCCTTGAAGCCCCTGTTCACCTTGCGGACCCGTTGGTCCTTGCAGTCCCATTGGACCTTCCGGTCCTTGAAGCCCCTGTTCACCTTGCGGACCCGTCGGGCCTTGCTGTCCCATCGGACCTTCAGGTCCCTGAAGCCCCTGTTCACCTTGCGGACCCGTCGGGCCTTGCTGTCCCATCGGACCTTCCGGTCCCTGAAGTCCCTGTTCACCTTGCGGACCCGTCGGGCCTTGCTGTCCCATTGGACCTTCAGGACCTTGAAGCCCCTGTTCACCTTGCGGACCCGTTGGTCCTTGCAGTCCCATTGGACCTTCCGGTCCTTGAAGCCCCTGTTCACCTTGCGGACCCGTCGGGCCAATCAGACCGGAGGGTTCACCAACCCATACGCCTTCGGATGTAATCACTTCTCCATACTCATCGATACTGATGCTGTTTGGATGAATATCCCGTTTGAGAACATCCTGAGCCTGATATGCCTGGCCGATACTGGTCAACAATTGGCGTGGAGACAGTATCTCGCCATCAATGGCGATCTCCAGCCAAAAAGTGCCGTTGAAATCGATATCAATGGGAGTTACTGCTCCCAATCCGACCTGAAATATCCCTTGTGCAACATTAAGCCCGTTTTGAGTTTCGGTCCAGATCGCAATTCCGCCGGATTCGACATCAAACACACTGAAAGTAAAATCATAACTCCCATTCAACGGATTTCCATCGCTGTCCATCAGATGACCCTGATAATTTATCTGATGGGGGATTTGTGCAGAACCGATCCCATACAACAGGAATGATATCAAGAAAAAAAAATAAAACCGAACACTGTTTCATAAAGGTAACCTCCTTTGTAAATGAGCTGCTGATAAAAACTCGGGAACCTGATAATCATCTTTCATTCCATTTGACGATATGAGAGATGGAGTTATAATCAAGAATGCATAGGGGATTATATCATATTACTCGATGGGGATGAACAGGCGAACTGAATTTACTTGATCATCCAAGGTAATCCGACAAAGGAGGACTGAATTATGAATCGCATTTTACCCGTATCGATTCTATTTTTTTTATGTGTATCTGGTGTGATCGTTGCGCAGATACCCAGAGAATTCAATTATCAAGGACAGCTTTTTGACACACAGGGAGATCCGTTGAATGGGACTTACGACTTTGGATTTATCATTCTGGATTCAGAAACCGAGGGTTCTGTTATCTGGTCAGAAACACAGGGGAATGTCACAGTGGAAAACGGATTGTTTCAGGTTACGCTGGGTACCATCAATCCTTTAGAAATCGATTTCGATGGACGCTCTTGGTTGGAGATCATCATTGATGGAGAAACCATGTCACCCCGGCAACCACTTCATGCAATCGGTCAGGCATTGAATGCTCAGGATGTTTTCGATCAATCGATACATCCCCGGAGTATTGACATTTTGGGTTTTGGTCCGGTGATTAATGAATCAGGACAGTGGATTGGAGATCCCACCGGCTTGATGGGACCCCAGGGAATTCAAGGACCGACCGGTCCCATGGGACCGCAGGGAATTCAGGGATCGACCGGAGACATCGGTCCGCAAGGCATTCAAGGCGTCCAGGGTGTTCAAGGTCCCACTGGACCGATTGGACCGCAGGGTATCCAGGGTCCAATTGGCGAGACCGGACCTCAGGGTGAACAGGGCGTTCAGGGCGTCAGAGGTCCCACTGGTCCACAAGGTATTCAAGGTGTACAGGGGCCTGTCGGAGATACAGGACCTCAGGGTGAACAGGGCATTCAGGGCGTCAGAGGCCCCACAGGTCCACAAGGTATTCAAGGTGTGCAGGGACCTGTCGGAGATACAGGACCTCAGGGTGAACAGGGCATTCAGGGCGTCAGAGGCC
>CAZELM010000073.1:9869-13877 GCA_964512995.1 uncultured bacterium
CTACCGGACCGATTGCCGGAAGCAACTCCCAATTCATTTACAACAATGATGGAAGCGCAGGTGGATCGGACGTGTACTACAACGATGCCAACGGCTTTGTCGGAATCGATATCGCAAATCCTCCGAATAAACTCACGGTGGCTGATGGTCACATCACGACCTATAATAATGGAGTGAATGTTCCCAATTTCGGAGCAAGTATGGCGCAAGATTTCAATACTTTTTCACGCCCATCATCCATTTCATTTGTTCAGATCACGGATACATACCCGGAACCGGGCAGTATACTCCGTATGCAATCCACTGGTGGTGACCCGATGTTTTACTGGAATGGATTATCCCTCGATGGCGGCATCAACCGGTACATCGTATTCAAACTCCGCTGGGTCAGTGGTGGTACATCCTGGCAAGGGACCACATACTATTCAACCAGCAGCCATGGACACGCAGAAACGTATCGACAGACATATTCAGGCGATCTCAGCGGGAACTGGAAAATTTATGTTCTCGATATGTGGAATCTGAATCAGGGTGGAACGGACTGGATGGATAACACAATCACGTCGATTCGGTGTGATTGGTCGAATGAAACCGGAGGCATTTTTGAATTGGATTGGATCGCAATCGGCTCCGATTGCCCCGTTCCATTGTTAAGCCTCTCCAGTAAAAGCGGTGATGGTTTTAATTCCATGATGGGAAATGAGATTACCACTAGCTCCCCATTCAGTGAATGGTTTGAAAGTGAAGAGGAAAGCACGGCCGGCGCATTGATCGGTTTGAATGAAAAAACCGGTTATGTACGCGTGTGGCGTATCGGTGATCCCTTCATCGGAATCTGCTCCGCTCATTCCGGTTCTCTTGATCATGTAAACAAGAATTCCGGAATGCCGGAAACTGAACCGAGTGACCATTATATCCGTGTGCAGATGGTCGGACAGGCAGACATCAGGAGTGAGGATATTGTGGAAGAAGGTCGTCGCGTCATGACCCCAGATGGACAAGTGATCGGGTGGCGACTACCCAATGGAACTGTCCTGATCAGATAGCATTCGTTCACTATTGAATCCAAAAGAGACAACACACTGTAATTGATGTGTTGTCTCTTTTTTTTAATTTATTCGAGTAATCCGATTGATTGGAGTAGCGATTATTTCTTTTCGCATCCGGATCGTATCCACCAGCAGTTCCCGCAGCGGCAATCCGGTTTTTATCACAGGTCGGTCTTTCAACATGGAGTATCCATCTCCACCTTCAGCCATGAAATCCGTAATCGCTACCTGATATCTGGAATCCGGATCCAGTGGATCTCCATTGATCCGGATGTCAAACACCTCGTGATTTTTGATCGTGAACGTGATCCCGGAAACCTGCAGGAATCCTCCGTCCTCATCTGCCCGTGTTCCGCGAACAGATCGTTTCAACACCTCCTGCAAGATGTCTCCGGAAATTTCACTCCTCAAGAGTTCATTGGCATAGGGCATGACCTGGAACACCTCTTCAATCGTGACCGGTCCCTCATCAATACTGGCACGAAGGCTCCCGCTATTGAGCAATGCTATTGACGCACCAGTATACTCACGCATCACATCTGTGACAAAGTTGCCGAGGGTTGTCTCTTCGTATCGGATGTGCTCCCGATCTCCATTGAGATAATCCTGAGCGGTACCGATTTCCACTTTGAATATGGCGTCCAGCCGGGAACTGAATGAATGGACCATCTCGTGAATTTCCGGATCGTCCAGTATGTCTGCTGTGATGGGATAATAGGTCCAGTTTGTGACATGGGAATCTTTTGTCGTGGGATCGATGACCACATCACAGCGGCCCAGATACCTTCCTTTTTCAAACGCCTGGAATATCGGAACATTTCCGATCAATTTCCGGGGATTTAACAGGATCTGGTCATGACCGCCAATAATGGCAGTGAGACCTGGCAATCTTCGAGCGATTTCTTCATCGGTTCGTGCCTCACAGTGGGACAGGACAATCACCGGTCCATTTGCATGCATATTATGATACGTCTTCATAACAGACTCCACCGGATCCAGAATGGTGAGGTCTTCTACATTGGATGGTTTCGTTGTTACCATGAGTTGAGATGTTGTTACGCCAATAACGGTGAGGTTGATTCCATCGGATACAGGGAGAACATGAAATGGTTCACAGAGTAATTGATCTGTCGATTTTATTTGAATATTCGAACTCAGGATTGGAAATGTAGCCATTGATTGAAGGTGGAGAAAATTCTCCATCCCGAAATCGAACTCATGATTCCCCGATGTCATTGCATCCACACCGATAAAATTGAAACAATGCATATCCGGTTCACCTTTGAACTCGGTGGACATTGGAGTTCCCTGCAGCATATCCCCTGCAAACAGCACAAAGGTCGGGACATGCTGCTCAGTGTTCTCCGCTTCGATCTTCTGGATGAGATGCGCTATCCTGGCGATTCCGCCTGTTTCCACACTCTGGCTATTCTCTTTTACCGGGAAAGGGGTAAGATATCCATGCAGATCGTTAAAAAAAAGGATGGTCAATCGCAATGAGGATTTTTCCGGGAGATTCGCAGGATCGGACAGATTTTGTTTTGCAGTCATTGGACAATGTCCGCATCCCATCAGGCAACCTACAAGCAGAAAGGTAAAAATCAATCGAGTGCTGAAGTAATTAAGAAATAGATGCATGCATTACTCCTTTTCCAAACAAGTAAATCCTGGAAGAACGATTGCTCTTCCAGGATTCACTCCTCATAGAAATACTAAATTTAACGTTCAGGTCCAGAAATTGCGATCAATTTTTCCACACCATGATGCTAAGCTGGCCATTGTTTACAGACCCAGCAGAACCTCCATCTGCATATTCCTGAATCGAGATCGTGTGCGTTCCAGAAGGAATCGCGCCAACCCAGGAATTGGATTGATCAAACCAAGCGACGACTGCGTTACTTGGATTTCGAAGCCCTCCATAGTCATCGATACGGCTACTGTCGAGGTACATAAAACTGTATGTCGCACCACCGGTATTGGGATTTGTAGCGAGTGCTTTCCACATGGCAATAACGGTAGCGGGACCGGTGATTGTCTGTGAAACAACTGTGGTATACACACCAACAGGAACAGTACCAGACCAATTCCGTACATAGGGAATTGGACCACTGGCCTGAGTTGTCCCATCCGGGAACTTATATCCAGTGGCAGTAGAATAAATCTGGCCCGTAACCTGCAATTTGCTTGCTGGAGCGGTTGTTCCGATACCCACGTTCCCGGAATTGTATGCCCAGGACATCACCGTGCTGTCTGAACCATTATCCCTCCGGAAAAGTTCGATCGTATCCGTTGATGCAACGTATTTCATGCCACCGCCATATACCTGGCTTTGGCCCGCGTAGATCGTTGCATTGACCTGATCATCGCCGGTTGTTCCGTCTCCGCAGATCATCAATGATGCATTTCCTGATGTATTCGTTGTAAACAATTTCAGGTTCGCGTCAGTTGGTCGTTGAATATGAAGTGAGGCGGTCGGCGAATCTGTTCCCATACCGATATCATCCGAATTATAAGCCCAGGACATCACCGAACTATCGACCCCACTATCTCGTCGGAACAGATGGGTCCGGTCGGTCGGTGCATCGTATTTGATTCCCCCTCCATACACCTGACTTTGTCCAGCATAGAGCGATGCATTGACCTGATCCTCGCCGGTTGTGCCATCACCACACACCATCAAGGATGCGGTTCCCGATGTATCTGTTGCGAACAGCTTCATATTCGTGCTCGTACCACTCTGGATATGGAGTGGAGACGAGGGCGCATCTGTTCCGATGCCGATATATCCACTGGAGTTATCAAAATACATTTCTGCGCCGCCAGAAACACCATTATTGTTATAGATAATTTGCTTGTTGATACCCGCGATGGGTCCGGGGATTCCCTGCGGTCCAGTCGCTCCCTGTGGACCCTCAGCTCCCTGCAATCCCTGGGGACCCGTTGGTCCCACGATTCCCTG
>CAZELM010000074.1:0-13000 GCA_964512995.1 uncultured bacterium
GGGACATTATCGGAGAAGATGGGAGGTGAGCTGATGACCATCGCTGAAAAACTGAAAAAAGAAGGATTTGACCAGGGTATCGAGAAGGGCATCGAGAAGGGAGCGGTCCTGAATGCACGGGTTGCGGTGATCGATGTATTGGAGACGCGATTTGGAGCGGTTCCGGATGCGATCCGGCAGATCATCGAGACGATGGATGATCTGGACCGGTTGAATCGGCTTCACCGTAAGGCGGTGACGGTTCCGGATATCGATCGATTTTATGCATTGCTGGCATGATTCCAATCCCCTGGTTTTCCGGTAGTCAAGAAGAACAATAACCCGGAAATCGCATTGAACCGGAGAATGATTTCTATATTCAGCGGACTGCATGGATGGGCAATTTTTATAAAGCCATCTGTTTCTTGAAATGTGTTTCCGGTTCCGGAAGATGATTGCAAATAACAATCAGCCGCATATCCGTGCAGATTGGGCAAATGCATTTTTCTATTATGCGGGAACTCCTTTTTCATATAAAAATTCGGGATCAAAATCCAATTCGTTAGGCCATTGAATTGAATCGAAACAGATCTTCACTGAATTGAACAAGGCAATATTTTTCAGCTCCGCGTATTTCCCTTGATTTAAATATGGCTTCGCGTCAAATATGCGCTGCTCATTATTTTCAAATTTTACGTGAATCACTTGCCTGTAATCAGATTATTCTGCAGAATCAGCGCTATTCGTTTCATCTGCGGTTCAGACAATATGAAAGAGATAACTTTGGCTGAAGCGATCTGGCTTTCCGATTGTTTTGGGAAAAAATCTTTTGTTATTGTGGACTTGATATAAATCTGTCATACAGATCCTGAATATTGGGATGAAACATTCTTGAGGAGACGATGAGGAGGAGATTTCGGAAGAAAACCAAGTATGTTCATGAAGGGAAGTATGTCGCTGAAGTAGAGGTGGAATTAATTGAGGAAGATGGTGATTGGTCACCGTATCTGAGTATTAATGATGCCTATAAACTTGATGATGTCAGAGAAGCTCTTCGACGGGGTGACCTGATGAGCGCATCGCAATATGGTCGAATATTCGAGCTTCGTAGTATCGCCCATGATAAAATCGCGTGACAATGTCTAGTTCTAATCTCCTGGAAAAAATAATCGATGATTTAGTTTCTTGCATCGATCTCTTTCGATAATAAATGAAGCTTCTCAACTATAATGGTTTTGACACAATTTTACGTGTTCAAAAAAACCTGAAAGAATCTGTTTGGACTGGATACGGTGACGCAACTTCATCAGCGCAGAACGATGGCACTGGGCTTGTTTCCCTCACCCCGCCAGCCTCGTTGAAGGATTGATCCCTTTTGAATTGCCCGGCGACCCTCTCCCGGCGGGAGAGGGTAAAGAAGGAATCTGCCCATATGCCCTTCCCAATTCATGGGGAAGGATTTGGGATGAGGTCAAATAGCACCGAATCATGATATAATAGCATTTCCTGGATCATATCCTCTCACAACTGTTATCGATTTCAACGATATCATTTGATTTGATAATTGTCTTTATTCCAAACATTAACCCCCTGTTCAGCATCGTATAAATCGAATCTGCGCTTCTCCTGTTCATCATATCGATTCAGAATCCAATTTATCGTAATGAGGTGGCTCTGACTTTTTTCGCACCAAGAGATTGGAGGCAGCGATGCCTGAGAACCGGGGAATTCGTTTCACAAAAAATTTACTTGAAATCGTTTTTTTTTTTTGTATATAGCGAGAGATAGTCAATCGGATCGAAGAAGCATCTTCCAGCAGGTGAAACCCTGCGATGGTAGGCCCTCTATGGCAATTATAGAAACAGTTCTGTTCGGTATGGAATTCAAATTATCTTGGTGCTTTCAAAAGCAGGTCTTCAGGAGGACAACATGAATGTATTTTTAAAACCTTCAACTCTTTGTTTCTTGTCGGTTCTGTGTGCGGGTGTGTCAATGGTGGCGACGGGAATGACGTTCGCATCCGGGCTGTTCGCTGCGGATGCGAACACGGAGTCATCGATTATGGATGGATCGACTTTTTATCAAGCCACCACCCTTCAAGGCATGAGATATAGTAGTAATGGCGGGTTGATAACGCTACCTTCGGGTATCGTGGTTTCGGCAAGAATAGATGCCAACTGTGGATACAATTGTGATAGAATCGCTTTATTGAAATATGACTATGATGGGAATCTGCTCTGGTCCAGCAGTTTCGATGCCAACAATATCTATTCAGCGACATACGGGTATTGTTTATCCCAAACCCCTGATGGCGGATTTGTTGTCGGTGGAATCGGGGCGAATCATCATGCTCTGCTCGTCAAATTTACTGATGCGGGATCGTACTCCTGGTCGCATTCGATCGATCTGGGTTACTGGGTGGGGATAACGGGCGTTATTCCGGTGTCTGATGGATTTCTATGTTCAGCAAGCGGGAGCGGAGTGGATTTATGGGTTTTCAAAACCGACAGCATCGGTGAAATACAATGGATGAAACGATATGAAATTGGAAATGAATCTATCCATTTTTCCTCACGCGGTACAAAGTTAATCCATGACGGAGGTTTAGTGATCTGTGGTATCACCTGTGATGGGTGGGGAAACTCTGACGGAAATTCGTGTCTCTTGAAGCTTGATCCCGATGGAAATATCATCTGGTCCCAGCGGTTCGGTTCCAATCAATTCACCGTATCAGGTTGGCAGCAACTGGACAATGGCAATTTGATACTGGCGGGTGGTTCAAGTCGTTATGGATATTACTCGTCGCAGTTGTCTATTATCGGATTCGACAGTGATGTGAACTTCCTCTTCTGGAAAACATCCGACCAGTCACGAGGTGCAAGCACCATCCTCACTACTTCGGATGGCGGATTCCTTGTATCCTCTTCGCCTCAAGGATCTGCCGATATCTGTTTATCATTTTTTGATTCAACAGGCGAGGTAATATCCTCTCGTCGAATTCAGAATAATGCCGATTATGGTACATCGCTTGCTCGAGCACCCGATGGCGGATTTGTGATCAGTGGGGTACGTTATGATTATGCGCCTGATGCGTATTTTCAGCACTTGCTAATAAAGACCGATTCCGAAGGTTCGATTGAAAATTGTCCTGCGGTTTCCACCTTCGTTCCCACGTTCACCGATTACCCGTTCGTTTCGTCCCCGATCTCGTTTTCCGCCGTGACGCCTCTTCCAACATTCGCCTATCCAACGCCTGTCATCGGCGGACCGTATACACCGATCAGAACGACCCTCTGTCCTGAAACGCCGACTCCAACGCGTACACCAACGTCAACACCAACCCCGGTGCCCACCGACACGCCGGTTCCGACCTCCACACCGACCGAACCCCCGACAGTATCTCCCACACCGGAATGTCGGCACCATGGTGATGTCAATCAGGATGGAGAAGTCTCCGCGGGTGATGCGCAACTGGCATTTCTGATCGCACTGTCGATGGTTACGCCCAGCCACGAACAGGAGTGCGCCGCTGATTGCAATGCGGATGGAAGCATCTCGGCCGGCGATGCACAGGCTATTTTCCTGAGTGCGCTTGGTATGGGGGAATGTGTCGAATCGATTGAATGATTTTGAGTGATGAATATCACTCCTGCCGATACCCCAGAGCGTCCAGCTTCTGGATCGTTTCCGGAGACACATCCTCGGCCGCTGGAATACGCTGCTGATCCGCAGATCCGAATCCCGACTCGACCATCTGATCGAACCCGGCGGCCAGCTCCCCGTGAGTATCCCGGATATTGTCTGATTCACCCGGATCCTGCTGCAGATCATATAACTCCGATCCGGAGCCGTCGGCCATCCGGATATACTTCCAGCCGCTCGACCGGATACCCCTCTGTTTTCGCGCATCTTTGGCCATGACGATGCCAAAGTTCTCAACCAGAGCCGTCTCCCGGTGATCATTCCGGTTCATCAGATCAAACCCGGTCATCTCCGGAGCGATCGGTATCGACAGAGCCGACAACACCGTTGGCGCGATATCCAGCAGGCTCGTCAGGCGGTTATCCAGTCTGTGTGTCGGAAGCCCCGGACCCGACAGGATCATCGGGACATGAAGCGCAGGTTCATAGATGTCTTCCCCATGTGTATAAAACAACCCATGCTCCCCGAAACTCTCTCCGTGATCGGCCACGATGACAATGATCGTCCCGGCCAGCTTGTTCAGGCGATCCAGTTCGCGAAGGATATCCCCAAGCGCACGGTCGGTGACGGTCACCTCTCCCAGATATCGTTCTTCCGGTCTGCCCGGTTTTACATCATCCGGATCCGGACCGATTGCCGCCCGAGCACGATCCCAGTCATCCTCATCCGTCCAGACCCGGCCGGTTGTGATCCGATTGCGATAATACTCCCGATCGGCAACCGGCGGCATATACGGCGCATGGGGATCAAAATAATGAACCCACAGAAAAAAGGGATGTTCACCTGTATATTTTCGCAGCCAGGGGAGCACCAGGGAGTTTGTCCAGTGTGCCGGCCGCTCCATCCGTCCCGCATGCCGCCACTCCAACAGGTATCGCAGCCACGACGCCTGCCGGAGATCTCCCGGAGATCCAAAGTCATCCTGATACAGCATGAATCCCTGATCCAGTCCAAACCGGCGATCCAATGGGAAACAACTGACAAACGCCGATGTCCGGTATCCCGATTCCCTGAGAATTTCCGTCAGCGTCCGATTCGCTGGCGACAACCGGTATCGGTTCTCCACCGCGCCATGCACAGCCGGTAAGGTGGATGTCAATATGGATGCATGGGACGGTGTGGTCATGGGGACCGGACACACCGCCTGAGAAAACTGCCAGCCCATTCGTGCCAGATGATCCAGTACCGGTGTCGAGACGATGGCGTTCCCGCCGAATCCAACGCTGTCCGCCCGTAGCGTATCCAGCGTGATCAGCAGGATATTTTTTCCCTGATCGGGAGCCGCGCCCTGCACCGTCCGCAGCGACCAGCCCAGATTCGACATGCCGATCCATCCGGCCACGATCATCAATAACACCCCGGAGACCACCGCCGACCCGCGTAAACTCCCCCGCAGGATCGGCCGAACGAGGAAAAACCCGACACCACTGCACCCGACGCCGATCAATCCCATGCCAAACGCGTCGACGAAGATCAGACCCATGATCTGACCCATCTTGTGAAACGACGCCAGACCAAAACTCATGATCATCAGTGCATCGAGCAGTCCCAGCACCGCGCCGGCATTGAACCCGCCCCAAAGCACCTGCACCCAGGCCGGAAACCGGATCTTTTTTCGTTTTGATCCCATCACTGTGACTCGAACTTTTTCAATAATTGTCTTTCCACAATACCGCCCGCCGGACCAGCTCCCACACCGGCATCCGATAGGTTCGGGAGTAGCGGTAGGCATACGTCAGTTGGAAAATCCACCGCAGAACCGGGCTGCCGGCATGATGTCTGGCCATCCATCGCACCCATGACGACAGGACCGGAAACCGGATCGGAATATAGAACAGCTTCTGGAGCGCCACCAGAGATGCGGCCTCCGGATTGGCGATCACCGTATCATTGAAATACGACTTCTGGAGCTGTTCCACATCGTAATCCGGCGGGAGGCATCCCAGACGCCGGGCTTCCTTCTCCAGATCCGTGCCCGGAAACGGCTGGATGATCGAACACCACGGGTAGTCCGCCCGGATCTCCTGATTCAGAGTCACCGTCTCCCAGGCATTCTCAAACGTCTCTCCCGGCATGCCCACCATGTTGAATGTGCCGATTTTGATGTGGTATTTGCGTAGCAGCCGGGCAGTCTCGAAGATCTGCTCCCGGGAGATGTTCTTCCCCAGCACCTGGTTCCGGATCCGGTCATTGCCGCTCTCGATTCCAAAATATGCGATATAACATCCGGCCCGTTTCATGGCTGCCGCAAGCGGTTCCGTCAACAGATCCGCCCGGATGAGACAGGAAAACGGCAGATTCACTTCCCGGCGGTATCGGTCGAGGAATTCCACAAGCCAGTCCGGTTTCAATAAAAACACTTCGTCATCGAACCGAACGGATTTCAGGGGATACTTCCGGCGAACGGACTGGATTTCATGGCATACTTTCGATGGAGCCGGTCTCCGGACCATCGGTCCCAATCCCCGATACAGCTCCTTGTAGGCTTTGTTGCAACAGAAGGAGCAGGTGAAGGGGCATCCGCGGCCGGTGATGAAGTGCTTGCTCGGGCTCTCCCGGAGAATCGGATACTTGTAGTAAAGATCCCGATCCGGATCGGGGAGCGCATCCAGGTCGGTGATCAACGGCCGCAGCGGATTCCGGATGATCTCCGTCCCCCGATTGATCCATAGATTGGCGATATGGTCGATGGGTTGACCGGCATCGATCCGGGTGGCCAGTTCCAGCATGGCCTCCTCCCCTTCCCCGATGCATACGGCATCCAGCCCCGGCGTTGTGACGATATCCGGGAAAAAGGTCGGGTGGGGACCACCGATCACCGTGAAAGCAGGCCATTCCTTTTTAATGCGCGGGAGCAAGCGCGTCATCCAGTTATGACTGCCGCTGACCATATACGCTCCCACGATATCCGGCCGAAATTCCCGGACCGCCCGTAGCACATTCTCGTCGTTGTGGTCGATGATCAGGTCGACGGAGTGATTTTCCCGTTTCAGGACCGCAGACAGAATCATAGTGCCCAGAAATTCGAACCAGAAGTTTTGGATGAACAGAATTCTGGCCATCGATTCACACCTTGCGTTTCAGAAATGTCCGGAAACCGCCCTTGATCAGATGCCAGGATTTCTGAGGAGGCAACTGCATGAGCTTCCGGAGCTGCCGGATCACATACCGGGGCCGGAGATAAAACCGGCGGTAGGCGGACGCCACTGTTTTGCGGATCTCCTCCTCGTTGCGTCCCTCCGGTACGTATACGATCTCATTGAATACATTGTATGTGGTGGGATCGTCATTGATGATCGCGCCGCTCTGCCGGGCAATCTCCGCCAGATCGTTTCCGGGATAGGGGACGAAGGTCAGCCAGTAGATGTAATCCGGATCGAGTTCGATCCCGAACCGGATGGATTCCTGTGTGTCCTCGGTGCGTTCACCGGGAAGCGTCAGCATGAACGATGCCACGGTCTCGATCCCGATTTTTCGGGTGAGTTTGAACGCATTCCTCGCCTGATCCAGAGTCGTTCCTTTGCGGATCAGCTTCAGCAGCCGTGGAACGCCGGTTTCGACTCCGAAGAAAATCTGATAACAGCCCGATGCATGCATCCGCCGGAGCAGTTCTTCATCCACCAGATCCACTCGTGTGAAGATCGCCCATGGGAGCCGGATGCCGGCACGATCCATGGCATCACACAATGCGAATACCCGATCCCGGTTGACCGTGAAGGTCTCGTCATAGAACTGCAGTCCATCGATGTGATACTCGGAGATCAGCCACTGGATGTCTTCGATAACTTTTTCGGGAGAGCGGAACCGGAAAGTTCGTCCAAAGATGAGATCGCCCGAGCAGTATGAGCATTGGAATGGGCATCCCCGGCTGGTCAGCAGATGCAATGTCCGGCTCCCGCGAAGCTGTGCCGAGGAGTGATAGGATTCCATCGGAAACAGATGCAAGGCCGGCCGGGGCAGATCATCCAGGGACGGAATCAGATCCATGGGAGGTGTCGCGACACACTCCCCGGAGGTATTTCTGAACATGATTCCGCGAACGTCGGCCAGGTCGCGATGGGTTTCAATTGCATTCAGGAGCGCTGCGAAGCTCAGTTCCCCTTCCCCCCGGACAACGACATCCACATTTTTGTCCTGTAACTGTTCCTCCGGGAACAAGGTGGCCTGGACGCCACCGAACACGACCGTGATATCGGGATTCACGGATTTTGCAATGCCTGCGACCTTCCGGCACCGGGGCAGGTTGGCGCAGAATGTCTGAAATCCAATGACATCCGGCTGATACTCCCGGATCGCCTTCTCAATATCCGGATAATCCTGACCGGTCGCTTCGGCATCGATGACTGCCACCGGATATCCCTGCTGTTCCGCCACTGCCGCGATATAAGCCAGCCCCATCGACGGATACAGCGCGCCGGCTTCGAGCAGATCCCCATATCGCTCCCGCAGCGAGCTGGGAGGAACAACAAACAACACCTTCAGTTTTTGAGTCACAGTTTACCTCACCCCAGCCCCTCTCCATGAATGGCGAGAGGTATATGTGCGCGGATCGTCACCGGAAAACGAATCCTAGTATTTCAGTCCCCGATAATATCCGATCACGCCCCAGATCATCCCGGCCACGACAGCAGAAATATCGATGGGCAGAAACAATCCCGCCAGAACACCAAACCGAAAACCCTCCTCCTGTTTCAGATATCGAAGCCATGACAGGTTGAGGAGCCATGTCATGGCGAGGCCGATCAACAGACCGATAACGGCTCCGGAGACGCCGGCAGCAGCCAACAGGATAGCCGCCCACGTGAGCATCATCATCCCGGCGCTCGCGATAAACCGTTTGGGAACCGATGTCCGCTGGATGCTCTCTCCCGGTGATCGGCTCCGGTTCCGCAACACATACCGGATCAGTGCGGCGGATCGGTAAATGTCCGTCCGGAGCACGGTGAGCCAGGAATACCATTTGACATGCTCCACCTCGAACTGACGAAGCGGCCGGATCCAGACATTCTTGCGGCCGAGTTCCGCTCCAAACACCGTATCCTCGATGCTGGGCAGACGATACCGCTCATCGAATCCATCCGTCTGCATGAATACATCGCGGCGGATGGCCGCACATGAGGTATAGAACAGATGGATCCGGTCCGGCAGGCGGAGATAGGTGAATCGCATCCAGTGATTTTTGTACCGGCTGGCAAAATTGGAAAACCGAAGATCTTTCGTCTGGACGCCAACGATCCCGGAGACATCGGGTTCCCGGAAAGCTCTGGCCAGTATCTCCAGGCTGTCCGGACGGAGAATGACGTCGGTATCCATGAACAGAATCACAGATCCCGCCGCATTCCGCGCTCCCAGATTACGAGCCGCGGAAACACCTTTCCCCCGGTTCGGCAGAATCGTCACCGGAAATTCACCAGCGATCTGTCTGGCTTGCTGGTCCATCGCATCGTCGACCAGGATCACTTCCCTGGGATGAACCGGACCGGAAAAAACCGACGACAAACACTCCCGGAACATATCCGGAGCGTTTGCCGCCGGAATCACGATGGATATATCACCTGGATTCAGTGCGCTTAATTGTCCAGTGTCTTCTCTACGCAACGAATACCCAGTTCTTCCAGTTCATCGAGGATCGGATTGTAGATTTCCGGATTGACAGGAATCAGGACGCCGCGCAGATTGATCTTATCCTGAAGGATCAGTCGGGTTCCGATAGCTGCCGGAATACTGACCGTTCGAGCCATCGCGGTGTCGCCGTTCGGGATTCCGTAGTCGATCAGGGTGCTGGTCATGGTCTGATGTTTCCCGTTCAGTTCCACATCGAAAATATGATGCAATACGATCAGATCGCGTTCACCGGGTGCATACTGCAGTTTTTCAAAACATTTTTCGGCAAACATGTCGAGGGTATTGTTGATACCTTTCGGGAGCGGGTCCGGACTCATCAGCCCGAGCCACTCCATCCGATCCAGCACGAAATGATCGATGGGGAGATTCATTTTTTCGGCGACGGCCGCCCGGAGATCTTTGTTGGAGGTGCCGATGAGCTGCCGCAGAAGTCCGTCATACGTCGTCACCTGGAATTGCCGCTCCGTCAGATCCAGATATCCGATATCGACGAGTGTTTTCATTGTTTTCGACCAACCGGGGTAACGAAGCGTGCCTCGGAACATCGTCCTGATTTCATTCAGTCCATACAGCTCATGGTAGGGTATGGAATCCCGATTGGGATAGGCTTCAAATGTCATCCCACCCACTTCCAATGGATGATTCTGTGTGAACAATTCTTTACCGGGAATGCCTTTCAGTGTTCCGTCCCACAAGAACCGGGCCGAATTGGTCGAGGCGATAATCACGCCACGAGGCGCCCAGGAAAATTTGTAGCCCAACGGATTGGTGTTGGCTTCCGGAGCTGGCAGGCCGCCGCAATATGACCGGAATCCCGAAACATTGCCGCCTTTGGACTGGACATCGTGAATGATCCGCATGGCCGACATGTGATCGATCCCCGGATCCAGACCCAGTTCATTCAAAAACAACAGACCGTTCGCCAGGGCTTCCTTGTGGAATTCCTTCATGACCGGACTGACATAAGATGTGGTGACCAGGTGTTTCTTATGTTTCAGACAGAATCTTGCAGCAATGGGGTGCATGGCTGCGGGAAGCAGGCTGATGGTCAGGTCGTGTTGTTTGATCTCATTTTCCAGAGCCGCTTCGTCATTGATATTCAGACTCCGGGCGACTCCCTGCGGATGATTCTGGATCATGGCCTCGGCTTTGCTCACGGTCCGGGTGGCGATGGTCAGGCGGAATCCCGGGACATTCAGCAGGTAATCCACGAGGGGTTTGGTCACGAGACCGGCTCCCAGTAACAATATTTTCTTTTCGCTCATTCTTGATCTCCTAATCTATTTGATGCGTAACGATTCCATCGTTTTATGGGTCTTCATCAGACACGTCGGATCATAGACGGGTTCGAGCGATTACTCGAACCATGCCATGGTTCTTACTTTTTCAAGAAATCGTATATGTACTCAAATGGTGTGGTCAATTTCCCGGCAAGCGCAATCACCGCTCGTTTGATTTCGGGAGTCAGCGACACTGTTTCGAATGGATGATGAAAATCCGCTCGGGCGATCTGAGGGATGAACCGATGGAGCACTCCGGAAAATTCCATCGATGCCTCGACGGGGATCTCGCATGGGAGGTTCTCGATGGCCATGATCACCGGACCGACACCTGAAAAGCCCGGATGCACCTGTCCGGTGAAGGGATCAAACACATATGCTGGAGATTCCAGGTCGGTTGCACGGACAGTTGCTTCCACAGAACCATCGATATCACAGGAGATATCACCGATCACCCGCAACCGCTGACTCGGATTTTCAGAGTACATCTCCCGGAGTTTCTGTTTTGTCACCAGACGGGGGCATTGCGTTGTCCAGAAAATGCAGTTGATCAGCATTGTCAGGCTGGGCAAAAACGGATCAAACCGGCTTTGATACTCCTGCGGGTGTTTGAAATAATGCTGGAGATCAAAGGAACGGTTCGGGTCTGCTGGTTCGAACATGTCTTTCTCATAAAAAACCGTTTTATACAGAGCGTTCCGATGCGGTGGGATCGTATCGAGTCCCTTTCGCAACGCATCCGGTTCCAGTATCTCGACCGGAAGCAGGTCATATATTTCCTGTGCGCCCCGCGACACATTTCCATAACCGGTGAATCCACAGACCAGAGGTGTCACCTGGGGTGGCAGTCCATGGCGTCGGATGTCGTCACCCACGGACGTGACAGCTGCTTTTATATCCGTCAATGACGCATAATCCCTGGGCTGTCTGATCGCGGAAAATGGATTGGCGATGTGCTCGGTATTCAGGCGTTGACCCAAGGCATGGAGAGACTCGACCATTCCGGCGAGACCTGCAAACCGGCCAAAAAATATCAGACGGCGATGCTGGTCATCTTCGATTTTTTCATAATCGATCAGGGAACATTTCTGATCCAGCAGGGACTGCAACATGGGCATGTTATACGATTGGCCTTTGATGACATGGGAGAAAAACACGTAGCATTTCTCCGGGAGAAACAACCGGCCCGGGATCTCCTTGACGCCCAGAATTGCCGCACACGGGGACAGATCCTCCTGAACGACCGCTCCGGCATCGCGATACGCCTGATCTTCGAACGCCCGATGGTTCATGGATGGTTGAACGATCACGTCCAGCCCGTCTTCCTGGACCAGTTTTCTGACATCGTCTGGAACAAGCGGGACACGCTTCTCCCAGATATTTTTATCTTCCCTTCGAATTCCAATGATTCCTTTCGGCATAACGACCTCCCTCATGGTGCAAAGTAATGACCTAATCAAATGCCACTCCAAATGTCAATGAAATCGGACAAATTGCGATTCTGCACCGATATCCTGAACTGCCAGGGTAGTCGAATCCCGGATTCAATGGTGGCAAATGACAGAGGTTGGTTTACAATAAAAACGGCAACGGTTGAAGATACTGAATTGTGAATGAGAAGGAGACCGATGATGGACATGATTACTTACCAAGATTTCGCGAAACTGGATATCCGGATCGGACGGGTGGTAGCGGCCAAACCGGTGGATGGAACGGATCGATTGATTGAGTTGTCGGTCGATATCGGTGAAGAAACTCCGCGAACACTGGTCGCGGGCATGCGGGCGTATTATGAGCCGGAAGCGATGATCGGCAAGCACATCGTGGTTCTGGCCAATCTGGAACCGCGGAAAATGCGTGGGATTATCAGTAATGGGATGATCCTGGCGGCATCCGCACCGAACTTCGAAACTGTAAAGCTCCTGACCGTTGACGGAGAGGTGCCGCCCGGATCAAAGATTTCCTGAGAATCCAGACAGAATCGACTGTTTTTCGAGGCATCGTGTATTCGTGTGAAACTCTTGACAGGAAGAGTAACACGGATAAACACAGTTGGCACGGAGGGGAAATGACGCTTGGCATAGGATTACTGCGGGGTAAATGTCTGAACCGCTGATTACGCTGATTAAATGGATGTCGCTGATGGCGGGGTGCCGTTGCAGTGCGGGTGACATGGAGCTATCGCTTGACAGGGAGGGGAAATGACGGTTGGCATTGGATTGCTGCGGGGTAAAGGTCTGAACCGCTGATTACGCGGATGAAGCGGATGTCGCTGATGGCGAGGTGCCGTTGCAGTGCGGGTGACATGGAGCTATCGCTTGACAGGGAGGGGAAATGACGGTTGGCATTGGATTGCTGCGGGGTAAAGGTCTGAACCGCTGATTACGCGGATGAAGCGGATGTCGCTGATGGCG
>CAZELM010000075.1:0-12973 GCA_964512995.1 uncultured bacterium
ATCTTGTGACTGTGAGCGGTCATCTTGCGACTGTGAGCGGTCATCTTGTGACTGTAAGCGGTCATCTTGCAACTGTGAGCAGTCATCTTGTGACTGTGAGCGGTCATCTTGCGACTGTAAGCGGTCATCTTGTGACTGCGAGCGGTCATCTTGTGACTGTGAGCGGTCATCTTGTGACTGTAAGCAGTCATCTTGTGACTGTGAGCGGTCATCATTGGTGACGATCTGAAGAGCAGGGATAATGGAATGCGTTCGGTTGGTATATGACAGGATATGGATGAGGTTTGCATCATGGTGAGAAAGTCGAACAACAGACTGTTTACATGTCATTTACCGGTGATCAGTTTTAAAAACAAGACAACGGCTTGCGGATCGAAATGAATGCCGGACATTTTAGTGATATATTCCAGAACAGATTCCTCCGGCCAGGCCTGTCGGTAGGGTCGATCGGAACCAAGTGCATCCCAGACATCCACGACCGTAAAGAGGCGGGAGGCCAAGGGGATTTGTTCCTCTTTCAGTTTCCGGGGATAACCGCTGCCATCCCATTTTTCGTGATGACAATACGGAATATCCAACGCTGGATTCAGATATTCGATCGGCGACAACAATTCATAAGCGTAATCGGGATGTTTTTGCATGATCAGGCATTCCTCCGGCGTCAATCGGTCGGCTTTCAGCAGAATCGCGTCAGGGATACCCATCTTCCCGATATCGTGAAGCAATGCGCCGTGCCGGATATGGACCTGTTCTTCTTCATTTATCCCAGCCATTTGGGCGAGTTTCAGGACCATTTCCGTGACCCGCCGGGAATGACCCTCGGTTTCGTGATCGCGCAGATCAAGCGCTCGCGACCAGCCTTCGATCGTTGTATCATATGCCATTTTGAGATCGTGATTCGCGATTTGCAGACTCTCGAATGATCTTCCGCCATCGATTGCCATCGCCGTATGGTTCGCCAGTGTTTCAAAAAATTCGATCCAGTCGGGTGAAGCAGTGAACGGGGAACGCATAATTACATTCAGGACGCCGATCAGTATGCCTTTGGCGATCAAAGGCGTTGAATACATGGCTTTGGCATCTTCTTTGTCCAGAATGCTTTTCAAAGGATCATGCATGGCGGTTTCGATCAGATTTGGGATCGAGATTGTCCGGTGTTGTGAAATGATTTCCGCTTTGGATTTGTCTCCCATGCAGATCGGGAGATGCTCGATATCATGGCATCGATTTCCGATGGCCAGTGCGATTTCGAGCATGAATGTATTCGGATTGAAAAGCTCGATATGTGCGATGTCCGCTTCCAATCGGATTTTTGTCTCCTCCAGAATCGTCTTGAGAGCCATTCTGAAGTCTGTGTTGTTGAGAATGGCCACATCAATCGCACGGAGTGTTGCCAGCCGTTTCAACTGGACAGAAATGAGTTCTTCCGCCAATTTGTGTCCGGTAATGTCCAGCGACATGATGAACAGGCCATCCGGGACTGGCTGAATACTGAGATCGAACCATCCTCTGGAGCCATCCGGAAAAACAAATTCATTCAGCATCCTGGCGGAAGTGCGTTTTGCCATACACTGCCGGAGGAGGTGAAACATCGGAGTATTATCGATTCCTGGATAAACGTCCATCATGCGTTTGCCAAGGAGTTCGTGTTTCATTTTCCCGGCCTGACGAGTTACCGCATCGTTCACATAGAGGTATCGCCATTCATGACTGATGATCTGGCAACCTTCGAGCATATGGTCGATGATGTCTCTGAAGTAATCCTGCTGATTTATGTGAGGGATCATTTCGGCTATTTGGCTCACAATCTTGTAATCGGACATGCGGAAAAAGATCTCACCGGCATCATTACATAAACAACAGTATCATCCAAAATGATAGCTGACAAGAAAACATTACTTTTTGTGAGGATTGGAGTGACAGGAACCGTTGCTTGCCAAATGAAGCAGTTCCCCAATAACGGATTTTTTCTCAAAGCAATTATTAATTTGATCGGAGTCAGCCGGAAGGGTATTTATTTTGCAGTACATAAAAACATGAATGTGTCACGTTGGGAGTCATTAAACGGATTCTCTCACATTCACTATCCTGAACTGTGGATTCTTTACATTCGAGGCGAGGGCGAACCATGATTCGGAAAACATTTCTCCAAGTTTTCAACGTAATTGCTTTCATTATCTGTATGATATCTGCCGGCTATGATGCCATGGCTTCCGATGTGGAAATGGCAAAGAGCCGAAATTCCCAGGAAGATGGCTTCATCGTCACTGCTCGGGATAATCGTCTGGATGAACGGATCGTGATCAACATCTGTGTTCCATCCGTGACGATTTCAGAAAAACATGTCGATGGAAGTCACTATTCCATTATTTCAATCGCAGAATCGGGAGATACGGGAACACCCGGTGAACCGCTTCTGCCGATGATCGGTCATCTATATCACATCTCCGATCGGTTATGCCCGGAGGTCAGTGTCCGAGTCATTCGATCCCATATTGAGAAACTGCCATATCCTGTTATTCCATCTCAGGAGGATATGGAAATTGTTGATATCCAATCGATCGATTCGGTGTCCCTCACTCGGTATCATGATACAGAATGGTATCCCAGAAGCTATTTTCATGCGGACGCGCCGGTGATCCTGCGTGATGTCCGGCTTCTTCCCGTAGCGTATTATCCCGTCCGATATCACGCGAAGACTCAGACAATCGAGATCATCGATGAAGCGGAACTGATCATTCAGATGGTTGATGCGCCTTCGGATAACATCCTGGAGGATCGGGGACCTTATTCGCCATCCTGGGAACAGCTCTATCACGCGTTGATCCCTAATTATCAATCACCGTGGACAGATGACCGGGATCGGAATGTCGCCGAACATTACCTTCTGATTATGCCGGATATGTTTGAATCACGGTGTCAAGGATTCATTGCATGGAAAGAGCAGCAGGGGTTTGTCGTTGATGTGCTGCGGTTATCGGACATCAGCTCGAATCCCACAGCAGTGGATATCAAGAATGCGATTTTGGCACGTTACAACTCAGAATCAAAACCTGTGTACTCTTCCATTTTCGGAAGTACAAACAATTTTCCGATTCATACCTCCCATGACTCCTACATGTATGGCGATTTTGATGACGACCTGTATTATTCCCAAATGGCAGGTAATGATCTGCTCCCGGATATTTTCCTGTCCCGATACCCGGTTGTGAACGTCACAGAGCTTTCGACCATGCTGAATCGCATCATGAACTATGAGATCCAGCCGAATCTGGTCGATCCGAACTACTATAAAACTGCTTTGATGGCCTGCTCCGGATTGTATGAAAGTCAGCAGACAACAAAAGAACAGACGGCTGCCCGACTGGATACGAATCTGAATTACGATACCATTCATACCATGTATCAATGGTCCTCTGGCTCCATTGCTCAAATACAGAACTGGGTTGCGCAGGGCGTTTCGATCATCAATTACCGCGGAGAAGGCTGGCAGGATGGATGGCATCCTGGCCATTCCTACAGTTTTGACTACTCATCGGTTTACTCCATCCGGAACAGCAATAAATATCCGGTGATTACATCCATCGGATGCGGCGTGGCGATGTTTGATGGATATACCGAATGTTTCGGTCATGCCTGGGTGACACTGGGTGAACCCGACAATCCGAGAGGGGCGGTCGCATTTATGGGGCCTACATGGAACACGCGGACAACGATAAACAACTGGATCGATCGCGGGATTTATCGGGGATTCTGTTATCACGATCTCACCCGAAGCGCTCCCGCGTTTGTTTATGGAAAAATTTATGCATATACGCATTTCCTCGGTACCCCGTATATGACCAACGATATCCCCACTCATATGCGGGAATATATTCTGTTTGGAAATCCGGATTTATGGTGGCGAACGGATATCCCAAGAAGAGCGGAAGTATATAATGCCTGGTGTCCGGGTTCTGGTGGTGAGGGAATTGTCGTTATCGATGACAGTGGCAACAAAGTGGCCAATGCGCAGGTCAGTTTCATCAAAGACAACGAGCGGCGCGTGTATATTACGGATGGTGGCGGAGGCAGCCGGGTTTATATGGATGATCTGACCACATCGGTTCCATGCACACTCACCGGATGGAACCTCTTGCCGGTTCTCACAGAATATCAGCTCCCATCAGAGGGTGACGATGGCGATCTGGTCATTACCGAAGTCAAACCGGATATTGTGACAACGGGAACAGCCGGAGATAAAGTGGAGATCGCGAATCTTGAGTTGGAAATACCCGTCAATCTGAAAGGATGGACAATCGGTGATCTGGATGGATACGATCAGGCATTCGTGAATCAGGATGCCATATTGGGACCTCAGAAAGTGGCAGTGATCGAGTTCGTCGGTTATTTTGGCACCGAATCAGTGGAGGAAATGTCATACGGGCTTTTGATTAAATCCCGAGCTGTTCTTGGATTGTCTTCCGAAGAAGATACCGTTGTGTTGCGAAATACCCGTGGAAGAATCCGTGATGCGATCTGTTATCATAACGGATCCGGTATCGGATCTACCTCCGAAGCAGATGATATGACCAAATTGACCCAACCGACATCCCCATTGCCGATGGGATTCCGCGGCTGGTGGTCTGGTCCGGATGATGTGACTCGTGAGCAATACGAAGCGTATGCGATTGACTGGTCGCCATTTGCCGGTAACGGCGGATTAGGTTCCATTCAGCGTATTTCCATCCCGGGTCCTGGCATCTATGATTCTGCGGAAAACTTCAGTGTCAACGCGATGGAGAACTTTGGATATTATCAGTTCGAATCAGCGAATGTATTACTTACCGAGCGAAAAAATTAAGCTGATGCAGATTTTTGGAGAGCCTGTTTCCACGTTCATACAATAAGCGCTCCCGTGAATCGAAATGGATTTTTCGGAGAAAGGTAACATCATGAAAAGAGTATGTTTCACCATGTTGATGACGTTTATTCTGACGATGGGTGTACCCAGCAACGCCGGTACGTTGATTCCCCGAACCACTTTTGAGAAATCGAAAGTGATGTCCATCAAATCCACTGAACGGTGGGATTTTCTTGTCGTCAAGTTTGTTGAGGGGAGCGATATCCGGTTTCGGGATGGCATGTTCGTTTCAAAAGCCGCGGTTGATCTGACTCCGCTTCATGATGTGTTGTCGGCTTATCCTGAAACAAAAATCGCCCGTTTATTCCACCGGTCGGAGTCGGATTATGAATTGGAAAAAGTTTCGGGTGAAGCCGTTACCGGCCGGGAATTGGCGGATCTGAACCTTTATTATGCAATTCAGCCTCGATCTGTCGAGCAATCTCTGGAGCTTCTGAATCACCTGAATGCATTAAAACTCGTAGAATGCATTTATCCTGAACCGATTCCCAGAATTGCCTCCGGACCGCTTCCGGATATTTTTCCGGTCCCCGATTATGTCGACAGTCAGGATTACCTGGAATCATCACCCGTCGGTGTGGATGCGTACGCATCATGGACACAGCCGGGCGGAAGAGGCGAGAACGTTCAGATGATCGATGTGGAATTGGGTTGGAACTGGTCGCACGTCGATATCCCTGAACCTTTTTATATTGGTGGAACACCGGATCCAACGGATACGGATCATGGTACCGCTGTTATGGGGGAAATAGCAGGGATTGAAAACAGTTTTGGTATCACGGGCATATCCCCGGCTGTTTCGGTGGGTGGTGTGGCCATCGATGTGAGTGCCTGGCCGGAAAATGTTGCGGCATGGTTTGACATGGCATCCGATGCGCTCGAACCCGGTGATGTCTGGCTGATCGAATTACACGGTCCGGGACCCGATGGGAATTATGTGCCGATGGAATGGTGGCAGGCCAATTATGATGCCATCGCCAACTCCACGGCGCAGGGAAGAATCTGTGTGGAAGCAGGTGGCAATGGCTCCGCCAATCTGGATTCTCCCATCTATCAGGGGAAATTCGACCGGAACATCCGGGATTCGCTCGCGATTATGGTCGGCGCAGGAACTCCCTATAACATGCAGCCGGAATGGTTTACAAATTATGGGAGCCGGGTTGATGTGAATGGATGGGGTTCCGAAATCGTGACAACCGGTTACGGAGATCTGTACAGCTCCGAAGGCCTGAACAGCCTGTATACCGCTCAGTTCGGCGGGACATCGGGAGCATCGCCCATGGTCGTTGGTGTATGCTGCAATGCGCAGTCGATTTATAAGGAATTGACTGGCGGATACCATGTGCTTGACCCGGTATCCCTTCGCACCGCACTTGTGGAAACCGGTGCCCCTCAGCCACAACCGGTGACACAGCATATCGGACCCAGACCCAATTTCCGTGCCCTGCTTGATCACCCGATCTTTGATGTCAGTGGTGTGTTTTTCGATCAATCGGAATTTAATTGTTCCGACACGGTCCATCTGACCGTAAATGATGATATGGCAGGAACCCAGACGATTCCGGTTACCGTCATATCGACAACCGATTCGGTTGGTGAAACCGTCATAATGAATCAGATAAATCCAGGATGGTATGAAGGAACGTTTCAGACCAGCTCAGACCCGCCGATTGCGGGTGATGGAATCATTGCGGTTCAATCAGATGACACGCTCCAGGTATTTTATGCTCCCCTGAGCAGCACTGATGAAGCACGGATCGATTGTGTCGGTCCCGTCATTCAGAATGTGACCGTTTCGGAGATCTCCGATTCATATGTCCGGATTTCCTGGCAAACCGATGAAGAAACGATTGGTACAGTCTACTACGGCATGTCCCAGCCCGATCAGCCCAGTGCATCGTCGGATTATGGTACCGATCAGACCGTGCTGATCGAGAATCTTCTGGATTGCTCCCACTATTATTTTACGATCGAAAGCAGCGACGTCGCTGGAAATATAACGGTTGATGATCATGGCGGTAATTTCTACTCGTTTGTTACACGTCAACGGGTTCTGGCTCTGGATGCAACGATGGAAACCAATCCCGGCTGGTCGGTGCAAGGCGAGTGGGCATGGGGAATCCCGACCGGGCAAGGTGGTGAGTATGGCGAGCCGGATCCAGCGTCCGGTTACACTGGTACTCATGTCTATGGATACAACCTCGCGGGAGATTATGCGAACAATATGAGTTCAACCATGTACCTGACCACACCGGCGATCGATTGTTCCGAACTGTCCCAGGTGGGATTTCAGTTCTGGGGTTGGCTGGGAGTGGAAATGGTCCAGTATGATCATGCTCGTATCGAGATCAGCAATAACGATGGCGGAACCTGGTCCACGATCTGGACAAACTCCGGTACATTGAACGGCGGAATCTGGGAGCTATGGTCATTTGACATCTCCAGTGTCGCGAGTGGATATTCCAATGTGAAAATACGCTGGGGGATGGGTCCGACGGACAGTTCCTGGCGGTACTGCGGGTGGAATATCGATGATGTGCAGGTGTTTGCGATGATGGATTGTCAACCCACACCCACTCCCACGCCCGCTTGCATGCATACCGGAGATGTGAACATGAATGGGCAGGTTACTTCCGGTGATGCCCAACTCGCATTTTCGATTGTCCTGGGAGTTATGACACCCACAGAATCCGAACGATGCGCTGCGGATTGTGATGGCAATCAGGCGGTCTCCGCCGGAGATGCTCAGCGGATATTCGGACAGGTGCTGGGCATCGGGTCCTGTGTCGATCCGATCTGATTATTGAATTTTGGCATCGACATCAGTGAGTAAGCCATGTTCTGATCTCGTTGGAGATGGTGCTCGCGATCAGATCAGGGGTTTTTCGACATCGACGAGTGAACCGGATGATCCAATTTCCAGGCTGAAATTCCGCTCCTGGAACAGCTTGATCATCCGGGCATTATCCGTGGTCGTCTGAGCCAGAAGGCGTTTGAGCCCCCATTTGTGCGCGATCTCCGTACAGTAATCGGTGAGCAGACCACCCAATCCTTTGTTCTGCCAGGCATCCGCGATCAATACCGCATATTCGCCTGTGGTCAGATCGGGTGCACACACCAGCCGGCCGACTCCCAGTAATTTTCGTTTTCCATCTTCATTCCGTTCCGCGACAATCGCCATCTCCCGGTCATAATCGATGAAACAATACCGCACTGCGACATCGTGGGACTGCCAGTGGAACATATACCGGAAGCGCATATAAATGGATTCTCTGGAGCAGCTCCCCAGAAGATCCATCCAGAGGGGTTCATCTTCCGGTTTGATCGGTCGGAGAACCACCTCTGTTCCATCGTTTAACCGGGCGCTCCGGATGTATTCTTCCGGATACGGCCGCAGGGCCAGGTGGGAGTAGGGTTTCATGGCAGCAGCGTCGATGCTGGTGTCGAAGACGATCCGAGCGTCCAATGCGATCGCATCCTCCTGCGTAACCAGAAGCGGATTGATGTCCAGTTCCTTGATTTCCGGATAATCGGCAGCCAGATAGGAAAGACGCATCATGATCTCGATCAACCGGTCGAGATTGATCGCGGATTTCCCCCGATACCCGGTCAGAAGCGGCCAGGATTTCAATGATTCCAGCATCCTGCGCGCCAGACGTTCGTTCAGGGGTGGAAATCCGAGCGCACGATCTCTGAAGATTTCCGCTCCCGTTCCGCCCAGACCGGCCATCAGAACGGAGCCGAATACCGGATCCTGTTTGACTCCCAGTATCAGTTCGATACCACTTGCGCCCTTGATCATCTTCTGAACCGTTACGCCCTCCAGCCGAGCATCGGGTTGTTTTTCCCGAACCTGGATCATCATCTGCTCAAACGCGGAGGCAAGGATGGCATCGTCCTGGATATCCAGACGGACGCCACCGACATCCGATTTGTGAGTGATATCGGGAGACTGGATTTTCAGCACTACGGGATATCCCACCTGGCGTGCAATATCGATCGCCTCCGGAATCGTGGCAGCCGCCTGAGGTCTGGTCACTGGGATTCCATAGGAACTGAGCAGGATTTTGGATGTGGATTCGGACAGGACCGATCCTTCGCCTGCGATAATCTGCGTGAAGTCTTCACGGAGTTTTTTTCGGTCCCAGGAAAACTGAACAGGGATATCGCGGGGAGTCTCATACAGGATTTCCAGATTCCGGGAGTAGGACACGAGAGTCATGAACGCACGAACTGCCTGTTCCGGCGTTGAATACGTGGCAATGCCTTCCCTGGTTAAGATATCGATCCCTTCCCGCATGCTCAGACCACCCAGCCAGGATGCCAGAATGGGTTTCTTGGTATTCGCTGCCAGTTCTCCGACTGCTTTGGCTGTTGTGGACGCATTGGTCATGGCCTGGGGCGTGAGAATGGCCAGTACGGCATCGACCTGTTTATCCTCCAGCACAAGCTGAACGGCTTTGGCGAACCGTTTGGATCGGGCGTCTCCCAGAACATCGACGGGATTGTTATGAGACCAGAAGGGGGGGAGATGTTCATTGAGGTTTTCGATCGTTGCATGCGAAAGCGGTGCGAGTGTGCCTTTGCCGGCGATCAGCGCATCCGTGGCCATGACTCCCGGCCCACCCGCATTGGTAACGATGCCCAGCCGCGGACCTCGGGGAGTTTTGTGGCGGCCGATCAACTCCGCGCAGTCGAAAATATCCCCGATATCAAATACCCGCACGATCCCGGCCCGTTGAAACGCGGCTTCATAGACATCATCTTCCGCTGCCATCGCACCGGTATGCGACGCGGCTGCCTGAGCCGATTCCGGGAACCGACCGGCTTTGTACGCGACAATGGGTTTTGTCCGGGCGAACGACCGGGCGGCTGTCATGAATTTCCGGGCATTTTTGATCGACTCGATATACAGGATGATCGATTTGGTTTTTTCGTCCTCGCCGAAATAATCGATGAGATCTGAGAACGTGACATCCAGACAGTTACCAATGGAGACAAAATATGAAAATCCGATTTTTTCTTCCAGAGCCCAGTCCAGAACGGATGTGCACAGCGCTCCGGATTGGGAGATGAAAGCGACATGGCCTGCTTTGGGCATCGAGCCGGCAAACGTGGCATTGAGGTTCAGTTCGGGATTGATGATCCCCAGGCAATTGGGGCCGATGATGCGCATCTGATCGAATTTTCGTGACTCCTCCAGGATTTTCTCCTCCAGAATCCGGCCTTCTTCACCGATTTCTTTGAATCCGGCGGAGATGATGATGATGCCGAAGATCCCCATCTCCCCGCATTCACGGACAGTTTTGGGAACATCGATGGCGGCAGTGCAGATAACGGCCAGATCCGGTATCTTGGGCAGATCACGTAAGCTGGGATAGCAGTGGATCCCGAGAACAGCCTCGGCAGTGGGATTGACAGGGTAGACCACTCCCCGAAAACCGGCGCTGATCAGATTGCGCAGAACCGTTCCACCGACGCTGTTAGGATTCCCCGAAACGCCGACCAATGCAATCCGCTGGGGTTTAAAAATATGATCGAGTTTATGAACATCCACGAAAGCCTCCTTTGTTTACCGAAACACCCCCCGAACCTGTCAGCGTAAATTCTGATCAGAATCTATCGAAAGTCAATAGGTTCCTGGAGGTTTGCCATGATTCCATGATGAATTCCGAAACGCATATTGACCAGCCATCCGATTCCATTTAAACTTCTGGTGATCATTGGCATGGAAGAGGATGGACCATGAAGGAGGGGATAATGCATTACCGTGAGTATGGGACGACAGGCAAATGGGTATCCGTGATCGGATTCGGTGGGATGCGATTTGGGAAGGATGAGGACGCTGCCGCTCAGGTCATGGTACGGGCATCTGAGCTTGGCATCAATTATTTCGATACCGCTCCGAATTATTGTCATGACCGGAGCGAGTTCATTTTTGGCAAGGCGTTCGCACGGATGAAAACACCATTTTATGTTTCCACGAAAAGCTCCGTCGAATCGGAACCCAAAGCGGATGATGTGCGTCGCCGGATCGATCAGGCTCTGGACCGGATGCAGATCGATCGGATTCATTTCTTTCACATGTGGTGCATCATGGACTGGGAGCAGTATCAGCGAGTGATCGCGCCGGGCGGTCCATATGAAGGTGCGTTGAAAGCCAAAGCAGAGGGATTGGTGGATCATATTGTGTTCTCCACGCATGCCAATGGAGCGGAAATCCGGAAGATGTGTGCGGAAAGATTGTTCGATGGTGTGACTCTGGGGTACAATATTTTCAATTATACCAACCGTTACGACGGGATATGCGCCGCTTCGGAAAACAATATGGGAGTTGCTGTGATGAATCCCCTGGGCGGTGGAATGGTTTCGGCAGCCGCATCGAAACTGGGTTTCATTGTTCATAATCCCGAGGAGACGGTGGTCCAGGCAGCCTTGCGGTTTGTGATCAGTCATCCGGAGGTGACGACCGCCCTGGCCGGAATGGGCACTGTGGAGCAGGTGACGGAGAACGCTGCCGTCGGGGATCGCCTGGATCGTCCGGACGCGGAACTGGTTAATCAGATCAAGGCAACGTATGGTGAACTGGGAGATGTGTTCTGCACCGCATGCGGATACTGTTTGCCCTGTCCCCAGGGACTGATTATCCCCGAAATCATGTTTGCTCTGAATTATCATCGGGTCGGGATGATCGAGATCGGAGGAAAATACTATCAGTTTTTCCGGAAAATGTACCAGGAGAAGTGGGTTCCGGCTGCCATGTGTTCCGATTGCGGCATCTGCGAGACACGTTGTACGCAGAAACTTCCCGTCAGGGAGTATTTACGGGAGGTTGTGAAGCTGTATGAGTCCGGAGACTCCGATTAAGAGTTGAGAACGCGATAAGATGTCGAACTAAGGACGGGCATTTACTCCTTACGGATTATCATATTGATACAGTCTATCGGACATGCATCGATACATAGACCACATCCATAACAGTCATCGTGTTGAACGACCAATGTGGTGTCGATCATCTGACGGGCGTGAAAATAACACGCCGGTACGCAAACACCGCAATGCGTGCATTTCTCCCAATCTGTTTTTTCGATATGGTCTCCCTTGTCACATATTTCCTCCCGATTCAGGAAATACCCGCAGCAATCATCACAGCAGAAACAGATGCCATCTGTTTGGGTAAATGCAGCATCGCGGAATGGTCGAGCCACCAATCGTCTGGTGACGGCTTCATGAAACACCGCCTCGGCTTCTGAGCGTGAGATTTTTTTGAGACCTGATCCACTGCCGGGATCGGAAGCACTGAAGATCAGACAGACATCCATCCTGGACCGAGCGCACTGTCCTTTACTTTCGCGGCAACCGCAATTGGAGAGATAGAACGTATCGTGAGCATTGATCAGTGCCAATGCATGGTCATGAGTGCAGACATAATGGAGTGCAGTCATTTTTTTCATCCTTTCAGTGAAAACGACATTGGAATGATCATACCAGACTTTCGTGTAAAAGTCGCCAGTCACAGTGAGTGATTCAAAGCAAACGGAGTTTTTGGTTGGCAGTGGGTTAGTGCGAGACAGGGGTCTGAACCGCAGATTACGCTGATTAAACGGATGGCGCAGATGGAGGGATAGCTGATGGCAGTGGGTGATTGCGGGGTAGAGGTCTGAACCGCAGATTACGCTGATTAAATGGATGGCGCAGATGGGGGGATTACCGGTGGCAGTGGGTGATTGAGGGGCAGAAGTCTGAACCGCAGATTACGCTGATTAAACGGATGGCGCAGGTGGAGGGATTACCGATGGCAGTGGGTGAGTGGGAGGCAGCGGTCTGAACCGCAGATTACGCTGATTAAACGGATTGCGCAGATGGGGGGATTACCGGTGGCATTGGGTGATTGCGGGGCAGCGGTCTGAACCGCAGATTACGCTGATTAAATGGATGGTGCAGATGAGGGATTGCCGATGGCAGTGAGTGAGTGGGAGGCAGCGGTCTGAACCGCAGATTACGCTGATTAAACAGATGGCGCAGATGAGGGATTGCCGATGGCAGTGGGTGGGATGTCCGGTATCCCCA
>CAZELM010000076.1:0-12291 GCA_964512995.1 uncultured bacterium
CAGGATGACCGCTCACAGTCGCAGGATGACCGCTTACAGTTGCAGGATGACCGCTTACAGTCGCAGGATGACCGCTCACAGTCGCAGGATGACCGCTTACAGTTGCAGGATGACCGCTCACAGTTGCAGGATGACCGCTTACAGATATTTGATAACCGCTTATAAATACTCGATGATTGTAGCCGTGTTGGTGTTCACCAACTGTTACATATCGATGAATATCGTTAGGGAAGTCCAGGTGGGGGCATTTGTTCTGTACACTTCCATCTCATTCCAAACATCTCACCATGAAGAGTGATTGCCATTCGAAGTGGATTGGTTTATTTTGAAGCGGTGAAACGGAATGATTGTCAGAACCAATACGGCATGGTTACACAATGAGAACATCAAAGCATACAACTCTTGGAATTCTTATCCTGATATTGCTCGTTGGCACCGGAATCCGGATTTACCGGTTGGATGGGATCGCGATGTGGACCGATGAGATCGATACTCTGGCCGCAGGTTTGAATCATGTGTATTACCATCCGCCTTTGTTTTTACATCTCGCCGCGCTCTGGTCTCATATCGGTACCAATGATTTCCGGCTTCGCTTACTGCCGGCGATCATCGGGGTGTTGAGTATTTATTTCATCTATCGTCTCGGTACCCGGATTGCCGGACAGAGAATTGGTATCTGGTCCGCACTATTTCTCTCATTCGCGCCACCCGCAGTCTATTATTCGCGTGAATTCCGGATGTATTGCATGGTCCTGTTGGTGTCCATCATCTCCTGGGACCGATTTTTTGCATGGATGGAGAAAGGAACCACTTTCCGGGCGATTGTTTATGCCATTGTCACCGCCTCGATTCTTTATACCCATCATTATGGTTTTTTTATGGTGTGTGCGCAGGGATTGGCTGGTTTCTTTTTCAGACCACCCCGGAAATCGATTCAGCGTCTGGCGATCGGTCTGGGGTTGGTCGTGCTTCTGTATCTGCCGTTCCTCCATCAGATGCTGTTTCTTTCGAGCCGTTTCATGAAGTCTTCTTTCTGGGCAAAGCCGATTACATTGGAAACGAATATCTATATCCTGCGATTCATCACCGGACACTTTGAACCGGGATTTTATCATGCGATAATCCTGGGCACACTGGTAACGGCGTTGGTGATTGCAGGTTTATCTCGTACACAAAACACCCGTCTGGCGATCTTTTTTGTCTTTGGATTCATCATCTCGTTGACATTGTCTTACATCGCATCCATGATCCTTCCCTCCAGTACATTCGTGGCCCGATATGTGATCTATCTACTGGCACCATTCTACATTGCTGCGGCTTGTGGATTGGAGAAGATCCGATATCCGGTTGTGAAATACAGTCTGGCGTGTTTGATTCTCGGCCTCCAGTTCTGGTCCATCACCTACCAGTATCGGAATATTTTTGTGGGAGCTTTGCCGAGGGAAGTCCGACCTCGCGAGGATTTCAAATCCCCGACAACATATATCGCGGATCATTTCCGGCCGGGTGATGTCATTGGAGCAACCTGTGAAAGTGGAGTCTATCCGGCGTGGTATTATCTGACATACAGACAAGGCTTTCCCAATCCATACCTGATCGATGTTGATGGCATTTATGCCAGTCATCTCACAATGAAATACAACCTGGATCAGTACATCAAACAGTCATACCCGTATCTGGACGCTACGGAAATCAGCACACTGGTTACCCGTTATCAGCGTTTCTGGTTATTTGAGTCTCAGTGGGAAGCGACGACCAACCCCAATGACACATACTACGCTCAGCGAATCCGTCTCAGGGAGTGGCTTCTCCAACGCTATCCCATGATCGATGAGCAGTCTTATTTCGGCGCGGAGATTCGTCTTTTTGATCTGACACAGCCGCTGTAACCAAATCCGGATCGCCCTGTTGTGGCAGGTTTGAAATAGTATATCGCTCCGGTATAATGAAATCGTCTTTGTTCAAACCTGCCACCCTGTCGTGGTCGAGCGGCGGTTTTTGGCGTGATACCCTCACCCCGCCGGCCATGATTATGGATTGATCCGTGTTGGATCGGCCGGCGACCCTCTCCCGGCCACGAAACTGGGAGAGGGCGAAGATGATCCAGCGCATCTATCCTTTTTTGACTATTGCAATAACGGTAAATCACGTATATCCCCCATTGAATCGAAAAACAGTCTTCTTCTACTTCCTTCTCCCCCCGGGAGAAGGATCAAGGATGAGGTTTGGAATTGGCATGCGTTCGGGATGAGTATCAGTGAGGATGAGGGCTTGCTATCGGTTGCATTCAGTAAACGATGAAGGTATTTCCTGTCACCGCCTATTATAGATACGGATTTGATGAATCTGGTTGTAAATCCGATAACGTGGGAACGATTGACGATGAACCAGGGAATGATTTCTGTCGAGATAAGCGACCAGCCGGTCATTGCCAGCCAACTCATTGGCAACGACAAGGATGATTCGGTGAATCTGTGGCCGGGATTTTATCAAATGATCGACATGTGCAACCTCATCATCCATGAAACGGATATCCCCCGTCAGAAAAGGACGCGGTAACCATCCTCTTTCACCGCGAGGGAACGCCAGAAATGATGTGGCAATATCTCCCATGTAGTATTCCAAAGGCGTTTTCGAGAGATCTGTGGTGATTACCAGGTCCTGGGTGGTGATACCGAGGCTTTGGAGATAATTCCCGGCTATTCGATCGGTGCTTTTATGAAAATCGGTATAGTAGACACTCAGGAAGAAAAGCTGACATCCCAGGAAACAGGCGAGAAGAATCTGCGACATGCAGGTTGTGAATCTGGAAATTGATAAACCTCTGGCAACAGATATCACCGCGACTGCATGGAAAATCATCTCATATCGTCCCGGATAGTAAATTGGTTTGATATAGGATACCAGCCATGCACTGATGACCGGTATGAGAACGAGACAGATGATCAGAATTCCCGTCGAGTTCTCGATAAAACATTGTGTGATCCCGAAGATCAGGAGAAACAGAAAGAGAATCGATGACACGATCAATACCAATTCAGAGATGGATGATATGGGCATGAATGCTGATTTTCCGGCAAAACTGTTCAGCGTCTCCCAGAGAAAAGCCAGCCGCGGGGATGGTACCCAGGCAGAAGTATCTCCGGTGAGCTGGAATGCCAATCCGAGAATCCAGGGAGCGGTCGCACTGGCCACTCCGAAATGATAAATCCATAATTTTCGTTCTTGGAGCATACTATAAAGAATCAAACCGCCCCATATCAGCCATCCATAATTGTGCAGCCAGATGCAGGCAGCCATCGATGGGATGAAATACCATCCGTTTTCGTCCAGTTTTGTTTTCTTGACATATCCCATGATGGCCAGTGACGCGGCCAGAGCAGCCAGGGAATACATTCGTGTTTCCTGGGAGAAGTAAATCTGGAAGGGAGAGAATGCAATGAGCATTGCTCCCCAGATGGCGGTTTGACTTGAAATGGTGGATGGGAAGAGATACCGAGCCAGATAGGACGTGACGGGTATTAACAGTATTCCGGCGATCGCTGACAGGCTCCGTACTGCGAATTCTGAGTCACCCCAAAGATATTGCCAGAGATGAAGCAGGATATAATAAAGAGGCGGGGAAGAATCGGACATTTGATGTTGAATAATTCGCACGATCGATTCACGTGCCATTATGACCGAATAGGCTTCATCGAGCCACAGGCTTTGCCAATCGAGGTGATAGAACCGTAATCCGGCTCCCGCTGCCGTGATTGCAGCAATCCAGAGCCAAGTGCGTTTTTCAGAGATTCCAGATGATTCTGTTTCAGATTTCACAGAAACTCCCATTTAACCAGGCATCATATTCAAACGATTCGGCAGAATGATGCCAACAGCCAGCCGCATATTTATCAATCGTAGCTCAATTTGCAGTTATACAATGTATTTGTATATTCTGCAATCCATTCCATCGGTGATTGTTCGGTTGACATCCAAAGAATTGCCTACTCCCGGCTGATCTCGTTGAATGGGATGGTTGCGTTCCATACATGCATCACTTTCATATTGCCGGAATAAGAAATTCACGGTAGGGTTGTGGCAGGGAGGGGATAATGAAAAAACTGATTGGCTGTGTGGGATTGTTTTGTGCGATGACAGCATACTCGGCTCAATTCCGCTTCATGACCTTCAATGCTCATGACATTGGCGAGCCTGGGACTACTCAGTACATCGCGCTTGCACAGATTTTGGACCGACTCTGTGTCGATATCGCTGTTTTTCAGGAAGTGACTACCTATGCGGATATTGAAAATCTGAATGCGATCGCCGCTGAAACCGGTTATGACTATATTGAGACGTCCGATGTATCCGGCACCATGTCAGGATATATGCGGAATGCCTGTCTCAGCCGTTATCCGATTTTCTCCACGACATCCTGGTCTTCAGCGGAGATCTCAGGTGATCCGGAATCCAATGATATTACGCGGGATATATTAGAGTGTCGTGTTTTATTGCCGACCGGAGATCAACTGGGTGTATTTGTCGTTCATCTGAAAGCCATGACCACTGAAACGGATCAGTTTCGGCGTCAGATCGAGTGTATCCGGGCAGCTCAGGTCGTGGATAACTATCTGGAAACATATCCTGAAGATCTCGTTATTTTTGCCGGAGATTTTAATGAGGACTATGATGAAGGACCCTTTGGGGTTGTTTCGTGGGATGTAACTCCTTCGGGATTGCCCTCCACGTATCGTCTGGGAAATGATATCACATTCCCCGTGATTTATGATCCGTTTCAATGGCTGCTGCTCCGCGGATTCACCCCTGCTGATGCAACATGGGAAGATTCTGCGGACAACAACACGACCTATCCGGACTATCGCAGACGGATTGATTACATCTTTTATGGAGATGGTCTCGCTGATATCGGTGACGAAGTGTACTATTCCACACAGGATAATGGCATCGACAATCCACCGGCTGGCCATTTTCTGGTCAAATGCGGTACGCCATTGCCCTCCGGTACCAGCGAAGATGCGTCGGACCATCTGGTGGTTTTTGTTGATTTGGAGTTTTCGATCCAGCCAACCGTCATTCCACCGACCACTCCAACCTCGACACCCACGCAAGCACCCACTCAGACTCCGACACGAACACCCACACGAATCCCCACATCCACCCCGACATATTCTCCAGTCCCAACGGGAACGCCCACGCCACTCCCCCCCGCCACTCCCACACCATCCACGCCATGCATACGGAGTGGTGATGTTTTCCAGGATGGGCGATTGACCGCTGGTGATGCCCAACTCACGTTTCTGATCGTTATCGGTGCATATCCTCCCACATATACAGAAGCGTGTGCAGCGGATTGCAGTGGAAATAACGAACTGAGCGCGGGAGATGCTCAACTGATCTTCATGGGCGCATTGGGTGTGTGTCAATGTGCCGACCCTCTGTGAATCGGGCTGAACAGAGCATCCAATCAAAAATGATATCGCAACGACGACTGATCGGACATAATATCGATCCAAATAACTTTAACATGACGCAATATTCTGAACTCAAAGAGAAAATTAAGGGAATCATGGAAAATCTCGGATATCCCATCACTGCCATCCCGGACCGTATCTCATTATTGAGTGGATTCGTCATTCTTAAAGCATTGGATGATGATTTTATGAAAGATATCGATATCGCGAGGATAAAGAGCTTTTAAATTACCGGATTCAGAATCCTTGTGAATGAGATAGGTATAGCTGTCTTTTTGTCGATATTTTTTTGGCTCAAGACTTGGAAGAATGGTCAGAATCCGGTATTATTATTAGGGTGATGGAGGCTGATGGGACAGATGTATTCCGGGAAATATTGCCATATCGTCATCAGTATATTGCTGATATTGACTGAACCGGTCTGGGGTGATCAGGATTCGCAGTATTTTCACTATCTGCGAAACAATCCGTGTTTCTGCGGCAATGGCTATTGCGAGAGCTTTCTCGGAGAAAATCCAGACACCTGTCCGGATGATTGCCAAGTGCTTCCGATGATTACGGGATCTGCGATCACGTGGGGGCCGTATGAGCCGGTTCCATCCCATGGCGATCTGTGGCTCTCCACCTGGGCCGACGATGGAACTCCCGATGGAAAATTGTACATTACCTGGGGAGATGGTTGTGGACCGGGATTCCACTTCGGGGATCCGGGATGTCAGGAATGGAGTTGGGATACGGATATTGCCGATGTCGGTGTAGCGTTTTTCACTGGTACCGTACCGTCGCTTCAGTGCAGCATGACCTCTTCGGGTTGCCTGAGTTATCCCAATATCCCGGATGGGATCTCCGGATATCCCCATACCGCGCATGATGACAAACCCGCCAGTGTTCTCGCACTGGATGGCCGGTTGTACCTGGCCGGATTTTCACCGCAACGTCAACCCGCTGTCGGATATATCGCGTTTTCCGAAGATGACGGCGCAACATGGCAGATGGGAAATGGCAATCCATGGAGAGAGGAATATACCCATTCTCCCCGAAGTTATTTCCGGTGTCTGATGTTCATCAACATGGGACAGAACTATGAATTCAACACGGATGGATATATCTATGCATTGGGGATTGGATGGGGATGGGATTGGGACATGATCGGAGATGGTCATGTTTATTTGACACGCGTACCACGAGATTCGGTGGCATCCTATCAATCGTATCGCTACTTCACGGGAATGCAGGGTGATACTCCCACATGGTCTTCAGACGAATATCAAGCGGTTCCCCTTAAAGGATTGGTTGCTTATAGCGGGGGATCTGCGATCTATCATCCGTATCTGAACCGCTACTTGTTTCTTTTCAACAACGGCATTTACGAGGCACCCCAGCCATGGGGACCCTGGACACTGGTATCGCCTCTGCTTTGGTGGGGGAACGATCCCGGGTGGTATGGCAGTGATGCGCCGGGACTCATTCCAAAGGATATGGGGCCGGATTATGTTTATTTCACCACTTCTGGTCGAAGCGATGTACTTCGGTATGCGATGCTGATTGGCAAGATCACCTTTTCGCTTCGATCGGAAACGGGACCGGACACCGAAAGTTCTGCTCCAGAAACCCGTACCGGATGTTTGGTTGTGGATGGTCACCGTCTGGAAAATTCCTCGCCAGATGGGGAACCGGGGACCGATGGTATCATTCCACCAGATTGGGAATCATGTTCTCCTGGACCATCATCTGGTTTGCCCGATCGACACAGATCGGATGCTTGGCAGGCACTGAAACTCCCGCCCCGCCCCTCCCCTGTCAGCATTTCCGTCGATCCATTTTTTCCGGCCGACTATTCCAGGAATGCCGGGATTTCTGCGCCGCCAGCACCATCTCGACCGTGCCATGAGCTTGTATTAGTGGAAAGTCCTGGAGTCATGACATTGCAGGTTGCATTAGACCAGGTGTGTGATGAGGGCCGGATACGTGTCGGTGATGGCATCTATCGGGGTAGTGGGAACCGGGATCTGGAGTTTCGGGGGAAGAAGGTGGTGATGGAATCCATGAACGGCAGCTCGCGGACGATCATCGATTGCGAGTATCGGGGACGGGCGTTTTATATCCATCAGAATGAAGGATTGGAAACTCACATCAAGGGCTTCACCATCCGACATGGATTCAGCCGATCGGCGGGTGGGGGTGCTTACTGTTTTTTTGCATCGCCAAAATGGGAGGATTGTGTGTTTACCTCCTGCATCGCTTATACCATCGGAGGAGGCATCGCAACATACTACTCCGATTCCATCCTGCTAAACTGTCGATTTGAAGATAACCTCGCAGGAACCGCTGGAGGAGCTGTCGGGTGCTATTATTACTCTGACCTGGACCTTCAGGATTGTGCCATCATCAAAAATGAGAGCGTTGTGTGGGGCGGGGGGTTCTTCAGTGAGATTTCCGATGCACGATTGATCGGATGTTCGGTGTATGACAATTTTGGATTGCGTGGGGGGGGTGCATCATTGCACAATGCCTGCATGATTACCATCCAGAATTCGTGGTTTGTGAGGAATCGAGCGCTGATCAGCGGCGGTGGGATTTACCACAATATCCCTTGCTGGTCCGTGTGTCCCGATAGTATGTTTCGGCTGGAAAACTGTACGTTATGGCAAAATCAGATCATCACACAGTCTAATGACAGTGTGGGAGGTGCATTTCACAGTATTGCTGCGTGTCCGGATGCCACGATCCATAACTGTATTTTCTGGAATAACCATGCGGTTCAGGGTTCGGAAATGGCATTGGAGGGATTCGGTCACCTGATCATCAGTCACTGTAATGTTCAGGGAGGCCAGTCCGGGTTGTACTGCCAGGGACTGTGGTACAACGAATGGCTGGACGGAATGATCGATGCGGATCCTGGGCTTGTCGCTGGTCCTCTTGGAGATTGTTATCTGGGGCAGCGAGCGACCGGGCAACTTTTCGACAGCCCCTGTTTGAATGCGGGACGGTTGAGCGCACAGGATACGTGCTATTTTGGTCACGAAGGGCAGGATGTGCGATGTTTGAGTGAATATACTACCAGAACCGATCAGATTCCGGACCAGGACCAGGTGGACTTGGGTGCTCATTATCCACGACTCATAACAATTCCGGTCATGAATTTGTGGGGAATTATTATCTGTATGATGATCATGGCAGGCATCATAGCTTGGTGTGGTTTGCGATGAACAGTAACAACGGCAGGCGCAGGAGATGCAACGATGAAGGATAAGCTGATGACCACAGTTCTGGTGATTTTTATGGCTGGTATCTGTCCGATCGACGGATCTGTCGCCTCCGAATTTTCCACAATCCTTTCGAATGAGAAACAGACTTCCATTTCCACGCGGTGTAACGAAGCCACTCGCTGCGGTGATGGAATTTGTGAATATTATCTGGGTGAAACAGTCGAAAATTGTTCGGATTGTCAGGATGAGCCGGTAATCGTGGATGCCATGATCGTTACGGATCCGATCCAACCGATCGTACCGTCCCATGGTGATTTGTGGTTCTCCACGTGGGGAGCCGACGATACCTTGTACATGTCCTGGGGAGATGGAACCGGGCCGGGTTTTGGCTGGATCCCTGAGCTGAATACGGATCTGGGCATTGCTCAGATACCTGGAGATCTTCCCGATCTGGAATGTCTGCCGGTTCCAGGAGGATGTATTCGCAGTCGTCATGTCCCAATGGGCGTCCCGGATGTGGATGATAAGCCCTCCAGCCTGCTTTCCATCGGTAACCAGTTGATTCTGGCGGCTCATTCTCCGCTGGGAGAGCCGAATCTGGGTTATCTGGCGGTATCGGAAGATCATGGTGCGACATGGACACGCATGGAAAACTCCCCATGGATCAAATCCTCTGAAGATCGCGCATTCAGTTATTTCAGATGTCTGATGTTCATCAATATGGGGCAGAATTACGAGTTGAACACGGATGGATATGTCTATGCATTCGGAATCGGCTGGGAATGGGACTGGGACATCATTCATGAGGGTAAGGTTTATCTGGCGCGGGTTCCGGTGCATGCTGTTCTGGATTATGAGAGTTATCAGTACTTTACCGGAAATTCACCCAAAGGACCCGAATGGTCGGAATTGCTCTCCGATGCGGCACCTGTCCCGGGTTTGTGTTCCAGTGTGGTCGGATCCGCCATGTATCATCAGGGAACCGGCCGATTTATTTTCATGAATATGGAAGGGCTTTTCGAGGCCAGGAATCCATGGGGACCCTGGACCATGATCGCACCGTTGTTTTTCTGGGCGGATCTGCCTGCATGGCAAGGTGGATATATGCCGGGTCTGATCTCGAAGGGAGCAGGGCTGGATGACGTCTGGTTCACACTCTCTGGACAGGATCGGGTGATAGAATACCGCTTGCACATCGGCCGGATCAATCTGGTCACACGCTCCCGCCTGTCCGATCCATTGCCGACTGACAAATCGGGGAGTCCGGTATCATCGCCGGACATTCACCAGCCGACTCCAAAGGCAACATCATCTATGACCAGAACGAATCGATCGGTCATTCATGTCCCCCAGGATTATCCGACGATTCAGGATGGAATCGATGCCATGCAATCCGGGGACACACTGATACTATCCGATGGAACCTATACGGGTGAAGGAAATCGTGGATTGCTCGTAACAGGGGATCGGCCACTGACCATTCAATCAGAATCCGGACCCGAAAATTGTATTATTGATTGTGAACGGGAGAGTTCTGGTTTTACGATCATGAACAATCGAAGCACTGATCTGATTCTGCGAGGGATTACCGTTCGAAATGCCTATACGCAGGGTTCGGGAGCTGGGATTCGGTGCATCAATGCGTCGCCATTCATCGATAACTGCCATATTGCGTGCTCGGGTGCACTTTATCAGGGTAGCGGTGTTCTGTGTTATGGCTCGCATGCAGTCATAAACCAGTGTCTGATCCGGGATAATACGGGAGGAAGTTTTGGAGGAGGTATCTGTATCCTGGGCGGTTCATTTGTTACCATTCAGTTTAGTACTATCCAGGGGAATCGTTCACGGACAGCCGGAGGCGGGATCTTCTGTGAAGGCTCTGATTTTAACCTGATCCACTCCACATTGGCATCGAACACAGCCAATTATGGCGGAGGCATCGGGATCAACAGAATTTGCGATAGCAAGATTTTCAATTGTCTGTTCAAGGATAACCATGCAACTTCCAGGGGAGGAGCCATTTTTTATGACAGCCCCTATCCCGCGCCGGATTGTTCAATTCGCCGGATGATCATTGAAAATTGTACGATCACGGAGAATTCCGCCGGGTTTCTGGGTGGCGGGTTTTTCGGGGAACGCGCATTGGCTTCAGATCTTCAGCTTCGAAATTCCATACTCTGGGCTAACGAAGCCCCTTCCGGTTCGGAAATGGCATTCCGGGGCAGTGATCATCCTTCCGTCATTCATATTTCTTACTGCAACATACCGCGCAGCCCAGTGGATATCTTCCAGGATACAGCCTGGACAATCGCTTATGGTGGAGGGATGCTGTCGGAAGATCCACTTTTTATCGACGGTCCGAATGGTGAGATTTATCTGAGCAATAGGGAATGCGGGCAACCAGTGAATAGTCCATGCATCGATTCCGGAAGCGATTCATCAAACGATATCTGTTCCGTTATCATTGGAGATCGCTTGCTTCAATGTATGAACTCCTTTTCCACCCGAGTCGATTCTGAGCCGGATGGTGGTGTGGTGGACATGGGAGTTCATTACCTTTCGAATAATCCCCTTTATTTACCCAGCACGACGATCTGGAGTTTGATCGTGTTGCTTGCGTGCATCACCGGACTACTGGGATATGGCTATCTCCGGAACTGATTCCAGATCGGATTCTTCCATTCGGATGATGAAACCAATACCCATGGCTGCCGTTAATAGAGGATGTCATGAAAAAAATTTGAATTCCTTGATGAAGGGTTACTTCTGTTTTTGAATTTTCGGTGTTTCGCTTCTTCTTCCCTATCTCGCATCCCGATGATATACTTGAATTGCGAATCTTAACACCAAACAGGAGGTTTTCATGCTACGATCCAAGACAATTTTAGTTATTGCTTTCACATGCGCATTATTTTCGGGTGCTCAGGCCGGGATTGTGCAAATGATGAATTATCAAGGCCACTTGTATAATGCTCAGGGAGATCCGTTATCCGGTAATTTTTCCATCACATTCCGGCTTTTTGACACTGAACTGGGAGGGAGTTTAGTGTGGTCCGAAACTCATCCCGAGATATCCATTACAGATGGGATCTTTAATGTATTACTTGGAGAAATTGTTCCGATTCAAGTGAGTTTTGATCAGGGATATTTTTTGGAAATCATGATCGAGGATGAAACATTGGCTCCTCGGCAGCTCATGAGCAGTATCGGACAATCTTTCCAGGCGGGGGATGTGGCCGATCAGGACATACACCCGAGGAGTATCAGTATTTATGGTTATGGATATGTGGTGAGTTCGGATGGACGATGGCTTGGCGAACCCTCCGGTCTTTTGGGTCCGACTGGACCGATGGGACCGACAGGACCGCAAGGGATCCAGGGAGTTCCGGGTCCGACAGGTCCGCAGGGTATCCAGGGTGCTCGGGGAACCACGGGTCCGACTGGAGCAGCAGGACCGCAAGGGATCCAGGGAGTTCCGGGTCCGACCGGTCTGCAGGGTATCCAGGGTGCTCGGGGAACCACGGGTCCGACTGGAGCAGCAGGACCACAAGGAATCCAGGGAGTTCCGGGTCCGACAGGTCCGCAGGGTATCCAGGGTGCTCGGGGAA
>CAZELM010000077.1:0-11920 GCA_964512995.1 uncultured bacterium
GTGTTCAGGGCATTACAGGTCCAACTGGTCCGCAGGGAGCTATCGGGCCGCAAGGCATCCAGGGTATTCAGGGCTCCACTGGACCACAAGGTGTTCAGGGCATTACAGGTCCAACTGGTCCACAGGGAGCTATCGGGCCGCAGGGCATCCAGGGTATTCAGGGTCCTGCCGGACCCCAAGGCGAACAGGGGATCCAAGGTATTCAAGGACCGACCGGGCCAGTGGCCGGCGTTGACCGCCAGTTAATATACAACGACAACGGCCAATCCGCTGGAGCGGAGCTTTATTACGATGACACAACCGGTCATCTGGGTATCAACACAACAACGCCAGGTCGGGCATTGCACGTCGCAGCGGATACGGATATCGCTCGTTTCGAAGACAACCTCAGCGGTGAGCTTCTGGAAATCACCGGATACGGAACCGGTACCAAAATCGATTCCAGCCATGACCTGTATCTCCGAGCTGGACTCAGCGGCACACCCCATGTCACAGTAGCCCCCAGTGGCAAAGTCGGCGTCGGGACACTGACACCTCAGTCCACACTCCATGTCACGGGTGGTGTTCAGATCGCGGACGATACCGATCCCTGCACTCCGGACAAGGCCGGCACGATCCGCTGGCACGATGACACGCTTCAGGTATGCAATGGCAACCAGTGGGCGGCTGTGTATACACCACCGCTCGGTACCCAGGCCAACCCGGGATTGAACTGCAAAGAGATCCTGGATAGTGGATATTCCGATGGAGACGGCCTCTACTGGCTGGACCCGGATGACACCGGTTCGATCGCTCCATTTCAGGCATACTGTGACATGACTTACAATGGTGGCGGTTGGACATTGATCGGAAAAGGTCGGCAGGGATGGGGAGCCGGAAGCGGCGCATTCCCCAATGCCGGAATCTCCACCTCGGATGAACTGGCGCTCAATCGGGATACAGCCACGGTAGCGGCTCTGAATTCCACGATTGTCGCAGCCCTGCTCAACAATACCAATTTGAACGCCCTGACGGATGGCATCCTCGTTCATCGCCACGAATGCAGCCATGACACCTATAAAATCGAACCCCAGGTCGCTCAGCCGTTCTTCTGGCGCGTATTCTACAGCGAACGTCATAACAGCGGTTCCGGCAGTTCATATAATGCGTATTTCACCCGGCACAGCTACTATACGACCAGCATTATCGTCACCCGGAAACTCAGCCCGATCGACGATACCGATGCCGGTTCCTATTCCCCGAATGACTGCTCCCGCTGCTTTACCGCAAACTGGAGTTCCCACAATGCCAATGGTGGCGGAACCGGATGGTCAGGCGGAAGCAATTGTGAAGGAAGCGGTTGTTATGAATACACCACAGAAACGCATGGAATCAACCGGGTATGGGTATTCGTCAGACAGTAGAAAGACACTCATCTGACAAAAAAAGGTGGGAAACTTTTTCCATCACCGACACTTACTTTTTCTTGTTTTATCAGTATGTGCACTATCGTGAGTGATGTCCAATGCGGGGGAAAAGGTTCAGTGGTTTTTGACCTCATCCACAATCCTTCTCCATGAACGGGAAGAGCAAATGTACCGGATCCTGAACTACCCTCTCCCAGCGGAATCGCCGGGAGAGGGTTTCCAGCAACCCCGCATGGGTCATCCATCAACATGGCCGAGGGAGTGAGTGGGACATACCCAATTCACTTATTCCATGCCGGTATGACTGATTCACCGCTCCCGATCCAGACAACCCTTATCCTGGCAACGCTTCGCAATAACAGCGCAATGCCCCATGAACCGAGCATTCACGAATCCACCCCCCTCGACGCTTCTTCAATCTGGACAAATCCATTCGCTCGTGATTATATTTGGCCGCTTCACCCTGTTATCCGGGTGAAAGCCAAAGGAGGAGTATCACTATGGCGATTGTGACGTCATTTCGTTTTACCGAAAAAAGCGGCGCGATATGTATTGATCAGGAGTCATGGCATATCTGGCGTCGGAAAAACTGGTTTTCGGATCATCTGTTTGTTTTGGTACCGGAACCATTGGCGGATAAATTCAACATTGAACTGGTCTATGGTGGTATTGGTCATCCGGCCTTTCACCTCGAAACCGCCCGGATCGCACAGAAAAAAATCGCGGAATATCTCGCCAATCCCAACCTCGATCAGGATACGATCACAGTGGAGCGGCTCGGGAAATGCGTATTGGAGGCATTCCGGGAGGTCCACCTGCGCCGGATCAATGACAAACTGACCTATCTGTATGGATTCAATCTCGACGAATTCAATGCCTGCCGGATGCACCGGGATGGTCAGTCCTTCGATATCAGACAAAAAGAAGTGATCCAGCGCGCAAAACGGATCGTCCAAAATGATGAACTTGTGGGGTACAGCCCATTATCTCCCGCTGTCGAAGCCTGCCTCATCGGCGTGGATCCAAAGTATGGATTTTCCGCATTTGCACTGAAAGAGAAAGACGGTGTTCTCGGATTCCAATCCTGCTGGTTTGAATCATTGGGACAGGGTCGCGATGGCGCAACCATCCGGTTCGCAAAACTTCTGAATAACCGATTTCTCGATTCCAGGCGAACCGGCGAGGGATTCCCTGATGGAATGTTCCATCTGCTGGACGCGATCAGCGAATCAATGGACCATTATGGGCAGAACGGTGGTTTTGTGCGTATGATCATGATCGATGCCGATGCTGCGACGCGGTCGGAACGCATCCGGGATATCCGGGACGATCGGGCTCGATTGTGTGTGGAGATCATCCGAACATATCGTGCGGGTATGGTCCCGAAAGAAACGGCGCTCCGGTTGCTTTCCGATGCGATCCTGGAAAAGCAGCCACTGGAACAGCTCGAACGCCAGTTGTTTAACTCCGTGGATGATATAAATTTGCTCGGAAAGCTTCTTCGGGGATACAAAATCGAAGAACCGGGATTGCCGTCCCATGGTCCTGAAACCCAATTGTTCTCCATACAAACCGCTTCATCGGTATCATTTTCGGGAGGTGCAGAATGACATCCATCAATGCGATACGGTTTGATTCCCATTCCGGAGCGATGGTGTGTGATGAACAGCGTCACTGGAATGTGGAGCGGATGAAAATTTATGCCGCAGATAAAGTCCGGTCGGTAGTGCCTTCAGACATTCGCGAACGATATCATCTGGCTGCTGCCTATGGAAATACCGGAACATCAGCCATCGGGGATGAACTCCGTATGACCATCTGCCGGGAGGTGGAAAATCTCTATCGCGCCAAATGTCTCGAACTGGGTGGAGCACCTTCGGAATTTTTAACGGTGGAGGGGGTTGCCCGGCTCGCATGGCGTGTCATCTGCCGGATGAAGCACCGCCATATCGATGACGCGCTGCTTCAAAAATACGGATTCACCACATCCGAGTTCATTCAGGAGCAGTATACGCGGAATGGGTCCGTCTACTCCATAAAAAATGAACCGGTCATCCAGGATGCATTGGAAAATATTGCTGGTGATCCAGGCAACAACAGAGCGGATGCGGTATTTGGCAATGGTGGTATTATCGCTGGCTTTGATCGGGAAAATGGATTTCAGATCTACAGCTTCTCGATGAAAGAAGGTTTCATGGAACCGGTGGAGTCGGGATATGTGGCACTGGGTTCCGGTGGAGACACGACGAATTTTGTATTGCCGCGGTTTTTTAACCAGGCTGGAGTGGAAGGCCGAATCCATGGAGTCAATCCGGTGGAGGGTGTCTGTGCGGTTTTGGATGCTGTGAATATGGCCACCGAACATAATCTGGGAGTCGGAGGTTATTATAACATCATCCTGTTTGACCTCCAGAATACCGGAGGAACTGGAATCTACCGGGAGATAAACGACCATCGATCCCGGTTATCGTGTGAAGCGATCCGGTCTGTGCGTGCCGGATATATTACGCAGGAACATTGCCGGACAATTATATCCGGGCTTCTCTTCGAGCAGAAGGATGCCGACTGGGGTGAAGAATATCTTTGGAGTGTATCGAAGGATTCGTATGGAATGCTTCGGTTGCTTCGCGGTTATCCCGTTGTTTACGGAGAATAATGTCGTCGAGACCCGCTGTTGATTGGCGATTGCCCCTGGCATTGATCTTCGTGCAAGTCACGTTTGGTGGATTTCATGTCATTGGAAAGTTTGTCCTGGGTCAGCTCCATCCGTTCGCAGTCGCGGGAGTCCGTGTCGCGGCGGCAACGCCGCTGCTGATGCTGATCGCCTGGCTGATCGACAGAAAGCTCCCTAAAATCAAAGATATTCCACTGCTGATTCTTTTGGGGAGTCTGGGGGTGTTCGCCAACCAATTCTTTTATATCCTTGGATTAAAATATACATCCGCCACGCATACCGGAATTCTGATGCCCACTATTCCCGTATTTGCGGCGGCAGCGGCTGTATTTTTCAAGGTGGAGTCTCTGGATCGGAACAAAATGCTGGGAGTGGCTTGTACGGTTGCCGGCTCTCTGGTTATGATGGATTTCCAGCATGTTTCGATCGCTCAAAACATGTTCTTGGGGAATATGCTCCTTCTGATCAATTGCATGAGTTTCGCGTTGTATCTCGTACTGCAGAAACCACTGCTCAAACGATTGCCCCCACTGACCGTCACAGCGTGGTCATTTCTGTTCGGCGGTTCGATGACGATCTGCATCACTGGCCGCCGCATCGTTGAACTCCTATCCGCTGATCTGTCTCCGGCCATCATCTGGAGTCTGGTGTATGTGGTGATGATTGCGACTGTTCTCAACTACTTTCTGAATTCCTGGGCAGTCGGCCGCTCATCACCATCCATGGTATCAGCCTTCATCACGCTCCAGCCGGTTTCCACTGCGGTTCTGGCAATGTTCATTCTGGGAGAAAACCCGGGATATCGGGAAGGACTGGGATTTCTGATCATTATCTGCGGATTGTTTCTGGTTGGGATACGGCAGCGGGTTTCTGAGCTGACACCGGTTTCTTTGGCCCCTGCCATCGATGAATGCTCACACAATTAAAAAAGCGTTTTTCCTGAAACAGGAAAAACGCTCGATTTTTAAATAAAAATTCCGATCGATGTGTTCAGATGGATGATCTATCATTCATCCGAACATCAGTCATCTGTTATTCTTCGGGGATCGGTGCTTCTACCGGGCACACTTCGGCACAATTACCGCAATCAGTGCATTTATCCGGATCGATCACAAAAATATAATCTCCGGAGGTAATCGCTTCCGTTGGGCATTCCGGTTCACAGGCACCACAAGCAATGCATTTTTCAGTAATTCTATAAGCCATAATCTGCTCCTTTCAGGTTAATAGAAACTCTGGTAAATATTGTCTTGAAATCATCAGATGTCAAGACATTTTATTTATTTAAATCCCGAAATCATCGAAGTAAATCTGTTCTTTTTCCACTCCGATGTGATACAGCATATTCTGAACTGCGCTGTTCATCACCGGAGGCCCGCACATATAATATTCGATTTCCGTCGGATCGTCATGATGTTTGAGATAGTGGTCGAACACAACCTGATGAATGAAGCCGGTGAAACCTTTCCAGTGATCTTCTGGCAGGGGTTCGGAGAGCGCCACATGGAACCTGAAATTGGAAAACGTTCTGGCCAGCTCTTCGAACTCGTCCTGGTAAAACATTTCACGAAGCGATCGCGCTCCGTACCAATAGCTGATGATGCGATGGCTTTTCAATGTTTTGAGAAGATGAAAAAGATGGCTTCGCAGGGGAGCCATACCAGCTCCTCCCCCGATGTATACCATTTCCTTTTCAGTCTCCTGTATGAAAAATTCACCATAGGGTCCGCTGATGTCAACCTGGTCTCCGGGTTTCAGATTGAAAATGTAGGACGACGCGATGCCGGGCGGGACATCGGGTTTATTGAATGGTGGAGATGCGATTCGCACATTGAGCATGACGATATTGGATTCGGCGGGATAGCTGGCCATGGAGTAGGCTCGGGTGACGGATTCATCGGATTGTGCGGTGAAGCGCCACATATTGTATTTATCCCATTCGGATGTGAATTTATCATCGATATCGAAACTGCGGTAAGAAAGGCCAGTATAGGGTGGGATTTCGATCTGGATGTATCCACCCGGTTTAAAATCCAGGTGCATCCCCTGCGGCAACTCCAGAACCAGCTCTTTGATGAAGCTGGCGACGTTTCGATTGGAGTGGACCTGGCATCGGTATTTCTGGATGCTGAAGATCTCTTCCGGAACCAGGATCCGCATGTCCTGTCTGACTTTGACCTGGCAGGCCAGGCGCCAGTGGTCTTTGACCTGCTTCAGACTCAGATGCGTCCGTTCTGTGGGAAGCACATCGCCTCCGCCTTCGAGAATCCGGCATCGGCATACGCCACAGGTTCCGCCTCCACCGCATGCGGAGGGGAGATAGATTTTCTGGGAGGTCAATGTCTGAAGCAATGTTTTTCCACTCGACACTGTGATCGATTTGCTCTCATCATCATTGATGGTGATAACGGCATCGCCTTTCTGAACCAGTTTGGATTCCGCTCCCAATAATATAAAAATCAGGGTCAGTATGATTCCTGTAAACAACAAGATGCTCAATCCCACTAATAGTAGAATACCCACGTCATGGCCCTTTCACTGTAACAATGATCATGCAACTGAATCATCATGGATTTCATCGCGTTAAAATTGGATACCGGAAAAGCACATAAAGGAGATGGCAATCAGACCGGTCAGGATCATCGTGATCCCCAGTCCGCGAAGTGGGCCGGGAATGTTGCTGTAGCGGAGTTTCTGACGATTGGCGGCCATGGCCACGATGGCCAGCATCCATCCCAATCCACTGGATGTTCCGAATACGGTTGATTGCGCCAGACTATATTCCCGCTCCACCAAAAACAGCGACGCGCCCAAAATGGCGCAATTGACAGCGATCAGGGGCAGGAATATTCCCAATGCGTTGTAGAGGCGCTGGCTATAGCTGTCGACCGCCATTTCGACAATCTGAGTCATCACAGCAATTGTCGCGATATATGCGATAAATCCGAGAAAGCTCAGATCGACATTGGGAAGGCCAGCCCAAGTCAGTGCGCCTTTTTTTAACAGAAAGTTGTAAATGAACCAGTTGGCAGGGCAGGTGATGGTCATGACAAAGACAACCGCAATCCCCAGACCAAACGCCGTGTCCACACGCTTGGATACTGCGAGATAGGAACACATCCCGAGAAAGAAGGCCAGGAGGATATTCTCGACAAAAATCGATTTGATGGCCAGACTGATCAGATCTTCCATGAGTTAATCCTCCACTTTGCGGGAAATCGCTCGCTGAACCCAGATAATGACACCCAGTAACAGGAAGGCTCCAGGAGCCAGCACCATGATTCCCATGTTGATATATCCCATATCATATAATGCCTGGGGAACGACCTTGAATCCAAAAACACTGCCACTCCCCAGCAACTCCCGGCAAAACGAGACCAGCATCAGGATCCAGGCATAACCCAGCCCATTACCGAGTCCGTCCAGAGCAGATGGCCAGGGAGGATTGGCCATTGCATATGCTTCAGCCCGACCCATCAGGATGCAGTTGGTGATGATGAGTCCGACAAAAACACTGAGCTGTTTGGATATGTCATAGACAAACGCTTTGAGTATCTGATCTGCAACAATGACCAGAGTGGCTACCACGGACAGCATCACCAATATCCGAATCTTGGAGGGGATGAAATTCCGAAGCAAGGATATGGCGACATTGGATAATGCCGTGACAAAAATAACCGCCAGCGACATCACCAATGCGGTATCCATTTTCACAGTCACAGCCAGTGATGAACAGATTCCCAACACCTGGATCGAAATCGGATTATTGTCCCACAGGGGATCCGTGATGGCTTTTTTATCTTTTTTCGACAAGAATGAACTCACAAGATACTCCTCTCACATTAATGTAAGGCTGATCCATTCTGGATTTTCAGGAGATATGGTTTGTAACGTTCCAGATCCTTCTTCAGGAACACATTGATCCCATTTCCAGTCAGTGTGGCTCCACTGATCCCATCGACCGTGTGACGCAATTTTTCGTCTGCCAGTCCCGCAGGAATTTTTCCTTTGGCCACTGTGATCGATATCAGTTCGCCAGACTCATTAAAAATCGTTTTCCCTTTGAAATGATCGGTAAACCATCTTTGTTCGATTTCACCACCCAGACCCGGCGTCTCACCGTGCTGGTAAAATGTGATCCCTTTGATCGTTTTTCCATCGGATTCCAGGGCCAGATACCCATAGATGGTTGACCATAATCCTTTACCGGAAACGGGCAGGCAATATGCTGTGATCACACCACTATCCTTGCGGACATACAAGGGGAGCAGTCCCGGGTCTTTTTCCGGTTCAATCGTTCCGGGATCCCGGTCCGGGATCTGTTCACCATTGGCATCGATGACAATTCCGGAGATCCGTTCCTGATAAAGATGCTCCATCTCATCCAGTGTGTGGTTCTTTGGATTTTCGATCAGGCCGGTTGCCAGAAGGATATTCTTATGCACATCGAACTCCACATTCCGGTTGATCATGGGTTTGAGCGCTCCAGCAGCCAATGCCAAAACCACGCTGCAGGAAACACAAATCAAAAGCGCAAACGAGATGGTGTAACGATCACTGTGCATAACGCATTCTCCTGGCTCGAACATTGAACTGAACAACGATATAATCAATCAGTGGAGAAAATACATTCAACAGCAGAATAGCCAGCATGGTGCCTTCCGGATACGCCGGATTAACGACGCGCACCAGAGCGGTGATCACGCCGACGAGGAATCCGAATACCCATTTACCGGTTCTTGTTTCCGGATGAGTGACCGGGTCGGTTGCCATAAACACGATGCCGAACAAAAATCCGCCCATCACCAGATGATGTAATACCGGGAGCGATACCATGCCGGGAGCACTGGCATCTCCAATCAAGCGTAGTCCCCATACCGTAGCACTGAGCCCCAGAATCGAGCTCACCATTACCCGCCAACTGGCAATGCCGGTAATCAACAGGATGGCAGCACCCAGCAAAATGGCAATTTTGGAGGTTTCTCCGATACTGCCGGGAATCGTTCCGATCAGGCAATCCATGAACGAGTAATGCTGCGTAATCGCTGTGACGGCATTCAGACCCATTTCCCGGGAAGCCGCTCCAAGCGCTAAAGGTGTCGCACCGGTGAAGGCATCGACCGTCTGACGTCCCTGTTCCAGATTCACCCATACGGAATCACCGGATATCTGGCCGGGATAGGTGAAAAACAGAAATGCCCGTGTTATCAAGGCAGGATTGACGATATTCATCCCCGTTCCGCCAAAAACCTCTTTTCCGATAATAACACCAAAACTCACGGCAATGATGAGCTGCCACCAGGGAATGGTCGGAGGAACAATCAACGGAATCAGCCAGCCTGTGACCAGATACCCCTCACTGACTTCCTCCTTGCGCCAGATGGCAAACAAGAATTCCCAACCCATACCGACACCATAGGAGATCACGAGAAGTGGGATAAAGGTCCACAAACCTGCCCATACCGAAATCCAGAAATCTGGTTCCAGACCATAAGCGGCCCGGGATTGCGCACCGATATTCCATATGCCGAACAAAGTGGCCGGGATCATGGCAGCAATCACCACGCTCATGACGCGTTTCAGATCATTGGCATCCCGGATATGAGGCCCCTTTTGAGTTCGATGTCCGATACTGAACAGAAATGTGTCGAACGCATCGAACAACGGCCAGATTTTATGGAATCGGCCGCCTTTTTCCCATAACGCCCGAATATCGGTTTTATTTTGTGGAGTATGTTGGTTCGCCATGGCGACCTCCTCTAAGTATTTTCCGCTTCGTACAAATCCAAACCTTTTCGGATGATCTCCCCGAGTTCGATTTTGGAGGCACAGGCAAAGGTGCAGAGTGATACATCTTCCTCAGTAAGCTCCAGCAGTCCCAGACTCTCTGCTTCTTCCAGGTCGCCGGCCAGAATGGCGCGAATCAGATAGGAAAGGTGAATGTCCAACGGGAAAACCCGATCCCATGCGCCAATATTGACAATGGGACGAAGTCCACCGTTTGTACGGGTATCCATTTCATATTCTCTGAGCGGGAACAGACTCGACGCGAATGTGTTGAAGATACTGAACTTTTTCAATCCCGGCATTCCCCATCCAAAGAGTTCGCGTTTCTCTTCATCCGGCAGCACGGTGCAGGTGGTATCATAGAATCCCATGAATCCATTCCGTTGAACCGTTGTTCCGGACAAAACGGAACCTGAGATATACCGGTGAACACCATCGGATTCCCGATTCGCCACTAAGGTGGACACGGGAACACCCAGCCGGGTGCGGAGATATTTACGATCGGTCAAACCACTCCCGGATACCGCCAGCACCCGTTGGACCGGAAATCGGCCGGTGTGAAAAAATTCTGCGATATGCACCACATCCACCGCTCGCAAATACCAGATGACCTGACCCGGTTTGATTGGCTCAATAAACCGGATTTGCGTTCCAACCAATCCAGCCGGATGGGGACCTTTAAAATGATGGATGATGACGCCATCCAGGTTCTGATAAGCCGGTATGGCGTTGGATCCATATTTCAGTGTCAGATATACAGCCCCATCCGTCAACCGCTTCAGGATCTCTACACCCATCCGGAACTCCGATTCCCGCCCCGTCATAATGATATCCGGATCAGCAGCCAGGGGTTCAGTGTCCATTCCATTGATATAAATCGCCTGCGGTCTCCGGTTGGGATCCGCGATCTTTCCCAAGGGACGCTGGCGCAGCATGGGCCAGACACCTCCAGCCATCATCGAGCGGATCAAAACCTCGGCCTGCGCTGATCTGATCTGCTGGGTATCCCAATTATCATGTACAATCCACTCCTCGGATTGATCCAGTTCAATGACCATCTCGACAACCGCTCTGCGGAATCCTCTGACAATCTGCTGGACAGTCCCAGCCCCTGGAGATACAAATACGATATCGGGAAGATGTTTGGCACAAAACAACGGAGTCCCACACCGGACACGATCCCCCTCTTTGACCAGTATCCTGGGTTTTACTCCAAGGAAATCAGAGGGTTTCAACGCAATGACGGGAGGTGACGGCGCCGTTTCCAGATCAGATCCTGGCTTTCCAGCCAAGGGGATATCCAATCCTCTCTTGATATTGAATACAGCCATTATTGACTACCTTTTCTAATGGATACTCTTTGATAATCTCAGACAAAAACCACGAAACTGATTCTACAATTTTTTTATCGCAACTTTCAAATATGGATCATCAATTTAGATCCAATATTCGTAACCATTCACCGAAAAAATCCCCTCTGGAAAGAGGGTGGCACGCAGAATCAAGTTATTGAAACCAGATCGGCCTGTTGGAAGAGTTGATTCTGCGTGATGGGGTGTGTATTTGGAATGTCGGAACACACCCCGTCTCTGCTTCGCTCACCGAGAAACCATGCTGAATCCAGCCAAACCGTGGCTTCGCAGAGCCACCCCTCTTAATAGAGGGCATTCTGGCTGGTTCTCACCGGTTGAACGATTACAAAACTTCAAAGAGCCTATCGGGAAGTGTAGGGATCATCATTCCGGATCCACACTCTGCTTCCTCGGATAATACAATCACCCGGCCAATGATGGGAATGCGTTTAACGATACAGAGAAGTCAATGGGTGACACTCAGTGATCATTTACCGAGCTTCCGCGGTCATCTGCTGACCTTCCGCGATCGTTTACCGGGCTTTCCCTGGTCATTTACCGGGCTTCACTGGTCATTTACCGAGCTTCCCTGGTCATTTACCGGGCTTCACTGGTCATTTACCGAGCTTCACTGGTCATCTACCGGGCTTCACTGGTCATCTACCGGGCTTCACTGGTCATCTACCGGGCTTCACTGGTCA
>CAZELM010000078.1:0-10759 GCA_964512995.1 uncultured bacterium
TCACTTTAATCTGCGTAATCTGCGGTTCAGACTTCTGACCCCCACTCACCCACTGCCATCGGTAATCCCCCATCTGCGCAATCACTTTAATCTGCGTAATCTGCGGTTCAGACTTCTACCCCCCACTCACCCACTGCCATCGGTAATCCCCCATCTGCGCTGCACATCACATTGGGTACTATATCAGAAGTGGAAATTTTGGTGAGTTGGAATTTCAGACATATTGTGCATTTTAATAAGGTCTGGTTGTATAATGGAGTGAATCTTAAGTATGGATATAAACCGCTTCAGCTTTTTCTCCTCGAGACGGTCTCGGGATCATGTGGGACGGTCACGGGACCATGTGAGACGATCACGGGATCGTGTAGGACGGTCACGGGATCGTGTGAGACGGTCACGGGACCATGTGGGACAGTCACGGGACCATGTGGGACAGTCCCGGGATCATGTGGGACGATCACGGGACCATGTGAGACGGTCACGGGATCATGTGGGACGGTCGCGGGATCATGTGGGACGGTCACGGGATCGTGTAGGACGGTCACGGGATCGTGTGAGACGATCACGGGATCGTGTGGGACGGTCACGGGATCGTGTGAGATGGTCACGGGATCGTGTGGGACGGTCGCATGAGTGATCGTTTCGTTCCTGATCCGCCCGTCAGGAAGCCAATTACATCCAATCAAACCTTGGTTTCACAGACACCTCCCTTATAAAAGATGAGATTCCGGTTGCTTCCCACCTGATGGACAAAAATTTTTTTTTGATTTTTTCTTTTCCGATTCCGTATATATGAATCAGATGTTCTGAAGCGCATATGTGACAGGTAACTGGGTATAGATGCCAAATCATTTATTCCGTGATTCACTTTTATGTTTTCAACAATTCTCAGGAGGCAATCTGAATGAAAAGAACACAGAAAAACAAAATGGCCATGAATTTATCCACCCGGGAAGCCTGTGAACGCCAGATGACCATTATCAGTGCAATTCCAGCATTCCTGGAAGCGTATCAGACTTTCATTCAACGCATGGATCGAATTTTGGAGTTGTTTCGGATCCAGGACATGAAAACCACAGGGATTACTCAAACCAAAAGCGATTCTAAGACCAGCATGGCGAAAGCCGCCGATGGGATTATCAGCGGAGTCCGCTTCTATGCAATAGATACCGGCAACAAGGCATTGGAAGACAACGTCCACTATACTCTATGGGAAATCATGCATGCTCGGGATTTCATCGCCTTGCAGCGCTGTATCATTATCCGGAACCTGGCAGAAGAAAGTATCGCGAGCCTGGACCGGTATGGGATCTCGGCAGCGGATCTCAATGATTTCCAGATCAAAATTGCAGCTTTTAAAGAGATTATTACGAAGCCTCAGGAAATTCGCACCATGAAAAAAGTCGCCAGAATCGAGCTTATGGCACTGTTCCGGGAAATCGATCACATCCTGAAATATAAAATGGATCTCATGGTGAAACGCCTGAAAGACTCCCATCCGCAGTTCTACCACGAATATTTCTCTGCCCGTATGATCATTGATTCCGGACACGGCCATTCCCGGAAAGCCGAGTCACCCGAGACATCAGCATAATGCCCGATCCGATGAACACCGGTTCACTTCATGGTATTCCATCAAATCCCCAACTTGATCATTTCATATAATTTTGTAATAAATGATATAAAAACTGTTTAAAACATACACATTAATTCAACAGAAACAGAACTGCATTGGGGAACGATAAAGAAATACCATAACCGTACAGTATCAGCATCATTTCCCAATGAGATACACCGTCACGCAGAATCAATGCTTCCAACAGGCATATCTGGTTTCTATAGCTTGATTCTGCGTGCCACCACTCTTGAATAGAGGGGACTCTTCGTGGTGAACCGCTACGGAAACCCTGTAGACTGAACGGATTAAGCTCCGCCATGCATCAACAATCAGTCACTCAATTCCCGCAGGAAAGTATCACCCGGAGTCTGAAGCTCTTACAGTTCCGGTGAAATCAATGCACCATGGAATATCAAGCCCAGCCCCTGTCCTCATCCGGTGTGATCCCTCCCGATGCGCCCGGAAAAGTGGCCTCCGCAGACCAGATGATCTCTCCGGATACACCATCATAGAGGTCCATCGAGTTTTCATCCCTTATCACTCCAGGAATGGCAGAAACGTGTTGGCATCATTTCGACTGACCCGAATCCCATCATCTCCGCGCCCGTTTATCCGTTGGCCGTTGACCGGATGATCAGAGTCATTGCAGCACCTGGAGCAAATGGCTCCTTGTCACGATATGCGGATTCGTCCACCGATATCGTTCCGGATCGGATCTCGTTACCCGTATTACCGTCTTTCCATATGCAACGATATTGATTCACAGGCAATCCCTTCACAGAGATCACCCCCTGACACCGATGGGACGATTTATTCCTGAGTGTTACCTGGACGCTGTTTTCATTGGGCGACCATGCGGCAGACACGATCGATGGTCCTTCAGAATCGATGAACAGATCCGGCGAGACGAACCGGACACGGTGATCCAGCCCCGGCAATGGCTCCACTGTCAAGGTATCGGCATCCGTCTGTGGTGTGGACTCCCGGAGCACTCCGCCATATACCTGAATGCCAAACCGCTGATCCTGGATGGCGTAACACCGTGCGGCTTTCAGACATCCCCACAGTCCCAGACCGACATCTCCCGTGAACTGATTGAGTCCATAATTATCGCTGGCCGGGTCCGGACAGTAACACATGCCAGCGAATCCATCCGGTGTCACCCGCGCCCAACTATTGAGAATTCCGGAAAATCCGATGGGAGCGGGTTCTGACCGGCCATACCCCCGATCATACGCTTCCAGCAGCATGGCACCGTTGAGACCGGTCATATAATGATGGCAGTTCTCTCCAAAATCCGTGAAACTGTCGTATTGGGGAGCAGTCCGGACGGCATCCCACCAGCGTTGATCCGAATCGTTCCAGAACCAGCACGGCTCACGACCCCGACCGGCTTTGGTCACATCAACGGTCTGCTGAGCCAGATCCCGATGCCCGGCATAATCACAATACATGAACACGGTTTCATATCCCGTGTTATCAAAGAACAGCTCCGAACCATACGGAAAAGGCGGATCTTCCATCCAGTAATCAGCCCACTTCCGGATCTCTTCCTCCACTGTTTCCGCCTGTTCATTCATCTCGTATCGGCGCAGAAATTCCGGCATGAAACAGATATTTCCCCGTCCCATCAATCCGAGATCCTGAAATCGGACCGATTCCTTCCGGAAAGCAGTGAACGTCCTGAGCCATAAATCCAGATAATGACTGGTCTTCTTCCGGAAAAGCTCCGGCCAGACCGCAGACGCCCGAGCCATTGCATCATAGAGATTGAGAACATGAATGTAATTATATCCCCGTTCTTTCCGCTCTTTGGCGGAGACCATCCAGCAAACACCATAATCAGTGGGATCCTGGATGCCCCCGATCACCCATTTCTCGATGTAATTTTCCAGATAAGTGATCTGGTCCGGATTGGGCAAATCGAGATTCTTCAATGCCATGAACTGCGCATCGGTGATCCCGCCCTCATATCCGCCCGAGCCCCACATGTCGTCCGGAACCGCCAGAACCTGTTTCGCCCGGTTGTCGTAACAGAGAACCGCCTGGTCCAATGGATCTCCTGTTTTGTGATAAACCTGTTTTTCCATAATGAACCGCGATCGCCGCTCCATCAGTTGATCCAATGAAGCCAGCGCCGCCATAAACACACTTCCGGTACGTTTCTTCGCATCTGTGATCCGAATCGTGGGGAATCCCTCCTCTTCCAGCCTGAACCGGATGATCACTCCTTCAAACGGAGCGCCCGGAGTGACCGTCTCCCACTCCGATACGCCCGTAACTGTCAGCGGCTCTTGCGCACCGAACACATAGACGAGCACATCTGTGCCAACCGGAACGGACGGTCCGGGGATGACACGAATCCCCAACTGACCGGTCTGCGCCAGATGCTCCTCAAGATCTTTCCGATGATGGAGCCAGTCGAATCGGATGGCATAGGTTTTTGTCTGTCCCGATTTGAGCGTCAGGCTCGAATGGGGATTGAGCCAGGGCGTCCAGTTGTTCTTTTCCATGATTCCCTGAGAGAGCAGACAGATCCGGCTCAAACCGGGCCATGCGCCATGAATCCATCTGCCGGAATCCCGGCGCTGATTCCGGATGCTCTCCACGTCATGATACGCAAACTCAAACTGCGTATCGGTATTGGCAGGTGTCAGTATCAGCATGGGAGGTTTCCCATCCATCGGGCAGGCGAGGACATAGGACGACGGGCCGGAAATCAATTTGTGCTCCGCTACCCGCCGGGTGTACAACAATTTCTGACTCGCTTTGTCATGTGGATCGAACAGACAATAGTTGTTATTCCATGGGAGCGGCAGATCGATCGCTCCAATGATCATATCTGCGGACCCGGTGTTCTCCAGTTCGATGCTCCAGATCAGTGATTCCGATTCCATCTTCCATCTGGAGGTGATTCGTGGGGCTGTCTGAGCATCTTTCGGTTTATTCACGACCATCAGTTCCGTATCGCTGACCTGTTTCACAGCCGGACTCATCGATTCATCGGCTGTGGTCACGGTCTGCCACTGGGAGGCCGCCTGGATTTCCATGGAAATATCACCCAGGAAATGCGCCTTGCGGGGATCGAGAAACGGAAGAGTCGGATAGGACGCCAGAAACTCCGGCGTGTCCACATACGTTGTGCCGGGTTTGATGGACGTCACCGTGCCTCGTTTGGTGTCATACCGGAGCTTAAACGTGTTCCACTCCAATGGCCTGACCTGATCGGAATCCAGAGCCGGATTGGGCAGCCGGGTCAATGTCAGATCGTCAAACCAGACGGAGCCGCTGTTCCCGCCCATCGCACCCAGGGTACAGAGAAAATCCAGACGAGTCATACCGGCGTTGAGGATCTCCCCTTCCAACAGCTTCCACTCATTCGCCTTCTGGATGGAAAGCGGCGGCATCCATCGGAATTGGGGAAACACCAGAGATGCACCGGCTCCCTTCCCGTCGATATCCTGTGTTTTGATCCATCCCGAATAGCGGTAAAGCCCATCCGGTTCCAGATTGACGGTCTGCAGCCACCCGCCTCCCCCGATCTTCGACAAGGTCACGCCAATGATCTTCCCGTTCCGTTCCGGATCGGATTTCCAGGAGAATGATGGCTCGACGCTGCCCCGAAACGGCATCGGCCGCCAGAGGTCCACGACGTCTCCGGAGCCTGACTCGAACGATGGATTGGCAAAATCATTCTTGACCGGCAATTCCGGTTTGGTAGCAGGTTTTTTCTCGCACGATACCATCAACCAAACCAGGCTGACGATGACCAGGAGAATCAGGGGATATTTTTTCATGGGAATCTCCTCATTTCAACGGTTTTCATTCCGGGATCAGTCTTGGCTGATCGAGGATAATCTGAGGGATGGCAGACCAGAAATGACACGGTTACTAGACACCATCCGGGAGGAAATGTCCAGAAGAAGTGGGTCGTTGCACGAAATCTTTCAGGAGGGTGATGACAATTATCAAACGGGATTCATCCATAAATCTCACCCCCAATCCCTTTCCATGAATAGAGAAGAGCAAATATGCGGGATCCTTCGTTGTCCTCTTACCTTATGAACATGTCGGTGAAAGAAAGACAAGTATCAATTCACGATTGGCTCGAATCCCTTTTTCGTTCATTTGAACCAACTTCAATTTTTGCAGTTCTTTTATGTCTCGCCTGATCGTTCTCTCAGTTTTTTTAGCATATGCTTCTGCAATCCGGGGAGAAATATATCGCAACTTTGATAGTGATATAAAATCTTCCTGCAAAGATAGATCCAATGCCAAGAACTTCCTTATATATCCTCATATTTGTCCCCAGTTTGTTTTTAATTCTCAGTATTAATAATAATCATTTGATTAAAATACGACGAAGGCGCTTATGGATTTCTGAGTTTCAGAAATTCCGGCATTCGCGCCTTCGTGTCTTCGTGTGAGTTTCTACGCAATGACAACCATGGTGGTCATCGATCCATTTCGGATTTCAGAATTTCAGTCTGGAGCGATGGGATATCCGCCCGTACAGCTTTGACTTCCCACCAGAATGCCTGCTGGGGATTGGCATCATCCACTCCCAGAACCGTAAATTGACCATTGACAATCCGGGTAGCCGCGAGGTTGCTGATCGGATGTCCCCGTTCGGCGATGGGAGTCAGGATCACGGAGCGGTTTTCCTTCTGTGTCAGTTTTTCGAAATACTCCGGGAGCTGAATGACGGCCGACCCATTCTCCAGGCGGGACTCTCCCCGATAAAATACCGCATTTTCCGGTCCTTCAATGGATGCATGGACCAAATACATGGTGTCCGGCTCCAGCGGATGGTCGATCATGAAGTTTTTCGATGTGCCGTAGATAGCGCCACTAACCCGCAGATCGGGAGTCGGACTGGTTCCATACCCATTTCCGGCTGCTTCCAGATAGAGCGTTCCCTGGCGGTATCGTAACTGATGAGCGATCACACCGTGATGATGCAGGAACAGAGTGGCCTGACCGTTGGTTGCCGTCGGATCCGAACCGCCCAATTCAAGGCTGTAGGCATCGATATTGGCTGTGGCTGTTCCATACCCTCCGGAAAGCAGTTTATTCGTTCGGACGAACGCATTGGAGTCGATCAGCATGGCAGTGGTCGGTGTCGCTCCCTGAGCATTTCCGACACGGAAAGCAGCTCCGGCAAATACATTGAATTTCATGCCGTCCCAGGATCCTTCCCCGTCCAGGTTCTCATAATTGTTGTAAATGGAATGGTTGGGATCATTGCAGCAACCGGAGAAATGAAGCCATCCGCGGTTAATTTCCACACCATTGTCCGCAGTGGAATTATCCAGACTGATACTGCCGAGGACCTGCAGTTGGGTTGCCGGCGATGATGTGGCAATTCCGACTTTTCCGGTATCATTGCGATAAAACATGTTGGCTCCGGCAGCAGATCCGGCATTGTTGTAAACAAACTGCTTATCTGATCCGGCCACTGGTCCAGGAGGTCCTTCTTCACCTTGGGGACCCGCGGGACCCTGGATTCCCGGATCGCCTTGCAGACCAGTCGGACCTATGGGACCCTGCTCTCCCGGGATTCCCTGCGGACCGGTCGGACCTGTCAAACCCTGGATTCCCGGTTCGCCTTGCGGACCAGTCGGACCCATCGGACCCGGTTCGCCTGGGATTCCCTGCGGACCCGTGGGACCTGTCAGACCCTGGACACCCGGTTCGCCTTGCGGACCGGTCGGACCCACCGGACCCGGTTCGCCTGGGATTCCCTGTGGACCCGTGGAACCTGTCAGACCCTGGATCCCCGGTTCGCCTTGCAGACCAGTCGGACCCATCGGACCCGGTTCGCCTGGGATTCCCTGCGGACCCGTGGGACCTGTCAAACCCTGGATCCCCGGTTCACCTTGCGGACCAGTCGGGCCTATCGGACCCGGTTCGCCTGGGATTCCCTGCGGACCCGTGGGACCTGTCAAACCCTGGATCCCCGGTTCGCCTTGCGGACCAGTCGGACCCATCGGACCCGGTTCGCCGGGGATTCCCTGCAGACCCGTGGGACCTGTCAAACCCTGGATTCCCGGTTCGCCTTGCAGACCAGTCGGACCCATGGGACCGATCAGGCCAGTGGGTTCTCCGAGCCATTCTCCAGCGGAATTTATCACGAGCCCGTATCCGTCTATGCTGATGCTTTGCGGATGGATCGCCTGATCGAATACATCTCGGGCATTCAACGCCTGACCCACACTGGACAGGGGTTGTCTGGGAAGCAGGGACTCTCCCTGAAGCGTGATTTCCAGCCAATAGCTCCCATCAAAAGATAGATCGATGGGTGTATGATCACCCAGCATGACATGGAACAGACCATCCGTCACCGTAACTCCGGATTGAATCTCCGACCAGACAGCGTTGCCACTGGTTTCGGCATCATAAAGTGTGAACGTGAAATCGTATTCTCCGGTGAGCGGTGTTCCCGATGAATCCTGCAGATGCCCCTGATAACTGATCTGCTGAGGAACCGCAGCACAAACAACTCCCAAAGTTATCCATGCAATGAAAATTGTCAAAAAACTGAATGTACGATTCATATCAATTTCCTCCCCTGATAGAATGAAAAGATGGACGTATTACGGGAACGATTATATTTCAGGGAGTTAGAGTCGTCAAATAGCAGGCAGGTTTGTACAGGGGCAAGGTTGCCGGTGGTATAGGGGTTCAGTGGTATGGGGGGGCCGGGGGTATAGGGGTTCAGTGGTATGGGGGAAGGCAGGTTTGAACAGGGGTTATTATCTCGGGCAGGGGTGGATAATGGTTTCAAACCTGCCCTTACAAGGGCGTCGGTAGTACGGGGAGGCACATAGTTGCCTATGGTACGGGGGGCGCAATTACCTGATATATGCCCAGGTTTTTTCCGGCGATCGCACTCTCCACGGAATCAATCTTCGACAGCGACACGCCATAGCGATCGATCAGTTGAGGGGAGCGATCCTCATGGCACACCACAACGACTTTCCGGCCTTCCCGAAGCAAGCGCGGCAATAATCCGGGAATGATTTTTCGGATCGATCCCTGGGAGTTGCTGCTCAACATCCGGGGATTCCGGAAGGGTCTTGCGGACATCTGATCGTCGGATTCCATGGGGGGCACCGAATGGGGACCCAGGAGATAATCACTGCTCCGAATATCGAACCCACTTCCCTTCAGCACCATCAGGAGAGCTGTCTGATGGGGAAGGAACACGGTCGCACCCGATGGAATCTGCGTCTCCACCCGGTTCAGCACCTCCATCTGCTTCTCATACACCTGATTACGAGCCATGATCGCATCATTCCCCGCTTTCAGATTCAAGCCGGCAGCAGCGATCACGAATACCGGAATCAACACTGTCCGCCATCGTCCCCAGAATGTACCGGAGACAAAATATGCTGCAGATGTTGTCAATAGAGGAAAAACCGGCAGATAATACCGAAGGTTGAAGTCGTGTTTGGTACCAGCAATGAACATCAGATAAAACCCGAAAAACGGAATCCCCCAACTCCCCAGATGCAACGCCGCCCGGGGTTTCCTGATCAGCAGCCAGATCAGACCGATCGTTCCGGCAGCGGCGGTCAGAGGCAGCCCCGTCTTCTGAATCCGAACGAAAGCGCGAGGCAATGCCGCGGGGATTCGGGAGACGGACAAGGCATCTCCGGCATCGTAGTACGCATTGTACCCGCTCCGGAAGAACTCCCCGAAAATAACCTTCTGATATCCGAAATGAGCGGATGCGCCGACCCCCCACCCGGCCAGCGCTACCAGCACCATGATCACCCGCTGCCGCCACTCCCGCAAGAACGACCGGATCGATTCCGAAAGCGGGAACAGAGCCACGATCACGAGGGGCACCAGCATGAGAATGAAATCCATGCGCACCAGCAGTCCGAGTCCCCACACACATCCGCCAGACGCCACTCGAATCTTGGATGGAATCCGATGCGGCGTGACCATGAAGAGCATCCCGACAATCTGCACCATGAACGCAAAAAGGTGGTTCATGACCATCGTGGAAAACAAGGATACCGTTGGAGAGACCGCAAACAGAACCGTACCCAGAAGCGCGACATATCTGCCAAACCAGTTGGTCAACAGGCGGTACAGCAGCAGCACGGTGACCGGCAACACGATCAGATTGGCATTGAGAAGCGCTCTCCAACCACCGATCCAATACAGCGGAGCCAATACGAACGAGAATCCGACTGGGAGCAGCGAATACATCCGATCATGCCGTCCGGGCACACAGAATTGGCTCGCACGTCCCTCATCAAGGATATCCTGTGATGGTATGGAGAGCGATCCGTGTTCCACCAGCGTCCAGGCTCCCGTGAGATAAAACATTTCATCGACAAACCAGATGCCGGGTGAAAGGCCCTTGAGCGGGATCGTCAGGCTGATACCGACGATGATCAGCAGACCGATACCGGAGAGCCACGAGATTGAAGAATCTTTTTCCAGACATTTCATTTCCGGCATCCTCTATTCATAACATGTTGAGAGTGTTCCGTTCAATTCCACTATCCGATTGATATCCGATGGCTGATTACCAACCTGGACAGGTAATACGCATAGTTTACCTGGATTGAGTGACAAAAAATAGGTGTTTGGAGAAGTGAAGCGCAGACGTCTGAACGCTGATTACACTGATTGAACAGATTAACAGATGGAGGGATTACCGCTATCCACTGCCACTCGCGATTCCCCATCCGCATCAACCGATGTATCCATGTCATCCGCTCTGTAACGGCACTCCGCCATCAGCGACATCCGTTTAATCAGCGTAATCAGCGGTTCAGGCCTTTACCCTGCAACAATCCTTTGCCAACGGTAATTTCCCTTTCGTGTCAAGCGATTATTCCAGTCCATCCGCACTGCAACGGCACTCCGCCATCAGCGACATCCGTTTTATCAGCGTAATCAGCGGTTCAGACCTTTACCCTGCAGCAATCCATTGCCAACCGTCATTTCCCTTTCGTGTCAAGCGATTATGCCATTCCATCCGCACTGCAACGGCACTCCGCCATCAGCGACATCCGTTTTATCAGCGTAATCAGCGGTTCAGACCTTTACCCTGCAGCAATCCATTGCCAACCGTCATTTCCCTTTCGTGTCAAGCGATTATTCCATTCCATCCGCACT
>CAZELM010000079.1:0-10457 GCA_964512995.1 uncultured bacterium
GTATTCCAGGACCGACGGGTCCAGCGGGTCCTCAGGGATTGGCAGGTGATCCAGGACCGACGGGTCCGGCAGGTCCTCAGGGATTGGCAGGTATTCCAGGACCGACGGGTCCAGCGGGTCCTCAGGGATTGGCAGGTATTCCAGGACCGACGGGTCCGGCAGGTCCTCAGGGATTGGCAGGTGATCCAGGACCGACGGGTCCGGCAGGTCCTCAGGGATTGGCAGGTGATCCAGGCCCGACGGGTCCAGCGGGTCCTCAGGGATTGGCAGGTGATCCAGGCCCGACGGGTCCGGCAGGTCCTCAGGGATTGGCAGGTATTCCAGGCCCGACGGGTCCGGCAGGTCCCATCGGGGGTGCCAATAAGCAGATGATCTATAATAATGACGGTGAAGCTTCCGGCGCTGATGTGTATTATGATAATTCCACTGGATTTTTAGGGATCGGGAATACACTCCCGGTCGTACCACTCCAGGTGAATGGTGAGATTCGAGTCGGTAATGGTCCCGATGGCAATGGCCGGTTTAATTACAACGGAACAGATGACATCCTGGAAATCGGCTCCGCCAGAAACGGCACCGTCGAAACCCAGATCGCATTTGTAAATCAATCACCTGATGGCACATTGGCGGAGCGGGTCCGGATCGATGGTAATGGTAACATGGGTATCGGCACAACGAACCCCACGTCTGCCTTGCAGGTGGTTGGATTGCAGGAGTTCGCAGGCAATAATGAAGCGATTGCTGCCGGATTGACAGATGGCGCGTTGTATCGAACCGGTGATGTGCTCAAAGTGGTCCATATTTTGAACTGCCCGGTCAGTTGTAAGGAAATTCTGGACGCGGGTCAATCCATCGGTAATGGTGTTTATTGCATCGATCCGGATGGTCCTGGCGGCAACGATCCATTCGATGCTTATTGTGATATGACTACAGACGGTGGCGGATGGACCCTTCTGGCGACACTTCATACGACGAACACCACATCCGGCTGGCCCGGCTGGTCGACGGATTGGTGGAGCCATGATCATGGCACACCGACCGACATGAATGTTTCTTTCTCCAATCATGACACGCACAAATTCGCATCCTGGGCGGGACCCGACTTGATCCTGCGTGCGACCAACCCCGGCAATAGTGTCCGGAGATACCATTTTGGATTCAACGAGATCAACTGGGCGACCTGGTATGCCGGACGCTCCATTTCCGGTGTGTCGATCGTCGGTCCGTTTGAGGATCAGGGCGTTCAGGTTTCTACCAGTCTGAGCCTGTCCAATCCGGTTGCGGCCCGGATCAATGGATACTGGCACTCTGGATATTTTTATCTGGGTTCCGGTGTCAATCAGGGTGATGCGGATACCGAAGGATTGGGTGCCCGGTATCATGTGATGAGCAATGCAGCACCGCAGTTTGGATGGGTCGGTGGAGAACGGGCCGATCGCCTCTGGCATCTGTGGCTTCGATGATGATCTCACCCCAGCCCCTCTCCATTTATGGAGAGGGGTTTTAAACTGACTGAAATGATAACCTTCCCGTGATTCTCATCTTTTTTCGTCAACGAGGATGATCGATCTCGATCAATTCCACTCGCCTCATATCATTTGAGGGATATCCGTCACCCGGAGAACAGCTCTACAACTGACTCTCCGTGATTACAAAATCATGCTTCGGAGTGACGGCTTCGATGAGCTTGCCTAGTGTTTCGATCGTAGGAACGGATTTTCCTTGTTCATATCGGGCATAGCTGTTCAATGACTTCGCACCGAGCCGCTTTGTTACTGCTTCCAATGACAATCCAGATCGGTGCCGTAATCGCCGCAATAGAAACGCTCCCAACATACCATCATCATTCGCTCCCAGTTCGAAATATTCCCCTTTCCCACTGTGGATTTCGGCAATAAATCCGTCTGTGTTGATGAGTGATTCAACCGCATCCTTCATCATGTCATAGGCTTCTCTTTTCGTATGTCCCTGAGTTGTAATGTCTAAAATGGGAATTTCTATGGCATAGAAATTGTCAATTTTGAATACTCGTCCGCTGAATCTCATGGTTTATTCTCTCCAGCATCACGCAGAATTTTCTTTGCGGTATATTCATTTATTTCATGATGTCGAGGAACGGCAATTTCGCTGGCTCCATTTGTCCAGATATCGTGTTTGTTGCCATGCCGTGAAAATATCCACCCCATTTCTCTCAACTGCTGCTCCAATTCTCTCCTCTTCATTATATGAATTTACACAAATATGTGTAATCATGTCAAGCAAACTTATCCGAAAACACGTTTCTAGAGCGTGTTGACACATAATCACCTGTCCCTGTGAACATCGCAGTCATTGCGAACCGTTTCCGTCACAAACGTGGAACGATGGCTTTGGTATATTTTCCTCACCCCGCTGGCCACGTTTATGGATTAACCCATGCGGAGTTGCCCGGCGACCCTCTACCGGTCGTGGTGCTGGGAGAGGGTAAATGAGGATCCTGTTTATATGCCCTTCTCCATTCAGAAGCTGTCGATTTAATCGGATTTTCGGGTTTTTCTGTCTGAGATGGGTCTTGCAACTGATTGTATTTAAAGCACATCAAAAATCCAGAAACAGTGAAAAATGTCGATTTGGGGACTAAATCAACAGACTCTAAATGGAGAGGGGTTTTGAGAGTAAATGAGGATCCTGCATAAGTGATTTATTCGATAATCGCGAGTACCTGCCGCATCTCGACGGAATCGCCTACCTTGATATTGATCTGACGGATGGTGCCCGATTGGGGAGCCTGCAGTTCGTTCTGCATTTTCATCGCTTCCAGTATCAGCACGACTTCATCTTTAGCCACGATATCGCCTTCCTTTTTGAGAATCTTGATGATCAGTCCCGGCATGATCGCGGTGATCGCGCCGGCTGCGTCTGCCGCAGATTTCGACGCGGCTTTGCGTTTGGTGACCTGCCGTTTCTCTTCCAATCCGACCGCTTCATACCCATAACTGATGCCATCGATCGTCGCGGTTTTTCCGGATATTGTCGCGGAGTGGGGATTTCCGGAAATATGCACGGTTCCCCCATCGATTCGGTAAGGAAACTCCTGTCCGTTGACCACAATCAGATCCCCTTTCCGTTCGATCTCATAGGGGACATTTTCGAGCATGATTTTGAATTTGGAGATCATCGAACACCTCCACGGAGGAAACAGGGTCGTCCGGCCAGTTTCCAGGAATTGAGCCGATTGGGAGGACCGCCGACCGCTTTGGACACCGTCTCTTTGGTCTCTTTCTGCTGGATCAGCATCGCGGCAATCGCTGCCGCGATTTCTTCTTTCCCGCCCAAACCCTTGGCTCTGCGTTCCAGAAACGGCCGCGCAACCTGAGGGAACAGGGCATAGGAGAGGATATCTTCATCGCAACGGGCCAGGTCACCGATCTCCTCTTTGGCATGATCCCACCCCGGGCACAGCATATCCGCCGGCCGGCATGTGATCGGCTGATCGTCACCGATCGCTTTTTTCTGAAGAGCCGGATCGATGGGAGCGGGTGATTTTCCATAATACCCGCGGATATACTGGCGCGTCTCCTCGGAGATCATCTTGTATCGTTCGCCCATGATCACGTTGAGCGTCGCCTGAACACCGACAATCTGGCTGGACGGCGTGACCAGCGGAGGATATCCGAGGTCCTTTCTCACCCGGGGAATCTCATCCAGAACATCATAGTATTTATCCATCGCGCCCTGCTGCCGTAACTGGCTGACGAGATTGGAGAGCATGCCGCCCGGCACCTGAAACTGGAGCACATTGACGTCCACTGCACTGATCCCGGCTTCAAATGTCTGATATTTTTTCCGTATCTCACTGACCTGTCGCGAGATGTCCGCCAGAAGACTGATGTTCAATCCGGTATCCCGTTCCGTATCTTTCAGAATGGCGACCAGTGTCTCGGTGGGGGGCTGCGATGTCGACAAAGCCAGAGAGGAGATGGCGGTATCCACCACATCGATACCGGCTTCGACCGCCTTCAAAAGACTGGCCGTACCCATCCCGCTGGTGTAATGCGTGTGAAGCTGAATCGGGAGCGAGAGATCCCGTTTCAGTGCCGACACCAGTTCATAGGCGGCATAGGGAGTGATCAATCCGGCCATATCTTTGATGCAGATCGAATCCGCTCCGAGATCAGCCAGTTCCCGGCCCATCCTGACAAATGCATCGATGCTGTGAACGGGACTGATCGTATAACTGATCGTCGCCTGAACATGACCTCCCGCCCGTTTGACCGCCTGCATGGCGAATGACATGTTCCGGATGTCATTGAGGGCATCGAAAATGCGGAATACATCGATCCCGTTTCGTTTGGCGCAAATGATGAATTTTTCGACGATATCGTCGGGATAATGTTTATAACCAACGACATTCTGTCCTCTGAGGAGCATCTGGAAGCGGGTGTTCGGCATTACTTTCCTCAGTGTCCGGAGCCGGTCCCATGGATCTTCACCCAGGAATCGCATGGCACTGTCGAAGGTTGCGCCCCCCCACATCTCCACGGACCAGTAACCGATTTTATCCAGTGTAGCCGCCACCTGAAGCATGTCTTCCGTGCGCATCCGTGTGGCCAGAAGCGATTGATGCGCATCCCGTAATACTGTTTCGCAAATCTGAACCGGTTTTTTGCTCATAACATCCTCATTCCTGGGTAAGGGGTATACCGAACATCTCCTTCGGCTTGACCATCAGAACCAGAGCGCCTTCATCTGAACCCGGACTGTGGGTGGTATAGGCACGCAACACAACAGAATCATGTTTCTTCAGAACGATATCCGGTTCATTTTTAAACCGGATCCGGATTTCGCCGTCCAGCACCAGATACAATTCGTCTTTGGTATGCTTGTGGAACGGATAATCCCCTTTAAAATGCATGACGTACACCGCATGATCATTGACTTGACCCAATTCCACATGGGTATATGGTTTCGTCAGGATCGCTGCAACTTCATCCATACTGATTTTTCCGTGCATGACTGTCCCTTTCGATTACAGAGGAATGTTTCCATGTTTCTTGGGTGGATTGGTCGCCCGTTTGTTCTGAAGCATTTTCAGGCTGTCGATGATCCGGGACCGGGTTTCGGACGGTTCGATCACGTCATCGATGTAGCCCCGTGCGGCGGCACAATAGGGATTGGCAAATTTGTCTTTGTACATCTGGATCAGTTCCGCTCGTTTCGCTGCCGGGTCCGGCGATTCGGCGATTTCCTTTTTGAAGATGATGCTGACCGCGCCATCCGGACCCATCACCGCGATCTCCGCGGTCGGCCAGGCAAAATTGGCGTCGCTGCGGATATGTTTACTGTTGAGCACGCAATAAGCTCCACCATATGCTTTCCGGGTGATCACCGTGATCTTGGGTACTGTCGCTTCACATAAAGCATAGAGGAGCTTGGCACCATGGACAATGATCCCGTTGTGTTCCTGGTTGACGCCCGGCAGGAATCCCGGAACATCCTCCAGAACGATGAGCGGAATATTGAACGCATCGCAAAAACGTACAAATCGAGCTCCTTTGATCGAGCATTTTATATCGAGCACTCCCGCGAGCACGGCCGGTTGATTCGCCAGAATCCCGACACTGGCACCACCGATCCGGGCGAATCCCACGATGATATTCTGTGCGTAATGCTCATGGATCTCAAAAAATTCACCATTGTCCACGATGAGTTGGATGACTTCTTTCATGTCATAGGGCCGGGACGGATCATCGGGAATGATTTCGTTGAGCCGCTCTTCCTTCCGGTATGGATCATCGCCGGTATCGACAAAGGGCGGATCTTCCATATTGTTGGATGGCATGTACCCGATCAAAGTCCGGATCATCTGGAGCGCTTCGGTTCCGTCATCCGCAGTCAGATGGCAGACACCACTCCGGGAACTGTGCGTATCGGCTCCCCCAAGTTCTTCGAAGGAGACATCTTCATGCGTAACGGCTTTGATTACATCCGGTCCGGTGATGAACATGTGGCTGTTTTTTCGGACCATGACGATGAAATCAGTGAGAGCCGGGCTGTAGACCGCACCACCCGCACAAGGCCCCATGATAGCGCTGATCTGAGGAACGACACCCGACGCGAGTGTATTGCGCAGGAAAATGTCGGCATACGCTCCGAGACTGACCACGCCTTCCTGAATCCGTGCGCCTCCTGAGTCATTGATGCCGATGACCGGTGCGCCATTCTGAACGGCCATGTCCATGATCTTGCAGATTTTCTCCGCATGAACTTCACCGAGACTCCCGCCGAAAACAGTGAAATCCTGGCTGAATACATAGACCAGTCGGCCGTCGATCGTTCCATAACCGGTGATCACGCTGTCGGATAAAACCTGTTTGTTGGCCATGTTGAAATCCGTTGTCCGATGCGTGACAAACATATCGATTTCACGGAATGATCCTTTATCGAGAAGTATCTGGATCCGCTCCCGAGCGGTCATTTTGCCTTTCGCATGTTGCGCGTCGATCTTGTCCTGACCGCCGCCCAGCAGCGCTTTGGCTTTCAATTTTCGCAATTGCTCGATCCTGGGATTCGTTGCCATTGATCCTCCTGATTGTATTTTACGATCGCATTCCCTGAGCATTAATCTCCGGTTACGACCGAAAAAGCGGTATAAAAAAACATTCATGTTGGTTATCGCAGAAGGACGATCGGTGTCCTTCCGAAAACACAGGTTATAGCATTATCGGATAAGGGATTCAAAGAAAAAGGGCGGGGTGAGAGATGGATCACGCGAAGATGGGAAAATGATCAGAATGATCACACGAAGACGCGAAGGACGCGAAGAAAAACAGAATAATCAGGAGCATCTAACAACCACACAATCCCGACCATCAGGTTGTGGTTTGAAAACCAGACGCGAGGTGGGTAAACAACGCGATCCCCTCACCCCGCCAGGCTATAACGGCGAGAACGGGCGCGAAACCGGCCATTGACGCGATCCCCTCACCCCGCCAGGCTATAACGGCGAGAACGGGCGCGAAACCGGCCATTGACGCGGTCCCCTCACCCCGCCGGCCATGTTTATGGATTGATCCCTGGTGGATCGGTCGGCGACCCTCTCCCGGACACTGCGTTGGGAGAGGGTGAAGAAGGTTCCTGCATATATGCCCCTTTCTATTCGTGGAGAGGGGTTGGGGATTAGGTAACCCGCTTCATGAATCATCTTGCCGTTCACACGGACCGGTGATAGGGTAACAAATCATTTTGTTTCGTTACCCGCAGCCGGGCAAGGATACTATCAATCAAGCATGGTGTAGACAGAACGAAAAATTTTCAAAAGGAATTGTGCGATGGAACAATCAACCCTGACCTGGATCACCAACTTTATCTGGAGCATCGCCGATGACGTCCTGCGGGACCTCTACGTACGCGGCAAATATCGGGATGTGATCCTCCCCATGACCGTTCTCCGCCGACTCGATGCGGTGTTGAAAGATAGCAAACAGGACGTATTGATCATGAAAGCCCATCTGGACCGGGCGGGCATTGTCCATCAGGATGAAGCCCTTCGCCAGGCTTCGGGGAAAGCAGTCTATAACACATCCAAGTTTACGTTGAGCGACCTGCGATCCCGAGCCAGTCGTCAGCAACTCAAAGACGATTTCGAAGTATATCTCGACGGCTTTTCTCCCAATGTCCAGGATATTCTCGAAAATTTCGAGTTCCGGAACCAGATTCCCCGATTGTCAAAAGCCGATGCTCTGGGAACCCTGATCGAGAAATTCCTCTCCCCGGATATCAATCTGAGTCCGGAACCGGTGAAGAATGGCGACGGCTCCATCCGGCATCCCGGTCTGGATAATCATGCAATGGGAACCATTTTCGAGGAGCTGGTCCGCCGGTTCAACGAAGAAAACAACGAGGAAGCCGGCGAACACTGGACACCCCGCGACGCCGTCAAACTGATGGCGCAACTGATTATCCGGCCAGTCGCAGACCAGATCGAGTCCGGCACCTACCTCCTGTATGACGGCGCATGCGGAACCGGCGGTATGCTGACAGTCGCGGATGAGACACTCAAACAGATTGCCGACCAACATGGCAAACAGGTAACCACCCATCTGTATGGCCAGGAGATCAACGCGGAGACGTATGCCATCTGCAAAGCCGATCTGCTGCTCAAAGGAAAAGGCGAGTCTGCGGACAACATCATCGGCGGTCCGGAACATTCCACTCTGGCCAATGATGCGTTCCCGTCCATGGATTTCGACTTTATGCTCTCCAATCCGCCCTATGGCAAAAGCTGGAAAAGCGATCTCGAACGGATGGGAGGAAAGGGCGGCGTCAAAGACTGCCGGTTCATCATCGACCATGCGGGTATCCCGGAATACTCCCTGATCACCCGGTCCAGCGACGGCCAGATGCTGTTTCTCGTCAACATGCTCTCCAAAATGAAACACAGCACAAAACTCGGGAGCCGGATCGCCGAGGTACATAATGGCAGCTCCCTGTTCACCGGAGACGCCGGGCAGGGTGAGAGCAATATCCGGCGGTGGATCATCGAAAACGATTGGCTCGAAGCCATTGTCGCGCTCCCAATGAATATGTTCTACAATACCGGGATTGCCACCTACATCTGGGTGATCAGCAACCGGAAACCCGGCCATCGCAAGGGTCGCGTGCAACTGATCGACGCCACAAAATGGTTCAAACCGCTCCGGAAAAATCTCGGGAAGAAGAATTGTGAGCTGTCCGAAGAAGATATCCAGATGATATGCGACACATTTCTCGAATTCCGGGAAACGGACCAGTCGCGCATTTTCCCCAATGAGGCATTCGGATACTGGAAGGTGACGGTGGAGCGGCCGCTGCGCATCAACGGCATCGATCCGCACAAGGTCTATGCTGCCAAAGAGATCAAGATGCTCCGGGAGACGGGCGAACGGGACGGAAATGCGCCGGCTGTGATCCGGAAAATCCACAAGGCCGACACCGCGCCTGATCCATTGAAGGGTAAGTGTGAAATCGAAATTGAGGACGGGGAGGTGCGTGTCGTGGAGTATGAGCCGGACCCGGATTTGCGGGATACGGAGCAGATTCCGTTACTGGAACCCGGCGGGATCGATGCGTTTCTGAAACGGGAAGTGCTGCCGTACGCTCCGGGAGCCTGGTACGATCCCGAAAGCGTCCGGATCGGATATGAGATCAGCTTCACCCGATACTTTTACAAACCCCAGCCGATGCGCTCGCTGGAGGAGATCCGGGCGGATATCCTGAAGGTGCAGAAGGAAACCGACGGGTTGCTGGCGGAGATCATTGGCATGGGATCACATGCTGATACGGGAAAAGAAAGAAAAGAGATCACGCGAAGACGCGAAGGACACGAAGGATAGAAAAGAAAAGAGATCACGCGAAGACGCGAAGGACACGAAGGATAGAAAAAAAAAGAGATCACACGAAGACGCGAAGGACACGAAGGATAGAAAAGAAAAGAGATCACGCGAAGACGCGAAGGACACGAAGGATAGAAAAAAAAAGAGATCACGCGAAGACGCGAAGGACACGAAGGATAGAAAAAAAAGAGATCACGCGAAGACGCGAAGGACACGAAGGATAGAGAATGAATCAGGAAATTTCACGAGAAGGAACGACTGAAATGAATGTGGAGGAGATCTCCGCGATCGTTATTGATACCGCTTATCATCTTCACCGGGAATTGGGGCCAGGGCTTCTGGAATCTGTCTACGAAGCAGTTCTGGCTCGGATGCTCGAAAGACGAGGATTGAAGGTGGAACGTCAGAAATCTGTCGAGTTTGATTTCGATGGGATCCATTTTTCAGAAGGATTGCGCATTGATCTTCTGGTGGAAGGAAAACTTGTGATTGAATTGAAATCCGTGGAAAGCATCAGTCCCGTTCATTCCAAACAGCTACTCACCTATCTGCGTTTGATGAATCGTTCACTCGGATTGCTGATCAATTTCGGTGCAGCTACATTCAGAGAGTGTGTGAAGCGCATTGTCAACGGGCATATCGAGTTGGCGACTTCGCGGCTTCGTGTGAATCAGGAATTCTCATGCGAAGACACGAAGAACACAAAAAAAAGCGAAAAAGGCAGTAAGTGAATATGATTAGGAATTCGCGTATTCGCGGCTTCATGTGAATACTGAGAGCATCACACGAAGACACGAAGGACGCGAAGATAGGGAAATAAAGTATGGATGATCGATGCCATAAGAAAGATGTTTATCGGGAAGCAACAAACGCGGATGGTGCCAGGATGATCTCTTCCCTCAAACCCTATCCCGCATACAAAGATTCCGGTGTGCCCTGGCTCGGACAGGTGCCGGAACATTGGAGGGTTCAGAAACTTCGATCTTTGTTGGGAAATGTGGCTGAACGTAACCGACCCGAACTCCAATTGCTATCTGTTGTGCGGGAACAGTGTTGATTCTCAGATTATTTGGGATGAAATTTTCTAATTAATTGGCAATAGAG
>CAZELM010000080.1:0-9786 GCA_964512995.1 uncultured bacterium
GACCGGTCGGACCCATCGGACCAGCTTCTCCCTGGATTCCCTGCGGACCGGTCGGGCCCATCGGACCAGCTTCTCCCTGGATTCCCTGCGGGCCTGTCGAACCCATCGGACCAGCTTCTCCCTGGATTCCTTGTGGACCGGTTGGTCCCATCGGACCGACCTCTCCCTGGATTCCCTGCGAGCCCATCGGACCGGTCGGACCTTGGGGACCTTCAAGTCCCGTCGGATCTCCAACCCATTCTCCCAATGCATTTATCACTTCTCCAACACCCTCGATACTCACGCTTCGTGGATGAATATCACTCGCATATGTATCTTCTGCGTTATATGCCTGTCCCACACTGGTCAGGTGTGACCGTGGACTCAACACTTCTCCTCCAACAACGATCTCCAGCCAATACTCCCCTGAAAACACCATATCGATCGGTGTCAATGTACCTAATTTTACATTGAATATCCCATCCAATACCGAAACTCCGGGTTGTATTTCTGTCCAGACGGGATTCCCATCCATTTCTCCATCATATATCGTGAATTGAAAATCATAGCTTCCGCTCAAGGGGGTTCCCTCGTTATCATAGAGCTGACCCTGATAGTTGATCAGATGGGGAATCGATGCAAACGACATCACGCTCCCCCATACAATTCCCAATACTGTCAACACTGCATTCCATTTTTTCATACTAAGCTCCTTTCAAGAGAATGGATGATTTCATGATGAGTTAGAGTCGTAGATTAATATCTACAATACGTTACGACACCGGAATGTCGGATGATCACCTGTTACTACTATATCAGTTTATCTTACTCCCGGAAAAGATCTTTCGAAAGTTTGTGAAGCGTTTATTCAAATGTGAATCAATAGCACAAACCATCCAGAACGCCGCTGCCGATTTGCCTTGCCGATCAAAAAATGAAGCGATAGAATCCATCCAGTCATACTCCAACGGAGGTGGAATATGGGGAAAATGACAACAATCATCCTTCTCGTCTGTTCGAATCTATTTATGACTTATGCATGGTATGGTCATTTAAAAGATTTAAAGTATAAACCTTTAATATATGCGATTATTTTCAGTTGGGCTGTTGCATTTCTTGAGTATTGTTTGCAGGTGCCTGCCAATCGTATCGGGTATCACTATTTTTCCCTCAGTCAACTCAAGATCATTCAGGAAGTCATCACAATGTGTTTGTTTGCAGCATTTTGCACTTATTATATGAAGGAAAAACTGACGTTGGATTTTTTATGGGCGGGGATCTGTCTGTTGGGAGCTGTCTATTTCATGTTCCGCAATGTTTCATCCGTGACATGACCGGATAATCTATTTGACTTATATCGGTATTATGTTTATTAATCCTATAGCATTGAGGGTTTGTCTTGGTCAGGATTTGCACAGTAACTATGTTAATCGCGTGTGGTATTCTGCAATAATCACGATTGAGATAAAAAATGCGATAACCTAATCAGATGGGGGCGTTTATGAAGATTGGACACATTGAGTTATTTGTCATTGACCCGTTGGCATCGAAACACTTCTATCAACATGTTCTTGGATTCGAAGTTGTTTCGGTTCAGGATGAACAATTTGTCTGGATGAATTGTGGCGAGATGGAGTTATTGCTTCGACCCGGGAATCCCCCATCAAGCGCGTCTGATTACGATTCCACTTCAATCGGATTTGTATTGTATACCGATGATTTAGATCGTGACAGCCATGATCTCAGGAGGAAAGGGATTATTTTCAATATGATATCTCCGGAATCCTTGACCTTCAAAGACCCTGACGGAAATTGGTTCCAACTCGTTCAGGTCTCCCGCAATCTGCTTTCTGAGTCATAACATTCGGCTGAACCATCCCGTGTTTCCAATCCCCCATTTCTCCACTATCCCACCTGCCGTTTAAACATGAATTCTATATTGAGGTGATGTAACTTCATCAACCCATGGTGTCTGATATCTTTGACTGTGATTCATGGGCAACCAGCTATTGATCGACAGATAATAGTGAGTCGGTGAGCATCCACCAGACCTTTTTCCGGATGCTCACCTATCAAATGCTTCTGTTACTCATTTAACGAACGAAAACCTTCATCGAATTATGATAGCAGTTCCATACATTGCTATAAGCATAAGGACCGTTCTTGTATCCATCAGCACCACCCGGTTCCTGACAGCAGGTCGACCAGGTGAATCCTGATGTGGTATCATTCTGAACCTTGAGTACGAATGGTCCGATATGCCAGTTCTGGCAGCTTGACGCATCCGCGCCGGTATTGGTGTTGCCGAATACAAACACACCACCGCCCAGTTTCTGATATGTAACGACATTGTTCACATCGCTCCCAAAAATCATATTCGTCTGATTGCTGCTGTTACAAGTGGAGTCCCAGATTTTATTGGGATTATTGATATGAAATCCAACGATATCGTGGATCGTAACATCACCGATCGGGCCAAGATCACCGGAATAGTTGTTGACAGATTCTTTCAGTAGGACATCGCGATTGCCACTATTCAATAATGCATTGATCACAGCATCACTGTATTTTTTGGGGAGATGTGTCGAGAAGTAGGTATTCGAGAGATCCGGACCACTATTCATGATGGTCGCTCGTGGGTATTGCCCATCGGTTCGCTGGCCTTGCATGACCAGTGTCCAGCCTCCGCCTCCTGTTGTCATATCACAAAAGGCCTGAAATGATGGAGCACCACTCGCCCCATCGGTATCGATCCAGTAAATCCCATCGCCCCGGGAATAGCCTTGATCGATAATCTCTTTGCAAGAGATCGCTGGATTCAGTTCAGTCCCCAATAGCGCAGTGAAAACGGTACGCCACTCCTCGCTGTCACATACTTCCAGCTTACTGTTATGCCATCGTAAAGTGCCTGATTTTGCTAGGGTGCAATCGGACAGATCGTCCTCCAGTTGAATACCTCCTGATACATGAAGCGCTGACTGGGGATCTGTCGTGCCGATTCCGACATTCCCTTCGGTATAATAAATGCTCGAAGTGCCGGTTGACCACAGAGTGTCACCATCTTCTCCCGGCTGTCCCTGAGGGCCCGTCGCTCCAGCAGGTCCCATCGGACCGGTCGGCCCCGGGATACCAGTCGCTCCAGCAGGTCCCATCGGACCGGTCGGCCCCGGGATACCAGTCGCTCCGGCAGGTCCCATCGGACCGGTCGGCCCCTGGATACCAGTCGCTCCGGCAGGTCCCATCGGACCGGTCGGCCCCTGAATACCAGTCGCTCCGGCAGGTCCCATCGGACCGGTCGGCCCCTGGATACCGGTCGCTCCAGCAGGTCCCATCGGACCGGTCGGCCCGATTAATCCGGAGGGATCACCAATCCATTGTCCGGAACCATTGATAACAGGGCCAAATCCCTGGATACTGATTGTTCTGGGGTGAATATCCTGAGCCATCACATCCATCGCCTGGAATGCCTGACCAATGGCGGTCAATTTCTGACGAGGAGTCAGTACCTCGTTATCGATAGTAATCTCCATCCAATATACAGCATCAAAGTTCAGGGAAATGTCATTGAATGTTCCCAGTGTGACCTGAAAAATGCCATCCGTGACAAGGACATCCTCCTGAGTTTCAACCCAGAGTATGTTTCCATCGACTTCAGCATCCATAATCCGGAATAGAAACGCATGATTCCCATTCACCGGATTGCCGGACTCATCCAACAAATGCCCCTGGTAATTGATCTGCAACGGCATCTGTCCCAGAACGTTCCCGCAGAGACAGATCGTTATAACCATGAATGAAAAGAGTCGCTTCATCATGATACCCCCTTGATTGTTGTTATTGAGACTGTATCAGTCTTGTGTTCCAACGCTATATTGACATTAACGGTCATGATTTTTTGGCTTTCAACCTGAAATCATTTATTGTTATTTATAGGGGATTTTTCGAAAAGGCAAGTGAGATTGTTTATCAGACAAAACGGCTGATGTAAGGGATATTTTATGAGGAGGAAAATTATGAACCGATCTTTATGTATCTGGTGGCTATGCATTTTTGTTATCGCAGGATGGCTCGGTGTAAATGCAGAGGAATCGAAATCAGGGAAATGCCTGGTGTGCCACAAGGAGAAAACACCCGGGCTTTATGCGCAATGGTATGCATCCGCTCATGCACTCAACAGCGTCAGTTGCCTCGATTGCCATGCTGCCGGAATTGATGATCCGGACGGATTCCTCCATCACGATGTACGAATCGCCACATTAGTCACGCCCATGGATTGTGGTCAATGTCATACCCGTGAGACTGAGGAAGTAAGCAATTCACACCACGCCAAAGCGGGTGAAATCCTGAAATCAAACGATGCTTATCTGGCACATGTTTCAGGCGGACAGCCAGTCGCGATTCAAGGATGCGAAAGCTGTCATGGTGCATTCATGCTGCTCGATCCTAACGCTCCCAACCTGTTATCACCGAAAACATGGCCAAACTCCGGTATCGGCCGGATCAATCCGGATGGATCGAAAGGCTCCTGCAACGCCTGTCACACCCGGCACAACTTCTCAAAATCTCAAGCCCGGCAACCCGAATCCTGTGGGAAATGCCATCTTGGTCCCGACCATCCGCAAAAAGAGGTGTATGAAGAATCCAAACATGGGAATACGTATTACACCAATATCGATCAGATGAATCTGAAATCAGCGACTTGGATCGTGGGCACGGATTACTATATCGCACCCACTTGCAGCACCTGCCATATGTCCGCCACTCCGTCACAGAAACTCACCCATGATGTGGGTCAACGCATTTCCTGGACACTCCGTCCCGAACTTTCTCAACGGCAATCCGATTGGCAACGAAAACAAGCAAGCATGAAAAATGTGTGCAATACCTGCCATGGAAGTGTGTTTGTGGATGGTCATTTTTATCAATACGATGCAACGGTTCGACTGTATAACGGGAAATTTGCTCAACCTGCGACCGATATCATGCAACTCATTCGAAAAAACAACCTGCTGAAGACGCAAGCACTCTTCAGCAACGACATTGAATGGGTATATTGGGAGTTATGGCATCACGAGGGACGAAGAGGTCGCCACGGCGCAGCAATGATGGGTCCGGATTACACCTGGTGGCATGGCTTTTACGAAGTGGCCAAGCATTTTTATTTTTCTTTCATTCCTCAGGCGAGATCATTCAATCATCCAGAGATCAATCAATACATTGATAATCTGCTTCGGAATGATCCCTTGCATCAATGGCTCAATCGCCCGACAGCAGATTTGAAAGCAGACATACAAAGCGGTGCGATGCAGAAGATATACGAAACCTATTTTAAAGAGCCGGACACCAAATGATCAGGCGATATTCCCGATTCATCCGGCAGATCGCGGTAAACCGGACCGCACAACTGGGTGTCATCATTACGACTTCCTCTTTTATCACGTTTCTTTTCATGGAAGCGATGCAGATCATCGGATTGATCACCAATGCGTATATTGGCCTGATCACGTATTTATTATTGCCCTCCCTGTTTGTTTTCGGACTCATTTTGATCCCGATCGCATGGTTTCTTTATCAGCGATCGGACGGGCGATCCATTCGCCACATCATGAGTGAGCGGTTCGAACCGGATGAACTGGAATCGAAACCTACTGGTTCTCCATTATTCATCACCATTTTCTTGCTCACGATCCTGAACATTCTCTTTCTCAGTGGAGCGGGTTTGAGCGGGCTTCATTTTATGGATAGTCCTGCATTTTGTGGAACAGCATGCCATCAGGTCATGAATCCGGAGTGGACCACCTATCAGCACTCTCCGCATGCCCGTGTGAAATGTGTGGAGTGCCATGTTGGACATGGAATACAGGCACTCATTGATTCCAAAATAAACGGTACCCGCCAGTTGATTTTGACAATGTTTGATGCATACCAGCGCCCCATTCCTGTCCCCGTTCATCAACTTCGCCCATCGAGAGAAACGTGTGAACAATGCCATTGGCCGGAAAAATTTTATGGAAGCCGGATGAAAGTCATTACTCATTATGGATCTGACGAATACTCGACTCCGAATTTCACCACACTGAATCTGAAAATTGATGCCGGGCATACCACTGACCGATCCGGAATACACTGGCATATCGCAACGGGGAATATGGTCCGATATTCTTCTCTGAACGATGAGCGGCAGGAGATGATCTGGATCGATGTGGAGCAATCGGATCATACTTTCAAACGGTATCGAAATAAAAAAATGGTATCCTACTCTGGAACACAAACCGCACGAACAATGGATTGCGTCGATTGCCATAACCGAGCGACACATATCTATGAAGATCCTTCCCGGGCAGTCGACGATCGAATATCAAGAGGAGAAATTGACCGGACACTTCCATTTGTCAAACGAGAAGTACTCACAGCGATCACACTCAACTATCCGGATGTCGAATCAGGGGAAAACAGCATCGCCGGTCATCTCTCTGGATTCTACCATCGTCATTACCCCGAGTTGGAGAACTCCCGAAAATCAGCCATCGATGAGGCGATCGGTACGGCACAGGCGATTTATACTCGGAACATTCATCCCGACATGAAAATCCAGTGGGGGACTTATCCCGGATTCCATCATCACCAGAATAACAGTGGTTGCTTCCGTTGTCATAACGATGATCTGCAGGATGAAAATGGTCAAACGATCCATTATGATTGTACACTGTGCCACTCAATCCTCGCTTATCATAGTGATCTGCCATTCAAATATCTGGGAAAGCCAGACTCTTCCGAACCAGAGTATCCAATGCACTTGACTCTTCAACACGAATTCATCGGTGAAGAAACCGTCAATCATCAATAATCACATCTCAGCAACAAGGATGTATCAATTCTGACATTTGAGCGAATCGCAGGACGGTAATGAGAACAGACAAGTTGACACGATTCCCATCTCGGTGCGAGACACGGTTTTTACTCACACCAACTGGCAGGCACATAAGAGATTGACATGTTGAGAACAGAGTGTTTTGATGGTTCCAGTATGACATGGAGGGCTCCGTTATCAGAAGCCCCCATCTGGAACTCGCATGACTAACAACATGGGATGCCATTCCCTCCTTCATATCTATGAGAAAGGTGCATGCATGAAACCGAAGTATTATATCTGGATCAGTATTATTTGTATTTCAATTATTTGTGCCTCTGCTATCGCGCAGCAAGAACCACCGGATACGAAAGCCGCTCTCGTGGAAAAATCAGCCGATGCAGAAACGATCACCACGGATACCAAATCCATCCCGGTAACACAGGCAATCGCTGTCCCACAAAAAGTCCCGGAATCTTTTTTCATGAAAGTAAAGGATGAAATTGCAGCTGGAAACACTAAAAATGCCGCAACAGAACTCCGCAAAAGCATTGAATTTCTGAAGCAGATGGAAAGCCAGATGACAGATAACGCCAAGGTTAAGCTCACACCCTGTATCCAGGACAGCGAAAAAATGGCTGCTGATTTGGATGCAGGAACAATTGTTGAGGATAAAGCTCTCAGTAAAGTCACCTCCCGCGTGCTTTCAGTTCTGGCGTCAAATCATCAGGCTAAAATTATGGACTCAATCAATAAGAATGAAATGAAGGGTGCCGGCCATGAACTCAGCAATACATTGCTTTATCTTCAGCAAGCTTTATCATGGATAGGCCAGAAACCGGACGCATCGATGATGAGTGAAGGGATGAAACTGGCGGATACATTGATATCGGGTGGTAACGCTACTCCAGTAGAAGTTATCACTTTATCGAGCAGACTCGGAATGGAAATTGAAAAAACCGGAAAACTGATTGATCTGATGAAGTGATCCATTCCCGTCAGCGGGTACTGATCCTGAATCATTTGACACCCGATCATATTTCTGAATTCTGAGCCCAATCGTTCAATGTGAAAGAGTTCTCACCATGGTTGACCACTATCAGAACTGACTGTTAGATAAACCTGTTGACTCCCGACCTTCACATAATGGGATGCTGGCCGGGAGTTTTTTTATATCGATGTTGATGGCAGGATTCGAGCGGCATTTACCTATCAACTGTTATTTCCGGATAAGGAACTGTTATGAACATATTCAAAGAAATCCTAAGGCATGAAGTTTTTCCAGCTCTTGGATGTACCGAACCCACCGCAGTTGCCTATGCTGCCTCGATCGCATCAAAGGAACTCGATGGATCTATTGATGGAATTCGAATCAGGGTAGATCCCGGTGTGTATAAAAATGGCATGGCCGTTCGAGTCCCAAATACCCATGGAGAACGCGGAAATCTCATCGCAGGCGTGTTGGGAGCCTTGATCCGGACTCCTGAATTAAAAATGGAAGTATTGCGAGGAGTGACTGCCGACATGATCGCTCAGGCGAAGACATTCATTTCGCAACGCAAAGCGACCATCACCTTTGATTCCGCACAGAAAGATCTCTATATCGATGTGGAGGTCTGGAACAGCCAACATCAATCACGAGCCGTGATACAGCACTGTCATACAAATCTCGTTCATCTCTCGGTCGATAACCAGGATCGATTTATCAGAGAGGGCACCGAGCCTTTACAGACAACACTTCCCTATAAGACAATACTCAAATCTCTGAAGATCGAAAATCTGATCGAAATTGCGGAGCAGATCGATTCTGATGATATGCGATATATCGAACAGGGAATCCAGATGAATCTGGATATCTCGAAAGAAGGCCGAAAGTTACTGAAGGTCGGCTATTATCTTCTGGATTTACAGCGTAAAGGGTATCTTCAGGATGATGTTTTATCATCCAGCAAAATTATGACTGCCTCTGCCAGTGATGCGCGGATGGCAGGGCTCAGCATGCCCGTCATGTCCAGTGGGGGGAGCGGCAATCAGGGAGTTGTGGCGATTCTGGTGCCCTATCAGGTTGGGCAATTTTTCAATATTGAGCATACGACTATTCTTCGCAGTATTGCACTTTCCCATCTCATAAACAGCTTTGTAAAATGCTATACGGGTGATCTCACGGTGATCTGTGGATGTGCGATAGCCGCCGGTGTTGGAGCTTCAGCCGCAATTGTCTATCAAAATTACGGAAAAGACATGAAAAAAATCACACTGGCTATCAATAATCTGATCAGTGATCTGGGAGGAATGTTATGTGATGGCGCAAAAGAGGGATGTGCCCTGAAAGTAGCCAGTTCTACCGATTCAGCCATCCGATCGGCATACATGGCCATGAATGATCATGGGATTACGTCACTGGAAGGTTTTGTCGGGAGATCCCCGGAGGAAACAATCCAAAACCTGAGCCGGATCAGTCAGATCGGGATGGCCAAAGTCGATGATACGATGCTGAAAATCATGCAGGACAAACTGGAGAACGAATGATCTGAACGAATGTCGGATGTCACTCAATCCCTGGATAAACACTTTTTCCCGCATAAAAAAGCCGGGGATGAATGTTGCTCAGAAAACATCAAACATCCCCGGAGTTTTCAGTTTTATTCTGGCTCTCCGCTATCGGATTCCCACTGACATCGTTTTATAAGAAACGTTCTGATGGCCGTTCTCATTGAATGCCACTCCATTATAGGAGGTTGTATCACTGCCATCTGTCCGGAAATATGCAGACGACTGGTCACTGCACCAGCTTCCACATTCTTTCCAGCAGCCCGGCGCACCACCGGATATGAAAATGCCGGTCCACATCCATCCGGAGTCGCAGATCAACAACTGGTAGGAAGAACCTGCTGGTGCGACACCGTGAGCGGTCCAGGTGCTCTGTGCCCGGCATCCGCTGTTATAACCACACCCCG
>CAZELM010000081.1:0-9075 GCA_964512995.1 uncultured bacterium
AATGCTTCTTTAATTTCGCGAGGCTCGTGTCTCATTTTTATTGACACATTCCGGAGTCTCTTTTAGGGATTGCTAAAATTTAAAAAAGCATGCTTATGGGACCCTTGAAATTGAGACTCCTTTAAACATCCATATACATCCAGACTCACTATCCCTAACAAAAATCTAGTATTTCCAAAAATTATATATACTGGATTTGGGTTTTGACTGGGGTTGACAGATAAGTATTATTCAAGTTTCGGGTTGACTTCGCTTGATATCTTCTATATTCTGTTTTAGTTATTCGCAATAATGCTTTATTTTTGAAAGGATTGTTTCAACATGCTAGAAAGTTATATGGAAGACCTAATTGCAAAATATCCAATGGATTTTTTCCCACGTAAAACACTAAAGTTGGCAGGAAGACAAAATTCATTTTCTGGTATTGGTAGATTTGATCTGCTTTTCACGGATGAACATAATACAAATATATTAATGGAGTTGAAAGCACGAGCGGCAAAATATGATGATGCCGATCAGCTTGCGAAGTACTATGAAGCTCTTAAAAATCAAGGAACTACCGATGTTATTATGTGGTTGATTGCCCCTAGTATTCCCAACTCGATACGCGAATTTCTTGATAGGGTTGGAATTGAATATACAGAGATACATGAGAATGAATTTTATCGAATTGCCAAAAAACATAATGAGACTATTGATTCATCGCCAGATTCAATTACTGTTCACTCATTAGAGAGTCAACCATTAACAACTAATCTACCAAGTTACGATAGATCCACGTTTCATTCATCTTTCAGATGTCGCAGTAAAATTTCAAAAAAATTCCGCTACTCCATAGAGAATCTAAAGTCAACATTCCGTACAGCTTTTAACTTTTTATCTTACATTGAATCGCATCCTGATGAAGGATTTTGGTTGAGTACGGCTACGAACGCACACTTGTACTACCAAGATTCTTTCCTTGCTTATATAAAACTCTCAATAGGAGGAATCTGGTTCTCGCCGTATTTTAACATGCAAATTGAAGGTGGGACAACGAGCAGAAGCAACCTTATTTTTCCAAATGTGTTTCGTCAACTAACATCTAAGAATGATGGCAAAGCAGAAGAATGGGTTAGATTCAATTCCGATGACTCTGTTTATATTTCCTCACAAGCTCCTGAAGAGTTTTTCATAAATTTATTAAACGAAATAAAGCGAGTTCATAAACAACCTCCTCAGTATAACAGAACAGAACGATGATGAATGATGATACATTAGAAAATTGGCAGGATTTTTTTTCACGATATAAATCCCACAAGCAAAATCTATGTAGAGTTCGTATTGAAGAATTCAAATATGGATTTAGTTTCTTGCAATCGGCTTTTATCACCATACAAAGATTAATCTTCGAAATTGATCGTATGTCTGCGTATAAGTTCAATCTATTCCGACTGTTTAATATCGACCGTCAAGAGGTTAAAACTCATTCTGCATTGATAGCTGATCTCCTAAGTCCAGTTGGTTTACATTCACAAGGAAGCCTTTTCCTCAATAATTTTCTCAAACTAATTCAGAATCAAATTGACCTCCCAATACAGCTATCCTTTGATCAGATTCCTTTCTTAAAATGGTATGTGGAAACTGAGAAGGTAACCGAGTTTGGTAATCTTGATATAGTTCTTTCCAATTTCGATGAGCGAGTTTTAATAGTAATTGAGAACAAGATTGATGCCGTTGAGCAGCCAAATCAGCTCATGCGTTATGTCCAGTGGATGGATACAATGCGTAATTTTTACGATTTTCAAGTATTGATTTTTCTTACACCATATGGAACTCCATCTCAGACAGCTAAAGGCAATAAATATCTTAAAATTTCTTATAATCGAGATATTGTAAATTGGTTGAAATCCTCCTTAAATGACATAAGAACATCCAGAGTTAAAGAGGTTATAATTCAATATATTGAGATCGCCGAGTCTATTTAATAGGAGATGTATATGAACTATGAACAAGAAATTATTCAATTCCTTTCAAAACCCGAGAATCTATCTTTAGTATTTGAGATCGCTGATAAGGTATATCAGGTCCGAAAGAAATTACACAATGAATTCTGGGATTTTGTAATCAATGATTTGGAATCAAAATTGAGAGATAGCCAATTTAATAAAGATTGGGAATTGGAGAAAAGCCCTGATCTCTGCTCGTCATGGAGTGGAGTATGGTTTAAACCGAAGTACAACGTCTCAGATTATCATGTTTTCCCACGTATTGAGCAATGGGCTGCTTCTGATTTGAATATTTTCTATGGGCTTCATCAAAAAAATAAAAATGTTACAATTATTGCACAACATGTTCAGGAAATAATAAAAATTTTGAGGAAACAAGGATTTGTGAAGCAAAGTGATGTTTGGCCAGCATACCGTTTTATGGATATTCATCCTTGGACCAATGATTTCTTTCTACGATTCGCGAAAGGAGATAGGTCTCAAGCAAAAATCGTTATAGACCTTTTTTGGGACTTTTTTTCTAAACATGCTCTTGAAATTAAAGAAGTAAATGATTCAATGCCAATTTAGATAAAAGAATTTCAATGCATTTGAAATGCTTTTAAAGTAGTTTTAGCTGATTATCTTATTGTCGGATGAGAAACATTCCCAACTAGGGAAATGAGCACATACCCACTCCCCTAGTTGCATTCAAATTTTACTTTGTAGTATCCCGTAATTGCCGACTACTCATTCCGCCGTTTTTAATCAGAAACTCTGAAATCTCTTTAAAGTCTTTTCGTAAGGCAATATCCAAAGGAGTCTCTTTGTTAAGAGATAAAGAATTAATTTCTGCTCCCATCTCAACTAAATACTTTACAATCTCAAAATTCCCATCATCTACTGCATAATGAAGAAATGTCCATTCTGTGAAATCATTCTCAAGACTTTGAAATAAGTAACCGTTCCATATTTCTCTCTCATTGACTTCTCCATTTTCCAAGTCTCTTACAACGTATCCAAATTCCTCATTTAAAACATACATACGCAGTTCAAATGACTCTTCCAAATACTTTTTAAGAGAGTGAAAAATCTTGTAATGTTTGGAAAGATTAGACATAAGATGCTCCTTTCAGAATGTTTAGAAAATTATTATATTTAGTTAAATATAGTGACTAAGTTATCACTATATAACCACTCTAAAACGCGCCAGAATGCCCTAGAATCGATTTTTATTATCTGGGAGTAGGTAGATATTGGGTAAAACTATATTTATTATAATATGCTGCTATATTGACATTGTTACTTATTATTTTAATAATGGATTTTTTACCTAACCATAAAGGAGAAAATATGGCAGCAAAGAAGAAAGAATTAAAAGAAATTAAAGTATTAGAGGGCGAGGTTGAAACTCTGACTCAGGAGGAGCAGAAGATTATTGATGATTCCGTTTTTTTTATTAATGAAAAGTGGAATTCCAGTTGCAGGAATTTGATTGAGATAGGAAATCTTTTACTTAAAAATTTTTATAATGATGATATCGATCTCGCCAGGGCAAGAGGCCGCAGGAAAGAAGGAATATCTCTTAGGAAATTAGCAATACGTCCTGATCTGAATGTCTCGATTGCCACATTATCAAGGTCCTTTAACTTGGCGGCACAGGAGAAATTTCTTGTTAAAGTTAATTCACCTCAATTGACTGACTCTCATAAAATTCTGCTTCTCCACATTGAAGACCCTAAAGCGAAGGTCTCATATGCTAAGAAAATAATTGGAGGTTCTATCTCATGCCGTGATTTTACAAAAATATTAATTAAAGATGGTTTCATGCGACAACGGGGACTCTCTGCTGGGAGAAAGAAACAGTTACAAAGTAACATTTCTGATCCCTTCGACCCATTTCTTGCACCACTCGAATCAATCAGCAGTTTTGAATTTGATAAATTCGACTTTACTAATCTAAATCTCACTAAATCAAAAGACTTTCTTGAGTCAGTTAAAAAGGCTAAGTCTGTTCTCGATAAGCTATTAGAATCATTGGAAAATGTTATTTAATTGTTACAGCGATGTAACAGAATTAAATTATAATATTTAATATGTATTGTAGAATGCCTCTAGAACGCGTCAGGATGCCCTAGAATCGATTTTTATTATCTGGGAGCGTAAGTATACTGGGTTAAGACTTTAACTTAACATAGATAAGAGATATTTTATTGTATTTAAAGGATTTTATATGTTAAGAGGATAAGTAGTCACATTAATTATTATATTAAGCATGCTTATGAGAGAGACTCAAGAATTACCTAAAAATCCACAGTCATTACCCCGCGCAAGTCTTTTATTATTCACGACTCCAGCCTGTTGTTTAGCTACCTTGTCAACACGATCCAAGTAATATAGCGTGTTACAACGATAACCCACATTCACAATCTATAACACTCCCCACATTGAAGATTGAGTTGGATGTCCTTCATCGTCTCTGATACTCACACAACTAGCAACCTCCCTGATCCCTAAATAATTCGAGTACGCCTGGAGATACTTTCCGAAGTTGGCATTAAATGAAGATCCCGCAGGTGTGTGTTTATTACTGATGAAATGACCAGCATATTCTCTGATAACATCGGAAGTATAAACTGTGGTTATTCCGTCCGCTTTGAATCGCTTTATTATTTCCTTTATCGCATCAATAGGAACTTTACCAACTAACTCTTTGTAAGAAATCCGTTTTTGCGTGTTCATAGTTTTCCCCTCTCACTTTCATCACTGCGACGTACATCATACTGATCAAATTGAAATGAAAAAACAATTCTTGTCCAAAAAATTTAGCTGGGAGTCGCGGGATTTAGCAATTCATCGAGAACAATCTCTATATTGGGAAAGATGAATCTTAGAAGCTACAACATGAAGGATTACCTATAAATTTCATGATAGGCTGTAAAAGGAGAAAAGTTATTTTTGGGGAGATTGCTTAATGGAAAGTATATTTTATTATATTTAAAGAATTATTACGTTATATCGCTATAACTAAAAGAGGGGACCCATAGCATTACTTTAATTTTATTAAGCATGCTTATGGGACCCAAGGAATAGAGACTCATTAAGGATTGTTACTTACACCCCGAGTCACTACTCTTACCAAAATTTCGGTATTCCTCAAAATTTTATACATAAAATTCAATATCTGACTGTATATGTTGATACAATATCAATAGTAATTCGACTATGACCATTCAAAGAAAGCATGGTGACATTAACCTTGAAGACTGATAAAAATTGAATTACTATGCTGCCACGATGAAAGCCACCGATACCCACGAACCAGAATGGAAAACGCGACGAGACAGAATTAATCCCCAGTTACAATCTACGGGATGGGTAATTGTTCCCTATACTCCTGAACTACGAACATCCTCTCTCCGCTCTCATGCTATTACGGAATTTGAAACTGCAAATGGCCCCGCAGATTATGTATTGGTCGTCAATGGTCAGATTCTCGGGATTATCGAAGCCAAGAAATACGAATCCAGTCCAGAAGGCGTAATCGCCCAGGCGGAACGATACGCCCGCGGAATTAGCCATAGTGGATTCAATTTCGGAGGACTTCGGGTTCCATTCCTTTATTCCACAAATGGGGAAGTCATCTGCTTTATCGACATCCGACACGAACTGAATCTTGAGAGAAAGATTGCCGCCTTTCATACTCCCGCTGCATTGAACGAAATGATCTCCCGAGACCTCGGCAAGGATTGTGGGTGGTTTAAAGCAAATCCCAATTCACATCCCCGATTGCGTCCCTATCAGATCGAAGCCAGTGAAGCAGTTGAACGTGCTATTGCGGATCGAAAACGCAGAATGCTTGTTGCTATGGCGACTGGAACGGGCAAGACTTTTACGTTTGTCAATCAGGTCTATCGCTTGATGAAATCAGGTGTGGGGAAAAGAATTCTCTTTCTCGTGGATAGGAGAGCTCTAGCTGCACAGGCCGTCAGAACATTTGCTTCTTTTGAAGCTGAACCCAATATTAAATTCAATAAAATCTATGAAGTCTACAGTCAGCGGTTTCATCGAAGCGATATAGAAGATGATGTTAAATTCGATCCCAAGGTCATGCCATCCCAATACCTCATCCATCCCGAACCCAAACATGCGTTTGTTTATGTTTGTACAATTCAGAGAATGGCAATCAATCTGTTCGGGAGAAGTGCAGTATGGAAAGGTGAGGGTGATGAAATCGATGATGATGCGGAGAAAATTGATATCCCAGTCCATGCATTCGATATCATCATTGCAGATGAATGCCATAGAGGTTATACAACAGCCGAGGAGTCGCTCTGGAGAAACACTCTCGATCATTTCGATGCCATCAAGATCGGTCTGACCGCAACCCCTGCCAAACATACAAAAGCGTATTTCAAGGAGATTGTCTACCGCTATGAATATGCTCGTGCTGTCAGAGAAGGATTTTTAGTTGATTATGATGTCATAAGCATCAAATCTGATGTCCGAATAAAAGGTGTGTTTCTTAAGGAAGATGAGCGAGTCGAGATCGTTGATCCAGAATCAGGTGCGACAAAACTCGATGAAATAGAAGATGAGCGGGAGTTTGATTCCACACAGATTGAGAAGACAATCACCTCCCCAGACTCCAACAGGAAGATTTTGACTGAAATCAAGAAGTATACTCTGGAACATGAAGAGCGATATGGACGGTTTCCGAAAATCCTGATATTTGCTGAAAACGATCTTCCTCATACGTCTCATGCCGATCAGCTTGTTGAATTGGCGCGGGACATATTTGACAGGGGGCAATCCTTCGTCAAGAAAATCACGGGAAGAGTGGACAGACCGCTTCAAGCCATCCGAGAATTCCGAAACAGGCAGAATCCCGCTATCGTAGTGACAGTGGATTTACTGACTACAGGGGTCGATATTCCCGATCTTGAATACATTGTGTTTTTAAGGAAAGTCCAATCAAGAATCCTGTTTGAGCAAATGCTCGGACGTGGGACTCGTAAAGGTGAAAGATTTCCAGACAAATCTCATTTCACGGTGTTCGACTGCTTTGACGGAACGCTGCTTGAGTTTTTCAAGAAATCTACGGGTATGACCTCTGATCCGCCTGATAAACCTGTCAGAACGATTGAAGAAGTTATTAAAGATATCTGGGCGAATAGGGATCGGGACTATAACATCCGCTGTTTAGTCAAACGACTCCAGCGTATTGACAAGGAAATGGCTCCAGAAGCCAGAGACATTTTTGCAGCTAATGGTATCCCAGACGGTGATATTGCTAAATTCGCAAAGGAATTACCCAAGTCTCTTCGTGATGATTTTATGGGAACGATGCAAGTTTTAAGCAATCCTCCGCTCCTTGATGCCTTTGTGACTTATCCGCGCCGCATAAGAACGTTTATCATAGCTATTGAAAATGAAGATGCAGTTTCCTCCAAATGGCTTGTAAGAGACAGCATGGGGAATGAACTGAAACCTGAAGATTATATTGAGGCTTTTAGTCGGTTCGTCGTCGAAAATTCATCTACGATTGAAGCCATCGAGATTCTTTTAGCGCGTCCTAAAAGCTGGCGCACGGATGTTTTGATGGAACTGAAACGGAAACTCTTCTTTGCTCCCGAGAGATTTACTATCGAAAACCTGCAAAAAGCTCACAAGATTCGATACCATAAAGCGCTGGCTGATATTATCTCCATGGTGAAACATGCAGTTCGGAATGATGAGCCGCTCTTTACGGCTGAAGAACGTGTCGAGCGTGCTATAAAAATGATTTCATTCGGTAAAACTCTCAGTTCCGAACAATCCCTGTGGCTGAATCGGATACGGGGACACTTGGTTGAAAACCTCTCGATAGATAAAGAAGATTTCGAGCTATCCCCTATACTGGCTCGTCCAGGCGGATGGAAACCAGCGAATCAGGCTTTCGATGGCGAACTGAACACGATTATTGATTCTCTTATGGAGGCGATTGCTGCATGACCGATATTACCAATAAACTCTGGGGATTCTGCCACACACTGAGACATGACGGGATTGATTATGGCGATTATATTGAGCAGATCACGTATTTGCTTTTCCTGAAAATGACGGATGAGAAGGGAATAGAGCTTCCGCAGAATTGTGATTGGCCGAAATTGCGGGATAAAAGTGGAACGGCTTTGACGGATCATTATGTTGATGTGCTGCGGACTCTGAGCAAGACGAGCGGCATTTTGGGCGATATTTATGCTGAAGCGCAATCCAGGTTTACGAATCCAGTCAACTTGAAGAAACTTATTAATCTCATTGATGAGATCGAATGGACTTCTCTTGGAGTGGACGTGAAAGCTGAAGCGTATGAGGGATTGCTTGAAAAAGCGGCTAGCGAAGGAAAGAAGGGTGCGGGGCAATATTTTACTCCGCGTGTTTTAATACAATCGATTGTGCGTTGCATGAAGCCTGATGCACGATGTCATTCCGAGTTTACGATCTGTGATCCTGCGTGTGGAACGGGTGGATTTCTTGTTGCGGCGCATGAATGGCTGGTGGAGCAATCGGGTGGCGGCGCATTGGATAGAGAAATAGCAAAGAGAGTCAAATCCCGCACATATTATGGGCAGGATTTAGTTGCCCGTCCGAGACGATTAGCTCTCATGAACTTGTATCTGCATGGAATCGAGCCTCACTTAGCGCTGGGTGATGCCATTTATGAAGCGCCGAGTTCAGAAAAATATGATGTGATTTTAACCAATCCGCCTTTTGGAACGAAAGGAGCAAATCAGGCTCCCGAAAGAGAAGATTTTACAATTGAGACGAGCAACAAGCAGCTTAATTTTCTCCAGCATGTTGTGAACAAGTTAAAACCAGGAGGGCGGGCTGCGATTGTATTGCCTGATAACTGTTTATTTGAGAGCAAAGCGGGAGAAGTCATCGAGATTCTCATGCAGGACTGCAATTTACATACGGTTCTGCGATTACCCAGAGGGACGTTTTCTCCTTACAGTCAGGGAGTCAAAGCCAATGTGTTCTTTTTCCAGAAGGGATTACAGACGGAAAATGCGGAATGTGTCAATAAAAATGAGACACGAGCCTCGCGAAATTAAAGAAGCATTGG
>CAZELM010000082.1:0-8015 GCA_964512995.1 uncultured bacterium
AGTAACCTCGTAACCTCTCCCCGTCAGGAGTCACACATTTCTTGCCGAATTTCAATATATTCCAGCTCACTCGGTGGAGCCTGTAATTTTTATCCAAAAAATACGTACCGCTTCTCATTTTCCTATCCAGATACAGGAATGATGTATTTACCACAACCGGAACACAAATCAAACGATCAACAGGAGTCCACCTTCAATTTGTATACTCCATATGCCTATATTATATAATTTCGTATGAGTAAGCAAATTGAACAAAAACCATCTGAAATCGGTTGAGATGCCTTGAAACATCCGGTTCTCCTATTTATGCTTGAATCTGGAACAGATCTGTTGATTATCGGACTGACCAATGCGGTATTTTTTCATGACCGGCTTCCCGTAACTTTTTTTAGGAATTGATGATGGATGCCTTTCAGTCAAAGATTCCACCCAGATACCATGTCGAGGGTCATATCGGAGCAGGTGCGTCGGGCGATGTCCTGGCGGTCCATGACCTCCAGTCTGACCGGCTTGTTGCTCTGAAGCTTCTGCATCCCGGTGCTATTTCGATGGATCGGGAATCGCTCCGTGTGGAGTTCGAAATCCTGAGTAAACTCCATCATCCCCATATATTGCGGGTGTTGGATTATGGCATCGGTCCCGGACAACATCCATATCTCGTATCAGAACATATCGAAACAATCCCGTTCGAAACATTCCAGACCCATGCAACTCCCGAATTGGTGCATGAATTTCTCGTTCAAACGGCCAATGCGTTGAGCTATCTGCATCAAAACGGCATTCTTCATGGTGATCTCAAACCGGGAAACCTTCTCATTCAGCAAACCGGACAGACGAACTGCCACATCTATGTCTCCGATTTTGGATTGGCTCAACATCTCACACGCGGTTGCGGTCATTTCTGCGGTGGGACGTTTCCCTATATTGCACCGGAATCGCTCCACAGCGGTATCACCGATCCCCGATCGGATTTATTCGCATTGGGTGTTATTCTGGCGGAACTGATCACGGGTGCCAATCCATTCCCATCCATGCAGGATTACCGGAAATTCCTGGACAATTCCCAGCCGTGCCTCCACCTCCCGGCAGACCCGCAATGGACAGCCCTGGCCACCATCACCGAACGTCTCATGCGTCCCAATCCGGACGCACGATTCATATCGGCTCAGGATATTTTATATGTACTGGGCTGGATGAGGGATCATCGCGGAGCAACCCGTGGATACATTGTCGGCTCCAGCTTCACAGGGCGAAATCATGAAATGGAACACCTCAATCGAGCAGCAGCTTCCGCCCGGGACGGGTCATTTCAGTCCGTCATCATTACCGGATCACATGGAACCGGAAAGTCGCGGCTCCTTCGGGAATTTGAAATCCGGATGACATTACAGGATCAGCACTGCAGCCGCTCATCCGGCGTGCCTCATCCACTGTTTCGTTCCATTTCCGGGTGGAAAATGGACACATCTCCCCATCCACCCAAAACCGTCAAAGAATGGGAACAGCATCTGATACAATCCGCTCAAGATCACCCTCGGATTCTGATCATGGATGATATCGATCAGGCGGACTCCGGTTCCCGGGAGGTCATCTCCGGATTGATGAAAAATCAGCCTTCCCGGATCATGATTATCCTCGCCGGAACGGATTTTGATACTGGTGGAGTTGACGTGGGGTCTGTTATCGCGTTGGATGCACTCCCCCGAGAAGATGCTCGTGCCATGGTTGCATCGCAGTTCATCCCGCCACTGGACGACTCCCTTCTCGACCGGATCGTTGAGATGGGGAGTTGTCTGCCGGGAAGACTGGTACGGACCATCTCCTGTCTCCAAAAAAATCAAACGATTATTTTTTCGGGAGCTTATTGGCGGTGGAATCCGGCAAATCCAATCACCCTTCCAACGGAAGATGGCGCATTTGCGTCGATTCGGATAGACTTGCTTCCGGAGAACGACCGACAATGTCTGGCTGAATTGGCGTGCATCGACGCATTAAACCAGCCGGATCTCATGGCCGCCGTGACAGGGAGATCGATTCCGGAGATCCAACAGTGTCTTCGTCGTCTGATCAACGACGGAATCATTGTGAAAACCGATGAGACGCTCCATTTTTCCGACTGGAGTATTCGGGAGACAGCCGGAAACAGACTTTCATTGGAAAAACAGCAACAGTTCCATCGAACCACAGCCGAATATCTGTGTGCACTGCCCAATCAGGAAGAGATGGCTGGCATTCACTACTTGAAATGCGGTGATCCTGCTGCCGCATTGCCGCTCCTGTTTGCATCCATGCTGCATAATCAGCGGTCCGGAAGCCTGACGGGCGCATTGGAATTGCTTGAAAAAGTGAAATCAGCAGCGGATTCGACCGGTCATACGGCGTATCGATGGAAAGAGCGGCTGGAACGCGGGAATATCTGGATGCGGCTCGGTGATCTCGATGCGGCAGCGATTGCATATAAAGAGGCATTGCATATCCTGGGAGCTGACGGAGACACCGGTGTCCGTTGCACTCTGTTGGGCAATCTGGCTATGGTCTGTCTGAAAAGGAGTGAGATCACCGATTCGAAACAATTCCTGGATGACGCGCTGAATCTGGCACGTACACACGGACTGACAGATCGTGAAGCGCTTCTCCAGGCTCAGTTGGGAAACCTTCATTTTCAATCCGGCAATTTTGAGTCTGCAGCGAACTGCTTCAGAAACGCGATACCTGTATTCAGAAGCAATGCGAACGAAAAAATGGTGACATCGACACTAAACAATCTGGGCTCCACACTGGAAATGACCGGTGATCTGGAAGGTGCGATGCAGGCGTATCTCGATGTGCTGCCACTGAAACGGAAGATGAAAGATAAACTGGGAGAAGCCATCCTTCTGCACAATATCGGTCATTTATCCATGGAACAAGGCGAAACCGGATCGGCACGGCGGCGTCTGAAAGATGCGGAAAAGCTATTGAGCGGGATGGGAGAAATCACACATCGAGCCCATCTCTCCACGAGTCTGGCTCTGGTGAATATCTATTCGGGACGATACACGGATGCATCAAACGATCTGGAATCTGCCCAGCGTGCCGCTCAGGAAATCCAATCCGACGATTTACTGCATTACATTACATCGGTACGGGGGTATTATCTGATGGCGCAGGGAAACATGGAAGCCGCTTTTCAGGCAATGTTTCCCCGATATGAGATGATCGCCAATCATAAAACACCCAGCCTCAACGAATGGTTTCTTCTGGGACGGCTGATCGTGGCGGTGGTTCATTCCAATCAAAAACCATCCATCGACCTGGAGAGGATTCGTGAACAATTCCAACGTGCTCAATCCCGGAACCCGATCCATCGCTGTGATTCCCTGTTGACTGACGCGGAATTCCTGAGTCAGACAGAAAAGCACGACGAGGCTCTGTCTGTCATTAAACAGTGCATCCAATTGTCTGAATCGTGCAATCTGCGGATCAAGGAAACACAGGCAAAACTGATGATGGTAAATCTCCTGACAGCCTGTCATGATTATAAATCCGCTGCATCGGTATTGAATCAGCGGAATCTGATTGCGCATCTGGAACGGAACCAGTTGTTCCCGTTTCTGTGCCGATGGCTGTTCTGGTCCGAGGCCGTTCATCGGAAGCTGAAACGGTTTCAGGCCGCGGATGCGTGTTTGCGGGATGCAGAAAAAATGGTAGCCAACCTTCAGCGTCGATTACCGGATGATGCATCTCCGGAATTGCTGAAAAAATCCATGATGCCATGTGTTCATGATTCAGCATCGGATCACACCGGGTCAACATCACTCGCGATATCAGTGGAGAATGACATGGAAGACCGCCGAAAACTGATGATGGTATTGGAAGTCGTTCGTGTGATGGCACGCGAACGGTCTCTGGACAACCTGCTTCATCTGATCGTGGACAAGGCTCTGGAACTGACCGGTGCGGAGCGTGGATTTTGCCTTCTGAAAGGAACAGTGGAAGAAGATGAGTTGCTGGTTGGCAGAAACATCAGCCGGGTGGATATTTTAGGCGGCAACGCCCGGATCAGTTCATCGATATTGGAGCAGGTATTATCGACGGGTGTTCCGGTCCATATCCGCGATTCATTTTCTGATGAGTTATTCAAGCGACGCAGTTCGATTCAGGCGTGGAATCTGCGGACGATCCTGTGTGCACCCCTGCACCGCACCGATGGAACGGCTCACGACGCTTCCCGCGAGGCGATGGGCGTGTTGTATGTGGACAGCACGGCAACGGGACCGCAATTCACGGCACTGGACCGAGAGGTGTTTGAATCACTGGCGGTGCACGCAGCCATCGGCATCGAAAACCTTCGTTCCCGGAACCGGTTGACCCGGGAGAATCAGGAATTACGGCAAAAAGTGGAAAGCCAATACCGGTTTGGTGAGATTGTCGGAACCTCGGAAGCCATGCTGGGAATGCTGCGGATGGTCGAAAAAGTAGCTCCGAGCAATGCCAATGTGTTGATTCTGGGAGAAAGCGGCACCGGAAAGGAATTGATCGCCCGGACGATCCACTTCAACGGACCCCGAGCCCGGGAGGCGTTTCTGGGAGTCAATTGTGCGGCATTGACCGAATCCATTCTGGAGAGTGAACTATTTGGTGTTGAAGCGGGTGTCGCGTCAGGTGTCAGCCGGCGGACAGGTCTGTTCGTGCAGGCGGATAAAGGCACGTTGTTCCTGGACGAAATCGGGGACATGCCGCTCCCCATGCAAGCCAAAATTCTCCGCGTGATCCAGGAACGGAAAGTCCGGCCGGTCGGCGCCAAACACAGCGTGGACATCGATGTCCGGATTGTCTGTGCCACGAATAAGGATCTCTGGGAGTCGGTCCGGGCAGGGCAGTTCCGGGAAGATCTCCTGTTCCGCCTGGATGTGATCTCCATCCTGATACCCCCGCTCCGGGACAGACGGGAGGACATCCCCGTGCTTGCTCAATATTTTCTGAGAAAACATGCAGAAAAGGCCAATCTGCCCGTGCCGGAGATCGCTCCGGAAACACTCGATATTCTGATGCAGTATGCGTGGCCGGGAAATGTCCGGGAGTTGGAAAACCAGATGGAACGGGTGATTATTCTGGCGGATCGGGACAACGCGATTCAACCCGGAGATTTATCTCCCCGGATCGCACACCGGATAATCCGGGAGAGACCCCTGACTCCAGAACCACGTCTGTCGGGCTCCACCGGAAATCTGAAACATGCGGTGGCCGATCTGGAAACACAGATGATCCGGTCCGTACTGAAGGAAACCGATGGCAATAAAAGCCGAACCTCAGAAATTCTGGGGTTATCGAGAGAAGGCTTGCGATTGAAAATGGAACGGCTGGGTATACCAACGGATTGAAAATGATCCATCTTTTGTCCGGTGGAAACTGACAAATCACCGCGATACATGGTAGACTTGATCCAAGAGCGGTATACATTGGGAATCCACAGCGGGTGATTCCAGAGGGGGAGCGGATTATGAATAAAAGATTATTGGGACTTGGATGTTTATTATGTGTCCTGTGGAGTTCTGTCAGTGTATTGAGCGATACGCCACGTCAGACATTCGATCAACTGGATGCATCGATCAATGGTGGTGACGGCTATAAATTCTACAATAACGAAAACGCCACACTGGCCTGGGGTGAAAGTTATATCATGATGAGTTATGCCATCATGTATGAAGGCACGAGAGACCGGTACTATCTGGATAAGCTGGCAGATCATGCGGATCATGTGATGGTGATGCGGGATGACTTCCGGGGAGTCACGGATTATCGGGGAGTCAGCATGGCGGCCTGGCGGAACCGCCATTATCAGCCGAATCAGGAGCCCTATTGCTATGTTGTTCACAGCGGAATGATCACTTTTCCGATCGCCCGGTTTGTGGAGTTTGTTTACATGGACACGTCAATCTGGGAACTGACCACCTACGACGGCTCTACATACAAGGAAAAAGCCGACTGGTTTCTGGCTCGGGTTGAAGAAACCGTCGCATCGCATGCCGATCAGTGGGCGGATGGACCGTCCAGTACCGAAGGATACTATTTTTTCAGAACTGACGCTGTTTTTCTTGCCTATCCCGGCCGGGATCTGCCGCTCAATCAACAAAATGCCATGGGCCGGACTCTGATCTGTTTAAGCCGGGTATCTCCCAATGGCGATTACTATGACAAAGCATCTCGGCTGGCGCAGTATTTCAAAAACAATCTGACAACGGACGCATCCGGAGCCTATGTATGGAACTACTGGGGAGGCGCTTATACATCTCCCGGGGAAGATGTCTCCCACGCCGCCATCAATGTGGATTTTGCGATTCAATGTTATTTGAGGGGAGTGGTATTCGATCGATCCGATATGACGGCATTTATCAAAACATTCACGTCCAATGTCAATCAGGACGTGAACAACAGTGTTGGAAATGTCGGTGGCGGCACGTTGAATACCTACCGGGAGCAATTGGGACGATGGGGTGGGCTGGCTCGATTCGATCCGGCCGTATATGCATATCTCAGAAATAACTATGACCGGCAACCCGTATCCGGAGCCGGGCGGTTTGTCGGATTCGCCAACATGGTTCTGTGGGAGCTGCCGGAATTACCCTTTGACTTCTATTCGTTGTCCGAATGGAGCGATCAGGGCACCTATATGCAAGGTATCTCCAGCTCCCCGAACTTCCAGTACCACGCGGCAGACCGAAATGAACCGGGAGTGATGCGGCTGGCTTACTCCACGGACCAGATTGTCAGCCTCCAGCAGTATGGCCCCGGACCCTCACCGGTGTACCGCGATGTAGTCAAGCTGGCAGATACCAACACCGTTCAGGATTATTGCTATTTCACATACAATCCAGCCTATTATTATTCCTATTCATCCGCTGACGTTTTATATCAATTGTATAACGGGAACGGCACTCGGATATACCGGGCTGGTTCCAGTATCGGAACACCCCTCCCGACTGTCACACCTGCTCCATCACCGACACCGATCCCATCCAGGTACAATGTGCTGCGATTTGAAGAATCCGACAGCCGATATCAGGCATTAGCCGGATATCACTATCTGGATGTTCTGCTGAACAATCGGGTGATCTATTCGGTAGATGTGGGATGGGCTGGCGATGTCGCTCCGGAAATAGCGATCGGGGAAGATGATCTGTGGCCGGGCGACCAGAATGTTCTGGTTTTCCGTCTTCGGGAGAATCACGGCGTATCGAATTATTCCATCACGGTGACGATACGAAACATCGTCCTGATGCGGGATGGGCTGGAAGTTCCGTTGCCGCAATGGGTATATTCGGAAACCAACCCGGTGTTCTCAACCAGCGGTCCTGTCGAACTGACGGTTCCATCGAGCACGCCCACTGGAACCGGCGATTTCTGTCAGTATGGATCGATCGCCTGGGTTCCGACACCAACTCCGACTCCCACACCGACGATGACGTCAACGAATACGGCGACACCGACGATGACGCCGACACCCACCATGACCAACACAGCAACGCAGACTCCCACCCGAACACCCACTTCAACCCCCACACCAACCGATACACCCACTCCCACGGTAACGCCCACATGGACACCAACGGAGACGCCGACGCCAACGGATACACCCACCAATCTTCCCACGAACACGCCGGATACAACACCGACGCCCGTTTGTGCTCATACGGGTGATGTGGATGGCAGTGGCTCGGTTTCTTCGGGAGATGCACAGGCGGCGTTTTACATTGCGATCGGATCCTATCAGCCGACACCTGTGGAGTGGTGCGCGGCGGATTGTAACGGGGATGGCGTGGTGTCCGCGGGTGATGCGCAGATGATCTTCTATGCCGGATTGGGAATCGGCAGTTGTCAGGAGCCATTGTTTTGATGGCACCGGCCAACCTCTTTGGGTCAATTTTCAATGTGATATGAAACGGGTATATATCGACTTTCGCTTCTCTGCGGTTAAGTCTCGCCTTCACAGGTGAAATGATCGTGGTGAGATATCAAAATTAGGAGGTTTTGAA
>CAZELM010000083.1:0-7684 GCA_964512995.1 uncultured bacterium
TCCTGTGGGGCCGGTCGAGCCTGAAGGTCCCTGAATGCCCTGCTCCCCTTGCGGACCCATCGGCCCAATGGGACCTTGAATCCCCTGGATGCCTTGCGGTCCTGTGGGGCCAGTCGAGCCTGAAGGTCCCTGAATGCCCTGCTCCCCTTGCGGACCCATCGGCCCTTCCGGACCAATCAATCCAGAGGGACTTCCAACCCATTCTCCCTGATCATTGATGATTTCACCAACACCTGCGATGGCGATGCTCTGAGGGTGAATCGTCTGATTTAAAACATCCTGTGCCTGATACGCCTGTCCGACACTGGTCAAAGCCTGACGAGGGCTCAGAACCTCACCGTTGATCTCAATTTCCAGCCACACAGGATCAGAAAACGAGATATCAATGGGAGTTGCATTTCCCAGTTTGACATGAAACATTCCTTGCACAACCGGAATGTCGATCTGTGTTTCCGTCCACAGTGAATTCCCCGAGACCGCATCATCTAACAATGTGAATTGAAAGGTGTACACCCCGTCCAGGGGAGCACCCGAATCATCCAACAGATGTCCCTGATAAGTGATATTTTGTGGAATTGCTCCCATTGTGACACCAGCAGTCAATAGAATACATACCAGAACGATTAACCGTGTTTTATGCATAACGATAATCCTCACTTCAAAAGTATTGCCCTTGATAAATCCCACAGAATGAAAATATCATATTATCAATAGTTCTGCCAATCATTGCGAGATCGCGTCATAACTGAAATTCCATCCGGCTGATGAGATACAATATCTTTGACACAAAAACGCTCGCAGATTGAAAAAAACTGACGATAGGATTACAGGCGCACAGAAATCTAATGATATCGTGGATGAGAACACATAGACAAACGACGGATCATTGCTCTTTTTTTTGATTCAAAATTTTTGATTTATGTGCATACATCTCCGGCAGAATTGATTCATATTCCTGACGCCCCTGAAAAACAACCAGCGATTCCATAATTCCGATCGCCGCATCCACCGCATCGAGAGCGTTCCGGAAGCAGTTCAATAACAACAGCACATGAGATTTATTAAAATAACAGATACTTAAATTGTAAGAATATTCCTGAAGATCTTCTTCATACACCATCCGGCACAACAATCGTTCCGCATATTCATACATCTTTTGGGCTTGAGTGTAATTGCCACGGGATGCTTCAATCACGCCTTTATTCACATACAACATCGTGAGATTCGCTTGGATCTGAACATCATTGAGATCTGATTCCATTTTGAGATATCGAATCGCCTGCTCATATAAATCCAATGCCGCATCAACATCTCCGAGTTCCATCTTCAATATTCCCTTATTCATATAAATCAGATGTCGAATCGTCGGTGATTCCATCCGATTCAGAAATGTCAGAGCTTTATCAAAATATTCTTCTGACAAGGAAAGTTCTTTTAATTTGTGCAAAGAAACGGCTTTATTCATGTGTGCGGTTCCCAGTTTGGACAGAACAACTTCCATTTCGCCTGGATCCATGATCTTCTCAAGCTCTCTTATGGCATTATCGCTGCATTCTATGGATTTTTCGTGGTCGTTCATAATGAAATAGGATGATGCTTTTATCAGAAATGTATGAGCTAAGCTGATTCGATCTGTGGCAGAGGGATTATTGTTACACAATGTCTGATTCACTTCAATCATCTGATCACATGTGAACACCACTCCGGAATGATCGGCGAGGTCCATCTGAATGATCACTTTGGTATTCAGTGCCGATGCAAAATCACGCAAAATCGATTTATCCGGGAGTCCGACGATCAATTGCCGATAGATAGCAATCGCCTCGTCAATCACTCCCAGATCTTCCAATGCCTGAGATTGCCGGGAACCGGTCTGGGATTGGCGGTATCGTTCCATCACCGAGAAATCATGACCGGTCGCCTTGAGTGCGCTCTCCAGGAAAATCATGGGGTCATCCCATTTCGATCCAAAAATTGATTTTCGATCATGCGGTTTTGCTGATTTCGGAGAAGATTGAATGACATGTTCCGGCAACCGGCGAGGATACACTGCACCGATTTCCTGCTGATAGACCTCCAGGAGTGCCTGTTCTAGTTCCTCACAACTCTGCCATCGGAGATCGATATCTGGATGGAAGCATTTCCGGAGGACTGGAATCATTGCGGGTGGAACTCCCAGATTGGAATGTACCGGGCCGTCGGAAATCAACCGTTCCAGAACACCACTCGCGAGAACCCCGACCAACCAGGTGACTCCTCCGTTGAACATCTCAAGAACAGAAACCCCCCAACTCCAGATATCTGTCCGATGGTCAACCTGACTTTGCCCAAATTGTTCCGGGGAGCAATATGCCGGAGTCATTGAGGCATTCGATGTATAATGTTGCCCATGTTGTTTGGCCGCCAATCGGATTTCCTTACTCAGACATTTCACTTTTGCCAGTCCGAAATCCGTGATTTTTGCAACACTATCTTCTGTCATCAGTATATTCGCTGGTTTGATATCATGATGAACAACACCGGAACGATGGGTGGCATGAAGCGCTCGAACGACCTGGATCGCTATATCCAGAACAAGAGCGAATTCGGTCAGTTTTCCGTCTTGAATCCATCTCGACAGGGATCCGCCATCCACATATTCCAGAAATACAACCATCCGGTCATCGATCGTCCGAAAGAACCGGCATGCCGTGATATGCGGGTGTTCCGGAAGATCGATCCATGTCCGTATCTCCCGGATAAAAAGACGAGAGAACTGACTGTCATACAGATACTCCGCTCGAATGCTTTTCATTGCGAAGAACATCCCGTCTGATCCCCGTTTGACCAGATACACCGCACCCATCCCGCCTTCTCCCAGGTGCCGCACAATTCGATAATCACCTAATAATACTGTCCCAATGCGCCAAACTCGTTGACGGGGCAATACCAGCTCCCGTTGGGAATCTGCCGGAGAACCGGATGCTGGTTGAATATTCTGAGCTGTTCTTTTCAGATTAGTCTTGGGCGATGTCGTGCCTGCTGATCGCTTTTTCATTTTATTATCTTCTGGTATTTTATTCACAACGAGCCAAACCCAACCTTGCCAATCAAAGGTGCTATCCGATTAATGCTTGCCTGATAATCCACGAACACATTAATTCTAGCAAAGATTTTAACATAATACATTGTTCTTTGCCATCAGAACTCATTTCTCACCGGCTGCTTTTTGTTTCGGGAGTTGGGATTCGGATTGACAAAAACTGGATATCCCATACTATATCAACCGGTTCACACGCCAAATCGGTTTACTTATGGAGTAAAGAAGGTGGGTCCTTGTGGAGCGGATGAGCTACCGGAGACATTTCCTGCCATTAACCGCTCCTTCTGACAACCCGAAACGATAAAGGATGCGTCATATGCCATTCATCGCGGACTTTCATATTCATTCCCATTTTTCTTTAGCGACCAGCAAGGAGCTGATACCCGAATACCTGGATTATTGGGCTCGCATTAAAGGTATCAAAGTGATCGGAACCGGTGACTTTACCCATCCGGGATGGATTCAGGAACTCCAGGAGAAACTGGAACCATCCGAACCAGGGCTGTTTCGACTAAAAAGAGAGTTTATTCTGAATCCAGGTTATCCCGCCCACGAAACGACAGATCCGGACATTCATTTTATGCTCACGGCTGAAATCAGCACAATCTACAAGAAAGATGGCGCGATCCGGAAAGTCCATCACGTGATCTTCGCTCCTGATTTCGATACCGTGGGAAAAATCCGGCAGAAATTGATCCACCTCGGAGCCAATCTGTCTTCGGATGGCCGTCCGATCATCGGTTTGGATTCGCGGGATCTTCTGGAGATCGCCTTGGATTCTTCGCCGGAGATTTTATTTGTTCCGGCGCATATCTGGACGCCCTGGTTCTCCGTTCTGGGAGATAAATCCGGATTCGACTCCATCGATGCGTGCTTTGGGGATCTGGCCCATCACATCTATGCAGTGGAAACCGGGTTGTCCACGGACCCACCAATGAACTGGATGTGCAAAATGCTCGATCGGTACACCCTGCTTTCCAACTCGGATGCCCACTCCCCGGATCGCCTGGGAAGAAATGCCAATCGATTCAATACCGAATTGTCTTATACAGGCATTACCCAGGCGATCAAAACAGGAAACCCCGATCAATGCCTGGGAACGATCGATCTGTTCCCTCAGGAAGGGAAATATCATTATGATGGCCATCGCAAATGCGGTGTTTGCTGGAATCCGGTCGAGACACTGAAACATCAAGGCATCTGTACGTGTTGCGGGAAAAAGGTGACTATCGGCGTGATGAATCGCGTGGCGCAACTCGCCGATCGGCCGGATCCGGAACAGCGTCCAAACCGGCTGCCATTCCACTCCATTATTCCACTCCGGGAACTCCTCTCCGAAATTCATGGTGTCGGTCAGAACTCCCGGAAAATAGTAACGGAGTATCAAACATTGATCCAAAAATGCGGTTCTGAATTCAATCTGCTGATCCATCTCCCATTGGATACTCTCAGGAAAAAAATCCCCGAGATCCTGTGTGATGCCATTGACCGGATGCGATCGGAGCGCATTTATATTTCGGAAGGATATGATGGGGAGTATGGCCAGATCCGTGTTTTTTCCCCTCACGAAACCGCATCATATCCATCTCAGGACGATTTGTTTCTGACCAGACAGGAACCAGTGTTGCCTCCCAGACGAAACCTTCTGAATTTTAAACTCCCGGAGTTCCAGAATCTGCATCGTCAATCAATGTCGGATAAAGAAACGCCGCATCTTCAGACTGGCCAATCGTCCCTGTTCATCCCGCCGCCCAAATCGGATCAGCCTGAGTTGTTCAGCCCAAGAACGGATTTCACTACTGGCCTGAATCCGGAACAGATTGCCGCTCTGACTCACGATCAGGGGCCATTACTGATCATTGCCGGACCCGGAACCGGAAAAACAAAAGTGCTGACACACCGGATCGCTCATCTGATTATGAATAAACAGGTATCACCCGATCATATTCTGGCGGTGACATTCACTAAAAAAGCGGCCATGGAGATGACGACGCGTATTACAGAACTCGTGAAGAGAACCGATTTGATCAACCGTCTTACCATTTCAACCTTTCATGCTTTCGGGTATCGGCTGTTGAAATCGCATTCCCAGTATATCAACCGTCGGCCTGATTTCTCCATCGTGGATGAAGATGACAAAATCGATATCCTCAAGAAGAAACTCCGGATCTCTAAACACAGGTTATCAAAAATCGCATCAGCGATCTCTCTGGCAAAACAAAACATCCATACCGCTGCACAATTGACTGAATCGATGGAGGATCGCCCGTTGAGCGATCTCTTCAGTGAATACGAATCGATGCTGCAGAATCTCAATGCCGTCGATCTCGATGATTTGATTTATAAACCCGTTCTGCTTTTGATGGAACAGCCGGAAATCCTGTCGCGATGTCAACAACAATACCGGTGGATACTGATCGATGAATATCAGGATATCAACCTGGCTCAGTATCGACTGGTGAGATTTCTGATGCCTGGTGCCGATAACAATATCTGTGTGATCGGTGATCCGGATCAGGCGATTTATGGATTTCGTGGAGCGGACGCGGGATATATTCAGTCCTTTAAAAAGGATTATCCATCCGCTGCCCTGTATATCCTGAAACGGAGTTACCGCTGTTCCCGGACCATCCTGAAAGCATCCTCGAATGTCGTGCGTGGAAATCATGATCCGGATCATATTCTGGAAGGAGTCCATTCGGGTGTAAACATAAAAATTACTCCGCAGCCAACAGATAAAAGCGAAGCGGAATTTATTGGGCGAACGATCGAGCAGATGATCGGAGGTCTCCGGTTTTTCTCGATGGACAGTGCGATCACCAAAGGAAATGAAGAAGCCGGCATTACCAGTTTATCCGATTTTGCAGTGCTTTGCCGCGCCAATCATCTAATCCCTCCCATTGAAAAAGCGTTTCAGGATCACAGCATCCCATATCAGCTCATCGGAGAATTGCCGTTTTATAAACGGGAACCGATCAACTGGATACTGGAAATTCTGGCTTTTTCCGTGAATCCGGACGATCTTCTTCGACGGGAGCGACTTTCATCGTCTGCATTCCCGGGAGCAGAACGGTTGCGATTAGCGCCGGTGCCGGAACTGAACGGATCTGTGGTGGAGGAGTTGGATCAAATCATTCGGGATTACTTCAGTGATGTCGAATTCGCGCATCGGGAACCCTTGAGACTCCTTCGGGAATCCGCTCGGAGTTTTGATATGGATTATCGCGGTTTCCTGGATCAGATGCGGTTTGGTTCGGGAGTGGATATGTATCGACCGGACACGGAACAGGTCGCACTGATGACACTCCACATGTCTAAAGGGCTCGAATTTAATTGCGTATTCATTCCGGGTTGTGAGCAAGGAATGATCCCATATTCGGTATTTCCGGAATTGGGCTGCAATATGGAGGAAGAACGTCGGTTGTTGTATGTGGGGATGACACGGGCTAAACAATATTTGTTCTTGACTCACGCCATGAAACGAATGGTTTACGGTCGGGAGTATCGATTCCCCCGGAGCGAATTCTTGGATTGGATCAATCAGGACATCATTGACCTGATGGCGCAAGCTCCGCCTCAAAAACGAAATCGGGATTCCAGACAGTTGGATCTTTTTTGATTCTTCCCCCCAAAAAAAACGCCGGAGGTTTTGGCCTCCGGCGCACAATTAACTAAGCCTGATTACATTCCAGCCATTCCGTACGGATTCTTCGGCAGAATGACGGTGTATCCCGGCTGAGAGGTTCCGAGGTTCGCAAAGACAGCGCCCCAGAGGTAAATGGTGTCTGTGGTGGCTTGGATTGCATATGTTCCGAATCCATAGCCATTACCCAAACTCTCTTCTCCCCACCAAGCATCGGCTGAACCAATCATCCAGGCTTTTCCCGGTTCAATGGTTCCTGTGGTAGAGGCAAACAAAGCACCATCAGCAGTCGCATCATAGAGATTGATTGTTACGGTAGCAGTAGCGGCTGTTTCTGTGGGGGATGAAGCCATATTGGAAACACTCCAGAACGACATAATCGCCCATCCGTGCTGCCAGTAAGGGAATGGAACGGTTTCATCTGCGAATGTAACGTTTGCAACTAAACCTAATACTAAGACCATTGTGAGTGTGGCAAATAATTTCTTCATTTTCTCTCTCCTTTAATTCCCCTGTTTTCAGGGTAAGTTGTGTTTGGTTCACGGTAATTTGTTTCATCCGACTCGAGTGTATAAACCGGTGAGATTGTGAAAGGTTCCGCGGGTTCCTAAAAAAATCTTTTCTGCCTCGGAACGATCCGCATCTGAGGCAGAAATAGGGTATGCCTGCATAGATTCATGAAAACCATCGAATTCCAGCCATCATCCTCAGTCCTTCTCCCGGTGGGATAAGGACAGATGGGTTAAGTATTTTTATTTCCAGGAGGAATCCGGTAATCAGGAATGGCATTATGTCACGGTATCCAGGGATTCCTACTGGAATCTCCTGTCCAGAATTATAGATAACCTTGGAATACTCGTAAATGATCGCAGATGGTCTGTCGATGACCGCGGATGCTCGGTCAATGACTGCGGACGCTTGGTCGATGACCGCGGATGGTCTGTCGATGACTGCGGACG
>CAZELM010000084.1:0-7560 GCA_964512995.1 uncultured bacterium
TCTGACAGTGGACTTGAGCGCTCTGACAGTGGACTTGAGCGGTCTGACAGTGGACTTGAGTGGTCTGACAGTGGACTTGAACGCTCTGACAGTGGACTTGAACGCTCTGACAGTGGACTTGAACGCTCTGACAATGGACTTGAGCGGTCTGACAGTGGACTTGAGCGGTCTGACAGTGGACTTGAGTGGGCGGACAAATAGCCCAGTTTGTTTTGATTTTACCACAACCCTTACCATGGATGGGGTTGGCATATGTGTAGATGCCTTCTTTACCCTCTCCCACCGGGAGAGGGTCGTCGGGTAATCCTTCCCTGTTGTAATCCCCAAACAAGGCCGGCGGGGGTGAAGGAGATCAGCCGGTGCCGTCGCACTGCGAATGAGAATTGACGATCCGGATTGTGTAATCCCGGATGATACCGAAAATCGCCCTTGCCTGTCGCGGTTTTCTGTTTTTATTCAGCGCCTTCGTGTCTTCGTGTGAGTCTTTCTTTTCAGGCTGCTCCCTGACGGTTGCACCAATACAGAACATTTTCTGTAGAATGAATGAAATCTGCCAGCGCTCTCTTAGAGTCCGCGGAGAATGCAGGTGAGTGCGTCGAGTGCTCCCATCGCCAGTCCGATGGCTTCCCGGGTAGCATCGAGGATCTCAGGTTCTCGGGGATTGATCCGGATGAGCGGGAAATGCTCACACATGAATCGGACACTGGGAATGGTGGTTCCAGCTCCCAGTTCAATCGCCAGGACCGATTCGTTCGTCACCGAATTTTTCCATTGACTAAAACGCCTTCCCTGCTCATTGCTGCGCCTGCTTTCCCAATGCCAATCGCCGAACATCAGAATATTGGGTCTGGCAATCCCGCCACACTTCGGACACAGGGGAAAGTCACCCACCCATTCGAACTCCTCCGAGATGGTGACCGGGATCCCTGGATCAGGCCATATTTCGCGGCTACAGTTGGCCTGACACTGGAAATGGTGAATGCTCCCATGAATCTCGTAGATCAATTCTTCATCAAACCCAGCCTTCTGGAATTGACCGTCGACATTTGACGTATACACAAAATAGGATCTTTTCTGCCGGACGATATCCAGCAATATACGAAAACCATCGTGTGGTAGGGTATTGCGGTACATCTCCAGACGATGGCCATAAAATCCCCATCCGGATCGTGGATGAGACCGGAATCGGTTCGCATTGGCAATATCAAAAAATGATTTACCCTTAAATGGAGGATATGCTTTCCAGAATCCGTCATCCCCCCGGAAATCCGGCAATCCGGAGTCGATCCCCATGCCTGCGCCGGCTCCGATTAATATATGATCCGCCCGGCGGATCATTTCCTGAGCGTGCTTGATTTGTTCCAAATCCATGATAGTCTCCCAATCGAAATCAACCCAGACGTTCATACCACGGATGGATACAGATAGCAACTGAGTCCCGGATCACAGAGGCATTAACCGGATTGGAATTTGACCATCGGGTACGGGCCGCTTTTTTGAGATCCGACCTGTCGATGGATAGGGACTTTCGGCTTATAGATCAATAATTCTGTTGTAAGTTGGATGAGGATTCTGTCATTTTCACTGAACCAGTGAAACCGGATGTGGTTTAATTCGCAAACCGAGCCATCCGGAACCCGACCACTCAGTAATACGGGTATGATGGAGATGCTGGAACCCGGACCGCGGATCGCACCCGACCCGCCTCCTCACAGATCGCTCCACCACGCACCGATCTGTCCCATCCCGAATCCGCTCCAATCGGATCCATAACCGGTATTGTCGGATAATCCCCGTATCGGTCCCACGTCCACTCCCATACATTCCCCAGCATGTCGTATATCTGCCAGTCATTCGGAGTTTTCTGACCGACATCATGCGTACGATGACCGGCATTGTGCTGATACCAGGCAATCATGTCCAGATTGGGATCTTCGTCACAGAAGAAATTGTCCAGACCATTGTGATAGGCGGTTCCGGTTCCCGCCCGGCATGCAAACTCCCATTCCGCTTCAGTCGGCAATCGATATCCATCCGCTGTCGGATCCCAGTAGATCGTCGCGTCCAGAATCGGAGGTGTCCCATCGAATACCATTGTGAAGTTCTCATCGGAATAATAAGCAGGACGGAAACCATCGGTCGTGGATCTGTGGTTGCAGAACACGGCAATATCGAAAAATGTGATCTGTTCCACCGGCCGCTGAAGACCCGTATAGAACGACGGATTGCTTCCCGGCCCGAAAACATTCTCCCACTGCGCTTGCGTCACCTCCGTCTGTTGCATATAAAAATCCCGCGTCAATGTCACAATATGCGGTTGCTCCCGGTCTTCTCTGCACAATTCCGGCGGGTCGTCGGGTGATCCCATGGTGAAAACGCCAGCCGGAATCAGCATAAAGCGATCCGGATCACCCGTAGGGACTGGTGTGGGAGTTTCGGCCGGAAACAGATCCACACAAACTCCCAGACCCAACGCCGCATAGAAGATACCCTGCGCATCACCAGCGGTCACGGAATCATTTCCATTGCAATCCGCTGCGCAAAACGCCTCAGTGGATGGACTGAAGACGGACAACGCGATCTGAAAAGCCCACTGGGCGTCCATGGCCGTGATCTGTCCATCCAGAGAGACATCACCGGTATGCAGACAATCCCGATCGACAGCCAAACTCCCATGGATCGGCATCATTCCCCAGAACAGCAGGCCGCCAAGCATCATGGTTCCAAGTTTCCCATGCCATCCGGCCGGGAATGACGATTTTATTATCTGATAGATTCTGATCGACGATTGCTTCATTTGTTTACTCCTTTCGACATTCCTGAATCATTATCATTTTAATCAGGATTATCGATCAGCGCAAATGATCACCATTCGGCAACATCAGAAGCCGTTTGCGTTGAATGCTGGCAATATCTAACCGGATCGCTATACTGGAACGGATTATCGGGGCTGGATGCAAAAGTCTGCGCAGCGATCAGCCCATGCTCTTCTCTCAATCGTTTATCTTTATTCAAAAGGAGCTTTTCGCATGAATATTCGGGAAATGGATCGTCAGATCTGCGGGAATGTCTGGACGAACGACGCGATTTTTACCAATCATCGGGAGTTGTGTCTCCAGCACCGCGGTCGGTTCAGTTGCAGTGACCATGCAGCGGCCGCGGCAGTGTTTATCGAGTCGAAGTTGCGGGAGTATGGCCTGGAGAATGTGTGCCGGGACTGGTTTCCCATGACCGCGTGGAAACGGGGGAGTGCGGAACTGGAACTTGTCGCACCGGTTTCTGGCCGGTTTCCGTGCCTGGCGCTTCCCTACGCGCCATCCTGTGATCAGGCGTTTGATTTATTGGATTTGGGCATGGGAATGCCGTCGGACGTGGAGAAAGCGGGGGAGAGCATTCGGGGGAAAGCGGTCCTGGTCGATGACAGCAATCCACCCGACGGACCACAGCTTCATCGGCTCCAGAAATATCTCCATGTGTTGGAATCCGGAGCAGGTGCATTTTTGTTCGTTCAGAAAACGCCTGGTATGCTGGCTCCAACCGGATCTCTGGCATTCAATCATCAGGAGCGGCTCGATCAGGCGATTCCATCGATCGGGATTGCGCACGAAGTTGCATGGGAACTCCGGGAGTGGGCGAAACGTGGGCCGGTGCGGATCCGGTTGCGCCTGGATAATACACTGGCGCGGTCCACAGACTGCAATGTAATGGGCGATCTCGCGGGTGCCGGATCGGGAGATGATATGATCCTGATCGGCGGGCATTACGACGGCCATGATATCGCGCAGGGAGCGGCGGACAATGCATCGGGAGTCGTTGTGGTGATGGAGGTTGCCCGTTTGCTGGCACCATTCGTGAGTCAACTCCGGCGCCGGATCCGGTTCGTGCTCTTCGGCAGCGAGGAGATGGGTCTGGTGGGTTCTCATTTTTATGCGGAAAAATACAACGACCAGCTCCACCGGATCCGGTTCGTATTCAATCTCGACTGCGTGGGAAGTGCTGGAAATCTGTCCTTAATGCTTCAGAATGCACCGGCATGGAAAGATGTGTTCCGGCAATATACCGATGATCTGCCTGCGGATCTCGTGGTTTTCGATCATCTGGTTCCGTTTTCCGATCATTTCCCGTTTCTGATGCATGGTGTGCCGTCTGCGTTCTGTTTCACTCAAGGTGACGGGACCCGGGGATGGGGGCATACGATTGCGGATACTTTTGAAAAAGTGTCGCGTCAGACGCTCATGCGGGTGGCGATGATCACCGCTCGGCTGGTGCTTCGGACAGCGATGGATGAGCGGGTCGAGGAGTCCGGAGGAAGCGCGGATATCCCCGGATTGCTGGCTCCATATCACATGGAGAAGCTGTTGCGGTATGAAGGCCACTGGCATTTTGATAAGTGATCACGGGAGCGATCCATCACGCGAAGCCGTGAAGTCGCGGCATCGTCCATTACTGGACCGGCATGGCTGGCTGGATGGTCAGGATATCCGGCACCAGTGTGGGAGGAGGTAACGGGATCTATTGTCCACGGCTTATCCTTCGCCCCTCACCCTTCGTCCCGGCAACCGCTAAACCGGCCAAAGAGGCAATAATGATCACAGTACCGGCGAGTGCCTGCGTATTCTGGATTTCCGAGAAGAACAGGAATCCCCAGAGGGACGAGAACACGACATCGGCATAGGAGGCGATGCTGATGGGCGTGGGAGAGCCGAGGGAATAGGCTTTGGTCATCAGAATCTGGGCGGATGCGGAGGTCACACCGATGCTCATGAATACCAGCCAGTCGAGCGGATCGGGGACATGATACCGATAAAAAACAACTGGCGCGGCGAGCACCATGGCCGTGAAAAAAAACGAAAACACAATCTGAAGCGAGCTATGATTGTGGCTCAGCTTTTTGACGATGATGTACGCGATCGCGGAAAAAAGAGCGGATGACAGACCGATCGCTCCAGCCATCGGCGCGATATCGAGTTGGGGTTGGATGACGTTGTAGATACCGAAAAGCGCGGTCGATAAAATCAGCAGATGCCATCGACTCAGCGTCTCCATCATGAGAAAAAAAGCGAGAATCATGACAAAGAGCGGAGCGACCTTGTTGAGGATCACGGTGTCGGCCAGTGTGAGATAGGCCATCGCGTAATAGTAACAGGCGAGACCCAGAAATCCCATCACGCCCCGGAAAAGAAGCAGTTTCGGATTTGGACCAATGATGGGCCGGTGCCGTCTGAACAGCAGAGCCAGCACAAAGAGGCTTCCGAAAAAGCTGCGATAGAACACGGCGTCCATGAACGAGTATTCCTTGAGAGTGGATTTGACGAGTGCATTCATGGCGCTGAAGAACAAGGTTGCGCCAATCATGAGTAACAGGCCTTTGCGTTCCGGTTTCATGGACCCTCCGTTCGCGGGCCATCGTAGCACCGTCCGTCTTGAAGTGCTATATTGAATCATCAATCGGAATTTTTGGGGGGAGTGGGCGAAAATGATCACGATTGCGGCGCGAACCCGATATGAGGAGACGATCAGACGAAGCCGGTTCATCGGAATTGCGGAACGGGTCGATACAGTGGAAACGGCTGGTGTTTTCCTGGCGGATGTTCGGGAACCGGAAGCGACGCACTGCGCGTGGGCGTATCGGATCGGTCCGGTGGTGCGGTGCCATGATGATGGGGAGGTATCGGGCACGGCTGGGAAACCCATTCTGAGCGTGATCGAACGGCAGGATCTGGACCATGTGATGGTGGTGGTGATCCGGTTTTATGGCGGGATCAAATTAGGGACGGGGGGCTTGATTCGGGCGTATGGGGGTACGGCATCTTCATGTTTGGATCTGGCGGAGCGGCTGGTTGTCAAACCCCGGGTCATGATCCGGTTTCAGATACCGTTTTCGGATTCCGGGATCGTGTATTCGTTTCTGGACAGCTTTCCGATGGAGCGTATCGGTGAATCGTTCACTCAGACCGGCATCGTATTTGACTGCCGGATGGACAGTGATTTACTCGAGCCATTCAAAGTTGCCATGATGAATCTCACCAAGGGAAGAGTTTCTTTCTGAATGCCCATGCCCATTGAGAGGGGTTGGGGGTGAGGTCAGATGGCCAGTCTTAGCCTGTTGCATATGGAGGTACGGAATCGATTCGAGGCATATATTTACTGAGATGGAATTGTTACAAAAAGCATGGTTATCGGAATCCGACATTATTCTTGCGGCAACGCTTCATCCTGCTCCGTGGCAGGGAACGGCAGACCGTTACGGAGCAATCGCGCCTGGTTTTACAGCGAATATCCTGATTGTAAATGAAAATCCGTTGATGAACATTGAAAATCTCAGAAATACGTCGATGGTGATACACAACGGTTCCAGAATAATTTCATCATGATAATCTCCATAAAGGAATATGATTGATATCACATCAATTGTTTTGTCTGAGGCGGGATATAAAAAGGTGAAGCTGAAACAGCCTCACCTTTTTCAGATACACATTATCGCGCCGATGACCCCAAAACGATTCGTTCCTTTATATCGAAGTGGAGACACAGGAGCATCTCGATCCTATCGAATGAAAATATTCGCGCCCTGATGAGCATCTTTGTAAGTGCGGTGGCCGTCGAAGTTTTCACCGTAAAGGATAATGAAACCACACGGATGACTTCCGTCATGATCGCCGATAGAAACCCATGGATCCTCTGAATTGGAAGTCCGCTTGCACCACTCGAATGTGGTCGGGAATGTCGATGGGCACGTCGCGTTCGTCACCGTGGATGCACAGGCGCAGGAGCCGCACCAGCCTTCGTATAAGGATGCTTTGGGAGCGACCAGCCAGGCATAATAATCTCCCAGAGCGAACAGAAAGTCATCAAACGGAATCGCTGAAAAGTTCCGGTAGAAATCAGCCTGAACCGTGATGCTGGGTTGGTATGTGCCATACGAATGATTGGGAGAGAGATTGCTTGTTCCGGTAGTCCATGCACCATTCTGATCGTTTCGAACAACCAGAGTCCAGCCGCCGCCATCTGTTACCATATCACAATATACCTGGTAAGGAGCTGAGCCGCCCGTTCCGTCCGGATCGATCCAATAGACACCGCTTCCGATGGAATAGCCGTCATTCATGATCTGTTTGCAGGTTGTACCTGCCCGGGTGGAGCTGGATCCATCCTGGGCTGCGTAGATCGGGACCCAGTTGGCACCATTGCAGACTTCAATGGCATTGTTGTGCCAGCGCAGAGCACCGGCTTTGGAAGGCGTGCAGGTTCCGGTGTCATCCGAAACCTGAACCGCTCCGTCGACATGCAGGGCAGACTGAGGTTCCGTTGCTCCCAATCCCATATTCCCGGTTGTTTTATCGTAATACACATTGGCTCCGGCAGCCACGCCATTGTCATTATAGATGATTTGCTTATCGATACCGGCGATGGGTCCAGTCGTTCCCTGGGGTCCAGCGGGTCCGGTGGGTCCCACGGGTCCGAGATCGCCTTGTGGTCCAGCGGGTCCAGTAGGTCCCATGGGTCCGATCTCGCCCTGAGGTCCGGCGGGTCCAGTAGGTCCCATGGGCCCGATCTCGC
>CAZELM010000085.1:0-7049 GCA_964512995.1 uncultured bacterium
GCGTAATCAGCGGTTCAGGCCTTTACCCCGCAGCAATCCCTTGCCAACCGTAATTCACCCTCCGTGCCAAGCGACGGTCTCACGCCTTCCGCACTGCAACGGCCTGCCACCATCAGCGACATCCGTTTAATCCGCGTAATCAGCAGTTCAGACCTTTACCCCGCAGCAATCCCTTACCGGTGAGATGTTTGAGAAGCATTCTCGACGGTTCGTTGCCGAATCCCATGAGAAAACCGGTTGAAGCGTTGTTGGCGCGAACAAAATCCACCGGCCAATTGCCAGCATTGCCAATTCTTCTCAATTTGGATATGGTACCATTCAGTTCGGCTGTGTTGCTCACCCGTAGCGCTGAGTTGAACTCGGTGTCATGGCAAAAAAAGGGGAAGCACCACATGGATGGGGAAGCTCCTGCACCGCCTTCGCGCCGGTAGAAACGCCGGTTGCCCTGTGCTTGTCCTTGGTATCACCCCAAAACTGATTGAGGACTGGCAGCGATGATCTCAGCATCTCAAGACCTATTGAAAAAAGTTGGCTCCGAAAAGTTCAGCACCATCCTGGCTGACCCGCCGTGGCAGTTCCAGAACCGCACCGGAAAAATGGCTCCGGAGCACAAACGGCTCAATCGCTACGGAACCATGACGCTCGACGACATCCTGTCTTTGCCTGTCGCCGATATTGTCAATGAAACCGCGCATCTATACCTGTGGGTGCCAAATGCTCTGCTCCCCGAGGGACTTTCTGTTCTCGCAGCATGGGGCTTCACATACAAATCAAACCTCGTATGGCATAAAGTCCGTAAAGATGGAGGTCCTGACGGTCGCGGTGTTGGCTTTTACTTTCGCAACACAACCGAGCTTATCCTGTTTGGCGTCAAAGGTAAAGACGCCAGAACCCTTCAGCCAGGAAGAAGCCAGGTCAACATCATCCGCTCAATGAAACGTGAGCACTCCCGTAAGCCTGACGAGCAATATCAAATCATCGAATCTTGCAGCCCAGGCCCCTTCCTTGAACTCTTCGCCCGTGGCCCCCGCAAAGGCTGGACAACCTGGGGCAACCAATCTGAAGCGTATTCCCCCTCCTGGCCTACTTACACCAACCACTCCCAATCCGATATATCAATAAAAAAGCTAACAAATCGCTCAACCTGAACCCGGAAACTACCCCTATCATTCCGCTGCATGTCAGAACCACGACAGACCGGATGCCGTGAAGGGAACGGGTTTCCAGCCATCCTGATTCCAGATAAGTACGTGGCGATATCCGGCTTCGGCCAGTCGTTCGGCTGCCCGGGTGAACTCTCCCGTTAATGTCTGCGGACGATGTGCATCCGCATTGATCGTCACCGGGATGTTCATGCGGTTACACAGATGGAGTATCCAGGGACTGGGATAGATCTCATCCGTATAATTCCGAGTGATTCCCCCCGTGTTCACCTCCAGAATCACAGAACGTCGAGCCATCACATTCAACGTTTCGGAGACTAAACTCTTGTACCAGGATTCCGACTCCCTGAAATAGACATCTCCCCTGTTATTCATTTTCACCAGATCAAGATGAGCCACGATTGTGGGACACGCGGTGATGACCATCTCCTGAATCCGCTGATAGTAGATCCGCACAGCCGCCTGAATATCCCCGCCATACAGTTCATCCAATCCCTGTGCAAAAGCGGGGGGTTTGGAGTCCACGGTCCACGGATATCCGGATGTTTCCCGTCCGGCAAAATGGACGGAACCGAGTGTGTAATCCAGATTCAAGCTCATGAATCTGGCATCCCGCGGAGATATCATTCCGGGAATATAGTCGATCTCCAGACCCATCAGAATCCGGATCCGATCACGGTAACGCTCCTTGAGGTCCTGTATTTCTCGGCAATACGCCGGGAGTCGTGGTTCCGGGATGGTCCAGGTCGATTCCAGGGGCAATGGTGCGTGACAGGAAAATCCCAGCATCGGCATTTCCAGACGGATCGCTTCCAGGACATAATCTTCCGGTGGATTCTTGCCGTCACTGTAATGCGTATGGGTGTGAAAATTGGTCCAGACCATTTTACTGAGCCGATCCCCGCCAATCCGCAACGCGCACCAGCAACTCCATAAACGCCAATCGGAAAGGTCCGTAATCCTCCAGAAGCTTCCGGGTGCGTTCATCCCAGGAAGGTCCCAGAACCGGGTCGCCGTGAAATGCAAATGCCATCGACAGAGCCGTGGATGGAACCGTGACACCACCTCCCAATCGTGTTTCCGGAAGACTGTCCCCATCCCAGATACCGCGGGAGTAAAGCCGATTCCCCGCCGGAATCACCTCGCCGAGTAGTGGTTCCAGCGATAATCGCACTTTCCCATGATGAGCGGTCATCAGATATGCCGCTAAATCACTGCGGCCATGCATCAATGCCGCGATCCCGGAAGCCACTTCATGCCGGAAACACTCCCGGGCTATCCGCACGTCGTTTTCCTCCACCCAGTATACTTTTTTCTTGAGCATCCGGTCGGACTTGGCCCACACCTCATCCGGGTCCGGAGATGTTCCGTCTCCCTGAAGCATGTGCTGAAATCCCGGATGTGCTTTGCCGAGATCATGCCACCGGACTGCAGTCTCCACGTCATCCCATGGAATCTCTGGAAAACTGGGCGCCAGCCGCAGCCGCAGCATCTCCCACTCCTCCATGACCGATTCCGTATGAGCTGCGATGGTCTGCCATTTCAATCCGCTGGGCTCACTGGAGGCATCTTCCGATTCCGCCAATTCCGGGACATCATAGACCAGCGGCTCCACAGAGACTGGCTGTCCGGTCCAACCCAGTTCCGGAGAATAGCCACCGGCATCCGAATGCAGAAGAACGATCAGTCCCGGATGCAGTTCCTTCTTAAACAAAGAACGCCATTCATGGGTCATCGGATCCCGGTGCCAACTGTTTGGACAGAGATCACGTTCACTCATGGAATCAAGAAACAGTTTAAAATCGGAAACGGCAATCCGGCACAACTCGTACGCATATGGTGGTGCCAGAGTATCGGCTGGGGGTGTCATCTCCATCAACGATGAATCCTTTATCCATCTGCGCCAATAAGCCAATATGCTTGATTTCTCTGGAGCATCGATGTAATCGGCAACTTTCCCGTTCGCGTGGTTCATGTATTGTTCCGTATGAAACAGACGGATGATATCGGATCCATCCGGTACAATCGGAGGCTGATTTTCTGGAGGAGCCGGGCAATTGCACACGTCAGCCATTGTGATGGAATCCCATTTCAGTAACTGCTCCCGGATGCTGAACATCTGATTCATTTCATCTCTGGAGACACCCTGTGAAGACGGAACCATCCGATCAACCCAATAGACCGTTGGATTTTCATTGTTGTATTTACCCGATCGGTTACAGAGACCAATCCGCTTCACCATCGAACTCCAGGGGCACAACTCGGTATAGACACGATATGCATCGATCGGGACATTGGATTCGATGATGGAAGTCGTGACAAGAATGGTTGGGGATGAACCCCGCTCCCGAATAGATTCTTCCAATGCCCGATGTTCGGATACCCTGAACTGGGGATGATATAATATTACATCCATATCGTTGTCATAGTTAAACGTCGATTTCAACTGCTGATAGATCTCCTGGGCATCATCAATCTGATCCATCACCACAAGCGTAAGACCGTGCGGGTGACTGCTTACTGAAGAAAATACATTGAATGCTAAATTACCAATGTATTGCTCCCGAGTGAGATCGCTCCCCCAGGACCCGAAGAGTTCCACATACCGGATGGAGTTCATGACTGTTTGTATATGCGGATGATTCATGTCATTTGGTGTCAATGTCATGGTGTCTTTGGTGATTCCGATGAGTTCGTTGACCTCGGGTTCTTGGTTTTTATAAATCGACGTCACCCAGAGCGTTGCGGTGGGTCCGTATGTTTTATAAATCCAGCGAAAATCTTCCATAGCCGACGCTGAACTTAAATTTCGGCTCCACAGATTCAGTTCGTCCAGAATCCACAACGCATCGTTATTGAGCATGGCGAATTGCATGGACCATCGTGTGCTGGCAACGCCATAACCGCGATTCAGCGCTCCGGAGATCAGAAAATCAGCCGTGCCGAATATCATCTGATCCATTTCCGGATAGGTATACCACTCCCGGTACCCATTCGTGGAAGTGCGTTTTCCCGGTTGAATGCACTGAATCCCCAGTCCACCGGGTTTTCCGTCGCATCGGATACCTGCAGTCTGGAGCATCGCATGTATTGTTTCATAGAGCATCGATGCAGACGCGTCCGATGGCAGCAGATAGATCAACCGCCGGGGTGTTGATTTCTGGAGATCCGAATTATTGCAGAACCGACGCCTCCAGAGCCAGGCCATGATCACCGCCAATGTTTTTCCTGTTCCAGGGGGAGTGTTCAAAGTATCTGGTAACCGGGAACATTCAGCGAGAGCGATCTGGAATGGAGAAGGCGAAAATCCAGTTATCTGCTTAAAAAATTGGGAAAAATCACTCACTCAATACCTCCAAATCCCTTGATTGCGAGCCGGAAACAAACATACGCGGGATAACGCATGAAGTCCATGAAATTTTCCAAATGCATTCTGGATTGCATCGGTAAGTGATGAATACCTGAAGGGCGATGGCACCTCCTTACGGTATATGCCACACAATTTGCCGATCAAAAAAACGGGCAGGTGTATGAAGCCGATAAACAATCCCATTCACCACCTGCCCTGCTATCACATTTTTGAATCGTCGGACATCCAATCCAGGTCCGAGTGTCACCTGCTATCTGACATAAATCCGCCAGTACCCAATATCATCCGATGCGTAATCATCACACTCCCACCGATCACTATAAGGTGAATTCCAATGGGCGACGCTGGCTTCAAACAGCGGATGATCACCCAGTCGGTTCTGATGGTTCATCCCGCAATGACTCCAGGTGTTCGAATAATACCCGCTGCAATTGTTTCCCCAGCGGTTCGGAATGGGTGCCAGGTAAGAATTATCGCCTGCGAGTCGATTAAAACTTCCGGATGCCTGCGGGAAGGTATCTGTCCGGGCAGAAAAATAATCCAGAACCGGCACGGAGAATGCCGCAATGTTAATCGTTCTGCCAACGGAATCCTTACGGCAGTTGAACCGGAGCTCGCCAAAATTGATCTGGTTCCGCAATCCGTTGAGTCCTGATGCGGTGATACCTTTCTTATTGTCCGCCAGACTGTGCGGAATATCCACATAATTGGTGACATACGTCACACCACATCCGGTGCCGCAGTTCGTCGTGTTGACGATATTGAACACCAGGGTCCAGCCACCACCATCCGTCGTCATATCACAATACGCCTGGAATGGATTCGTCCCGCCGGTTCCGTCCGGATCCAGCCAATACACGCCATCACCCGTGGATTCTCCCGCATCGAGAATTTCCAGACACGACACTGCCGGATTGTCCTGGGATCCGAGAGCGGGTGGCGAATAGATGGGTTTCCATTCACTCCCATCACACACTTCCACATACCCTTCATGCCAACGGATGGTGCCTGCCTTTGCCGCTGTACATTCGGCTGTATCATCCTGGAATTGGATTCCACCGGCGACATGCAATGCAGACTGTGGCGTCGTGGTACCAATACCGACATTACCGGATGATTCGATCCGCATCCGTTCGGTGGAGCTGGTCCGAAGTAATAGGGGATGTGCCGAATCGGTTCCCACAATGCCTGACGTAGCGATAGCGCCCGAGAACAGCCGTGCTCCACCCGTGCGTTCCAGCATCTGGTAGGCATCCGCTGCATCGCCGGTGATCCGCAACTGATTGGAAGCGCCGTCACCGCTGCGGATGTGAAGATTGTAAAGGGGAGCATCTGTTCCGAGACCCAGATACCCGGATGCATTATCATAGTACAGGTCAGCGCCACCAGTCACTCCCGCATCGTTATAAAGGAGCTGCTTGTCCAGACCGCCGATGGGACCGGTTGGACCTTGCGGACCAGTCGGACCTACCGGACCCTGGATACCAGCCGGCCCCGTCACGCCTTGAGCACCTTGCGGACCTGCCGCACCGGTAGCGCCAGGATTGCCAGTCGGACCCATTGGGCCTGCCGGACCCTGAATACCTGCCGGACCCGTCGCGCCAGGATCACCAGTCGGACCCATCGGACCTGTCGGTCCCTGAAATCCCTGGGGTCCCACTGGACCCGTTGGTCCCTGGATCCCTTGCGGGCCAGCCGGACCTGCCGCGCCAGTGACTCCTGGAATACCCTGTGCACCCTGCGGTCCAGTCGGACCTGTCGCTCCCGGAACACCTGCCGGTCCCACGGGTCCAGTCGGACCTTGCGGGCCGGTCAAGCCGGTCGGATTCCCCACCCAGTTCCCGGCCGAATCGATGACTCTGCCATACGCTTCAATGGAAACTGATCGGGGATGAATATCCTGGTTATACACATCTCCCGCATTGATCGCCTGCGCCACACTGGTGAACTGCTGCCGGGGTGTCAGAATTTCACCGCTCACCGCTATTTCCAGCCAGTATGTCTGATCAAACGTCAATGTTACCGGATTCGATGCGCCAAGCTGGACATTGAAGATTCCTTCTGAAACGGCAATCGCATCCTGCGTCTCCGACCAAAGTTCATTCCCGCCTGTGTCAGCATCCCAGATCGAAAACCCAAAATCATAGGATCCGTTCAGAGCATTCCCATCCGGATCCAACAACCGGCCCTGATAATTGATCATCATCGGCACCGCCGCCAACACCGACCCGGCCAGCACCATGATCCCCACGAAGAACCAAACAGCTTTACAATTCATATACTCGTTCCTCCTCACTCCAATCAATGTAATACTCATGTCGATTCTCATCATTCACCCTGGTAACAATCCAACCGGTGATCAATGAGCCAATCCCTCATCATAAAATCGATTATAGCCGCTCCAGATCAATTTGTCTTCATGGGATATAAGACTTGAGCGAATTTATTGGGGAACGATCCGAGAAGAATGACTCACACGAAGACGCGAACATCACGAAGGAGAACATTGTTGACGT
>CAZELM010000086.1:0-6777 GCA_964512995.1 uncultured bacterium
TTACTTTGTAGCAGACGGTGTTGTCTTCGCCCATAGATACGGGTTGGACTCTCCCTCATCTCAATTATCTCTCGGAGCTCTATCGCTTAAGGGTGACTATCTCCTCCCAACGGCTCACACATTCCCTGTCTACGCTTCACCGGTTTCGTTACCTCACCCGTGCAAGACTCGGTACCTGGCGCTTCTCTCGTCGCTTACCAGTGCAGGACTTCCACCTGCTGGAATATGCCAGCTTTGCCTGGCGCACATCCGTGGCATTATAGCGGAGATTATCCTTTTGATAAAGAATGGAAATCCACAGTAAACGAACTGAGCTCATACACCGAATTATCCAGGCTATCTCATTGATAATGAACTATTTTGATGATCACATCTTGCACACTGTGATGAAAGTGTGTATTAACGATCTGACCGTGAAGGTTTCACCTTTTCTTTTCAGTTTCCCTTTCTTCAGTGTTCCCATGCCGGGATCGCCTTTTTTAGAAAGCGACAAACCATGAATATTGATAACATCATCTCCGAGCATCTCCATGAACTCTCTGAAAAGAAATATCCCGTCTATCGGATATATCACATGCTCATCGACGCAGGATGGGATTTGGAGGACACGCACGTTCAATCTGTTATGAGTTCGTTCATCGAGCAGATCACTCAGGAGGAGTTGCGTATAGATGATGAAATACTGACAGTAATCTCCAATGTTTTAAAGCGTGATTATGCTGCATCTCTCGAGATCATGACCGGCTGGCAGAAAGCATTGACGGCCGCAGCACCAAGCCGGAAAGGGATGCAGATGGTACTACGCCATTTCTATTCCTGGATATCTGAATTAACGCCTCTACATATCTCCCAAACAACCAGATTCATCACATTGATCATGGTGGCTGCGAAAGACTCGACTCCCTCAGAGATAAAAATGATCATCAGCCAATTCCATTCATTACATTCTCCAGAAAACTGCGAAATATTGAATGATCACATCTCCAATTACATTCAGATGAATGGAGCGAGTGTCTTAGCGTTAAGTGCGATCGGGATCCTCGCTCTATCGATGAAACCACGTATCGATATGGACTCGTTTTTCAAAACGGTCCATGTTGAGAGACTCATGACTGATCCATATGGCGAAAAGCTGATGCCGGAACTATGCACGCTCCTGCAATCCAGATTCGCGACGGACCGGGATTCGTTTGTCAGAGTTCTGGAGATGGTCACCACGGTCTGTACTCATTCGATTTCCAGCGGATACCAACTGGTACAGTCGTTGATCCGGCAGGCCGACCGGCTTCCTGTTCAAACACTGATCGATTATATTGAAGATATAGGACGATTGATCGGGAAGGTTGGTGTGCGTGTTCTGGGATTTGGGACGAAAAGACTCCCGGATTTTTACGAACGGTATGGCAAAGAACGAACGAGTGAAATCGTGGACATCTGCATCGTTCTGGCATCGCGGGTTGGAGCGACAGCCGCAGAAATCTTCTGGGACAAAGAATCCGCTATCTCTCAGACCGTTTTCAAAGGAAACCGGGGATAAAAATCCTGATGGAATAAAAAACGTGTCTGCCAAGGAAAGTTCTACCATTTGATCACTCTCTTCGGCAGACACGCCAATGAATCACAACTCAGACACATTCCTGATGAACAAACTCATCTGTATCAGGGACCATACCCCCACGTAACCATAGCCCAGTCACCGCGAATAGCATCCATGTTTTCATTCAGCATTGCTCCATAAAAATGCAGATTTTCAACGAGGCTGGAGCCGGTATCCGGCCATTCGAACCGGGGCATGACCTCGACGGGTGTAGTCCCGGTGGCAACTTCCATCAACTGATAATCAACTTTTTCGGAATCAGGCGGGTAGAAATATGCCCAACTGGGCCAGAACCAAAAGTGTCCATACACTTCAAGAATAAAGAAAACCGCTACATCGCTCAGTGGCGCATCCGGATTGTCGAGATAACCGGTAATGAAGAAATCATCTCCAGGATGAACCATGGTCGGCATATCGATCCGAACGCCGGTGGTGACGGGAGTCGGGGTGGGTGGAACATAATCACAGTCGACATCCATGGTTAATTTAAAATCATCGATATTGACACCGCCATATACGCCCGTTGCATCTGTTGGTCCCATTGTCCAACGAAAACGAACGTCAGAATATCCATCTACCATAGATCCGAGTTCCACTTCGATCGGGTACCAGAAATCCATCATGAGCGGGTAATCGAAATTTTCCCAGAGATCGAACCAATGATTCCCTGCATCGAGTGAAATCTGCCATTTCGCGTGGTCATACTGGGAGCTGTCGATATTGATCCAAAAAGCCATAGAGACAGTTGTACGTCTTCCATTTGTGAGGTTAAGGGAAGGAGACTCCAGTGCATATTCCGGCATATTGTTTTCATAAGGACCGTCCAAATTATAACCATATACATTATCACCGGTGAATCCGGATGTTGGGTCGCCTGCATTGCCTGTCGGTTTTCCCCATTCCCAGTTCCCCCCGGTAATGGTCCAACCTGGATTTTCATCCATATTCGCTTCGATGACAGTGATCATCTTGTACGTTTCAAACTCAAATGGAACACCGGTTTGATCGAAAATCGTGAGATTTCCGGCTTCATCCTGAGCTTCGATCTGAAAATAATAGATCGTGCAAGGCTCAAGATTGGTCAGAACCACCTGATGCCGGGTATTCAATCTGAAATGGGTATTATGGTGGTCGAACGCATCCGGTACCTTTCCATAGGTGATCGATGTTGTTGTCAGCTCATTCGAATCCCATGTGACTTGTGCTGATTTGGACGTAATGGCGTTTGTTTTCACATTGGATATAATGGGAGGTGTGCAATCGATTCTCGCTCCCTTGGTAACCGTAGCCTGACCTGATCCACCATGATCTGCATCTTCATATGTCACCGTAATCAAGCTGCCTTCATTGACCTGTAAAGTCCCGTCCATTGCCGGCATTCCGGGTTCGATTGGAATGGATCCAGCAAATACTCCCGGATCACCTTCAGCCAAATAGACGGTTTCACCTTCCATCATATCTGCGGAACTTTGTGCATTAATCGATATTACGCCTATGCCTGCGAGATCCGAATCGAAAACCATCACATCCAGTGAATCTGAACACATGAACACCGCCTTATTCAGAGTCATGCGGCCGGTACTCAGTGGCGGCAAGGCGGCAATGACAGCCTGATAACAATCGATCTCTCCATAGCCATAGACATTATTCGGAATCATTCGATCACCAGTGGAGCAATCATCAACGTCCGAACGAACGGCGGTATTCTGTATCATTTCTCTCGTTGCCGGGATATCACCGATCAGGGATTGGTTGGCAGACCATATCAATGCAACGATTCCGCATGTATGCGGACCAGCCATGGAGGTGCCGCTGGCCAATCCAAATGTTCCTCCTGGAACCGATGAACGAATATTCACTCCGGGAGCAACGATTTCTGGTTTTGGGATGTCCGGATGATATCGCGAGGGCCCCCGGCTGGAAAAATCAGCAATAACTCCACCTTGCGAGGTTGCTCCTGTCGTAAAGACATGTTCATGATCGGCAGGGGAGCGTAATGTCGCGCAGCCTGGACCTTCATTTCCTGCAGATGCCTCAAAAAAGATACCTGCAGCCATTAATGCCTCTGCAATTTCACCAAATGGCTCCTGATCCCCCGGAACGAAAAAACCCCATGAATTATTGATAATATGAGGAGATTTACCGGGATCTGGATTTTCACCGTTAATATCTGTGGGAGCCAGTATCCACTGGAACGCAGTGAAGAACCACTGATCTTCACCTGAACCTTCTGCATCCATTGTCTTAACGCCAATCCATCTGGCTCCGGGAGCTACACCGATCTGATTCCCTGAACCATCATCTCCGACCATGGTCCCGGTTGTGTGTGTACCATGCCCATTATCATCGATCGGCTCCAACGGAGATGTTCCTGTCACATCAAACCAATTATAACTATGATTTGCGGCGGAGCCATCCCAGCCACGATAATGTCCCCGAAGCGCGGGATGCTGCCAATCAACTCCCGTATCATTATCACACACAACAATATTTTCTCCTGTAACACCCAATTCAGACCATACTTTGTCTGCATTAATCTGACTGATGTTCCATTCCACTCCCCGAGCATCTCGTTCGGTTTTCAGTTTTCTCATTTCTTTGGGATCAATAACCTGATATCTGCGATTGGGAAGAATGAACGACACATCAGATCTCGAAACAATTGATTCCAGGATTGACCGGTCAGATTTAACCAGAAGCATATTTCTGATCCAATAGGATTTATATGTGATGCCATGGTTATCCAAAAATGACCGAAGATCTTTTTGGGAACGATCAGCGGTTTCCCGTAACACGTCAAACACGAATTGTCCTTTTTCTATTTTTGATTCCAGCGTTCGCGTATGTGTCAAGTCAGCTCTCTGATTCAAGACAACAAAGTATTCTGCCTGACCTTCCTCTGAGATTTTTCGTTCCAACTCAAGTGGAATATCTGCAGCATTCACGGAACTCACCAACAAACTGAAAAGAATTGTAATTATTACGATCATATCTTTTTCTCCTCTTATGAATAGAAGTTAATCAGAATCCTATTGCTTTTTTATTCCAAATACAAGCAAATCAAAAAATTCATTACGGACTCAAAGCCAGCATGCCTGCCATGGATAAGATAATCATTCGTAATTAAATTATTGTTTTTCAACTGTTCTCGAATATATGGCCGGTAAATGTGGATATCACCCGATAAAAAGTATATAATCATTTTGTCGTATGAATGTAATCAGGATTATTTATAAATTCAGAATGTACATGATTGTCTTCGTCAGGATTGATTGAATTGATTAAAATCTATCGAAATAGATTGTTCGGAGAATTACGCAATCGGAGGATTGTACCATGAAAACAAACCGGGTATGTGCCTTATTCTTTTTCTTTACTTCTCTTTTTGCAATAAAAATCCATGCGCAATGGTACAATCCGGCATGGCAATACCGACAGGACATCACGATTTCCCCCAGTGTCACATCATCGAACCTGACAAATTTCCCGATTCTGGTGACAATACCCTCCTCCAGCCATCCGATCTTCACATACGCACAGGCAGATGGTGATGACATTCTGTTTACCGCTTCTGATGGCATCACAAAGTTAAGACATGAAATAGAGCGTTTCAATGCAACTCCCGGCTATCAGACTCTGAAGGCATGGGTCAAAATTCCTCTGTTGTCATCTTCAGCAGATACAATGATTTACTTGTATTATGGAAATCCAGCATGTGGAAATCAGGAAGATGTTCCCAATGTATGGGAATCCAACTTTTATTTGGTCCATCATCTGGCCGAGAGTTCCGGCACCCATTATGATTCGACGATTAATGGAAGAAATGGAACCGCCATGAACGGGGTGATTCAGGATGCATCCGGCAAGATCAATGGTGCTGATTATTTCGATGGAGTCAATGATTACATCGATGTTTCCACCGTTTTCTCTGCAACAACCTTTACACTGGAATCGTGGATCAACCTGAGTGATTACAGGCCCTATGGCGGGTTCTTCGATAATTATCTCAATAAATGGGAACTCATCACGGATGGATCCAGTGGAACCCATCTGGACTTCATCCAATGGTTGAGTGGTGGTGGCTACAATGAGTATGTCGGACCAACAACACTCCAGCGAAATCAGTGGTATCACATTGCAGCAGTGATTAATGGCACATCCGGAATTCTGTATCTGAATGGCTCCACAGAACTTACTTTTACAATGACAGCCCCTGTTCTGACAGGTGGCAGTTCCATAATCCTTGGTTCCAGCTACTCAGGATCTCCCCAATATATCAACGGCGTCATGGACGAAGTCAGGATATCCACATCCGCAAGAAGCGCAGGGTGGATTGGAGCGACCTACAACATCACCAATAATCCAAACGGGTATCTCACTTTTGGTACACTTGAAACGCCAACACCGACTCCAACAAATACACCAATCCCCCCAACATTAACGCCATCGCCCATTCCCCCAACACCAACCCCAACAAATACACCAACACGGACTCCAACAAACACGCCAACGAACACACCAACCCCGTGGACCACCGACCAGGTTTTTATTGAGGATGTGATCGGATGTGACAGTGATACGATCAATGTACCAGTGATGATATCCAATCCGGAAACAGCGGTGGACGCATTCAATCTGACACTGATATACGACCCGGATATGCTCTCTTACCAAAGCTATGCAGTGGGCGATCTTGATCCATCGTGGACCATGTTCAGTTGTTTCCAGGTTCAACCAGGCGAATTGCGTGCGGGTGGTTTTTCATTCCCCGGATTCATTCCGACGAACAGTTATGGGAGTCTTATCGTTTTTACATTTCAGGTGAACTGTTCCGCATGTGACAATGGCATGGAATCGCCATTGAATCTCACCGTAATGGATGATCTTCTCGGATGGCAAGTGGACGATGGCATATTCACCTATATCTGCGGGACCTCAACACCAACGCCAACCGATACGCCGACACTGACGCCCACTCCGACGAATACGCCAACGAATACACCGACATTGACACCCACTCCAACAAATACACCGACACTGACACCGACTCCAACAGATACACCGACTTTGACGCCCACTCCAACAAATACACCGACTTTGACGCCCACTCCAACAAATACACCGACACTGACACCCACTCCAACGAATACACCGACACTGACACCCACTCCAACGAATAC
>CAZELM010000087.1:0-6072 GCA_964512995.1 uncultured bacterium
TCATATTATCACTGCGGATGGTCATATTATCACTGCGGATGGTCATATTATCACCCAGGATGGTCATATTATCACCCAGGATGGTCATATTATCACTGCGGATGGTCGTATTATCACCGCGGCATGGTCATATTATCACCCAGGATGGTCGTATTATCACTACGGGATGGTCGTATTATCAACCCGGATGGTCGTATTATCACTACGGGATGGTCGTTTTATCACTGCGGATGGTCGTATTATCACTACGGGATGGTCGTTTTATCACTGCGGATGGTCGTATTATCACTGCGGATGGTCGTATTATCACCCCGGATGGTCATATTATCACTGCGATCACCTACCCGATGACAGCGATCGCACATAGTGCCAATACAGATGAGCGAGTCTGACTGATCGAAATTCACCATTTTTTCATGAACAACCTGAAATGGCAAAGAATTTTCGATAAAGAGTTATGGAACAATGTGCTGATATTGGCGAAATCCAAAACCTTTTGACAGATTCTCCGAATGAAAAGCTCCGGATTATTCGATATTGCGGATGTATATAAAAAATGACATAATCTGTATGAATAGATTTAAGACTGTTGCTGGAATGTAAAATTCATATCTTAATAAACGGGCTGTTTTTCCCCACTCCTTTATTCTTTTAGAGAGCCAAGGTATTGAGATCGCAGGCGGAAATATGTAGCCAAACCCAGAAAGGAAGGCGTGAAAATATGATGCCGTTGATCATTGTTTGCACCTTGAGCCTGGTCATTTTATCCCCTCCTGCCCATGGCTCTGATTTTATTAAATATCAGGGGTTACTACATTCCTCTCGTATCTTTTCCGATCCTCCTGATTTGAATGACAGCAGCCGGATATCTGACGTGGAACAACTCGCAAAAAAAATTCAGACCATCGTCCCTGCTATCCAAAGAGAATGGGGGTATATGTGCTCTAAGGAGATTGGGGAAATGGATCGGATGTTAGAACATTGGAAAGACTATGCACCAGCAGCAAAATATTTCCTCGAACATGAGACGGATGATCTGAAGCTGCGAACCTTTATCAGTTTTCTGATAAAGCGAGTGCCGGATGAGAATTGGGAGGAGTCCAAAAGAATGTTGGAATGGTTTGTGGATCGGGAAAAACCTGATTATGGGTCTGCGAGGGAAGAAGCGATCAAGGCGTTATACTGGAGAAACACGGATGAAGAATTATCAAAGAAATATACGAAGTATTTGTATGACAGGAATCACACCATCCGAATGTTAACAGCGGATGAATTACGAATCGATGGCACATCCGATGCGTTACGGGACCTTAAAAAGGCGAAAAAACACTGGACACGCGTAGCAGAAAAGGACACAACGAGCAGTAAAAAAATACTCAATATACTAATCAAAAAAATGGATGAAGCCATACTGGAAATCGAATCCCGGAAGCAATATGAAACCGTTTCTGAGGATAAACTACCGGAGGAGTACAGAGCAAGAAGACAATTCGAGCGATTGCGAAAGCTGCTTTTACCACACTTTTCACATACCATAGAGGAACCACCGGAAAATTACCATGGCCCACAATATGTTGGTAAACATATCAAGGATTATATTCTGGGCGCGAGGAAATTCACGGATTATGAAGGCAACCTTGATATTACGGGCAAACTTTTTGATGCATTTTACGATGTCAGAGAAGAAGATTGGCCACCCGTTGAAGAAATATTATGGTATATGTTAGATAGATATCCTCATCTTCCGTGGTGGCGCGTACAATGCATTACATCGATTACTCGACTCAACCCCAATGCCATGAATACCGAACGAGCAAAACAATTGTTGTATGTGGATGATTTGGGAGCAAGAACTTATTGGATCGGAAAATACAGAGATATTGGCAACGCGGATTCGCTGCCAATCCTCCGCGAAGCACTACAAACATACAAAGATGAACCTGATGGAATCATTAAAAATGAAGGATACAGAAGCCATTTTATTAAATGTGTCGAAGAAGCCATATCAACCATAGAATCGCGCATTCCTGCTCAGTTGCAACCAACGGTTACAAATGGAGAAATGCAGTAAAAAATGTGGATTCCTTCAAGATGGATATCATTATCATGAGGGAACGCACGAGAAATAGCAGAAATATAATTCCTGGTACTAAGTGTTTTTCTGATTTAAAGTTCATCATTCCAGTTTCCCCATAGGGTATCATCCAGATTCGTGCGTTGATGTACGTTAGGAACCATTGTTTCATTTAATCCCATTCTTCCTCATCCATTTATACAGATTCGTCACGGAAGTTCCATACCGTTTCGCAATAAATGTTTTTGGGCTCCCATTTTTCAGCAGGGCTTCGATTTCCGGCTTATGCTGATCCAGCATCGACTTCCCACTACCCTTTGGCCGACCAAGCAGCTTCCCTTTTTGCCTTGCCGCCGCAAGTCCCTGTTTGCCTTGCCGCCGCAAGTCCCTGTTTGGTTCGCTCTGAAATCAAATCCCGCTCAATCTCGGCAAACAATCCAAACATCGTGATCATCGTTTTCGTCTGGATATCCTGCCGGCCATTGATCCGGATCGCTTCTTTCACTGACACAAACCGGATTTCATTTTTGATCAGCGCATCCACGATCTGGATCACCTGTCCCACACTCCGACCGAGCCGTGACAGCTCGCTGACCAATAGCAAATCTCCTGCATGGAGGCACTCGATCAGCTCATCTATTTTTCTGGCTTTGGGTGATTTCCGGGATGACATCTCGATTTCGATAAACTCGTCAATCTTCAAATCATTCCGATGCGCGTAATCGTGCAATGCCAGTTTCTGGCTTCCGATATCTTGCTGGCCGGAGGAGACTCTCAAATATGCGATGGTTTTGGCTTTACGTTCCGAACTCACCTGACTATTTTTTTCGCTCATTTTTTATCCGAATCCGACGGGTTGAAATGCCATTTTCCTATAAACCTGAAAAACGTATTTCTAGTTTAAAAAATGAATATCTAAAAATCAACCGTATTCGGTTCTATTTTATGATATCAATTAATGTTCGTTTTTAGTGGATTTTTATTCACTCAAATGACCACTTGCTCTCCGGGATACTTCCTATGGGGATTTTCCACTGTTTAATTTTATCCAAAATCACAAACTCGCCCCAACTTTGAAATGGCCTCCTATCCCCTGGATTGATTACTTCTTCTATAAAGAAGTAACTGCCTTCCAAATACAATTCCTATCAAAAACAAATCGAGCAATCTTTGAGTGAAGTAGGATTTTATTTGCCAAGTGCTCAGAATTGTGAAAGCATTTTTATCCCAAAATAGAAGTAGTAACCAAAAGGCTATTGAAAGACCACAAAGAAGAAAAATCCAGTTAAATTTTTTTTTATAGAAGACTATTCCCAATGTTGCTAATGGAAACAACAAAGCAGAATTGATGATATCGAACCACCAAGGATAAACAGACGGACCTTCCGATTCGATGAATTCTCTTGTTTCTATAACTGGAATTACACCCAGTTCAGCACCAATATTTCCAATAAATACAAGAAAATAATATGTCCCAAATATAAATAGAAAGAATACTATTGGCACTCGGACAAATGGCTCCATTTTTGATAGCATATTGATATCTCGATTCTAATAATAAAAATCTTTAGTAGCCCGTGGTTACACTTTGGTCGTATTGTAGAGTTATTTTGCCATTTTTATCTTTGTAGTAGTTTTCAATCCACTTTTTATGAGTTTCGAGATTCTCTAAATTTTCCATATTCACATCTATTGATTCGAATAGAACCCTCAGTTGAGTTGATAGTGCATAATCTTCTTCAATGGTAGAACCTAATATGGCCCCTATTCTATTTGAAGGTAGATCTTCCTCAGAATAGTAACTCGGATTTCTCTTTCCTTGTAATAAAATTTCGTTAATATGACCTGCAACAATACCACCTGAATACCCAGCACTTGCAGAAATTTCTGCAACCCTGAGCATGTGTTTTACATCGATTGAATTTAACGGCCCCACGCCTTCTGCTTGCAAATAAATATCCTGTGGACTCTTATTCCAATATGAAAGTACTTGTATTGCTGTCCATTTTGGATGCGATTTTTGTATTGTGTATATTTGTTGTAGATATTCATTCCCTGTCATTATCCGAGCAGGTTCGACTCGTTTCCCATCCGGATCGACATATTTCAATGGGTTATTGACACAATAGGTGTATCGATTCCACTTCTGCGATTCATCTGGATTTCCCTTCATAATATCCGGATTCAAAAACCTCGGCGGCATTTCGTAGGAGGTGTCTGTAGTAATCCCATTGTAGTATCTCGCGTTGAAGTAGTTCTTGCCGGTGCTCACATCAAACAACTTGCCGGTAAATCTGACATCCTGCTCGATTGCAGGGGAACCCAGATCAGCATAATCTGCTCCAAATGGTTCGTAATGGTGGATCTCATACGGCGTCCCGCCGGACTGTTCCGGCCAGACGATGGCACCGGTCTCGTCGGTGAACGCTACTGGGCTTCCGAGATGGTTGAGATGCGCATACGACACATCGGTCGCCACGCCGTCATCCACCACCCTCGCTAGCAACTGCCCTTCAAAGTAGATTTCATCATAATAGCTCAGCAGGTTGTCGTCATATGTGGCCAGGAGCTGCTCACCAAGATAAGAATATATCAGGCTATCCATCCCAACTGACTTCAGAACCCTCTTCCCGAGTGCATCGTAAATATAAGTATCCGATCCACAGGCAACCATCTGCCCGAGCTGATCGTAATCGTACGTATAGACGCCATCATCTGTAAGATTGCCGTCAGAATCATAGATGACGCCGGTCAAGCGGTTATTGGAATATGTGAAGCTGCTCGATTCCGTTGGATATGCCTTGGCGACTGACAGGATGTTTCCGTTCGCGTCGTAGCCGTAAGTAAAATCTCTTCCGGAAATGGCGTTCGCATTCGTAAGCCGGTTCAGGTTGTCGTAAATGAAATGTTCAAATCCGATATCCGTGATGTTTCCGAAGGCATCATACGTGAAATCGTTGTTCACCAGATAATCGGAACCAATGAGCGTCTGCCAGGTATCGGGCCGATTCCGGCTGTCCGGAGTGATTGTTGTCAACACGCCGTTTCCGAAAGCAAAGCTCTGAAGCCCTCCCGCCGGATTATGGCTTAATGTCGTTGCCAGCGATATTGTTCCGGAACTTCCCGTCACCGATACTCCGGAGAGCAAGTTTGTAGCAACTCCATAAGTATAATTGGCAGTAACAAGTCCATCCGGATAATCGATCGAAGCCAGATTTCCAAGGCTATCGTAGCTGAATCCCATCACATTGGTTATCGAAGGGCTTGCCAGAATGCTGTCTTTCCTGAGATTTCGGCCCTGGGTGTCATATTCCGGCCACGCAAGACAGCTTTCTTCAACGGCCGGATCACCTTTCAGAACCAAAGCTCCTGTACGGTGATTGATCGGGTTGGCATAGCTGAAAGAATGTCCAGGAATGGCTTGGCCATCATAATAGAAATCAACCTCAATCCGATTCGTGCTTGTCCCTGATATCTGTGAGATCGGCCTGTAAATCTCATCGTAATCGAATGCAATCACTTTCCCGGATTCTTTCGTGATCGTCTCCACTCTTCCGGAATCAAAATAGCTGTAACTGACCGTGCCTGTTTCAGGATGGAACTCGTTCAGCAGCCAGCCCAATCCGTTATAGCTGAATGTCCGGTTGGACAATCCACCCGGATGCGCAACAGATGTCAAATTATTGAGCACATCGTACGTGTAGTTGAATTCCTGCCCATTGGCATCGGTGACTTTTGTCAACCGCCCAAACGCATCGTAGATTTTCTCTGTATCCTGCGATTCCCGGGTGATTGTGATCAGGTTCCCGTTATAATCAAAATCAGTTGTTCCATCAGGATCTGTTACCGAGACGATTCGATCGATCGGGCCATACACAGTGGTAGTCCCGGCATACGGGGGTGTATCTGAGCTTGTTGCCTCGGAAATAAAGGTTTGGTTCCCGGTGTTGAGAGTCACATTATAAGACTGTCTTTCAGGCTATTTTCTCGAATTAAAT
>CAZELM010000088.1:0-5519 GCA_964512995.1 uncultured bacterium
CATTTAATTCGAGAAAATAGCCTGAAAGACAGTCTTATAATGTGACTCTCAACAGTTTGGCTGTTGAAATTGTATTGCTGTAAGGATCGTCGGCAATATTGAAAATAACACACGATCCACAATGATGTCGGAGGTATCAGATGTCAGAATTCGTAGCTCGTGTTTCGAACCCGATTTTGCGATGGCTTGCTGAACATGGATGGGAAGATCCAGGATGGGGAAATATGGCGATGTACCAGGTCACCGTTGGTCTAGCTTTGCACGAAATAAGCACCAAGATAGCTGACCGGGAGTTACAAGGGCAGATACAAGCGATAGCGCAAAAGATCGTCCTGGAGAACGCACAACAAGTGGTGAGGTAGGGTCTGGAGACTCAGATGGAAACCAATGGCCTGTCAATGATCTCGGATCGCCTTGTAAATCAGCTCGGCGCAGAGCTTCTGACAGGCCTTTTTACTCCCCGCGGCAACCGTCTCGGTAACCTGCCGTCCGGTGTCGGGCATTTCGAACCATCCGCGCATGAAAAACATCGGTTGATGGGGATCCCCGGTCCGCTCCACTAATTCATATCCGAAATCAATGATCACCTGCCGCTGTTTCATCATTCATAAAAAAATCGTTCGTCGGGTAATAAAATCGATCGGATCGTTGACGATCAGTCAAGGATGACGTATATTTTTAATAGTAATTATACGTGCAAGGAGATGGGTATGCAAACTAAACTGACTCTCCGGTTAGACTCTGAGTTAATCGAAAAAGCCAAAGACTATGCCCAGCGCAACGAAACGTCGTTGTCAAAGCTGATCGAGAAATATTTTACGGTCATCAGTAAAATGTCGCCATCCGTATCGGAGCAAGACTTGCCACCCATTACACGGTCGCTGTGGGGTATGCTCGCAGGCATATCCGCGGATGAGCATGAATATCTTGATTATCTCGAGGAAAAGCACCGATGAAGCTGCTGATCGATACCAATGTCATACTGGACGTTTTGCTTCAACGACACCCATTTGGGGAATCAGCCTTGCGAATACTCGCTCTCGTGGAAAGAGGCGAGATATCCGGTTACCTGTGCGGAACAACTGTAACGACACTCTATTACATTGTTCGTAAGCATCGTGGCGTTGATACCGCACGAAAGTGTCTCTCTTCATTATTGACGATTTTTGAAATCGCACCGGTGAACCGAACCATTTTACAGAATGCGTTGTTTCTCGATTTCAGTGATTTTGAAGATGCTGTGCTGCATGAATCAGCTAAAGCAATATGCGTCGATGGGATCGTCACCCGGGACGTGACAGATTTCAGGCATGCCAGTCTGCCGGTATTTGCTCCTGACGAACTGGATGCGATGCTGGATGGAAGATCAGCCTCTTCGAATGATGTGAGATGAGCCCTGAATCTCTGGATATCAGGCTATAAAAGCAGTGGCGGCGTTGAACGTCATCATGGGAGCCGGCCGGGTGATTGAATCTGATTTCCGCTTCCGGATTGGATAGGATCGGATTACGGGTACACCTTCTTCAATCAATACGGTATCCCGATCGGCAATGCTTTCCTTGAGGGATGTCCGGGCGTCGGCATCACCGTGAACAAGGATGACCGTGCGGGGCTGCATGGCTTCGATGAACCCGCAGATTTGCATCCGATTGGCGTGTGCGGAGAGGGAATAGGTGTCACATTTACAATTTATGGCAACTTCCTGATCACTGAGACGCACCTTTTGCTCCGTTGATCCGGCCAGGTTCTGCAACATTCTACAGGGAGATTCCTCGTCCTGTAATCCGGTGATCAGAATGGCGTTCTTCTCGTAGCCAGCCAGACGGGCGGCATAGAATGCGGACGGTCCGCCCTGGAGCATTCCGCTGGATGAGATGATCACACATGGACCGCCAGTCGCGATTTTTTCCCGTTCAGATGACATCTGCGATCTGTTGCACCAACCGTTTTTCTGCGAGTTTCCGGTCGGAATGCATCCGGTTGCCATCGGTCGATTCCGTCACCACACAGTCGACCCGCAGCGCAGGCCGTTTCAGATCCGGCACGGTCGTCTGGCTGGCCATACTGAAATCGCCGGTGAATAAGATGTTCCCGGCCGGCGTTTCCAGATGGATCATCGATGCTCCCAGAATATGGCCGGCAGGGAGGAATGTGGTGATGATGGAGTCAATCTGAAACCGCTGTCCATGCTGGATCGGTACGATATTCCGCAGCATGCTGTCCACATGCTTTTCGGAGTACAGCGGGATGTCAAACTCCTTTTCCGCCAGATCCATGAACCGCAGAGCGTCACGCTGAAGGATCGATACGAGATCCATCGTCGGAGGCGTCATGTAGATCGGCACAGACGGGAATGCGTCATGGACCACCGGGAGTGAGCCGGTGTGGTCGGAATGTGCATGCGTGATGAGGATGGCATCCAGCTTTTTCCCGCTCAGTTGGTCGAGATCCGGCAGGGGATTTTTAGATGTAAACCGGATACCGCTATCAGCGACATCCGATTCGTCATTTGAAAATAAAGAGGACATTTTTAATTGACCGACTAAGCTATCTTCCCTTAACATTCCTTTGTTCTTCTATATCGCACGCGTTCTTTGTGAACTCGGCAAACTTCGCTTGCAGGAGGACTTCCATTAAAAAGCTATTTGGGAGAAGAGTGGAATAGGGTATAAATCATGATAAGACAAGAAGCAGAAAGAAAACTCAATGAGATATTCGGATTCAACGGATTTTATGACAACCAATGGGCGGTGATTGAAACGCTTTTTCAAGGCAAACGAGTCTTATTCATTGAAAAGACGGGTTTCGGTAAGTCACTCTGTTATCAGTTTCCCGCAACGCAGTTTAATGGAACGAACGAGCCGAATGCAAATAGGCTCCTCGTTCAAAAAGGCGCTGTACCAGTCAATTTCGATGGTGATCCGATTTCGGCAGAGATCAAAATCAACGAACCTGTCAAGGATGAACACAAAATGGGAAATCTGTTTTGAACGTCACCGGCATGAGACAACGAGAACTCATAAGAATTCTTTGATTAACAGGAGTAAACGTATAGGGGTAATATATGAACTATATCAGATCAAATAAAGAAGCCTGGGAAGAAGCATTCGATCAGAGAACCCCTAACTGGGGTGAAAACATTGTAAAACGGATAGAATCGGAAAAATATCCCTTTTTTGAAGACGAGATGATCTCAGTGCTGGAGCGGTATGATTTTCGGGATAAAGTGCTAGCACAATTCTGTTCAAACAATGGAAGAGAGTTATTGTCTTTAGTTAAAACAGCAAACGCGAAAATGGGATATGGATTTGATATCGCGGATAACCAGGTCTGCTTCGCGAATGAAAAGGCAATCGAATTGCAGGTGCCATGTACATTCATTTCGACCAATGTTCTGGATATCGGAAAGGAGCATGAAAAGCGATTCGATAGTATCATGATCACGATCGGAGCTTTGTGCTGGTTCAGGGAATTGGAGCCATTCTTTCAAAAAGCATTCGAATGTCTTAAAGAACAGGGCACATTAATCATCCATGAACAACATCCCGTCACAAATATGCTCGCTGCGGCGGATGAAGATAATTATGATAAAGTCCATCCGGCAGATCTAAAGAATCCATACTTTTCAAAAGAATGGATCGGAAATGAAGGCATATTTTATATTACTCGGAAAGCATATCGGTCAAAAACATTCATTTCGTTTTCGCATCCCCTGTCCAGGATAATCAATACGGTGCTGAACACCGGATTTTTACTAAGATCATTTCATGAATACGATAAAGATATCTCGGGGATGTTTACCGAACTGACTGGAAAACAAATCCCATTATCGTTTATACTCGAAGCAGAAAAGTCGAACATCGATCTGGCACGTCCCATACTGCATCGAGATTGAGTAAGCGGGAGTTTTGTCTGTGCTCTTGAATATACATTGAAATATAAAAACAGCAAAACAGTGGTATTCAGGAGTGTCCGTTGCGGGTTCATCCTGCGATAACAGCCAGAAATCTGGGTTGTTGGGTTCAATTTTATCAGGGGGAGTTAAGATAGAGTTTATGCCAAGAAATAAAGAAGGTCTTAACGGTTTTACCCGATGTTATTATACGGATGCGGGATTTACGACGCCGGTCGAGGCATCTAATTACACGGCTGGACCGTTTTATTGTCATTTTGCAGCAAATGGGTATCGCTTGCCCACTGAAGGGGAATGGGAATATGTCTGCCGGGCAGAGACAATCGGTGCATTCTCATGTAACGAGACAAATTATTCCAGTGGGAGTTGCAGTTCATGCACATCCGGGACTCATCCGATTCTGGGACAATATTGCGTGTTTTGTGAGAATTTTCCTGGAACGGCTGAACCGTTAGGGGAGAAGTTTTCCAATCCATGGAATCTGAAGGATATCCACGGGAATGTGTGGGAATGGTGCTGGGACTGGTATGGTACGTATCTAGGCACGACACAGGTCGATTATTCAGGGTTGCCATCCGGCTTTTATCGGACACTGCATGGCGGTGGCTGGAATATTGATGCGCGGTACTGCCGATCGGCGAATCGGGGCATTTACGCACCGGGCAGCCGGCAGGCTTATCTGGGTTTCCGGCTGGTCCGGACGATCGATTGATCGCCCGTTTGGGAGAATCATGAAAACAACAATCGTTGTACTTTCAGCACTTTTATTGCTGGTAATCGGTCCACATGTCTCACCGGTTAATTGGCATACGACGCCGTACAAGTGGAAAGAGCCGAGAATCTTTCATGAGCCGTTTGACGAGGATTATGAACATCGGATTGAAATCTCACATATTAAGTCGGATGAGAAGATTAAAGAAGACAGGAAGAATGAGATAGTTTATTCACCAAACAAAGCATATTGGTATACGGTATATCTACCGGATACCATGAAATCCGGACCCTGGTCTACGGAAATCAAAATCTTCAACGAGCGGGACTATGTGATTGACATAAAACTGATCGACCATGCAGCGACGTATATGACGACCATCAAATGGATCAATCAAAAATTACTCTATATTGAGTTCTGGTGGGGGAGGGTTCGTGGTTCATATGTTATCTTCGACGTCGAGACGGAAAAGATCATCGTGAAAGAAATGGTTTGTGATGGAGGACTCGCTTTTCAGCAGTGGCACGAAAACAGGAATCAATAAATGACCTATGGCAATTCGATTGGAGTGATAGTTGAAATGTGGAATCGAACCGACCCCGCCTGGACGATGAACCAATTCGATTGGAGTGATAGTTGAAATGTGGAATCGAACCGATCCCTAGCCTGGGTATGAATCCCGCTATTGATTTGAAACAACCCCGGATGATCCAATCACCTATTGTATGTTGGGGTTGGTTTCAAACCTGCTTCAATGGTCCGGCGTGGACCGCAATTGAATCGTCCGGTTTGAAACCGACCCCTAATCCAAATTGTACGTAATCCCTTTTGTAAGGTCGTTGCGGGTAATGTGATGACCGCTCCGTCGACTGTGATGCTCATTGCGGGTAATGT
>CAZELM010000089.1:0-4838 GCA_964512995.1 uncultured bacterium
CTCTATTGCCAATTAATTAGAAAATTTCATCCCAAATAATCTGAGAATCAACAAGATGGAGACAAAATGGAGAAGAATTTCGGGTAGTCAGACATCAATCCTGTGAAAGTTGGCGTACAAAATGGTGTACAACCCAAAAAATCAACATCACGTAGCTCTGGAATCTTGAAATCTAAGGATATTTGTTAATGGACGTCGTTGCAACCAATTCGAACTTTGGGTTCAGTGCATCTAACGTTCGAGGTGCATTCCAATATCGGTATCCCGAAATCCGAATTATACCGAGATAAAATCATGGAATTGCATCGGTTCGGGATGAACAAGCAGGCGATTGCGGATCGGTTAGGAATTACTCGAAGGGTGGTCAGGTATTCAATCAGGAAGTACTTTGAGGACAAATAGGTTTAACAAATTAATGCTTATGTAGCCAATCCAGGACATTCTGTATGTGATTATTGAAGTGAGGAATAAGATCTTCTCCCAAATACTTTGAATCGTTACCAGATAAAATCGGCAGTCCACTTTTATCTAATTGGGATATTATTTTATCCTTTAATACTCGACGAAGTGAGGAAGCTTGCTCAAGAGCTGATTTTTCAGTTTTACTGTTCTTGTCCAGGAATAGCCAAATCTGTTCCAGTGCGCTGAATAGACGTGGCCACACAATCCAGGACGGCGTCGAATCTTTCTCAAAAAATATGGATTTCCAAATTTCCGGACTTTCAAACTCGTAAAATCGATATCGTCCCTCATTCCGGGAAAAAAGGAGTCCGGACTGTTCCATCTCAGCCAGGGCTTTACTGATTGTGGCGGGAAAATAGTAGCAATCTCTTGCCATCGAACGTGGTGATCCCCGATGATTCAGCCACAGGTACAGTACGATTTCACAACGTGCGTTGACACCAAAGAATGCACGTAGTCGCAAAAGCAGATTGCTGGATCTTTCGTGATTGAAAACATGAGAGATTCCGCGTTCCTTAAAGGAATCACGAATAAATCCATATTTTTCGAAAAGAGAGTCACGTTCCTTGACCACTGGGAGAGCAGTTCCATCTCTGTGATGAAACAGCATCTCAGGTTCTGATTTTTTCCTGTCAGTTCTTTGGATCAATCGACGCCATTTTGATTCGAGTTCTGTAGTACTGGCTGCAGCAACGATGGATTGCAAAACCGGTTTACCTGTAAATCTTTCTTTATTAAGTATTTGTGTTATTCGCGCCACATTGATAAACCGTCCGTTGATCTTCAGCCACTCAAGTATTGCATCAAAAAGTCTCGCATCATAACGTGCCATTGAAGACGAGAAAATTAATAACGCTTCCGGATCAATGACACTTTGATTTAATGAATTCCCATGGCCACTTATGCCAAAAGCAGTCCATTGATCCCAGAGGATATCCAATAGCCGATCGAGAAATTCATCTCTATATTCTTTTAGATAATTCTTCATAGCCCAACTCACATACAAGTTGCTTTAAAATCATTGCAAATCCTTCAGACACATCATGTGTCATAGCCCATTTTGCTGCACGTGCGATCTCATCTTCACTTGGCTTGAGATGGAGTAGATCTTCTATGTGATAACCACCACGGTCTGCTGATGCAAAGAGTTTGAAAAATATTTGGTCAAGACGATCGATATAGTGCACTGTCAGGTGGGATCCATACTGTTTCGAATGAAGGCGTTTCGCCAGTCCTTCAGGTAATCCCATTTGAAAGAGACCGCCTTTACCCTGACTGGGACCATTGTTCAACCAATCATCAGACAGTCCCAGATCTTCAGCAACTTCGTTTGAAGCTTTGATAAGATCCTCTGGTAACGGATCAGGTGATTGGAGTTTACCTGAGCAGACAAGTGCAACCACATCTACATCTTTCGTCGTCCGAGTGACCAATCCACTCCAAATTAATGATGTGCCTCCGCAAACGACAATCTCAATAGGACTCGAGTTATTTTCGCGCAATCTGTAATCGAGAAGTCCGAAGATTTTATCCAGGTTGTCTCTCTTTAACAGGTGATCATTGTTAGTCTTATTTGTCGTAGTCATAATGGCTACTATAAATACAACACTTATGCGTGGCTGTCAAGCTGTGAGATTCTTTTATTAAGGATTGAAGTAAAGAAAAAAGACTTTCAACAATCATCAAGTTTGCGCATTGTTTTTCAGCGCATTTTGAAATTTCGAATTGGTTGCAATGGTGGAGGCGGCGGGGTTCGAAAACTGCTCTAATCGATTATTTCTTGTGATGTGAAATGTTATCAAATAACCTTAACTGATTGAAAACATGTAACCTTTAACCACCTGATTCCAGCCTGGAGTTTCATTCTGAATCATAAAAAATCACTTTACGCCACTCAAAATTGGCGTACAAATGGCGTACAAATGGCGTACAAATATTTGTTCGATCATGATCGCCGCAATTCCGCGAGAATTTCTATCAAATATGGTTTGATTCTCGGAATGTCTTCTTTCAACACCAGCCAGATTTTTTTGAGATCCAAGCCGAAATAGAAATGGATAATTTTGTCGCGCATCCCAGACATCTCCTTCCACGGAACCTCTGGATGAGCTTTTCGGAGTTCAGAGGGGATATTCTTAGACGCCTCGCCAATGATTTCCACACAGCGTAATACCGCATAAACCGTCTTTTTATCTGCACACATTTCATCGTATGACAGACTATCGGTAAACATCTCGGCCAAGTCCATGTTTTGTAAGATGTCGGACAGATAGATGGTGATATCGCGGTTCACAGATAAATAGTCTCTTCAAGAATTTTCTGTCTCAACTCAGGTCGGAGGTCGGATTCTGGGACCAGATCGGCCTTTTTTTTCAGGAGTTTTTTCAGTTGCAGCTCAATAGATACAAGAGTTAACAGGCTGATCGGTTTTTCAAATTGGGCGAGAATATCGATATCGCTTTGGTGGGTCTGCTTGTTTTTAGCCCAAGAGCCAAAGATTCCGATTCTAGAGATGCCATAACGCTCTTTGAGATCTTCTTTATGTTCTTGCAGGATTTTTTTGATATCATCAAGCGTTTTCATCGTATTACCTCAACAATGTTATACCATTTTCATATGTCGTTTGCCACCATTGAGAGATTCAATTCGTTTTTGTGATCTGCCATTCTTATCCTGAATTCTCTCCAGCAACACCGATGCAGGTTCATCATTGGGGTCTTGAGGAACTAACTCTCCTCTAAATGCTTTGGCAAGAATGGATTGAGTAAGTTTATCAATATACGCTTTGGCTTTGTGATATCGGGATTCGATTTGATCAGCGAGGGAGAAGAGTGATTCAACTCGACGGACGATTTCGTGTTGTTCAATTGGCTGCGGGACTGTGACCGTATAAAGGGCTAGTTTTCTGCCAGTCAAATGTTTAATCGTTGATCCAGTAAAAAAGTTATCAAGTTTCCCTGAGTTTGCATCATTAAAGATGTTTAGAGCAATCCAGTCAGGGGAAACCTTTTCTGTAGTGCGAACCCTATGAAGTGCTTTTTGAAATATTAAGTCTGTAGGTCCAAATTTCCAAATAGCACAGCGTCCAGGTTCCCCTCCTTCGCAGATTAATAAATCTCCCTCCTTGATTGATAAATTAAACTTCTCTTCATCTGTTACTTTCATCTCAAAAAGATCAGTGAGATCGAATCCAAACCATCGAACATTAATATTCCTAAGATATTTTGTGGATTTTCCTTTATTTTTAGCTTTATCAAGCATCTTACCAAGTCTTAAATCTGCAACTTCTCCTAACTCATAAAATGGCCATTCTTCAATAAAGCCATTTTCCTCCCTCCAATCCTCAGTCAATTTCCCCGAGCACGCAGCAGCAAGGACAGACTGACGGAATCGTTTGAGTATTATGGGAATCCGATCTAACCGTTTCTTGCATGCTTCAACTTTTCCAAGCAGCTTCTCTAACTTGGCAACTAAGCGGTGTTGTTCGGGGAGAGGAGGAATTACAATGTTCATCTGTTTGAGATGAGAAGGTCCGTAGTTCAAAATGGCGCTGCCTGTTTTGGCTGACTCAATCTGACGAAAAAAGTGTTGAGATTGAAGGTAGAAGCGTAGAAAATCCTGATTTAAAATACTGGGATCAATCGAACGGAATCGAATTGTTGATGTGTTCAGCATCAGCGGTAGATCACCAGATTGAATTGTGGCGACCTTTCCGAGGGTACCTGAACTTGAGACAACAATATCACCCTCATTTAAGAGGAAATGCTCGTATTTGCCTTTAAATTCGTCCATCTTTACAAACTGACATTTAGATTTATTAATGCTCCCGTTTTCGAAAGTACGGATATTCAAGAAGGGTATGCCGCTTTCAGAAAATTGCCACTTACGTAATCCTGGTCCTTCTTGAAAAAAGACGATCCTATTTAATGGGGTTTCGATCCACCCAGTCGGAATTGCATTGCTCATTTCTCAGCACCATTCCCATTATCAAGCAATATTAAAATCTCCTGTAAATCACTTACAACCGCTTCCAACTCCGTAATCGCTTCACTTACCAATTCCTGTGGCTCAGGCAGCTCATCACTGTCTTCCAGAGATTCATCCTTTATCCAGGTGATATCAAGCTTATACCCACGATCTCTTATTTCACTCACATGGAATTTCCTGAACCGTCCTCTTTCACCCGTGTCAACTCTTTTGCTCATTCCATTCGGATCGTTCCCATACGCTTCTTCAAACTCACCAAAGTGCTGTGGTGATAATGGCCGTTCCTTCTTTGTCACTCCTGGTACATTTGATCTTGCATCAAATATCCAGACATCCCCTCTGTGCCAATATGAGTGAGACACCGAGCCCTAAATAAACTAAAGTAGTAA
>CAZELM010000090.1:0-3792 GCA_964512995.1 uncultured bacterium
ATATTCTCTCGGAGGTCTCTGATACTTACAAGATGCGGTTTATCGAACGCTTACGCCACAACCACCTCAACCACGTAAAAAGCTTCGGTGGATCGGAGAGGTTCCCCCTCAGAAATGGATGAACTTCTATTCAAAGGTCCTCTCAAGGTTTACAATCGGGAAAGGGTTAAAAATCACCGTCCAGTTTGATGTTGATCTTGAAGAGGGAATTTCCCAGCAGCAGGTGGATGAGACCAGATCGAACCTGCGGGATTTGGGATTGCCTGATGATGTGGAAGTGGAGTGAAACCTTTTAATTTCAGTGGAATGGGGAGGCTTTATGTGCAGAGAAATAGAGTCCGATAAAAAATCCTTGGAGCGCGTGCAAACCCATCAAGAAAGGACCAGTATTCAAGATCATATTCTCAACATTTTTAAAGCTGGTCTGGCATCTGCGCCATTTTGTGGCGGTATTGCTTCGTTAATATCAGATTACATACCTTCATCCAAGTTTGAGAGACTTGAAAGGTTCTCCGCTCAAGTTGCAGATGATCTTAACAGGCTTTCGGAGAGAGTTAGAGATGATTATCTTCGGACTGATGAGTTCGCATATATGTTTGAGAATTGTCTGAAAGGTGCTTCAGCAAATTACCAACAAGAGAAATTGGATTCATTCCGCGGACTTCTGGTGAACTCAGCAATTAGAACTGATATATCGGGGGACGAACGCGAATATTTTTTAAAGCTAGTTGATACTTTGACAGTCCTGCACATTAAAATATTGAGATTTATGTTTAATCCACATGACTACTGTCGAGCAACTGGCATTCCCATTGGACGGATTACGGGAGGATTTGAGCATTTCTCTACTGTAGCAATTCCAAACGTGAATATTGAAGTGATAAAATCAGCCTTTGACGACCTTTATCATAATGGCTTGATTACAAACGACAAGTCGATTTTCGGAACAATGACTCATGCGCAAGGACTTGATCTTCTTGAAAATAGAGTAACTGACTTTGGAAAGAGATTTATAAGTTATTGCATGACTCCAAGATAAAATTTTTTGATACACCATTTTTAACTAAGTCATATGTATTTGGGAACTTTCTATTACGGACAAGGTTTTGCTGGAATATTTGGAACGATGGGATTGGTGCTTAAAAAACTTGGAGTAATGATTGAGGCAACCCCAAATTGGATCAATAGGAGGTGAAATGGTTGATCAGTTAAAGCCAATGAGAACGGCATTTTCCGACAAGTTAAGACGAGAGGTCAAGAGTAACTACTTTCACGACATGGGCGACAGCTACAACCAGACTCGACTTTACCAATTTCTGCATAATGATCACGGTTTTAGCTCCATTGAACTGAACGTGAACAAGAAGAGCTTGGTCTTCAATATTACCTTCTGCAAGGTTCACTCAGATCTTGTTCAATCTATCGAAAACAGGAAGGACCAGTTATTCCGAAAAATTGACGGGGATGTGAATTTCACTACAACCGGACAAGGTCATTACAGAATGAAAGTGGTGAAGGAATGGGATTTATTCGATCGGTCAAGATGGCCGGATGGTGTGAGGTGGGTCTGTTTAAACGGTGATCGCGTAATAGAAATACTTTACCCGATTATTTCAAAGTACGCAGCGATGAGTGGCCTACCAATGTCTACGTTATACCCAGTACCAGCAGGTCTCAGCTCTGATAATCTTCTTGATGAGATCGAAACTGCAAAATTCGAACTTGCTGATCTCACGGAGACAGAACGGGAAACTATAATCAAAAGCCGTATTGGTCAGGGAAAGTTCAGAGAGTCACTTTTCGGCTTATGGGGTGGATGCCAGATAACCGACGTTAAGAACCCAGAGCTGCTCCGGGCATCTCACATCAAACCCTGGAGGGTATCAACGAATGAGGAGCGACTCGATCCGAACAATGGATTATTATTGACCCCGGCTTATGAACATCTATTCGACAAGGGTTTCATCACATTTTCAGATGATGGGCAGATGTTTGTCTCAGGGGAACTTAGTCAAATTGAAGCGAAAAATCTGGGTATAAATCTGAAAGCACGCATCAGATGTTTGGCGGAGAGATCGAAGTGTTTTTTAAAGTATCACAGGGATCATGTGTTCAGAGTAAAGTAAAGGTGTAATTCATGATGATTCTGCTACCGATGGCAAGATTGGGTGATATCCCAACAATTCCAGGTGAATTATTTGCGAAGTTCCAGACAGGGTTTTATTCCGATCCGGTGGATGCCGTGTTCAAGGCGATGGGGGTGGAGTGAAGCTAACTGAAGGAAGATTATATGAATTCATTCTTTGATTTCGCTAGCGATGAACTAACCCACTCAGGTTTTTTTGCTTGGTTAATCAAAATAGCTGATCACAATTATGTGGTGAGTGATCACCTACGCAAAATAGGACTAAATTTCATCAATATATGCCTCGAAAAAGGTGATAGAGAAAAGCTGGCAGGGGATGACCCACTTGACATTGAGGTTTCTCGTGAATTGAAGCATATCGACATACTGGCGACCCTAGCATCCCATAAGAGTCATCGTAAAATTGCTATCATTATTGAGAATAAGATCGACTCCTATGAATCCGGTAGCCGCCAACTCGGAAGCTATTACGATAAAATCGAGAAAATTTCTAGACATCCAAAGAGAAAGCAGGATGAAACAATATTAAATAATTTGAGAGACTGTAAGGAAAAGGTCTATATTTACTTGAAGTCGGGGTATGATATTGGAGACCCGCTAAAGTACTATGATGTTGAAAGCGGTAGGGAGCAGCCATATTCATGTCTTCTAATACAACCCAAGGGTGAGTTCAAGAAAATCAACTGGGTAGAATTATATAATTTTTTTCTAAAAACAACCCTCCCAGAGAACTCGATCATCAATGAGTACAGAACCTGGATCATTGAAAAATATAAATACTATAATGATCTCCAAGATATCCCGAAAAACCTCAGGAAACTCGATGGATTTCAAAACCATATCACCCAGATTAAACTGCTCCATGAAATCTTTAGAACTTCATTTGAAAGGAAATCCATCCAATTTGCACAATATGATGAACATTCCCACTATTTATTTTTTTATGAACCCAATTTATGGTTATTTCCCGGTTATGACAATGATGGATCTGCTTGGACCACTCTTTGGTTCACCGATATTGAACTGAAATTGTGGAAAACTCCCACGGTGGGTCCGAGGTATTTATACAGGATTCAGAATAGACAAAACATGAGCTCAGGAAAACATGAACCCATGTTGATCATGAAGCTGTACTGGTTTTATGACTATCAAAGAGAAAAAAATAAAGATGTATTGGATGATCTTGAAAAAAAATATCATAGATTGATCGATAATTATGGGTTGAGGAATTTATGTGCAGAAACAAAGAAAAAATCAGATGCGGTGGAAAAAACAGTTCAAGCATTCAAGCTGTTTGAGCAGAATTTTGAAGATCTGAAAAAGATCGAACTGATTCATGAAGAATTTTATCAGTTTTATAAGATTAAAATTGCTGAATTACATGATAGGATAGATGGGTGTGCGCCAGGCAAAGCTGGCATATTCCAGCAGGTGTAAGTCCTGCACTGGTAAGCGACGAGAGAAGCACCAGGTACCGAGTCTTGCATGGGTGAGGTAACGAAACCGGTGAAGCGTAGACAGGGAATGTGTGAGCCGTTGGGGGAAGATAGTCACCCTTAAGCGATAGAGCTCCGAGAGATAATTGAGATGTGGGAGAGTCCAACCCGTATCTATGGGCGAAGACAACACCGTCTGCTACAAAGTAA